>CAJNCS010000001.1 GCA_905221325.1 bacterium
AATGTAATGGTTCCATATGATTCTTTCTAATGATGGTTTGGTCGCTTTTCATTATAGATCTTATGGGACTTTTTTTTCTACAACAAAATAGGCTCCATAATATCTATAGGGGATTTACCCACTACAAATATTATAGAGCCTCTAAATCTTATTGATGAACTGCTTGAGCCGCAGTAATTAGTGTAAGATTGTATACGTCATCTGAGCTACATCCACGTGAAAGGTCATTAACTGGCTTATTCAAACCTTGTAAAACAGGACCTACAGCCGAGAAACCACCGAGACGTTCCGCAATCTTGTAACCGATATTTCCAGCTTCTATACTTGGGAAGATGAATACAGTTGCTTGTCCAGCCACTTTACTTCCTGGAGCTTTCAAAGCTGCCGTTTCAGGGTGGAAGGCAGCGTCAAATTGCAATTCCCCATCAATTTCAAGGTCTGGGCGTAGTTCGTGCGCACGTTTAGTAGCTGCTACCACTTTATCAACGTTTTCACCGAAACCAGAACCTTTACTTGAGTAACTCAACATTGCAATTTTGGGTTCGATACCAAACATTTTCGCAGTGATTGCCGAGTTAATAGCAATTTCAGCTAAGTCATCAGCATCAGGATTAATGTTGATCGCACAGTCTCCGAAAAGATAACGTTCTGAACCACGAGTCATTAAGAAGGCACCTGAAGTACGAGTTACATTTGGACGAGTTTTAATGATTTGAAGTGCTGGGCGAACAGTTGCAGCAGTTGAGTGAAGTGCACCTGAAACCATACCGTCTACCAAGCCCATATATACTAGCATTACACCAAAGTAGTTTACATCTTCACGTAAGAGTCTAGTAGCTTCTTCTTCTGTTATCTTACCGTTACGACGTTCAACGAGCGCAGCAACCATTTCATCAAATTGAGGATAGTGTTGGGTATCAATTACTTCATAACCATCCATGATCCCTTCGATTTCAAGGTAGATTTTAATTTTTTCAGGTTTACCAAGCAATACTGGGATGACATCTGTTTCTTTAACCAAACGTTTTGTAGCTTGCAGGATACGAGGTTCTTTCCCTTCGGGTAGAACGATGCGTACATTTTTACCAACCAGGTTGGCTTTGAGACTTTCAAAAACTTCCATGAGTTTTCTCCTTTAATATTAATTAATTGATAACTTAGTTATTAAATTCTTAAAATCATCTGGCAGTGGAGATGATATTTCCAACTGTTCTTCAAGAAAAGGATGATCAAAAGATAAGAAATGGCAATGTAGCGCTTGACGTTTAATGCCATAATCAAGACTCCCTCCATAGAGATCATCTCCCAACAAGGGGAAGCCAATATGAGAAAAATGCACTCGGATCTGATGAGTTCGACCAGTATGCAGGCGAATATCAACTAGATGAATATTTCCATAAGACGCTACAACTTTGTAAGATGTATGGGCGTATTTCCCACCTTTTGCAACCCGTCTTGTGATAATAGAATCTTCATCACGCGCAATCGGGGCGATAATCTCCCCTTCAGGCTCCAAGACACCAGCTCCTTTAATTAAAGCAAAGTAACGTTTTTCGATAGACTTTCGTTGCAGTTGCTTGTCTAAACGTGCATGAGCATAGCCGTGCTTAGTAAAGAGCATCAAACCAGATGTATCTCTATCAAGCCTGGTCACTATATGAACCTGCTGGTTTTCATATTCCCGCTTGACATAGTAGCCCTTTATAAAATTGGCAATGGTATTGGAATGATTGATACTGGGGATGGAAGCAACTCCATAAGGCTTATTCAAAACCAGAAAATGGTCATCTTCATACAAGATATCTAGAGGACGATCAATGGCTTCAAGAGTTTCAAAGCCTTCCTCTGCTGGAATATCAATGGTAACCCTATCTCCAACATCTAAGAGATAAGTTGCATTTTGAGGTTGATCATTGACCAGAATAGCCCCACCTCGAAACTTTATCTTAGCCAACAGTCCTTTAGAAACCTCGTGTTTCTTCAGAAAGGTTTTGACTTTGACATGTTCATCTGCGATAAATTCGAACCTCATTCGTCCACCTCGCCGATGAAGGCATCTTTGACGCGATTCCAGAAACTAGTGTGACTTGGCGTCGCTACGAAGTGTATCTTGTGATGGTCGATTTGGTACTCAATCCGTTCTATATTTCGGAAAGAATAGATGCTATTGTCAACCGATAACGTGTGATAGTCATTACGAGTCGGTAAAAGCTCAATTTTATCTTTCTTCGGAACGATTATCGAAGAACCAAGTGTTCGATAAACTCTGTTGTTAAGACTCGCTATTTCAGTCAACTGCAAGGCCTCAATAGTAGGATGCAAGACAGCCCCACCCAAGGACTTGTTATAGGCAGTGCTTCCAGTCGGGGTTGAAACAGTCACACCATCTCCACGAAAACGTTCAAATGGAACGTGGTTAATAATGATATCCGCAACCATGGTGCGATCCGATCGACGGATGCTAGCTTCATTTAAGGCACGAAAGGTTTTCACTTCTCCGTTTTCAAGTGTCACCTTGACATTCAAAACAGGATAGGAAACCTTGGCACCAGTATCCAGTTGGAGATTGGTAACCAACTGATCCAACTCAAAATCGCGATAATCTGTGTAAAATCCCAAGTGTCCTGTATGTACGCCAATAAATCGAACTTTATCTAACTGATTCTCGTACTTGTGAAATGCAGACAAAAGCATCCCATCCCCACCAATTGATATGACGATGTCAGGATTGGTGTCGTTGAGTATAAAATGATGTTTTTTCAACTGGTCTTTCAGCTCATACAAAACCTTTTGACTCTGGGGTTTTCTATTTGCAATCAGATCAATGCGTTTACCTGTATTCTTCATCTGTATCGTCACTATTTCCTACACCGTCGTTTAGTTTTCTACTTAAAGGATCAAAGAGCGCCTGTGCTTCTTGAATATCATCACGAATTTTCCCCATTTCTTCATCCAATTGATGGGAAATTCTAGCTGTAATCTCCAAGCGTTTCTTGATCTCCTCTGGGAAATCCCCCTGATACTTATAATTGAGCGAATGCTCAATCGTAGCCCAAAAATTCATGGCTAAAGTCCGGATTTGAATTTCAGCCAGAATCGTCTTAGCCCCGTTAATTGTATCAACCGTGTATTCGACAACCACGTGATAAGAACGATAGCCCGAAGCCTTACGATGAGTGATATAGTCTCGTTCCTGAACGACTCTCATATCTTGGCGCTTACGTAGAATTTCAACTACCTCTTTAACGTCATCAACAAACTGAACCATGACACGTAATCCCGCAATATCTTGCAGATCATGTTCCAGACTCGCATAAGTAATTCCTCTACGAGCCATCTTTTCTTTGATACTTTCAATCGGTTTTACACGACCCGTTACAAACTCAATCGGAGAATGCTTGTTTTGCTTACGATACTGTTTGCGAATTCCCCGAAGTTTAATCTTCAATTCACCAACAGCCTGAATGTAAGGATCTAAAAATTCTTCCCATTCTATGGTCATATTTTCTCCCTTTTGGTATGTGATTGTATTGTTTAAAATTTTTGATTTTTTCACTACAATCATATACAATAAATACATTGTCCATTATACCATAAATCGCTTTCAAAGATAAAAAAAAAGGTTAGAAAAATGAAACATTTAGAAATTGAACTGAAAACACTACTGAAAAAAGAGGATTACGATCATTTAAAAGAACAGTTTTCCCATATCCAACCCGTCCTACAGAAAAACTACTACATTGATACACCTGATTTCCAATTGCGTGAAAAAAAGGTTGCCATGCGCATTCGCACCTTTTCAGATTGGGCGGAGTTGACCTTGAAAGTACCTCAAACCGTAGGAAATATGGAATACAGCCAGAAACTAACTCTTCCAGAGGCTGAATTTTACCTAGAAAAACAAAAACTTCCTCAAGGGCTCGTTTTAGAAAAGCTTGCTAAGATTGGTATTGAAAGCCAAGACTGGTTTGTTCTGGGCTGTCTTGCAACTATTCGTTACGAAATGGAAACGCCGATTGGTCTAATGGCTTTAGATCAAAGTCACTACTTTGATCAGACAGACTATGAACTCGAGCTTGAAGTCACAGACCATGAAAAAGGGAAAGCTGATTTTCAGAAATTCTTAGAAGAAAATCAGATTACTTATCAGAAAGCTCCTTCAAAATTAATTCGTTTTATTAAAAGCATGAAAAAAAGCTGAAATAATCTCCTTTTTTTGGTAGAATAGAAAAGATAAAAATAAAAGAATCTCCCTTTGAAAAACAGAACTTTCTCAAAGGAGATTCACAAAGTTTACAGAGGACGGTCTATAATGTCAGATAGAAACAACATGAAACTTTTCACCCTAAACTCTAACCCAGAAATCGCTCAAAAGATTGCGGATACAGTTGGTGTACCTCTCGGAAAATTATCCTCTCGTCAATTTTCTGATGGTGAAATCCAAGTCAACATTGAAGAAAGTGTCCGTGGTTACGATGTCTACATCATCCAGTCAACCAGCTATCCCGTTAGCAACCACTTGATGGAGTTGTTAATCATGGTTGACGCTTGTGTACGTGCAAGTGCTCATAGTATCAACGTTGTTCTTCCTTACTTTGGTTATGCTCGTCAGGATCGTATCGCTTCTTCTCGCGAACCTCTCACTGCAAAACTGGTTGCCAATATGCTTGTCAAGGCTGGTGTAAGTCGTGTTCTAACGCTTGATTTGCACGCTGTTCAGGTTCAAGGTTTCTTTGACATTCCAGTAGATAACCTCTATACAATTCCTCTCTTTGCTAAACACTACAGCGATAAAGGGTTGCTGGGATCAGATGTCGTTGTTGTAAGTCCAAAAAACTCTGGTGTCAAACGTGCCCGTAGCTTAGCTGAATATTTAGATGCACCAATCGCAATCATCGACTATGCTCAAGACGATTCAGAGCGTAGCCAAGGCTATATCATCGGTGATGTTGAAGGCAAGAAGGCCATCTTGATTGACGATATCCTAAATACTGGACGTACTTTCTCAGAAGCAGCCAAAATCGTTGAGCGTGAAGGTGCAACTGAAATCTATGCGGTATCCAGTCACGGTCTCTTTGTAGAAGGCGCTGCTGACCTTCTTGATGCTACTAACATCAAAGAAATCCTTGTGACAGACTCTGTAGCAACCAAAGAAAGAACTCCGAAAAATGTGTGCTACATTACCGCTAGCGAATTGATTGGTGATGCAATCGTCCGCATCCACGAAAGAAAACCAGTTAGCCCACTCTTTGCATATAATAAAAAGGAATAAGGTGATTCTTTGATTTATTTGGACAATGCTGCTACGACTCCTATGTCAGCAGTAGCTATTGCAGAAATGACCAAGGTCATGCAGGAAACCCATGGGAATCCTTCTAGTATTCATAGTCATGGTCGGCAGGCTGGCAAACTGCTCCGTGAAGCGCGTCAAGAATTAGCCCACTTAATAGGAACCAAGCCACAACGAATCTTTTTCACATCTGGCGGTACAGAAAGTAACAATACCGCTATCATTGGCTATTGTCTCCGTCATCAAGAACGTGGAAAACATATCATCACGACAGCTATTGAACACCATTCTGTCCTTGAAACCATTGATTATCTGGTTCAACATTTCGACTTTGAATCGACCATTATCCAACCAGTAAATCAAGAAATCACTGCGCAGCAAATTCAAGAAGCCTTACGTGACGATACCATTCTCGTTTCCACCATGTATGCTAATAATGAAACAGGTAGTCTCTTACCTATCGCTGAGATTGGACGTATTTTAAAAGAACATCCTGCTGCTTATCATGTAGATGCTGTTCAAGCTATTGGGAAAATTCCTATCCATCCAGAGGAATTAGGAATTGATTTCCTCAGTGCTTCTGCCCACAAATTCCATGGACCAAAGGGAATCGGCTTTCTTTACGCATCGACTGGAGACTTTGATTCCTACCTTCACGGTGGAGACCAAGAACAAAAGAAACGGGCTGGAACAGAAAATCTCGCTGCCATTGTAGGTATGGTCGCTGCTCTCAAAGAGGATTTAAATGACCAAGTTGAACATTACCAAAAACTAAGCGCACTTAAATCTACTTTTTTAGAAGAAATTGCAGGTCTCGACTACTATCTCAATGAAAGCAACCATCAACTACCTTATGTTGTCAACATTGGCTTTCCTGGTCAAAAAAATGATTTGCTCTTGCTACGGTTAGACCTTGAAGGAATTTCAATTTCTACCGGTTCAGCTTGTACTGCTGGTATTGTGCAAACCAGTCATGTTCTTGAAGCATTTTATGGGTCTGATTCGCATTGTTTAACAGAATCCGTCCGTATCAGTCTTTCTCCTCTTAACACTGAGGAAGAACTGAAACAACTGGCACAAACCTTAAAAAATATTATTGGAGATTAATCTAATGTCATTCGAAAAAACCATTAAACTACAAAACTGCCGCTACGACTACACACTTAGCCCAACTGTCAAAAAGTTCACACTGAAAGATAATACTTTCTTTGAAACAAAAGTCGGAAACTACGAACTGACTCGTCTACTTGAAAAAATCCCAAATAGTGGAGAAGGTTTCCTATTAAAAATTATCATCAATAAAGAGCTTACAGGTGTTAAAATTAATATCACTGACAAATCAGGTCTTCGTTTGGTGAATATTTTTAAATCTGAGGAACACCATATCCACCAAGAAAAATTCTACTTCCTCATGGACAGTCTTGTAGAACGCGATATTTTCACTAAAGTAGAAAGATAGTTTACTATGTATCGACTTACTTATCAAGATAGTTACCAAGTTGAGCGTATACTTGAATATTCAGACTACGATGAGCTCATGCTATCTCTATCAGGATGCGTGACCCTAGCAGATACATTTCTGGTCACCTCGTTAACCCTTGATGATAAAGTTATCTACCAAGGATTAGTCGGAGATCTCTATCGTTTTCTTTCACAAGCTAATTTTTCAGACTAAAACTAAGAAATTTCTTAGTTTTTTCTTATTTTTGTTGATTTTTTCACAATGTTTCTATAAAATAGAAGAATAGAAAGGTTGTGATTTTGTGAAAGATAAACAGTCTGCTATTCCAAAAGCAACAGCAAAAAGACTCTCTCTTTACTATCGAATTTTCAAGAGATTTCATGCCGAGAAAATCGAACGTGCCAACTCCAAACAAATTGCAGAGGCTATCGGTATCGATTCTGCGACCGTTCGTCGAGATTTTTCCTATTTTGGTGAACTAGGTCGTCGTGGATTTGGTTATGATGTCAAAAAATTGATGAATTTTTTTGCTGATCTCCTAAATGATAACTCGATTACTAATGTTATGTTGGTTGGAATTGGTAATATGGGGCACGCCCTTCTCCACTACCGCTTCCATGAGCGCAACAAGATGAAGATTATCATGGCCTTTGACCTAGATGACCATCCAGAAGTTGGCACCCAGACACCTGACGGGATTCCTATCTATGGCATCTCTCAGATTAAAGAAAAGATCAAAGAAGCAGATATCAAAACTGCTATCCTAACTGTTCCAAGTGTTAAATCACAAGAAGTTGCCAATCTTTTGGTCGATGCGGGTATAAAAGGTATTCTCAGCTTTTCTCCTGTTCACCTGCACCTTCCAAAAGATGTAGTTGTTCAGTACGTCGATTTGACAAGTGAACTCCAAACTCTCCTCTATTTTATGCGGAAAGAGGATTAGAAAGCGAAAGCATTTATGAATAAACCAGTTATTGGGATTACAGGAAATGAAAAAACTCATCCAGATGATGACATCATGATGAGCTATGCAGCAAAAGGCTTTGTTGAAGGAGTCAAGGACGCTGGTGGAATTCCAATCATCCTACCGATTGGTGATCAAGAAATGGCAAGCCATTACGTCGCTATGATTGATAAACTCATCCTAACAGGTGGGCAAAATGTTGATCCAAAATTCTATGGCCAGCCTAAAACAATTGACAGCGATGACTACCATCTTCAAAGAGACCAGTTTGAATTAGCCCTTATCAGAGAAGCCATCAAGCAGAAGAAACCAATTTTCTCTGTTTGTCGGGGTACCCAGCTTTTCAATGTCGCTATGGGAGGTACGCTTCACCAAGATATCGAGGATCATTGGCAGGACTGTTCAGCCGAATACACGACCCAACGCCTCGTAACGGAGCCTGATACAATTCTCCGAGAAATCTATGGAGAAATCTCTCACATCAACTCCTTCCACCATCAGAGCATAAAAGATCTGGCACCAAATTTAAGGGTTGTGGCTTATGATCCCAAGGATAAGATTATCGAGGCAGTCACAACGACAGATGATTTTCCTTATCTTGGTGTTCAATGGCATCCTGAGTTTCTCTTTGAAAACCGCCCCAAGGATAAAACGCTATTTGACTATGTTGTTAACGAACTCTAAATCAAATCCGTCTTTTCACGGTAACTAAAGTAATCAGAGTGCGAGACAATCAGGTGGTCCAAGAAAACGATTCCCATCAGTTCACAGGCTTCCTTGACTAGCTTAGTGACATGGTCATCATTTCGACTAGGAGATACAGCACCTGATGGATGGTTATGAACGAGAATCACAGAGGTGGCCATATGCTTCAAAGCATAGTGAAGGATTTCCCTCGGTTCAGCAATACTACGTGTCGCAGATCCGATAAAAATGGTCTGCTGATGAATGATTTGATTTTGAGTATTGAGATAGAGCGCCACTAGGTGCTCTTGTTTTTTGTCCCCAAGTTCCTGTTGCATTTTCTTGGCTAGCTTTTGACTACTGAGAATACTTTCCATCTCAAGTGTTTCATGTTTGTGAATACGATGCCCTAGTTCAATCACCGCTTGTAGTTCAATGGCTTTAATACGTCCAATACCAGACAGACTTTGCAATTCCTGCAGAGTCATTTTTTTTAGATCAGTTAGACTATTAAGACTATTCAAGACTTTCTGAGCGATTTCAAAAACATTAGCCTGACGCGTTCCGGTTCTGAGCAGAATGGCTAACAATTCTTGATTGCTCAGAGCCCCTACTCCTTCTTTAACCAGTCTTTCTCTCGGTAAAAGTGAATCTTCTTGGAATGAAATACTATACATAAAAATCCTCCTCACTTTATTATTCGTGAGAAGGATGGAAAATTAGATTTTTTTCTCAATTGGGGCAACACTGGCTAGAAGTTTTTTCAGCCCTACTTCTGGGAAATTGATTTTCAATTCCTGAGTATCACCACTACCTGAAACTTCCAGAACAGTTCCCTCACCCCACTTCTTATGAAGAGCAATATCTCCAATAGACCAGCTTGTATCAGTCGAATCTTTTTTATTTCCAGCTGCAAACTGTCCAAATGGGAGACCACTTGACTGGATAGAGTTTGGTGCAGCATTGCGTTTCCGTTCTTGAAGAGCCTGAGCCAAACTCATTCCTTGACCGAAAGCAATCCCACCACTGCTATAAGATGCCTTAAAACTGGTATTGGCTGGACGAGCCAAGCCTTGATATTCAAGCAAGTCTGAACTAATTTCGTTAATGAAACGAGTCGGACGGTTGTAGTTGGTACGCCCAAAAAGCAAACGTGAGTTGGCATTGGTCAGATAGAGGATTTTTTCTGCGCGCGTAATGCCTACATAGGCCAAACGGCGTTCTTCTTCCAGTTCATCAGGATCTTCAGCCGCACGGCTAAGCGGAAAGACATTTTCCTCCATCCCAATGATAAAGACAACTGGGAACTCGAGTCCTTTCGCTGCATGGAGGGTCATCAAGGTTACTTCAGATGTCTCCTGACTGCCTGAATCCGTATCCGCAATCAAGGCTAAGTCATTCAAGAAACGACTGAGTTTATCCAAACCTGTTTCTTCTTCCAGACTATCAGGATTGTCATCAAAGTTCTTGGTAACAGATAGGAACTCTTCGATATTTTCAATCCGCGCCTTGCTTTCCAAGGTTGCCTGAGCATTAAGAATATCAACATAACCTGTTTTTTCAAGAACCACCTCAACCAACTCTGTAATGGTTAATTGATCCAGTTTCTCCCGCAAATCCAGAATCATATTGGCAAAATCCCAGATAGACTGGGCTGCTTTCCCTTTGATGCCAGACAACATGATATTGGCTGAAGCATCTAGCATAGACATATTTTGAATATTCGCAAAGTCACGGATTTTCTCAACAGTTCCTGGGCCGATTCCGCGTTTAGGTTCGTTAATAATACGCTCAAAACTGATATTATCACTCAGATTCGCAATGAGATTAAGGTAGGCGATAATATCACGGATTTCCTTACGGCTGTAGAACTTGGTTCCGCCGACCATAGTGTAAGGAATATTGGACTTGAGCAGGGCTTCCTCAATAGTACGGGATTGCGCATTAGTCCGATAAAGAACTGCAAAATCCTTGTGGAGGAAGTTTTGAGTGCGACCAAGTTCATCGATGGTTTTGGCTACAAAAACTGCCTCATCTTGCTCATCGTTAGCACGGTAATAAACGATTTGCTCCCCATCAGCATTCTGGGTCCAGAGATTCTTAGGACGACGATTTTTATTGTTTTTGATGACGTCGTTTGCGGCTTGGAGAATGGTTTTGGTTGAACGATAATTCTCCTCTAACAAAACGACCTTGGCTTGAGGATAATCTTTCTCAAAATCCAAGATATTCTGCATATCAGCCCCACGCCAACCGTAAATAGACTGGTCCGCATCACCGACCACGCAGATATTTTTAAAGCGTGAAGCTAAGAGTTTGACCAATTGGTACTGGGCATGGTTGGTATCTTGATACTCATCAACATGAATGTACTGGAACTTCTGCTGATAGTAGGTCAAGACGTCAGGATTCTGATCAAATAGACGCAGGGTCAACATAATCAAATCATCAAAATCAACGGACTCAGACTGACGAAGCTCCTTCTGATAGGCCGTATAACACTGGGCCACGATTTGTGTGTACATATCGCCAGCCTGGGCAGCATAAGCCACATCATCTATCAAATCATTCTTGGCATTGGAAATGGTTCCCAAAATGGTTCGTTCATTCCATTTTTTCGGATCCAAGTTTAATTGCTTGAGAATGCGTTTCATGAGGGTTCGCTGTTCACCAGGATCTACAATGGTGAAATTACGGTTGTAGCCAATGTGATCTGCATCACGACGCAAAATACGAACACACATGGAGTGAAAGGTCGCAATCAGACAGTCCTGAGTTGCTGGATTGAGCCCATAAGCACGCTCCTTCATCTCACGCGCAGCCTTATTGGTAAAGGTAATGGCCAAGATATTCCAAGGATTAACCATTTTTTCATCAATCAAGTAGGCGATTCTGTGAGTTAAAACACGAGTCTTCCCAGAACCAGCCCCCGCCATAATCAATAAGGGACCTTCGGTCGTTTGTACCGCCTCAGCTTGACGGTCATTCATTCCATTCAATAATGCGTTCATTTTCTCTTCCTTACTCTTGAAGTCAATATTTCTATTATATCAGAAATCAGGGAAAATATCTTTACCTAGACTGGTTGCTTGTAGAAGAAAACTCTGTCATCAGCTGAAGACAAGGCCTCATATCTAGACAAGAAAATGAGCTTGGATAGTTTTTCCAAACTCATTTGACTTCAATTAAACTATTAGAACAAGCCTAGAACAGTTCCATCGCTTTCAACATCCATATTGAGAGCGGCTGGTCTTTTTGGAAGCCCTGGCATGGTCATAACATCACCAGTTAGGGCAACGATAAAACCTGCACCCAATTTTGGTACCAATTCACGAATGGTAATTTCAAAGTTTTCTGGAGCTCCAAGTGCATTTGGATTGTCAGAGAAACTGTACTGAGTTTTAGCCATACAGATTGGCAATTTGTCCCAACCGTTTTGAACGATTTGAGCGATTTGCGTTTGAGCTTTCTTCTCAAAGTTCACTTTGCTACCACGATAGATCTCTGTAACAATCTTTTCAATCTTTTCTTGGACAGAAAGGTTATTGTCATAAAGACGTGTGTAGTTGGCTGGATTTTCAGCGATAGTCTTGACAAGCGTTTCAGCAAGAGCTACTCCTCCTTCTGCACCATCAGCCCAGACACTAGCCAACTCAACTGGAACATCGATTGAAGCACAGAGTTCTTTCAAGGCTGCGATTTCAGCTTCTGTATCAGTGACAAATTCGTTAATCGCAACAACTGCTGGAATACCGAACTTACGGATGTTCTCAACGTGGCGTTTCAAGTTAGCAAAACCTGCGCGAACGGCTTCCACATTTTCCTCTGTAAGAGCGTCTTTAGCAATGCCACCATTCATCTTAAGGGCACGAAGGGTTGCGACAATAACTACTGCATCCGGAGAAGTTGGCAAGTTTGGTGTCTTGATATCAAGGAATTTCTCAGCGCCAAGATCCGCACCAAAACCAGCTTCAGTAACTGTATAGTCAGCCAAGCGAAGGGCTGTGCTTGTTGCCAAAACTGAGTTACATCCATGAGCAATATTGGCAAAAGGACCACCGTGTACAAAAGCGGGTGTACCGTAAATTGTCTGAACTAAGTTCGGCTTAATAGCATCCTTCAAGATCAAAGCCAAGGCACCTTCAACCTGCAAATCCCCTACAGAAACAGGGGTACGGTCGTAGCGATAGCCGATAACGATATTCGCCAAACGGCGTTTCAAGTCCTCGATGTCCGTCGCCAAGCACAAAATCGCCATGATTTCAGAAGCAACTGTAATATCAAAACCATCCTCACGTGGAATACCATTTAGAGGACCGCCAAGACCAACAGTCACATGGCGAAGAGCACGGTCGTTCAAGTCCACAACACGCTTCCAAATAATACGACGTTGGTCAATTCCCAGCTCATTTCCTTGGTGCAAGTGGTTGTCAATCAATGCAGAAAGGGCGTTGTTGGCAGTTGTAATGGCATGCATATCCCCAGTAAAGTGGAGGTTGATGTCTTCCATCGGCAAAACTTGCGCATAACCACCACCAGCGGCACCACCCTTAATCCCCATTACTGGTCCAAGAGATGGTTCGCGGATAGCAATCATGGTTTTCTTGCCGATTTTGTTTAAGGCATCTGCAAGACCGATGGTAATGGTTGACTTTCCTTCACCCGCTGGTGTTGGGTTAATAGCAGTAACCAAGATTAATTTACCAACTGGATTGTTCTCAACCGCACGAATTTTATCAAAACTAAGCTTAGCCTTATACTTTCCGTACAATTCCAAATCATCGTAAGAAATACCAAGTTTCTCCACAACATCCACAATTGGCTTCAACTCAATACTCTGTGCGATTTCAATATCTGTTTTCATTCAAAACTCCTCTAACCTCTAATGTGATAATTCATTATAACACAAAAAAAGATTTTTCACAGACAAAAAGCTTGCTAAAGTTTATAAACATCAAGTTTTAAGGCTGATTTTAGTCATCTTTTTTACTTTTTATAAGTTTTTATAAGTTTTTATAGCCAAAAACTATAATCTTGCTGGAAAATTAGATAAAATAACAAACGCTTTCTTTGACTTGCATTTCTTTTTTTTGTACAATAATCCTATGAAAATTTTAGTTACGTCAGGCGGTACAAGTGAAGCAATCGATAGCGTCCGCTCTATCACTAACCATTCAACGGGTCGCTTGGGGAAAATCATCACTGAAATCTTACTTGCTGCAGGGCACGAGGTTTGTCTTATCACTACTCACAGAGCTCTGAAGCCAGATTTTCATCCCTATTTAACCATTCGGGAAATTAAAAATACCCATGACCTTCTATTAGAAATGAAAGAACGCGTTCAACATTATCAAGTTCTAATTCATTCAATGGCCGTGTCGGACTACACTCCTGTTTATATGACAGGGCTTGAGGAAGTTGAGGCTAGCTCCAATCTAGAAGAATTCTTAAACAAGCAGAATCATCAGACTAAGATTTCTTCAACTGATGAGGTTCAGGTTTTATTCCTGAAAAAAACACCCAAAATCATCTCTCTAGTCAAAGAATGGAATCCTGCTATTCATCTGATTGGTTTCAAACTGCTAGTTGATGTCTCTGAGGATTATCTCATAGAAATTGCTAGACAGAGTCTTATCAAGAACCAAGCTGACTTGATCATTGCAAATGACCTTACTCAAATTTCAGCAAATCAGCATCGGGCAATCTTTGTTGAAAAAGAGCATCTTCAAACTGTTCAAACAAAAGAGGAAATTGCAAGCCTCCTCCTTGAAAAAATTCAAGCATACGATTCATAGAAAGGAAAGAAATGGCAAATATTCTCATCGCAATAACTGGTTCTATTGCCGCCTACAAGTCAGCAGACTTAGTTAGTTCCTTAAAAAAACAAGGCCATGATGTCACTGTCTTAATGACTGAGGCGGCGAGAGAGTTTATCCAGCCTTTGACACTACAGGTGCTCTCACAGAATCCAGTCCACCTTGATGTCATGCAGGAACCCTATCCTGATCAAGTCAATCATATCGAACGTGGAAAGGAAGCCGATCTTTTTATCGTAGTCCCTGCTACAGCTAACACCATTGCAAAACTAGCACATGGCTTTGCTGATAACATAGTGACTAGTACAGCATTAGCTTTACCCCAAAACATTCCTAAACTACTTGCTCCTGCCATGAACACAAAAATGTATGACCATCCGGCAACTCAGGCTAATCTAAAAACATTAGAGACCTATGGTTATCAGATTATCTCTCCAAAGGAATCTCTACTAGCCTGTGGCGACTTCGGAAGCGGCGCTTTAGCCGATTTGGAAACTATTATAGAAAGAATAAAGGAAACTCTCAATGAAAAAACGCTCTAACATCGCACCTGTTGCTATCTTCTTTGCAAGCATGATTGTCATCCATCTGCTTAGCTCTATCTTATTTAATGTATTGCCATTCCCAATTAAACCAACAATCGTACACATTCCTGTTATTATTGCAAGTATTATTTACGGCCCACGAATTGGTGCAATCCTTGGCTTCTTGATGGGGATGATCAGCTTAACAGTTAATACAATTACTATCTTGCCAACTAGCTACCTCTTCTCACCATTTGTACCAAACGGAAACATCTATTCCGCAATGATTGCCATCCTACCTCGTATTTTGATTGGTCTTACACCTTATGTAGTTTATAAATTATTGAAAAACAGAACGGGTCTCATCATTGCAGGAGCTCTCGGTTCCCTAACAAACACCGTCTTTGTCCTTGGTGGAATCTTCTTCCTTTTTGGAAATGTCTTCGATGGAAATATCCAAAAACTCCTAGCTACCGTTATTTCAACCAACTCAATTGCTGAGCTTGTCATCTCTGCAGTTCTCACAGCAGCAATTGTCCCACGTTTACAAACCTTGAAAAAATAAAAACAACTCCACTTTCGTTCTGAAGGTGGAGTTTTAGTTTTCACCAGTAAAGGCTCATCTTATATTCATAAATGGTTATTTACCAAGGAGTCATTCGTTCAAAATTTTAAAAATATATGAAAATCCTTTGAATCTACCACCTATACTTTTGAAAATTTTCAATAAAATCAAAATAAATTCTTGACATGTCTATCTATTTATTGTACTATACTTGTGTATATACAGATAAATGGAGGTTCTTATGGATATACGAAAAAAAACGCAGTTTATGACCATGACTGCCTTACTCACAGCAATCGCGATTTTGATTCCGATCATTATGCCTTTTAAAATCGTCATTCCGCCCGCTTCTTACACCTTGGGAAGTCATATCGCCATCTTTATTGCCATGTTTCTTTCACCTTTGATGGCTGTTTTTGTGATCATCGCTTCTAGTTTTGGTTTTTTGATGGCTGGCTATCCCATGGTTATCGTCCTGCGCGCCTTTTCTCACATCGTTTTTGGTATTTTGGGAGCATTTTACTTAAAAAAATTCCCTGAAACCTTGGATAAACCAAAGGCGTCTTGGATTTTCAACTTTGTTCTGGGTGTCGTTCATGCCATTGCTGAAGTGCTAGCTTGTATCATCTTCTATGCTACTTCAGGAACAAACGTTGAAAATATGTTTTATGTTCTCTTTGTCCTAGTTGGATTTGGCACAATTATCCACAGTATGGTAGACTACACATTAGCATTAGCTGTCTATAAAGTGCTTCGAAAACGTCGCTAAAAGGAAAAGCTATGACAAAAGATCGCAAACAAGCCCTTCTCAAACTGTTAAAAGAGTCACCAAAAGCTCTCAATGGTCAGACCTTGGCTGAACACTTTCATGTCACGCGCCAAATTATCGTCCAAGACATTGCCATCTTGAGAGCCGATGGTGCTCCTATCCTATCTACCAATCGTGGCTATATCTATAAAGAAAACAATGCCAGCCCCTACGTTCACAAACTCTTTAAAGTGAAACATGAACTGGAAGAAATTGGGCAGGAACTTCTAGCTATTGTAGATAATGGCGGACGTGTTCAGAATACCTTGATTGACCATCCTGTCTATGGAGAAATCGAGACTCTGCTCAAACTCACCTGTCGCCGAGATGTCCAGCACTTTCTGGAACAAGTCGAGAATTCAGACTTTAGACCCCTTTCTGAATTGACAGACGGCATCCATTACCACCTTGTTGAAGCTGAGACACAACAAGACCTCCATTATATCGAGGAGGCCTTGAATCAGCTAGGTTATTTAGTAAAAGACTAGAAAATTTCTTTCTCCCAGCCGTCCTCTGTACGGCGAGGATAGAAAAATTCAGACTTGTCAGGTGCTTCCATCATCTCCATCAAGGGTAGCATATCATAGGCCAGATCCAAGTTTGGAATCTGGTCTTTTTGCACCCAAGATACTTCTCCTTCATCTGAAGAACGAAGGGTACCAGAGAACTCAGTCGCCTTATAACAAATGACAATATAGCGCCCACCTGTATCTAGTGGCCAATTTTTAATGCCGACAAGTTGAGGATTTTGGATAGTCAATCCTGTTTCTTCATAGATTTCACGAATGACAGACTCTGCGAAAGCCTCGCCATTTTCTACATGACCTCCAGGAAAGGCATAACCAGACCAGCGATTGTTTTCAGGAGACCGATATTGCATAACTACCTGCTTATTTTCAAGATCTTCAATCAGACAAATGTTTGTTAAAATCGTTAATTGGGAACGGGACATAAATTTACTCACTTTCTAATTTATTATATAATTTTTTCAGACTTGATGTCAGATTTCATGATGAAGGGATTGATCAGCTCATGATAATAGTATACATCATGAAGCAAATATCCTTTTGTTATGACAATTTCTTTTTCCCTAACTTCATAATCAATAGTGATTGGAACAGGAGGATTTGGAATAAAAGCGAAGACGACAATTACAAATAACCAAATATAAAAACTACAAATCGCACTGCGTACTCCTTCAAGGAAGCGATATTTCCCCTTTAAAAAGTAAATAAAAATATGCGAAATAGAGAGGATAATTGGAACAAAAAGCCTTGTATTCCACGCTATGGGAATAAATTTCAGTCCAAATATCCCAAATAGAAGATCAAGAATTGCAAAGGACCTCAAAAAGCGAATAAATAGAGTAAAAATTAGAAGAAAGAGCCAAATATTCCAAATAATCGGCGTAAATGATAAACCAAATGACCATAATATGAAATGAACAATAACAAATGCTATCAGTAAGGAATATAGGACAGTATAAATAAGCTTGTTAAAAGTACTTGAATTTTTCACTATTTATTTCTCCTTTAAATTCAAACTACTAACTAATGACTAATATCTATCACTTTTAAATTATCTCGTCTATTATTTTAACACAAATTATTACATATACAATTTTTAGTTAAAATTACTTCCATAATAGAGCATCTTATGGTTTTGAACCTTTAAAGAAACACTACTACCTGAACGATATCCTTTAGCACCATAGTAGTAAGAAACTTCATAAAAGGCATCTGGCAACTCGGCATTATCTATCCCATTTGAAATAAATCCTGTCAGTCCGCCTTCACTATCAAAATAATCTTTCTCACCCTCTTCTAAAACAATATCGCGATAGATGATGTATCCTTTAATCATTTCTTTTCCCAAGAATTCATCAATAGGAATATCATACAAACCTTGAAAAGCTTTCCCTTCCTTACGGTTCTTTTCAATGAGATCATAATAGTCTTGAATATCCCCAGATTCAGTATCGACACTCCAGTAACTATTCACATATTCTAGATTTGGATTTTCATATTGCTTAAAAAAACTCTCTACCTTCTCTTTGTTAGTAACACTGACAGGATGCTGGTTGATTAGTTTATGAGCCATGTCTGAAAATTCTTGTATCATAGTTTTCGTAGTCCCATCATAGGCTAGTTCTTCATCAGTCTTTTGGGGATTGTATTTTGAGGACTTTGGACGATAAAACAAGGCATGACTCACAGTGACTCTACTTCCATCAACTTCTTCACTATAATCGTATTCAATTTTGTATTTTTCAGAAGTCCATTTATCTCTAGAAAACTTCGTAACCTTCATATCTCCTTTAAAACCATACAAATCAAGGGTTCTTCTTACTGCTGTCTCTACTTCCGCTTGATTTGCTTCAGGAAAAATATCATAAGTTGTTGTAAAGATAAGGAAGGCAAAACGTAGAATAAAGAATAAAGGGACAATATTTACAATGAAGAAAATGAACAGTAACCATTTTTTCATTACTAGCTTCTCCTTATTAATAAAAGATTATAATTTCTTTGAAGCTTTAATTTTTTCTAAACTGAACGATAAGGAATTTGCGAACTTTCTATCTCTATATCAGGATTGGCAAGCTTGAGATAAGGAGCAATATAGTCTGCATCCGTAACCTTTGGACCTAGAATAACTTTTGAGTATTTCAAAGGAGCCAGATTGATGTATACAAATAAATCATATCTGCCATTATCTTTCGAGCTTAATACAATATACTTTCTAAAATCATTAATTTGGAACAGGACATAGGACTCTATTTCTATATTAAATGACTTTTTCGTACTTGATTTTAGATTTCATAATGAAGGGATTTATTCGTTCATGGTAATAATATACTTCATGAAGCAAATATCCTTTTTGAATGACGATTTCTTGTTCCTGAACTTCATAATCAATAGTGATTGGAACAGAAGGATTTGGAGTAAAGGCGAAAACGACAATTACAAATAACCAGATATAGAAACTACAAAAAGCGCTACGGATTCCTTCTAAGAGATGATATCGGTTCTTAAAATAATCACAAATATTATGCGCTATAACCAAAATAACTGGTAAAAAGAGCCCTGTATTAAATACTATAGGAATAAATTGTATTCCAACTATCCCAAAAAGAAGATCAAGAATTACCAAAGGTCTCCAAAAGTGAATAAACAGAGTAAAAATTAAAAGGAAAAGCCAACTGTCCCAAAGAATGGGGGTGAATGATAAACCAAATATTGAAAGGCAAAATCGATAAGGACAAATGCTAGTAAAATCAGATAGACCATTCTAAAAAAGTTAAATGTTTCATCATGGTATATTCCTCATTTTTTCATATGATTCTGCAATAGAACGGTTAAGCCAGCAAGGGAGAAAAAGAACAGGTAAGTTGAAATTGGAAACCAGATGTAGCGGTGATCTAAGGATAAGAGGGAAGGCAGAATACCCTTACTGTTTTTCCCACCAATCCCTATAAAAAGATGTACAATTAAACCGATACTATTAAGATAGATAAATAATTCAGTAAATCTTTTTAGGGTCATCTTTTTTCTAGACGAGTCTAGAAAAAAATAGTCAAATACCCTATAAACTAGACAAAAAAGATTCAGATACAAGGGAAAACTATAATTGATTTCCTTGTAGGGCAATGGAATTGGTAAGATATTAAAAATTTGATTAACACCAAATCCTATCACTAATACCAAACTAAATATAAGACAGAACCCTACTAATTTATGAGAATCTAGCCCCGATGACTTCTTATACTTCGTCTCTTTTACTTTCACAATAACTTCTCTCTATTTAAAAATATATCCTAAAACGTAATCATTTGTTCATTGTGCAATCTGAAAACAAATCACAACTGTCCTTGTATTTAACTCTCTGATTTTGCTGAACTCTTAAATACCATTCTAATTTCAATGATAGGCTTTCCAAGTTCAAGTATTTTTTCTTGGCCATCAACAGTAAAACCCATTTTTTGATAAAAAGCAATGGCTCGCTTATTTTCTTTTAATACCCATAAGAATATTTCAGAGAAATGTTCAAGAGTAGTCAGAGCTTCCGTCATTAACTTCTGAGCAATACCTTTTCCATAATAGTCTTTTAAAACATATAAGGCGATAATTTCACCAGCTTGAATAGTCTCATTACGAAAGTTTCCATAACTGATAAAACCAACTACCTTCATGCCGTCCATCGCAATCAATGTATTTTCTGGATATTTTTGACTAAAGAATCGACATCTTTCTAATGTCATCGTCTCCTGAAATTCAGCAGGTAAAAGGTCGTCATAAGCCTCTCTCCACATTTGCCAGTGAACGAGGGATTTACCTTCTATCTCTTCAGGAGTTTCCATTTGTTTGATAGTTAGGTTCATTTATTTTACTCCATTCTTCTCTCAGAATACCATATTTAATACTATCAAAATATTTGCCTTGGTAATAACGAACTTTTGGAATATGAGCTTCTTTTTGCATTCTTAATTTTTCAGCAAGTTTTACCATACCAAGATTTCCTGACCAAGTTGTCAAACCAAGATGCTCCAACACCAAGTAATCCTTAAATGTCCGATCTATCCATTGTAGCATAGCAGCTTTTCCAATGCCAGAGTTCCAAAATTTGTTATCATAAATACAAATCCCCAATTCCATCCATCTTGTTTGTTTACATACCCAGTAGCGCGAAACAGTCCCAACTAATTTATCATCAACAAAAATACCAAGGCGATTTGAGTTGTTTAGAGTAGATTCTGATTTTTGTAGTTTAAATTCTTGAAAATTAGGAAAATGCTGATAATCGTCATAATAGGGAGCATCATACTGTTTCCAAATTGGATTAGATTGTGAATAAGCTATTTCCCACAAAGACACCAAATCTTCTTCAATTAGTTTTCTTAAATAAACCATACTTTTTCCTAATCCAACGCCTTGACTTCCTCAGCTACTTTTTGTAGATATTTTTGTCTTGTAGAATTTGTATTCACCTCACGCCCTAACTCACCCAAAATTGAAACTTTCTTTGTTTTGATACCGCAATGATTCAGGACAGCATTCTTTAATACTGATATTCCATAACTGTCTGGGATATTGATAGGACCTGAAAATACTTTGTACCACCATGTTGGTGCCATGGATGTTGCGTAAATACTAGCTGTTTTTCCTTTTAGTAACTTTTTAAACTGCTGACCCCTTAAGTAGTTTAAAATAAAACTTCCTTGATTATTGGCAGAGTACGCAATTCCTGGCGTGAAAACACGATCAATCCACCCCTTCAATAAACTAGGCATACTACTCCACCAAATTGGATAAACAAAAATGAAATGATCTGTCCACTGAATTAATTCCTGAGAGCGAAGTATGAAGGGGTCCTCTTCCATCCGTTTTCGATAACCATAACGTAATACAGGATCAAAATCTATCTCATTTAGGTTAATAGATTCAAGCTCATGATGATTTGAGTCAATATTTTCTACAATCGTTTGAAAAATTTCTTGACAGAAACTTCCCTTGTCAGGATGTCCATTTATGACTAAAATTTTCATTCGTTTTCTCCCATCTAATCCAACGCCTTCACTTCCAGCATCATATCACGGATCTGAGCTGCTAATTCAAAGTCAAGCACTTCGACGGCTTCTTGCATTTGTTTTTCGAGTTTTTTGACGAGTTCTTTGCGTTCTTGTTTATTGAGGCTATTGATATCGACTTCCTTGTCCTCTTCCTTGGCAACTGCCTTGGTTACGGCAATAAGGTCACGGATTTCTTTCTTGATTGTCTGAGGTACGATACCATGTTCTTCATTATAAGCCATCTGGATTTTCCGACGGCGGGCAGTTTCATCGATGGCAAGTTGCATAGACTGAGTCATCGTGTCCGCATACATAATCACATGCCCTTCGCTATTACGGGCAGCACGTCCAATGGTCTGGATAAGTCCACGTTCGTTACGAAGGAAACCTTCCTTGTCAGCATCTAGAATAGCAACCAAACTTACTTCAGGTACGTCAATCCCTTCACGTAGCAAATTGATTCCGACCAAGACATCAAAAACACCCAAGCGTAGGTCGCGGATAATCTCTGTCCGCTCCAAGGTCTTGATGTCCGAGTGCATGTACTTGACCTTGATGCCCATTTCTTTGAAGTAGTCGGTCAAGTCTTCTGCCATCTTCTTGGTCAAGGTGGTGATAAAGGTTCGTTCGTTCTTTTCAACACGGGCATTGATTTCACCTAGGAGGTCATCAATCTGTCCCATAGTTGGACGGACTTCCACTTCTGGGTCTAAAAGTCCTGTCGGACGAATGATTTGCTCAATCACTGTCTCAGTCTGTTCATTTTCGTAGTCGCCTGGTGTTGCTGAAACGTAAACAATCTGATGCACATGGCTTTCAAACTCCTCCCGGCGCAGCGGACGATTATCCAAGGCGGACGGTAAACGGAAACCATAATTGACCAACATTTCCTTACGCGAACGGTCTCCATTGTACATGCCCTTAATCTGCCCCATGGTCATGTGACTTTCATCAATCATGATCAAGAAATCATCTGGGAAGAAGTCGAGAAGCGTATAAGGGGGCTCTCCTTCACTACGACCATCCATGTGACGAGAGTAGTTCTCAACTCCATTTGTATACCCCATCTCACGTAGCATTTCGATATCATACTCTGTCCGCTGCTTCAAACGCTGTGCTTCTAGCAGTTTGCCTTCCTTCTCAAAGACAGCCAACTGCTCCTCCAACTCTGCCTGAATCTTAGCAATAGCAACCTCCATGTGGTCATCATTGGTCACAAAGTGAGTGGCAGGGAAAATCGCCAAATGATCCACTTCTCCCAATACCTGACCTGTCAAAGCCTCAACTTCACGGATACGATCAATTTCATCCCCGAAAAACTCTACTCGAAAAGCGTGTTCATCTCGGGAAGCTGGGAAAATCTCCACCACATCCCCGCGAACGCGAAATCTTCCCCGTTGGAAATCAATATCATTGCGTTCAAACTGGATATCAACCAAATCATTCAAAAGTTTATCACGAGAAATTTCAAGACCTGGACGGAGACTAACGACACTATCAGCGTATTCCTTGGGCGAACCCAAACCATAGATGCAAGAGACAGAGGCCACGACAATGACATCATTACGCTCTAAAAGAGCCGAAGTCGCTGAGTGGCGGAGCTTGTCAATCTCGTCATTGACAGAGCTGTCCTTCTCAATGTAGGTATCACTAGAAGGGACATAGGCCTCGGGTTGGTAATAATCATAGTAAGACACGAAGTACTCAACAGCATTTTCAGGGAAAAATTCCTTAAACTCTCCGTAGAGCTGACCAGCTAGGGTTTTGTTATGGGCAATGACCAAAGTAGGTTTATTGACTTTGGAAATGACCTGACTCATGGTATAGGTCTTCCCTGTACCCGTCGCCCCCATCAGAATCTGAGCCTTTTCTCCACCCTCGATATTATCAACCAACTGCTCAATTGCTTGGGGTTGATCTCCTGAAGGTTCATATTTTGATACTAGTTTAAATTTATTATCTGTAATTCGATTAATCATGATTGCCTCGCATGCCTTTTATTTCTTCTATTTTACCATAAATTCCATTAGATTCTTTATCTATTGATTTAGCAAATTTGCACTCTTATGTCATATCTTCTTACATAAAAATCATTAAAATTTGCCTTCTGGCTTTTTTTCTGTTATAATTAAAAAATATTCAGAAAGGAGACTAAAAATGAAGAAAAAAATCCTAGCATGTTTGCTCATTTTATTTCCCATTTTCTCACTAGGAATAGCAAAAGCTGACACTGTTAAATCAAAGTATATTATTGCAAGTGATTCATCTTTTGCACCTTTTGTATTTCAAAATTCAAACAACGAGTACACTGGTATTGATATGGACTTGATTAAAGCTATTGCCAAAGATCAAGGTTTCGAAATTGAGATTACTAACCCAGGCTTTGATGCCGCTATCAGTGCTGTTCAGGCCGGACAAGCTGATGGTATTATTGCTGGTATGTCTGTGACGGACGCTCGTAAAGCTACATTTGATTTCTCAGATTCCTACTACACTGCTAATACGATTCTCGGTGTAAAAGAATCAAGTACTATCTCTTCTTATGAGGATCTCAAGGATAAGACCGTTGGTGTGAAAAATGGGACGGCTTCTCAAACCTTCCTTACGGAGAACCAAAGCAAATACGGCTACAAGATTAAAACTTTTTCAGATGGCTCATCTATGTATGACAGTCTCAACACTGGAGCTATCGATGCCGTGATGGATGATGAGCCCGTTCTCAAATATTCTATCAGCCAAGGACAAAAATTGAAGACACCAATCGCTGGAACTCCAATCGGTGAAACAGCCTTTGCCGTTAAAAAAGGAACCAATCCTGAATTGATTAAGATGTTCAATAAGGGGCTTGCTAACCTCAAAGCAAACGGTGAATTTCAAAAAATTCTCGACAAGTATCTGGCTAGCGGAGCAGCAACTACTTCTACAAGTACAGTTGACGAAACTACTATCTGGGGCTTGCTTCAAAACAACTACAAACAACTCCTTAGCGGACTTGGAATCACTCTTGCCTTAGCACTTATTTCATTTGCGATTGCCATTGTAATTGGGATTATCTTTGGTATGTTTAGCGTTAGCCCATACAAATCTCTTCGTCTGATCTCTGAGATTTTCGTTGACGTTATTCGTGGTATTCCGTTGATGATTCTTGCAGCCTTCATTTTCTGGGGAATTCCAAACTTCATCGAGTCTATCACAGGCCAACAAAGTCCAATCAACGACTTTGTAGCTGGTACCATAGCCCTCTCACTCAATGCTGCTGCTTATATCGCTGAAATTGTTCGTGGTGGGATCCAAGCCGTTCCAGTTGGGCAAATGGAGGCCAGCCGCAGTCTTGGTATCTCTTATGGAAAAACCATGCGTAAGATTATCTTGCCGCAAGCAACTAAATTGATGTTGCCAAACTTTGTCAACCAGTTCGTTATCGCTCTTAAAGATACAACCATCGTATCTGCTATCGGTCTGGTTGAACTTTTCCAAACTGGTAAGATCATCATCGCCCGTAACTACCAAAGTTTCAAGATGTATGCAATCCTTGCTATCTTCTATCTCGTAATTATCACGCTTTTGACTAGACTAGCGAAACGCTTAGAAAAGAGGATTCGTTAATGGCAAAACTAAAAATTGATGTAAATGATTTGCATAAGTATTATGGAAAAAATGAAGTTTTAAAAGGCATTACTACTAAATTCTATGAAGGAGATGTTGTCTGTATCATCGGTCCTTCTGGTTCTGGTAAATCCACTTTCCTCCGTAGCCTTAACCTTCTCGAGGAGGTAACGAGTGGCCACATCACAGTGAATGGTTATGACTTAACTGAAAAATCAACCAATGTCGACCATGTTCGTGAGAACGTGGGAATGGTCTTCCAACACTTCAATCTCTTTCCTCACATGTCCGTCCTAGAAAATATCACTTTTGCACCTATTGAACACAAACGAATGACCAAAGAAGAAGCTGAAAAATTGGGAATGGAGTTGCTGGAGAAAGTCGGTCTTGCAGACAAGGCTAATGCCAATCCAGATAGCCTTTCAGGTGGTCAGAAACAGCGTGTAGCTATCGCACGTGGACTTGCCATGAATCCTGATATCATGCTCTTTGATGAGCCAACTTCTGCTCTTGACCCTGAGATGGTCGGAGACGTACTAAACGTTATGAAGGAATTGGCAGAGCAAGGTATGACCATGATCATCGTAACCCACGAGATGGGATTTGCTCGTCAGGTGGCCAACCGTGTTATCTTTACGGCTGATGGTGAATTCCTGGAAGATGGAACTCCAGATCAAATCTTCGACAACCCGCAACACCCTCGTCTGAAAGAGTTCTTGGACAAGGTCTTAAACGTATAAAACAAAACTGTAAGATTCTCCTTACAGTTTTTTAATTGCGTATTGGATTTTTTGATTTTTTTGAAAATTATGATAAAATAAAAACTATGATAATGAGGAAATCTTATCCCTAGTCCGACTAGGAAAAAATATAGAAATTAGGTAGCTAGATGTCATCAAAGGTTATTGTTACAATTTTCGGTGCGAGTGGAGATTTAGCTAAACGCAAACTCTACCCTTCCCTTTTCAGACTCTATAAATCAGGCAATCTTTCTGAGCATTTTGCAGTTATCGGAACAGCTCGTAGACCTTGGAGTAAGGAATATTTTGAATCTGTAGTTGTCGAATCCATCCTTGATTTGGCAGATAGTACCGAGCAAGCCCAGGAATTTGCTAGCCACTTCTACTATCAAAGCCATGATGTGAATGATACGGAACATTACATTGCTTTGCGTCAATTACAAGCTGAGCTGAATGAAAAATACCAAGCTGAACACAATAAGCTCTTCTTCTTGTCTATGGCACCTCAGTTCTTTGGAACCATTGCCAAGCACCTCAAATCTGAAAACATTGTCGATGGTAAAGGTTTTGAGCGCTTGATCGTTGAGAAACCATTTGGTACAGACTACGAAACAGCAAGCAAACTCAATGAAGATCTCCTTGCAGCCTTTGATGAGGAGCAAATCTACCGAATTGACCATTACCTAGGTAAAGAGATGATTCAAAGTATCTTTGCGGTTCGTTTTGCAAACATGATCTTTGAGAATGTTTGGAATCGCGAACATATCGATAATGTCCAAATTACCTTTGCTGAGCGCTTAGGAGTTGAGGAACGTGGTGGCTACTATGATGAATCTGGCGCCCTTCGTGATATGGTGCAAAACCATACTCTCCAACTCCTCTCTCTTCTAGCCATGGACAAACCAGCTAGCTTTACAAAAGATGAGATTCGTGCTGAAAAGATTAAGGTCTTTAAAAACCTCTATCATCCAACTGAGGAAGAATTGAAAGAACAGTTTATCCGTGGGCAATACCGCTCTGGTAAAATCGATGGTATGAAATACATTTCCTATCGTAGCGAGCCAAATGTCGATCCTGAATCTACAACAGAAACCTTTGCATCTGGTGCCTTCTTTGTAGACAGCGATCGCTTCCGTGGTGTTCCATTCTTCTTCCGTACTGGTAAACGTCTGACTGAAAAAGGGACTCATGTCAATATCGTCTTTAAGCAAATGGAGTCTATCTTTGGAGAACCATTAGCACCAAATATCTTGACCATCTATATCCAACCAACTGAAGGCTTCTCTCTCAGCCTAAATGGGAAGCAAGTCGGCGAAGAATTCAACCTGGCACCAAGCTCTCTGGATTACCGTACAGATGCTACTGCTACTGGAGCCTCACCAGATCCTTACGAGAAATTAATCTACGATGTCTTGAACAACAACTCAACCAATTTTAGCCACTGGGATGAGGTAAGTGCTTCTTGGAAATTGATTGACCGTATCGAAGAGCTTTGGGCTGAAAATGGTGCTCCACTTCATGACTATAAAGCTGGAAGCATGGGGCCACAAGCTAGCTTTGACTTACTTGAGAAGTATGGAGCTAAATGGACTTGGCAACCAGATATCGCCTATCGTGAAGGTGGCCGTTTAGAATAGCAAAAATATCCTGCAAGATTGACTTGCAGGATATTTATTTTGTATTAAATCAAGCCCTCTAAAAGACCTTTCATAAAGTTTTCAGAGTTAAATTCCCCAATATCATCGATTTTTTCACCGAAACCAATCAATTTTACAGGGATATTGAGTTCTTCACGAATTGCCAGAACGACACCACCACGGGCAGTTCCATCTATCTTGGTCAATACAATACCGGTAACAGGGGTGATTTTAGAAAATTCCTTAGCTTGTACCAAAGCATTCTGTCCAGTTGAAGCATCGAGTGCCAGGAAGGTTTCATGGGGTGCTTCTGGCAAAACACGTTTGATAATACGGCCAATCTTTTCCAACTCGGCCATAAGGTTGTCCTTGTTTTGCAAACGACCTGCTGTATCAATCATGAGAATATCAATCCCTTCGGCTACGGCGCGTTCCATACCATCAAAGACCACACTTGCTGGATCAGCCTTTTCAGGCCCCGTCACAACAGGAACATCCACACGACGACCCCATTCTGCTAGCTGGGCAACGGCTCCAGCACGGAAGGTATCTGCCGCAACCAGCATTACTTTCTTGCCAGCTTGTTTGTAGCGATGAGCCAATTTCCCGATAGAAGTTGTTTTCCCAACACCATTAACACCAACAAAGAGCATGACTGTCAAATCATCTTGGAAATGGATTTGTTCATCGTAGTTGCCATCCTTCTCATAGAGTTCAACCAATTTCTCGATAATGACACGGCGGAGTGCGTCTGGCTTCTTAGCGTTTTCTAATTTGGCTTCATAGCGTAGTTCTTCTGTTAAGTTTGAAGCAACTTGCACACCGACGTCGCTCATGATGAGCAGTTCTTCCAATTCTTCGAAGAATTCTTCATCGACAGAACGGAAGTTGGCAAAGAAGGCATTCAAACGAGCACCGAATCCGGTACGAGTTTTCTTGAGACTGCGGTCATATTTTTCCTGAACGGTTTCTTCAACCCGAGGAAGTTCTTCTACTACTTCAGATGCAGGCTCTTCTACAGTTTCTTGGTTCTCTTCTTCTAGAATTTCTTCCAGCTCTTGGAATTGTTCCAATTCAACAGCTTCTAGCTCCGACTCCTCTTGGTTTGTTTCCTCGACTACTTCTGGTTCAATGACCTCTTCTGTCGCGACCTGTGAAATTTCTCCTTGAGCAGGAGTTTCTTCCACTTTGTCCCTTGCTGTCTCTTCCTGAAAAGTTTCTTCGACTGCCGTTTGGTTTTCTTCAACCTCTTCTGACAAATCAAGATTTTCCAAAGCTTCTTTTATAACATCTTCGATTTTCGGCTCTTCTTTTTTCCCGAATAGACGGTCAAATAATCCCATATTCTAGTTCTCCTTTAGCACGTATTCTTCGATAGCCCATGCAACGGCTTCCTCGTCGTTGGTCATCGGGGCAATCACATTGGCAACTTCCCTAACAGCAGGAACTGCATTTTGCATGGCAACTCCCAGACCTGCCCACTCAATCATAGAAAGGTCATTGGCCTCGTCACCACAAGCCATGACTTGACTTTGGTCGATGCCTAGATGTTTAATTAATTTTGCTAAACCTGTTGCCTTGTGGACATTTTTCGGTGACCATTCCAATAGCATTTCACGCGATTTGAAGATTTCATATTGGTCAAACAATTCTGGAGAAATCTGTTGAATCGCTGCATCCAAAGGTTCTTGGGCAAAAGCAGTCACACATTTATTATACGTCATCTGACTAGATAGATCCTCAAAAGCGACTGGCACGAAAGTCAGGGCAGGGTTGAACTTAGCATAGAGACTTTCTTGATCCGACTGGATTTGATAGACTGTTCCTTCTGAAATGGCATCTAACGGAAGTCCGAGTTTTTCAGTTTCCTCGTACAATCGCGCCACATCGTCGATTGAAAAGACTGTTTTATCGAGAATCTCCCCCGTATTTTTCTGCACCAGGCCACCATTAAAGGTGATGGTGTACTCGTCCTCCTGACCGTCAGTCCCTAGCTCATGGAGAAAGAAATCCATAGCCTTTAAAGGACGACCCGTTGTCAGTACGACCTTAATGCCGCGGTCACGCGCAGCCTTGAGGACTGCCTTGGTACGATCTGTTAGCTTTTTATCCGTTGTCAGCAAGGTACCATCCAAATCAAGTGCAATCAATTTAATATCCGCCATTACAAGCCCTCCATATAAGCCATCACTGACTGGTCCTTATGGTGGCCAATCACTGCTTCTGCTAATTCTAAAATCTCTGGTCGCGCATTTTCAGGAGCGATTGGGTTTCCCACAACCTGCATCATGTGAAGGTCATTGAGATTATCGCCAAATGCCATAACCTGATCCATGGTTAGACCAAGTTTTTTTGCCAGCTCAACAATAGCCACACCCTTATCAACGTAGTCCAAGACAATATCGATGGATTCAAAACCTGTTGTCATGGCTTTCACACTAGAAACGTTTTCGTTGACCCAGGCCTCTCCAGCTTCTATCGTATCTTCTGTAAAGTTAGTGGTGAATTTAAAAATCTCATCCTTGATATCTTCCAAACTCGCTACTTTTTGAATATTTTCATTGTAGTGACGGCTAAACATGAGATAGGTATCATCTACTGTTTCCAAAACATAACAAGCTTTTTTCCCAGTCAAGAGCAATTTTCTTTCATCAAAATAAGGCGATTTCTTCAAAGCTTCAAAAGTGCTCAAGTAAAAATCCCGAGACATAGTAGCCTCGTACATATCCTCACCATGAAACTCAACATAGCTCCCATTTTCAGCTATAAAAATCACTTCATCACGCACATCCGCAAATAGCTTTTTCAGCGACAAGATACCGCGACCCGAAGCCACTGCAAAATAAATCCCCTTTTCCTTGTAGGAAACAAGCAAGTTTTTGAGGCGTTCCATATCAAACTGACCCTCTCCGTCAAGAAAGGTTCCATCCATATCGGTTGCTACAAGTTTAATCATAAAATCCTTCATACTCCAATTGATAAATCTACCTTCTATTATACCATAGATAAGTTTAAAAAGGTCCAGTACAGTAGGATAGCAATACTTTTTCGGAGAAACTTCAAAGGGCCTAAAAATTAGAATCGTAGAACTTTTTTCAGATAGTTTAAAAAGTTTGTATTCCCCTTCTCTTTTCTCTATAATGGAGAGAAAGGAGATGACTATGACAGAAATAAAACATGAAATTGATGCAAACTTTGCAGGCCGACTCAATATCCTGCGCGCGGGTGTTCTCGGTGCCAATGATGGAATTATTTCCATCGCTGGAGTCGTTATCGGTGTTGCCAGTGCGACAAGCAATATCTGGATTATCTTTTTATCAGGTTTAGCCGCTATCCTTGCTGGTGCTTTTTCTATGGCCGGTGGCGAATATGTCTCTGTATCTACTCAGAAAGACACGGAAGAAGCCGCTGTCGCTAGAGAGCAATTACTCTTGGATAAAGACATCGAATCTGCAAAACAATCCCTCTATGCTGCTTACCTACAAAATGGTGAGTGTGAAACGTCCGCCCAACTCTTGACCAACAAGGCCTTTTTAAAAAATCCACTCAAAGCCTTAGTTGAGGAAAAATACGGTATCGAGTACGAAGAGTTTACCAATCCTTGGCATGCTGCTATCTCTAGCTTTATCGCCTTTGTACTGGGAAGTCTTCCTCCTATGCTTTCGATCACCGTCTTTCCAAGTGACTATCGTATTCCAGCTACTGTTCTTATCGTAGCTCTTTCCCTTCTTATTACCGGCTATACCAGTGCTAAATTAGGAAAAGCTCCTACGAAAACTGCAATGATCCGTAACCTCTGTATCGGACTTCTCACCATGGGCGTAACCTTCCTCTTGGGACAACTCTTTAGTATCTAAGATAAAAGAAATACCTCGACCAGCATCGAGGTATCTTTTTTACATTTGCACAATCTTGCGATAGCTTCTTGAGGTAATCATAAAGATTAAAACATAGACGATGAGGAAGATCGCACAAATCAACAAAGTGACAGTCAACATCATGGTTGCATCTAGTACCCCAATGACTTTTAGGATGAGGCTAAGCATATGATAGGCAAAGGCAAGGTGTAGGAAAGCAAAGAGCAATGGGAGGAAGAAAACAGTTAGGACCTGTTTATTAATGGTTTGCTTGATTTGCTTTTGATCGAGACCGACTTTTTGCAAAATGATAAAGCGTTCACGGTCTTCATAGCCTTCAGAGATTTGTTTGTAGTAGATGACAAGAACAGTTCCCACCATAAAGATGATAGAGAGGAAAATACCGATAAAGAAAACTCCACCAAAGAGAGCACTCACCTGCGCACTGCTATCAGCCAGATTACTTCCGTAAACATAGCTTCCTTCTTTGTTTAATTCTCTATTAAAGTTGTTGACGAATTTGGAATAGTCATCTGCAATCTTAAGCTGCTCTTCCTCGCTAGCCGTTACGTTCATACCACCGTAGTATTGATTAAAGATGGAAGAATTAGGATACTGGTCAAGAAAGGCTTTCAAGTCAGGAACAACCAGATAGTTATAGTCCGAAGTTAGAATATTGTACTGATTTGGCACATGTCCTAGAATGAAATCATTTTTAATCTCTTCTTTAACGGTGTAGGTCTGATTATTTAGAGTGAGTTCTTTCTGTCCTTGAAGTTCTTTGTTTCTAGTAAACAATCCGACTTCCTTACCTGAAAGTGCAAGTTTTTGCCCCGTCATATTCTCGTAGTATTTTTGATCAAAGACCATAAAAATAGTTTTCGGTTGAACACGATTTTGACCTTTCTCAAAGATTGTCAATTTCGTACCTTCTTGGTTTGCCACACCAAAGTTACTGTATGTAAGGACTTCTTTCTTTGTGACAGTCAATCCTTTATCGCTAGCATACTGGTCTAGGAGTTTATTTATGTCTTCTTTTTCAACATTCTGTCCTGTAATTCCAAAATCATGTGGATTCATGACTTTCTTGAAAGTTTCAGAGCCTTTAAAGATACTCGTTGCAGCAGACATAGTCACCAAGACCATGGTTGAAAGGATGGCGATCGTAGCCAAACCAACCGCATTTTTCTTCATACGGAAGATTAGGTTGGATACGGAAATCATGTTGTTAGGTTGGTAATAGTAACGCTTGTTTTTCTTCAAGATTTGTAGGAAAACTGTGATTCCTGCATTGAAGAGAAGATAAGTTCCCAAAATTACCAACAAGACTGCTACAAAGAAAATCAGAACAGCAGAAAGTGGATTTTCAACTGTAACTGCTAGGTAATAACCAGCTCCCAAACTGATTAGACCTAGAATGGTTTGAAGGCCTAAGAAACGTCCTTTTTTATCACCACTGGCTTTTTCACGAGAGAGCTGAAGGGCATTCATGCGGGCGATGCGAAAGGCATTGATAAAAATCAAACCTAGGAAAATAGCGCCAAAAACGATAAGAACTAGGATAAAGACTATTGGTTGGAAAGTCGAAACGAGCTCCACCTTCATTTTCATCAACTTCAGAAGAAGGGCAAAGATTAGCTTATCAAAGAGAGCTCCTAGGCCGAGACCAGCTGTCAGCGTTAAGGAACCAAAAATAAGAAGCTCCTTAAAAACCATACTGATCAAATGGCGCTTTTCAAGACCCAGCATACCATATATACCCAGCTCTTTGGAGCGGTTCTTCATGACAAAACTATTGGCATAAAGGACAATAATTCCAGAAGCGATGGTAACAACCACCATACCGAGAGCGAGGGTCATAGAGATAGTTTCTCCCCCTCGGATCTTGCCAATATTGGGGTTAAGTGTCAATGAGTAAAAGAGATAAGTGATGGTCACAGCTAAGAGAACAGCTAAAGCAAAGGGATAGTAGAGTTTGCGGTTTTTGATTAAGTTCGAAACCGCTAACTTATTGGTCAATCGAAACATACTAATTCACCTCGCTCGCCATGACTGTCAAGGTATCAGAGATTTCCTGGAACATTTGACGTTCTGTCTTATCTCCACGGTAGATTTGGTTATAGAGGATTCCGTCCTTGATAAAGAGAACGCGCTTGGCCCTGCTGGCTGCCGCGGTTGAGTGAGTTACCATGAGAATGGTTTGGCCACGCTCATTGATTTCATCAAAAACATCTAGAAGAGCTGCAGATGACTTGGAGTCAAGCGCCCCAGTCGGCTCATCCGCAAGGAGAATTTCAGGCTCGGTAATGATGGCGCGTGCTACTGCTACCCGCTGCTTTTGACCACCTGAGATCTCGTAAGGATACTTCTCTTGCAATTGGTTGATGCCTAAATTTTCAGCTGTTACCACCAATTTCTTCATCATCTCTGTGATGGGTCTTCTTGATAACACTAGCGGAAGCAAGATATTGTCCTTAACAGACAGGGTATCTAGCAAGTTAAAGTCTTGGAAGACAAATCCCAACTTCTCACGACGAAAACTCGAAGCCTGTGAATTCTTAATAGTGGCTGTGTCTGTTCCGTTGAGGTAGACCTGCCCGCGAGTTGGTTTATCCAGCATAGCTAGGATGTTGAGCAGGGTTGATTTCCCAGAGCCAGACTCTCCCATGATGGCAACATAGTCACCCTTTTCTACGGTAAAGTGAATGTCTTTAAGTGCTTCTACTTGGTTGCCTTGAAAACGTGTTTTGTAGATTTTTTGAACGTGTTTTACATCTAAAAGTGTCATGATTTTCTCCTTCTTAATATCCCATCATTTGAAACTGTGCTTGCATCATAGCGCATCCCAGTTGAACACGCTCGATATCTTTTTGACTTGGTTTTCTTGTTTTCTTTTGTAAGATTCTTTTCATGGTTTTGCTCCTTTGTTCTTTATGAATATAGTTTATCGCAAAAAAAGATGGCTTGCCATAACCTAACCTTACAAAAGAGACTTTAATCTTACATTTTTGTAAGATTGAGGAATTTTTTTGAAAATAGCTACTATAAGAAGTCCTGTCATTGCTTGTTTTATCCTTAAAATAATAGTAAAATTAAATTATGAAAAGGCTTTCTGCTAATTATCTTTAAAAGTGCTAAACTATCATTCGTATCACTGCTATAAGGAGGGAGGTTCAGCCCCTCTTTTAGAAAGAGGTTCCTATGAAACGTGTTTTTCTCTTCATCAGCAATCTTCTTTTAACTTTCTTTCTCATTGCCACTCTGTCCTTTTGGAAAGACTCTCTTCCACAAATCCTGTTCCCGGGTGCAGCAGTATTAAGTGGGCAAGCAAATTATTCTACCGTTAAAGAAGAATTAAATAGTCTTGCTAAAGAACATAATAGTCTTATCGCAAGAACCATTTGGGAAGTAGATAGTGATGGAAAATCACAAACTTACTACGAAGTTTTTGGAGATGGGAAACTCCCAGACTGGATGCCTCCAGCAAGTCAAGAAAGCATTCACAAGAGCGATCTTCTCAACAACTACAATATTATCAGCGGATCCCTAACTAGTCAAGAATTGGCCACTCATCTGAAAGAACTTGGACTAGAAAAAGCGAATGCATTTGAAAATGACAGAGTATCCTTTGTACTTGCCCTCTTTACCCAACCTAATCAGCTTACCAGTATGTTAATCTTTTTGCTGACTTTCTTAGCTTTGATTGTTATTGGCCAAATTCAATCTCTCTCTCAGTCAGGGATTCGATTGATTTCTGGAGAACGACTGAGCCATCTCTTCTTTCGTTCTCTCGCAAGAGACGGACTTGATATCCTTCTTTTTGGTCTACCTGCTTTGCTGATAGCAAGTGTCTTGCTCATTTCCCTAGGATATCCTTATGAGGTTCAAACTTTTTTAGGAATACTTTTTATTCTTTACAATAGCCTACTTTTCTTACTTAGCCTCCTAATTGCCCTTCTTTTTACCATTTCTTTGAAAAAAGTTCATCTCCTCTCTATCATCAAAGGAAAATTACCAATCAAGTCAATTCTACGCATTCTCTACTTTGGTCAGGTACTTGCCATTCTACTGGTTATTGTAGGATTTGGACGAATGTCTACTTACTATCATATCCTTGAGAAAAATGAGGCTGGACAAGCTACTTGGGAACAACGCTCCAATGTTGTCAATCTTCAAACAGGTCGTTCAAGTCAGATGAAAAATTTAGATGAACTGCAGACAAATGCTGATAAATGGTTTGACTTTATTCAATATGCTATAGATAATGAGAATGCCTCCCTTATTAAATATAATCTCGTTGAGCAAGCTACCTCAAATCATAATGAAACTGAAAATAACCCTTATGGTGTGGAAGGAAAAAATATTCTCTATGTAACACCTGACTACTTCAAAAAAGAAGGTATAGAGTTAACATCAGAAACCTTTCAAAAAATCAACACCCTCAAAGATGGACAGATCCTTGCCATACTCCCAGAAGAACTACAAAAAAATGAAAAAGATATAAAATCAACCTTGCAACAAGAGTTAACCAACCGATTATACAGTAGCAAGTCTAATCAAACTGTCGAAGTTAGTATAGCTTATGCCAATCAAAAAAATGATGTATTTCTCTATAATACCGCCCATATTGCTTATGATCAATGGTTATCAAATCCCATCTTTCTTGTGCTTTCTCCTAAAGCACTTGGCAAGGCTTCCTCCATCTTCTGGTTTACAAATCTAGAATATCTCTATTTTACAGACCTCCACCAGACACAAGAACTTTTAAAACACTATCAACTTGATCATATGGTCTCAAAGCTATCGTCTGCTAGGGAAACCTATCTCCAGTTAAATCAAAAAATTAAAATCGAAATTTTTAGTAACTTAGCGAGTGCTATGTTTGCTATTTTGACTTCAATTTTGCTGTTTACAAGTTTAAATCTGCTCTATTTTGAAGCCTTTCGCAAAACCATATTCTTGAAAAAAATCGCAGGCTATTATTTCTTTGAATTACACAGTAGATATATCACTTCTCAAATAATAGCTCTCTTTCTCGGAAGTGGTCTAGCTTTCATTATTTCTAAGAATATCTGGATTACCCTGATCCTATTTTTCAGCTTTTTAAGTTTAGCCGTTCTTCTATTGAAAATCTGTGATAAGAAGGAAAGTAAAACCTATGCTAGCATCATCAAAGGAGGATAGTATGATTGAATTACAACATATTTGGAAACAATTTGGTTCTCGTATTATTTTTTCAGACTTGAATCTGAATTTTCAAAGTGGTATGGTGTATGCTTTGATAGGAGACAGTGGTTGTGGAAAAACCACTTTGCTCAATATGCTTGCAAAACTAGAGACTTTCGACAAAGGAGAAATCATTTATAAAGGAAAGTCTTTGACTTCACTAAAAAATGAGGAATTCTATCGTAACGAGCTAGGTTATCTCTTCCAGAACTTCGGACTATTAGAAAGTCAGACCATTCGAGAAAACCTTGAGCTGGGACTGATTGGCAAAAAACAGAACAAGAAACAAGAAAAAGAGAGACTTCTTCTTCAAGCACTACAAGCTGTCAGACTAGATTATCTAAGCCTCAACCAAAAAATCTATGAATTATCTGGTGGCGAGGCTCAACGCGTAGCACTTGCTAAGATTATCCTGAAAGATCCTCCTTTAATTTTAGCCGATGAGCCTACCGCCTCGCTAGATCCAAAAAATTCCAAGGAAATTATGGAAATTCTCCTTGAACTTCGTAATGCTCATAGAACAATTATCATCGCAACTCACAATCCTAGTATCTGGAAAATGGCTGATCAGGTAATTCATCTCTCTCAAGATGGAAAAGAATATACTTAAATACCAAAATCCCTTGTGGTTATTTAGCCACAAGGGATTTTCAGTCATTTATGCTGCTTCTTTTAAGTAACATAGTGCAAATAATAAATACTTCCTGTTAAATCTCACCAAAACCAGCCATCATTGTCATCAATAGCCTCGGCTTCCTTGCGTTTGCGTGGTCCTGTTCCGTACATTTCTGCTTCGATTTCTTCCTTAGTTGGCAGGATAGAGGCTAGGATGATGTAGATAATCACGCCAATCCCAAAATTTGATATGGTAAAAATGGCAAAGAGAAAGCGGGCTAGAGTTACATCAAAATTCCACTTGTCTGATAGACCAGCTAAAACTCCCGATACCATACTATTTCGTTTCATTTTATAAAATTTGTTATTCATGATTTGTTCCTCTTTCGGTATTCTTACAGGTAGTATAGCATGAAACGGGGGCAAAAACATCAGTCCTTAGGCCGATTTAAGATGATGAGTTTACCACGGCAGACGCCACAGCGATAGCGTTTCGTGTCAATCTTCCTCTTTCGTTGATAGGATTGCTGGCAGGATTGACACTGATAGACTAGGTAACTACTTTGGGCTCTCAAAGGGGGAACAAAGCGCAATCCATCCACTTCTTTCAAAAGTTCCTTAAAATATCGGTCCTTATGTCGATAACCCTTTTTCTGAAAATACAGGTGGTAGTGACAGAGTTCATGGCGCACGATTTTCCGAAAAACCTCCAAACCAAGTTCATTATAAACCTTGGGATTAAAATCCAAACGCCCATCTTTAGGGAAAAATCGTCCACCTGTCGTTCGCAGACGAGAATTCCACTGGGCTTGGTGCGTGAAAGGTCTACCAAAGTCTTCGAGGGAAACAGATTGAACGTAGTCAGTTAGATTCATCTGGAGCAAGGAGCGACAGATTAACTTTTTCACGTTCAGTATCGATTTTTTTAACCCAAACCGTTACCAAATCTCCGACAGACACCACTTGGCTGGGATGTTTGATAAATTTGCGACTCATATGAGAAATATGAATGAGGCCGTCTTCGTGAATCCCGATATCAACGAAGGCACCGAAATCAACGACATTACGCACCACACCTTCTAGCTTCTGTCCGACTTTTAAATCCTTGATATCCAAGACATCTTGACGGAGAACAGGAGCATCAAAGGAATCACGGAAGTCTCGACCTGGTTTGAGAAGGTCGGAAATGATATCTTTAAGCGTTTCTGGTCCGAGATTCAGTTCTTGCGCCATCTCCTTAACTGAAAGAGACTTAAGCTTATTTTGTGCTTCTTCATTCAAGTCTTTGATATCCAAGCGTTTGAAAAGCTCCTTAACCGCAGCATAGTTTTCTGGGTGAACTCCAGTATTATCTAGGATATTGCTACTTTCCGGGATACGGAGGAAACCAGCAGCTTGCTCAAAGGCTTTGGCACCTAGACGAGGAACCTTTTTGATTTGTGCGCGTGAAGTGATTTTTCCCTCTTCCTCACGGTATTTGACAATATTTTCAGAAATAGTTTTATTGAGTCCAGCTACGTGGGAGAGAAGAGCAGGACTAGCTGTATTGACATTGACACCGACTTGGTTCACCACGGTATCCACGACAAAGTCCAGACTCTCAGACAGTTTCTTCTGACTGACATCGTGCTGGTACTGGCCGACACCGATTGACTTAGGATCGATTTTGACCAATTCAGCAAGGGGATCTTGCAAACGACGGGCGATAGAGATAGCAGAGCGTTTTTCGACAGTTAATTCTGGAAACTCCTGACGAGCAAGTTCGCTGGCAGAGTAGACAGAAGCGCCACTTTCATTGACGATAACATAGCTGACTTCTGGAAAATCTTTCAGAACTTCCGCCACAAAGGCTTCACTTTCACGACTGGCAGTTCCATTTCCGATAGCAATAATTTCTACACTGTATTGACCAATCAAGTCTGCCAAATCTTTCTTGGCTTCTTCGATTTGACGAGTAGAGGCTGGTTTGACAGGATAGATGACTTGGGTTGTCAACATTTTACCTGTTGCATCAACGACTGCCAGCTTGGCACCTGTACGAAAGGCGGGGTCAAATCCTAGAACCACGCGCCCTTTCAGCGGAGCAACCAAGAGGAGATTGCGCAGGTTGTCAGAAAAGAGTTGGATAGCTCCTTCTTCTGCCTTCTCAGTTAATTCTGTCCGAATACGGCGCTCGATAGCAGGCAAGACTTTTTTCTTAACCGACTGTTGAACAACTTCATCTATATAGGTATTTTTCACCTTGAAACGGGCAGCAAAGAAAGCTAGAATACGATCTGTCGCGTGCTCAAAACCGACTTTTAAGACGCCTAGCTTCTCCCCACGGTTGAGAGCCAAGGTACGATAGCCCTGCATGTTGCCAACAGTCTCTGAGAATTCGTAATAAATCTGAAAAACTTGTTTTTCATCAAGACTCTCATCCTTGACTTGCGAAGTGATTTTAGAGTGTCTCAACACTTCCTGATAGGTCAGTGAACGTAAGGTCACATCTTCGGATAGGGCTTCTACCAAGATATCAACCGCACCTGCCAAGGCTTCTTGACCAGTCGCAAATCCTTCACAGACAAACTTCTCAGCTTCTTTCTCTAAACCATCTACATTCTGCAAGGTCAAACGGGCGAGAGGAAAGAGTCCAGCTTCTCGGGCAATAGTTGCCTTGGTCCGACGCTTTTCCTTATAAGGAAGGTAGAGTTCTTCTACGTCTGCTAATTTCTCAGCTGTCAGGATAGCTTCTTCCAATTCCTTGGTTAGTTTGCCTTGTTCTTGAATCTTAGCCAAGACAGCTTCCTTACGGTCGTTGAGATTTGTCAGACTTTTATCCAGGTCGATAATGGCCTTAATCGCCACCTCATCCAGACTACCAGTCATGTCCTTACGGTAACGCGCGATGAAGGGAATTGTCGCCCCCTCAGCCGTCAAACTTAGAACGGTATCGATTTGCTTTAAGGTTACACCCAAATCTTGGGAAATTTTTTCATATTTTTTATCCATGAATCTATTATACCATAAGGAACAGCCCTTGTTTCGTCCTACCCTTTTTTACCTCTTTGATTATCAAAATAATCCCTTTTCCACAAAATAATAGTATAATAAAGGTAGAATGTAGAAAAGAGGTAAGCCCATGGCTGTTAAATTTACAAAAACGGATGACTTGGACAAAATGTTTGAAGAATTCGCCAAACTTCCTGACTTAACACAAGTCACTTTCCCAGATGACAAAAACAAAAAAGAAAAAGTTGAGAAGAAAAAATAGATGACTGTTTTCCAATCTCTTCCTCCTAGCATCTTACAAGCAGGGGCTATCTTTCTTTCCATCATGATTGAAGCCCTTCCTTTTGTCTTGATTGGGAGTCTCATTTCGGGATTGATTGAGGTCTATATCACACCTGATAAAGTTTATGAGTTTCTTCCTCGCAATCGTTGGGGGAGGATCTTTTTTGGTACCTTCATTGGCTTTCTCTTTCCATCATGCGAGTGTGGAATCGTTCCAATCATCAATCGTTTTCTGGAAAAAAGGGTACCCAGCTACACGGCCGTTCCCTTTCTGGTGACTGCTCCCATCATCAATCCTATCGTTCTTTTCGCCACTTATTCTGCCTTTGGCAATTCAATAAAATATGCCTTCTTGCGAGCGCTGGGAGCTATTGTGATTGCTTTGGTGCTTGGAATTTTCCTAGGATTTTTCTGGAAGGAACCCATTCAAAAAGAGAATCCTATCGCTTGCCATGAACATGACTTTTCACACTTGGGTCCCGCTAGAAAAGTATTTCAGGTCTTCATACAAGCTATTGATGAGTTTTTCGATATGGGGCGTTACTTGGTCTTTGGCTGTCTCTTTGCGGCTATCGTGCAGGTCTATGTCCCGACTCGGATCTTGACCTCTATCAGCGCAAGTCCAGTCCTTGCGATTCTCTTGCTCATGTTTCTAGCCTTTCTCCTCTCTCTTTGTAGCGAGGCGGACGCCTTTATCGGTGCTTCTCTCCTCTCGAGCTTCGGCCTAGCGCCAGTCCTTGCTTTTCTCATCATTGGTCCCATGCTCGATATCAAAAATCTCCTCATGATGAAACACTATCTCAAAGCGCGCTTCATCTGGCAATTCATGGGCATCGTGACAGTGCTTGTCTTGCTTTATTCTTACATGATGGGGGTGATGATATGATCCGATTTTTCATTTTACTGGGTTATTTTGCCCTAACTCTGTATCTGCAGCTATCTGGCAAGCTCAGTCACTACATCAACCTCCACTATTCCTATCTAGTCTATATCTCCATGATCCTTTCTCTTCTGTTGGCTCTGGTCCAATTCTACATCTGGATCAAAAAAATCAATTCTCACAGCCATTTAGAAAGTCGTCGAGCTAGACGAATCAGCTTCTTTTTACTGTCACTACCCCTATTGATTGGAGTTGCCTTTCCTACAGTAAGTTTGGACTCGAGAACTGTATCTGCCAAAGGTTATCATTTCCCACTTGCTGAGGGGATCAACACAGCCATTCAGGCAAGCGAAGGCACATCCAGTCAATACCTCAAACCCGATACCAGCACCTATTTTTCCAAATCTGCTTATGAAAAGGAAATGAGGTCTACAGCTGACAAATACCTCACCCAGCCAACCATTCAAGTCACTGATGAAAACTATATGGAGGTCATGGAAGTTCTCTATGACTATCCTCAAGAGTTTGAAGGAAAGAAAATAGAGTTTACAGGCTTTGTTTATAACGATCCTAGCCATCCAGATAGCCAGTTCCTCTTTCGCTTTGGAATCATCCACTGTATCGCAGACTCTGGTGTATATGGACTCCTGACCAAGGGAAACTCACGCCAGTATCCTGACAATACTTGGATCACCGCTAGAGGAACCCTGACTCTCCACTACCATAAAGAACTCAAACAAAAACTCCCAACACTGGAAGTTGAGAGTTTCACAAAAGTAGACAAACCAGACAATCCTTACGTTTATCGTGTGTTTCAATAAAAAGTGATTCAACAACAGACAAATTACTTTTTAAAGTAGCTTGTCTTTTTTATTCTCCTAGTTCAACAAAATCAACACACAATCTTTCAAACAATAGAAAAAGTCCCAAGAAATAAGATTTCTCGAGACCATAAAAATGTTAATAAGATAGGGTTGACAATCATCACATATCATAGCTTAACTGCAATAGAGTTGTGATAGAAAACGTTAATTTACTAGAAAAAATAAAACTCATATTAAACTGAATATTTCAGTTTCTTACTGGCATAAAGCTATTTGAGTTTAATTTAACAACCACTAACCTCTATTAACGCCACCAAATGCTGAACCAAAAACGGAAGTAGAATCCTAAGAACATAATGTGCACCTCCTTTTGAAAAACGTTTTTCCATCTCAACTATATTATATATTTTCTTGTGGAGAATTGCAAATTTTTTCAGTCAAATTACTAGCTTTTTTCAAAAAAATATGATAAAAGACAAAATTTTATATTAAAAATAGTTATTTACTTTCGGTTTCTGTAAAATGAAGACATAATATAAATGCACTAAGTCCCATAACTGGATTTTTTCTGTCAAACTTTTGAGGCTAGTTCTTAACTTCCAGTTGTTGAAATTATGAACTAACCTCTTTTCTGCGCCATGAATCTCCACTTTTTACTGTTTTTCTTCAACTCAGTTGGACTACTTCTCATTTTGTAATAAAGCTCTTACCTCATCTGCTCCAATTTTATCCTCAGCCTTTTCAAAGAGTTGAATTGTAAAAACTTCACCAAAACAAAGAAGGTTTTTCGTTTATTGGCGTTGGCAAAAACATGCTTCTTTATCAATTGGACAAATAATATTGTTGCTTTATCAAAAATTGTTGGATAAAGTGGCTTGCCAAAAACAAATTGTTCTGGTAAGTTCACAATCATATTTAACGCTGAAGGACTAACTGTTTGAATTTGCTCATTTGTAGAATACCGTTGAATTGCTAAAGCATTAATTTTTTCAATTTGTTTTCTGTTAGATAGACTGTCATTTTTCCACCAAAGCTTTGAAAACATCGTCGTATTCATCAAAAATTGTATCCAATTTTAAGTTAAAAGCATCATCAGATACATAAGAAACCTGATGATCCAATTCTTCCAGAGATTTTTGAATTGCTAATTGTGATTTTGCTCTTTCTATCATATATTCAATATTTATTAGAGGATTCACATTTCCTCTAGTCTCTTTTCTTTGGTTCTTTAAGTTATGAATATCACTATTTTAACAGATTTTCAATCAAGCTTCAATTATGTTTCTCGCTATAAACATTTCTTTCAAAAATAAAAAAGCAAACACAAAATATGGTTCACTTTTTTAACTCTCTCACTCTTCACCCTTCCAGTTCCGAGCAATCTCTTCGTCTTTCTGGAGTTGGTCTACCAGTTCCTCTACGGAGTCAAATTTGACCATATCACGGACACGGTCCAGCCAGTAAACAATGACGGTCTCACCGTAAATATCATCTGAAAAGTCGAAAATATTGACTTCAAAACGTGGTTCTTCGCCATCAAAGGTGACATTTTTCCCCACACTTGCCATGCCACGATATCTTTGACGTTGCACCTCGACATCGACTACATAGACACCATCTGCTGGCATATAGGTTCGGTCTCTTAGGACCAGATTAGCTGTTGGATAACCGATAGTACGCCCACGAGCATTTCCATGAACGACCATCCCACGAGATGGGAGCGGAGTGCCGAGCAGATGATTGACTTCCTTGACATCTCCATCAAGAATAGCTTGGCGAATCCGTGTGGAACTAATCTTGCCCTTTTCGTCCTCGACTGGAGGAACAATGATAATCTCTCCATCAAAATAATCCTTCAGGTCATCCGCAGTTTTCTTATCTGAACCAAACGTATAATCAAATCCTGCTACAATAATCGCTGGTTTTAAAGCTCTAACATAGGTATCAAAGAATTCTTGACCCGTTAAACTAGCAAATTTGCTACTAAAGTCAAGTAAGAAAAGAGCCTCTACTCCATGCCACTTCATCTTGTGCTCCCGTTCTTCGTGATTGACAATGTGAAGCATGAGCTCAGGTTGGTAAGGTTGTAAGGCAAGTTTTGGCGACTCTGTAAAGGTCATCACGACAACTGGCAGATAATCCTTCATCGAAGCCTTGCTGGCCACTTCAAAAAGTTTCTGATGCCCCTTGTGGATGCCATCAAAATAACCTAGTACAAGGACTGTTTTCCCCGGTACTGCAATATCTTTTTCGTTCTTAATAGGTACTGTTGTAATCATGAAACTATTATATCATAGAGCCAGTCTTTTCGCTAAGAGGAAATCCCAAATGTCGTTTTTTGCACCTGAACTGACCTTGATAGACAATTCAAGGTATTCGTTTTAAAAAATAGCACCTCCTAAGAGATGCTATCGTTTGGTAACTAGTCTATTGTTTCTTCCAAATCTTTTAACTTAACCGAAACAATCTTAGACACACCTGATTCTTGCATGGTAACTCCATAGATAGAGTCCGCTGCCGCCATCGTCCCCTTACGGTGGGTTACGACGATAAACTGACTATCCTTGTCAAAGCGGTTGAGGTAATCCCCAAAACGTTTAACATTGGCTTCGTCCAGCGCCGCCTCTACCTCGTCCAAGATAACAAAAGGAATGGTCTTAACACGGATAATGGAGAAGAGCAGAGCCAGAGCTGATAGGGCTTTTTCACCACCACTCATGAGGTTAAGAGACTGGATTTTCTTACCTGGTGGTTGAACAGAAATCTCCACACCAGCTGTTAAAAGGTCACCCTCAGTTAATATCAAGTCTGCCTGACCTCCACCAAACATCTGTCTAAAGGTCACTTTAAAGGACTCACGAATCGCCTCAAAGGTTGATTTAAAGCGTTCCTTAACCTCATCATTCATCTCTGTGATGGTCTCAAGGAGCAGGTTTTTCGCAGACAAAATATCATCTCGTTGGCTATTGAGGAAATCCAGACGGTTGTGAACTTCTTCGTACTGGTCAATAGCGTCCAAGTTGACAGGACCCAGCGAGCGAATAGCCTTCTCTAAATCCTTAACTTCTTGCTCTGCCAGATTGAGATTTTCCAGTTCATGAGCCTTTTCTAGAGCCTCATTGTAGCTGATCTGGTACTGGTCAGTTAATTGACCTTGTAGATAGCGCAAGCGTTCGCTGACATTTTCCTTCTTAGCTTCAGCACGTGTTTGTTTGCGAATCCACTCCTCATTCTGCTGACGAGCTTGATCCAAATGGCTGGCAATGTCATCCAGCTGGCCTTCGATATCATCCAACTCAAACTGCTTGCGAATCAGACCTTGTTGAAGATTGGCTTTCTGAGTTTTGGCCTCTTCCTCCTGCTGACTTAGCAAATCCGTATCCACTTTCTCAAGATTATCAACCTTTTCTTGGAGGAGACGCTGAATCTCCTCTTGCTCGATATCCAGATTATCCAGTTCCTTGCCTAAGCGTTCAATATCAGTCACTTCGTACCGCTTTTGTCCTTGTAGTTCTGACTTAAGCAAGCGAGCTTGAGAAATCTGTTCCTGCAAGTTTTGATATCGTTCTTGAATGGCGTTTTTGTTAAACTTAATTTCTTCAATCTCAGCTTCCAGATTTTGCTTTTCACTGGCGATAGTAGCAAGGCGCTCTTGGCATTTTTCCTTGTCCGCTTGCCAATCTCCTTCAGTAAGGCGATTTAATTCCTCTTCTTGAAGTTTCCAAAGCGTTTCCAGTTCTTCGACCTGCTGATTGGTTTGTTGATAAGCAAGGTACAAGCCTTGCTCCTGAATACGAGCTTGCTCACCCTGAGATTTGATAGCTTCTAATCTTTCTGCCAATACCGCCATCTCATCTTGCAAGGTCTTCAAACTCGCTTCTTCTGACCGCAAGTTAGCTTCTTCCTCAGCAATTTCTTTTTGTAATTGCTCCAGCTCTGGCTTGATGAAAATACTGTTATTTTGACGATTGGCTCCACCCGCGTAGGAACCACCTGTGCGCAACTCTGTCCCGTCCAGTGTCACCATGCGAACCTGATAGCGAACTTGACGAGCTGCGGCACGCGCATGTTCAACAGTATCAAAAATTGCTGTCGTTGCTAGCAAGTTCTTGAAAATGGCTTCTAATCTCTTGTCAAACGACACCAACTCATCTGCCATTCCCAGAAATCCTGGACTTGCTGCGATAGCATCTTGATTCTGACTAGAGATTGTACGCGCCTTAATCGTTGTCAAAGGAAGGAAGGTCGCACGACCAGCTCTGTTACGTTTTAGGAAATCAATCGCCTTAGTTGCCGCGTTTTCATCTTCTACAATGATATGCTGACTGCTAGCTCCAAGTGCAATCTCCAAAGCAGTTTGAAAATGCACATCAAAGGTCAGATGCTCACTAACTGCACCAATGATTCCACCAAGGCGGCCTTTTTCTTGAAGAACACTCTTAACACCCGCATAAAAATTACTATGATTTCTTAGAATGTTTTCTAAGCTTTGGGCTCGAGCCTGCTTGTTTTTGAGACTATCCAGACGGTCAAAGAGTTGGCTCTGCTGGGCTTGGTAAGAAACTTTCTGATCCTCTTGTTCCTTGGCACTAGCTTGGTAGTCAGCCAATAATTTCTTAACCTGCTCCTTGGCAGTTTCAAGCTCAGCCTGTTGTTGACTGGCCTTCTCTTTAGCTGTAGCCAGCTGTTCTTTCAATTTCTCAAGTTGATCTGCTTGTTTTTGAGATAGTTGACGGCTGTTCTCCAGTTCATTCTCGATGCGGGTCAACTGGTTTGAGACATCCGCTTCTTCTTGTAAAAGTGCCACAAAACGTTCACGCAGGAGCTCGATCATCTGGTCAGGATCATCTGAAAATGCCAACAACTCCGCTTCTAGGCAATTGAGTTCCTTGTTGTTTTCAGCTAGATTTTCCTCTAACTGTTCCAAATTCTCTTCTTTTTCAGCCTTTTCCTTACTTAGAGCCTTTCTCTTATCTTCCAAAGTCGCCAAACGGGTTTGTGCTTCTTGTTGATTAAGGGCAACTTGCTCGGATTCCAGTTTAGACAGGGCTAGTTTTCGCTCTAAATCGCTTATCAGATTCGTCAGATCCATCAAGCTCCCTTGATCCTTGGCCATTTCAGCTTGGAGATCTTGACGTTTCTTTTTAAGAGTTTGATTTTCCTCTTCTAACTCTTCACGCTTTTTGTAATAACTAGTTAAGAGTTCCTGAACTTGCGTTAGCTCTTCTTCTGTCAACTCTAGTTCAGCCTTGTTTTCCTTGATTTGGGCAACCAGTACATCCAAGTAAATTGCCTTGCGTTGACCATCCAAGTCTAAAAACTTGCGAGCATTCTCAGCTTGTTTTGCAAGGGGCTTGATTTGATTGTCCAACTCATAGATAATATCCTCTAAGCGGTCGAGATTGTCTTGAGTTTGTTGCAGTTTGCTTTCTGTTTCTTTTCGACGAGTCTTGTATTTTAAAACTCCAGCAGCTTCTTCAAAAATAGCACGGCGCTCTTCAGGCTTGGAGTTAAAAATCTCCTCAACTTTCCCTTGAGAAATGATGGAGAAGGAATCCCGTCCCAGACCTGTATCCAAGAAAAGATCATGTACATCACGCAAACGGACTTTCTTGCCATCAATTCGATACTCGCTATCCCCACTACGATAGATATGGCGTTCTACCTTAATGACTTGCTCTGCATCCTTGATAAAGCCATCTTCATTATCTAAAGTCACGACAACCGAAGCATAATTGAGCGGTTTGCGACTTTCAGTTCCAGCAAAGATAACGTCGGGCATCTTGCCACCACGAAGGCTCTTAACACTAGACTCACCTAAAGCCCATCGCAGACTTTCTGTGATATTTGACTTTCCAGAACCATTTGGCCCAACGACAGCTGTCACACCTTGGTCAAAGACGACTTTGGTCTTATCAGCAAAGGACTTGAATCCCTGGATCTCAATTTCCTTTAAATACATGAATCCAGCCCTTTCTCCACTGCATTTTTCGCGGCTTCCTGCTCTGCTAATTTTTTAGAACGTCCTTGGCCTTTTCCGATACTCTTGCCTTCAACCAGAACTTCTACATCAAAAACCTTATCATGGGCAGGCCCCATCTCAGAGGTAACCTGGTAGCGAATGTCCACATCTCCATTGACCTGGAGCAACTCTTGCAAGTGCGTCTTGTAATCCGTAATCATCTCAAAGTCACCTGCCTCAACCTTGGGAATCATGACCTGATAGATAAACTCTTTTACTCTAGCCACATCCTTGTCTAAAAGCAAAGCTCCCAAAAAGGCTTCGAAGGCATCACCAAGAATGGTGTCACGATTGCGCCCACCAGACTTTTCTTCTCCTTTACCCAGCTTGATAAACTGATCAAACTGGCAATCACGCGCAAAACCAGCCAAACTCTCCTCACGGACAATCATGGCACGGAGTTTAGACAAATCTCCCTCTGGTTTCTTAGGATATTTTTTATACAGATATTCCGAAATCAATAATTGCAGAACAGCGTCTCCTAAAAATTCCAAGCGCTCATTGTGTGAAATTTTTAAGAGGCGGTGCTCATTGGCATAACTCGTATGAGTAAAGGCAGTTTCCAGTAAGTTTTTGTCTGCAAATTCGATTGCAAAACGCTTCTTTAGTACAGTTTGTAATTCTTTCATACCAACCTCTTTCTAACTGATAACAGTCTCTTTTATTATATCAAAAAAAGTCCCCTGAGTCACTTTAAAACGGGACTAGAGGGGATTTGAGCATTTTTTAGAATAAAATTTTCAATTTTAGGGGCAAACTTGGGGTGAGATAAAGAAAAAAGCCTTATTTAAGGCTTTCTTAGGCTGTTTACATCCACCCTGAGGGAATCGAACCCCCATCTCAAGAACCGGAATCTTACGTGATATCCATTACACTAAGGGTGGAAACTTGTCTTATTATAACAAAAATTTGCTCTAATAACAAGTTTTTTTATGGGTAGACTAAGCGTCCATTAGTGTGATGCATCCCCGTTCCAGATAGAGTTTTTTACGATAACATAATCAACGTGTTTAAGGTCAGCAAGCCTGCGTCCACCTGCATAAGAGATAGCACTTTGTAAATCTTGCTCCATCTCAGTAAGGGTGTCTTGCAAATGCCCCTTAGCAGGCAGTAAGATGCGCTTACCTTCCACATTTTTATATGCTCCTTTTTGATATTGAGAAGCTGAACCATAGTATTCTTTGAACTGTTCGCCATCAACTTCAATCGTTTTCCCTGGACTTTCGATGTGTCCCGCAAAAAGGGAACCAATCATAACCATGCTAGCACCGAAACGGATAGACTTGGCAATATCGCCATGAGTACGAATCCCTCCATCAGCGATGATTGGTTTGCGAGCTGCTTTAGCACACCAACGGAGGGCAGCCAACTGCCAACCACCTGTACCAAAACCTGTCTTGACCTTGGTGATACAAACCTTACCAGGACCGATTCCAACCTTGGTAGCATCCGCACCAGCATTTTCCAGTTCACGAACAGCTTCTGGCGTTCCCACATTCCCAGCAATGACAAAAGTATCTGGTAATTCTTTCTTGATGTGTTGAATCATAGAAATCACGCTATCGGCATGACCATGAGCAATGTCAATCGTGATGTATTCCGGAGCATCAGCCTTGAGCTGGCTAACAAAGTCATACTCGTAATCCTTAACACCGACAGAAATGGAAGCAATGAGGCCTTGATCGTGCATGCGTTTGATAAAAGGAATGCGCCCCGCCTCGTCAAAACGGTGCATAATGTAAAAGTAACCGCCTTTAGCAAGTTGCTCTGCTACGTTCTCATCCAAAATCGTCTGCATATTTGCAGGTACAACAGGTAGTTTGAAAGTATGATTTCCAAGTGTGACACTTGTATCCGCTTCTGCACGGCTTTTAATCACACATTTATTTGGGATCAACTGAATATCTTCGTAATCAAAAATTGGAAATTCATTTAACATATCGATGTCTCGTTTCTTTTATAGTGACCTACCTATGCCTTCGCATCACTACGTCTTTTCCGACGTTTCCTTGACTTATTATAAACTAAAGTACAGTTTTTGTCAAATATTTTTAATAATTAAATTATATCGTTCGTAAATTACTTATATAAATAGCAAAAAAGTGAAGAGATTATTTTCTCCCCACTTCTTCATCAATAATAGCTTTAAAATTTTCTGCGGAGTTTTCCATCATTTTACAAAATGCACTATAGGATGAGGCATTCTGAGGGATTTGGATAGACCACTTCTTCAATTGAGCTCCATAGCCAGCTAGTTTTCCTATTTCACTATTTACTGACCGCTCCATACTAGGAAAAATCAGTCCAGCTTTCTCAGCTTCTAAAATATAAGAATAGGAAATCAGCTGGAACAAGTCCTCACGGTTAATACCTTTTTCAGTGAACTCCAGTTTCTTATATTTAGCATCTAAAACAGTATTTCGTTCTCTGTCATAAAAATCTGGATATACTTTTCGTTTCCCAACAGAAAATACTGAAATTCCGTTCGTCTTATCTTTATTTCGTGGATGGATGAAACCTTTTGGCAACAAGGTATGAACATACTCTTCCCAAAGCCAGGCAACATCAAAGAGAATACCATGTACCATCTGGGCTTGAGGTCCAAGACCATGCTTTTCTCTACTCAGAATCATCAAGCAGAGTTCCTGTAATTTTCTATACTCTCTGAAATAGGCGTGTCGGATGGGTTTGATTTTATTCATTCTGATAATCTTGGCACGATCAGCTAGTTTATAAGCTGGAGTTACACGAGTAATTTCTGTCATATTTTCACGATTACTATCGAGCAGAACTCCGAAACTTTTCTGATTCTTTATGTACTCAATCGTATGTCGAATCAATTGCATGAGTGGATTATCATAGGTAAATTCCCTAGTAGTATAGGCAATATTTCCCATAAAAGGGAGATTTTTTTTCAGATGATTTCCAACATCTAGTACACCCTTTACATGACTATCGTTATGGAAAAATCGCTGGTATTCCTTATAAAGACCTTTTCGGAGAGCAGCTTGCAGATACTTGGGAAAGAGGTAAACCAAGAGTTGATAGAGTTTATCCTCTGGAGATAGACCAACATCCAAACTAGTCAGATTGATATTGAGAACCTTTTGTAAAAGATAATGCAAAAAATGGTCGTTACTTCCATCAGAAAAACGAGAGGAAATCGTTAATCTTTCCTGACCATATCCCAGAAAACCAATCACGTTTCCTGTCTTGATTTCCTGATTAACTGTTTCCAAAATCTTTTGGTCCTTGTCTAGATCAGGAGAATTCATCAAATCATTTGGAAAAATAAAAATATTGTCCTCTCGAGATAGGTTATCTAGTGTTCTATCAAGGAGAGCTTGACTTAGGTTGGGATATTCTGCGACAAAGTCTTCTTTAGCGATTCTATACTGATTATCAGTTATCCGCATCATCATTTCCAACGCCTTCATTATTATCAATTATAGACTCACTTGCTTCCTCTATACTTGTCAGATCAAATGCTTTTTTCAATGTATCCAGAGTTTCAGCCTCTTCATAAGAACCTCGTAAGTAATCTTCCAAAAGCGGTTTGAGGTAATCAGACCAGAGTAATTCATAGTCAAAATCTACATCCTGCAACTTAAGGAAATAACTTGGTCCAATATGATAATGGCTGTTTAATTCCTGAACGTTTTCGATAGCAACATTCAAATTTCTTAGACGAAGTTTTGCTTCTTCTGCATGGATATCTAGTTCTTTATCCAACATAGCAACTTGGCTTTCAGCAGTAACTTCAACAAAACGGAAACGACGACGCATAGCAAAATCAAAGGTATCTACTGAACGGTCAATATCATTCATTGTTCCGATGATGTAGACATTTTCAGGGATATAAAATTTCTCATCCGTCTCATGTAAATTAGCATACTGGGTGGAAACACTCCCCTTTTCACCACGATAACCAGGGTCGATAGAGAAAAAGAGTTCACCAAAAATCTTAGAAATTTCCCCACGGTTGATTTCATCGATGATGAAGACGAATTTCTTGTCTGTGTCAATCATTGGGGATACATAGTCACATAAACCATAACTTTTTTTCATGTGATCCAAAACAATGTTTTGATAAGTTTCGTACTTTAAATTAGTCTCTTCACCCTTGTACAAAAGATACACTTTTTCTTTGGTAGCAACAGGAGAATCAAACTTCACATTCCCTTGACTGTTTAGACTAGCTGGAACAGAACTACGAGGAAAGAAGTATTGTCCTTGCTTTTCATTGATAGCATCCGTTAGCTTAGTCCACGTTTCCTCAAAATTATCTTGTCCACCAGTTTTCTGGGCTTCTTTAGCCTTCTGGCAAAACTGCTTAAAAATACCATCTTGTAATTTAAACTCAATAGCTCCATCCCCATTTGATACTGGTCTTAAACCTTCCACAAAATCCGTATAATCATAGGATGGGTGAAATTGTACAAATCCGATTTGGTCTTCGTTGCCATCCGTTAATTCTTTGGCAATTTCTTTAGCAAGATAAGTTTTTCCTGTGCCAGGAGCACCACGGAGGATGAGGTTTTTGGATTGCAATAAGATATTCTTATACTCGTTGACATTTTCTGACATGTTTATCTCTTCCTTTTCTGATTCTCTATAAAAACTAGTGAAATTATCATAAAACTCTTTTAAAATATCGTTAGGTTCAGTAGTTGATTCCAACTCTAAGTCCTTGACAAGGTATTTATAATCTAAATCTTCATCTCGATTATTACTATACCATTTTACTATTTTAAATTCTGTGAGTTTAAATCTCTGAAAACCACACCTTATATTTATCCATGAGTTATCCATGTCACTCAGCCGATAACCAAAGTAAGGTGATTTTATATATCCATTGCCACTCTTTGGACCAAAATGACCTGTGTTAAGCATTTCAACTTTGTACGGAATACCCTCAATAGTCAGAGCAGGGTAAATCTGTTCAGCTCCATCTAATTTTTGAGAACGTTTAATTTCTATATCTTTTGAATTATAGATATTTGCTTGATTCACAAATTTAGACAAAAATTCTCTGAAGACTTTATAACACTCTGATTTAATTTCACTTTTTACAAACTCATAAGATTTATTTATAAAAGGTAAAATCTCATTTAATGAATTTTCATCCTCAATAAAATACTCAGCATCAAGTGTCCAACCGAATGAATCAGGCTTCTTATTAAACAACAAAATATCTGAATCATGAAGACTCTTAGAGAGAATGGCAATCTTTATTCCTTTATTTTGAAAATTAATTTCTATAAAATTTTGTAACTTTCCTTTCCTATTCTTAACCTGAAAAGAAATATAACTTTTTGTTTGATTTTCAATTGCATCTGGGAATTCTTTTTTTATCCTGCCAATGAAAGTTTGTTTTGAAATCATAGTGTCTTCCTTGCTTGTTAAAAATTTATTGTTAGACGTAAATTATATTTGTTTCGTTCAAAGTAAGATATTTTACTTTGAACGAAACCACATTCTATTAATATATTCTGCATCTAGCATATCATATCTATCAAAAAAAGAAAAGAATTTCTAAAGAAAAAGCCCAGTGTAGAGAGCTTTATTCCCTCATAACACTAGACTTCTTTTTTATCTTAATAATACTCACCCTGACGGTAGTCCCATGAGTTAAAGGTATCTGACAAATGCATCATGATTTTATCAATGTCAAGCCCTTTGCGGATAACAACTGGTGCTGGTGAGATTGAACGTGCTCCACCTTGTTCTGGGATGAGTTTACCATCTTTATCAACCATAGAGACCATCACACCTTGCTCGTAGCGAGTTTCGATTGTTTTGTCAGGTTGGATGGATGCCACATAGTCGTCTGCTTCGATGACAAGGTCCACTGCACCTTCGATCCGTTGACCGATTCCTTCTACCTTACCACGGTTTCCTTTTCCAGATGGGTTTGCAGATGAGGCGTATACCATCTTGCCTTCTTCCCAAAGTTTAGCAGCCAACTGTTCACCAGCTTTACCAAACTTGATGACAAAACAGCTAGTACCACGAACGTCTGTCATGAGCTCTTCACGGCCATCCCCATAAGCTTTGAGTTTTTCAAAAGCTTCTGGTTTCCAAGGAAGGATACAACCGAGGAGAATGTCTTCGTCCCAATGTTTTTGGTAAAAGGCTTCAATTTCTGGATTGAGTTGTGCTAAAGCGCGAAGCTCGTCCATGCTACCACAGAGAACGACACCTGGTTTGTTACGGTTACGTTCTTTGGCTGCGAACTTACGCTCAAGTCCTGCCTTGTCGCTAGTCATGATAATGTAACCAACTTTTGTAGGACAAACAATACATCCGCCCTCACCTTTTAAAATATCATAGCCTTCTTGAGAAAGTGTTCCGTTCCATTGAATGTGTTTTGTCATAGTTCTATAGTTCCTTTTCTATTTTTACTAATCCTGCCAGTAGGCTGGACGTTGTTTTTCATAAGCAGCAATCAAGTCTTCATACTGCAAAGTAATACCGATATCATCCAAACCATTTAAGAGCTTGTGTTTCCACTCGCTATCGATTTCGAAAGTGAATTCTCCAACTGGTGAAATGATTTTTTGCTGTTCCAAGTCTACAGTTACCTGATCACTTGGTTTGAGCTGGGCTAGTTTCTCTCTAACCTCCCTGGGCTGAACGATAGGCAACATACCATTATTGAGTTCATTATTGTAATGAATGTCCCCGAAAGAGCCTGCAATCACGACCTTAAAACCATAGTCGGCTAGAGCCCAAGCTGCGTGTTCCCTCGAAGAACCTGCCCCAAAGTTATCCCCTGAGATGAGGATACTGGCTTTTCGGTATTCAGGTCGGTTAAAGACAAAGTCTGGATCCTCAGTATAGTTATCGTCCAGATAACGCCAAGCATACATGAGGTACTTACCAAAGCCTTTCTTATCAATTAACTTGAGAAACTGCTTGGGGAGTATTTGGTCGGTGTCGATGTTATCATTCATGAGAGGAACGGTGGTTCCCGTATAAACTGTAAATTTCTCCATATCCTCTCCTTACTGGGCTTCTGGCATCTGCCGAACATCTACGAAACGCCCTGCGATAGCCGCCGCAGCTGCCATGGCTGGACTGCAGAGATGGGTTTTAGCACCAAATCCCTGTCTATCTTCAAAGTTACGGTTGCTGGTTGAGGCACAGTGAACACCATCAGGGACCTTGTCGGGATTCATCCCTAGGCACATAGAGCAACCTGGGTCTCTCCACTCAAAGCCAGCATCTAAGAAGACCTTATCCAAGCCCAACTTCTCAGCAGCTCGTTTGACAGGCCGAGAGCCTGGAACCACGATAGCCGTTAAGTTGGGAGCTATTTTCTTCCCTTTGACAAATCGAGCAGCCAGCTGTAAATCACTGAGACGAGCATTGGTACAAGACCCGATAAAAATATAGCCTAGCTCAATATCCGCTGGCTTTTGACCAGGCTCCAAGTTCATGTAATGATAAGCTCGTTCATCATTCATATCCTTAATTTCTGGAAAGCTACTGTCAAAGTCGACGCCCATAGCAGGATTGGTTCCCCAGGTCACCATAGGAGCCAAGTCTGAGACATCCATCCGGATAACTTTATCATAAACAGCATCCTCATCGCTGACAAGGGTCTTCCAGTCAGCAACAGCCTCCTCAAAGTCCTCTGGAACACATTCCCTTCCCTTGAGATAATCATAGGTGGTCTGATCTGGATTCATGATCCCCATCTTAGAACCAAACTCGATGGACATATTGCAGATAGTCATTCTCTCTTCCATGGTCAGTGCATCAATTGCTTGTCCACGATATTCCACCACATAGCCTACACCACAAGCAACGCCATACTTGGCAATCAAGGCGAGAATGTAATCCTTGGAATAGACTCCTTTTTGAGGAACACCAGTGAATTCCACCAACATTTTCTTGGGTTTTACCTGCCAGAGTGTCTGTGTAGCAAAGACATGCTCGACCTCACTGGTCCCAATTCCAAAGGCAATTGCTCCGAAGGCTCCGTGAGTTGCTGTATGGCTGTCTCCACAGACGATGAATTTTCCTGGTTGAGTCCTGCCTGTTTCTGGTCCAACCATGTGAACGATACCTTGTTTTTCAGAACCGTGGGCCGCATGTTCAATCCCAAACTCCTCAACATTTTCAGCAAGCTTATCAATTTGGGCCTTGGAAATGACATCTCGAATATCATAGATGTTGACCGTTGGTACATTGTGGTCAAAAGTTCCAAATGTCAAGTCTGGCCGTCTCAATCTGCGACCTGCATCTCGCAATCCTTGAAAAGCCTGAGGACTGGTCACCTCGTGAATATAGTGCTGATCCACGTACATGAGTTGGGGCTGCCCTTCTTCTCCTGTGATGACATGACGGTCCCATAATTTATCAAAAATTGATTTTCCTGCCATCCATTACCTCCAAATATAATATAAGGCTACTAGTGTGGTTACCATCCCGAGAAACCAAACTGTTTTAAAATACCATTTTCTAGTCTTGTGGTGAAAGGTGATACCTGCCAACCAGGCACCAAAACCACCACAAGTAAGGGCTAAAATGAGTAAGATTTTCTCTGGGATGCGCCAAGCACCTCTTCTTGCCTTGGATTTGTCAATGCCATAAATCAAGAAAATCAGCAAATTCCAAATCAAAAGGGCAAGCGTGATTCCTTCATTTATCTTCATAATCTTTCAATGATGGCTTCTGTCATTTCCTTGGTCGAAGCCTGTCCTCCAATATCTCTTGTTAAAATGCCAGCCGCTAAACTAGCTTCAACAGCACGCTCGATACGCTCCGCATCCTCATAACGTCCAAAGCTATCTCTTAACATCATGGCAACTGACAAAATCAGGGAAATAGGATTGGCAATTCCTTGACCTGCAATATCAGGTGCCGAACCATGAATAGGCTCATAAAGACTTGGCCCCTTTTCAGAATGACTAGCAGATGGCATGACGCCAAGCGTGCCAGATAGAACGCTTGATTCATCAGATAGAATATCTCCGAAAAGATTCTCCGTCACGATAACATCAAACTTGGCAGGATTGGTAATCATGAGCATGGCAGCTGAGTCCACCAGCTGGTGTTCCAAGGTTACATCTGGGAAATCTTGCGCAACTTCCTCAGCTACTCTGCGCCAGAGTTTTGATGTTGCTAGAACATTTTGCTTATCGATACTAGTAACGATTTTTCTCCGATTTCTTGCAATTTCAAATGCCTTGCGAATAATCCGCTCTACTTCTTCGTAGCTGTAGTCGTTGATATCACGCGCTTTTCGATCTTCAAGAATATGATCTCCAAAGTAAATCCCTCCTGTCAACTCACGCACCACGACAAAGTCCACACCAGCAATTCGTTCTGGTTTAAGTGGTGACAAATGCTTGAGACTGTCAAAGATTTTTACAGGCCGAATATTAGCATAGAGATTGAGTTCCTTACGAAGAGCCAGCAAGCCTTGTTCAGGCCGAATCGCTGCCCCATCATACTGAGGACTACCGATAGCCGCAAGGAGAATAGCATCTGCTTCTCTACATGCCTTGAGGGTTTCATCAGGTAAGGGATGCCCCACAGCATCAATACCCGCACCTCCAAAGGGGCGTCTGTCTATCTCATAGTCAAATCCTGTTTTTGAAGCTAGAGCTTCCAGAACCGCTAAACCAGCTTCCATGATTTCTGGACCGATTCCATCCCCTGCTAGAGCTACTATTTTCTTTGTCATAGCCTTCTCCTTTACACACTAGGCATGTCTCGGTAGGAAACGCTGCGCCCCATCTCACCAGCATTCTCTTTTTGAACAAAGGTATTAGCATTGATATAAGCAATAGCCGAAGCCTTCAGTACATCAAAATCAAGTCCTGCCGCGTTAAAGATGGTCTCTGTATCTCTGTTTTCAACAGTAACCAAAACCCGAGCTTGGGCATCGATTCCATCTGTTACCGCGTCAATAGTGTAGGAAACCAAGCGGACGGATTGATTGAAGAACTTGTCAATGGCGTTAAAGATTGCTTCAACGGAACCTTGCCCTGTCGCATTAAATTCGACTTTTTCACCATCCATATTAGCTAGGCTAACGAGGGCTTCAATGTCATTGTCTGCATGGGTTTGAAGTTGTAAATCATCAAAGTGGAATCCTTCTGGATTTTCAACCATCGTTCCAGCTACCAGCGCTCGAATATCTGCATCTGTGATTTCTTGCTTTTTGTCCGCTAGTGCCTTGAACTTAGCAAAGAGTGGTTTGATATCCTCTTCTGTAAAATCTAGAGCCAGTTCTCTTAGTTTTTCAACAAAGGCATGGCGACCAGACAATTTTCCAAGCGGAAGACTATTACTCTTAACACCGACTAATTCAGGTGTGATGATCTCATAAGTGAGAGGATTTTTAAGAACCCCATCTTGGTGAATACCAGACTCGTGAGAAAAGGCATTTCCACCGACGACAGCTTTATTTTTAGGAACTGGAATACCTGAGAAGCGAGAAACCATTTCTGACGTATTGATGGTTTCGTTTAGGACAATACTGGTTTCTGCTTGGTAGTAATCTTGACGAATATTGAGTGCCACTGCTATTTCTTCAAGGGCTGCATTGCCTGCTCGCTCCCCGATACCATTGATGGTTCCTTCGACTCGTCCTGCTCCATTCTTGACAGCAGAAAGGCTGTTAGCCACTGCCATTCCGAGGTCATCATGACAGTGAGGCGAATAGATGATCTGACGATCGGTCTTGACATTCTCAATCAAGTGCTTAAAGATGGCACCATATTCCTCTGGCGTGGTAAATCCTACTGTGTCTGGGATATTGATATAAGACGCCCCTGCATCGACCGCTGTTTGAACGACTTGCAAGAGGAAATCCTGCTCTGTTCTGGTCGCATCCTCTGGAGAAAATTCGACCACTTCAAACTTAGAGCGCGCATAGGAAACATGCTCCTTAATAGCTTCTAAAATCTCTTCCTTGCTCTTATTGAGCTTATACTTGCGGTGAATCGGACTGGTAGCGATAAAGACATGAACCTGTGGATACTTGGCATCCTTAAGCGCCTCGTAACAAGCATCTATATCAGACTTGACCGAACGTGCCAAACCAGTCACAGCAGTTTTCTTTAAGACCTTGGCAATTTCCTGAACTGCCAAAAATGAATCTGGACTCGCTGCCGGAAAACCAGCTTCGATGGCTGAAATGCCCCATTTCTCCAGCTGTCTTGCGATGGCAACCTTTTCCTTGATTGAAAAATTAACACCTGGTGTCTGCTCACCATCACGGAGACTGGTGTCTAGAAACTCAACTTTACGCATGAAAATTCCCCCTTCAAAATTTCAGTATAGAAAAAACATCTCGCTCAGAAACCCAAGCGAGATGTTGATTTACTCCCGCTTGGTAAGCCAAACAGGACTAATGCTTCTGCACTAGCCCGAGTACCTCAACAACAAAGCAAATTGATTAAACTTAGCTGTTTTCATGTTTGACTTACTCCTTTGTTTGATATCTTGTTAAGTATTTTAGCATAGGAAAAATCTCTTGTCAAGAAAAAATCCAATATTTTCTGAAAATTTCTTCAGTAAAGAATATTTTGCTAATTGAAAGTATTTGAAAGCTCAAGTAACTTTTCTTATTTTTTCCCAGTTAAGTTCCAACTTCTTTCGATGAGTTCTAACACCTCTTCATCTAGCAAACTATCATCAAGCGCCAGACTAAGCCAGTAGCGTTTGTTCATATGGAAGGCTGGATAAATGCCCTTTTGTGAAAGCAAGTCAGCTACTTGGTCGTGTTTGAGGTTAACTGCTTCGACTAGCCCTTCTCTCCCCTTATCTAACTTATCCCATGGAATTCTCATCAAAACAGCATACCACTTTTGATTGCCTTCATGACGCAATACAGCTGTATCAGGCGATTTCTCCCAAAGATACTCCAACTGATTACCATACTTTTCCTGAACCTTATCCATGATACGCTTAGTCTGAGGACAGATAAAATCCTGCACATCAAAACAAGCCTTCCGAATCTCGTAGAGAATCTCCAAACAAGCCTCACGGACACTTGCAACAAAGCTTCCTGTCATACTTTCCATATGGACTTGAGGATAGAGGTCACCCGTTTCCTGGTCAAAAACCTGAAAGCTCACATTATCAGGAGTGATGGAGAGTGTCATGAAAAATTCACCCTGCAAAATCTGGCAACTATAAGTCCAGAATTCCTCATTTTCTACAAAACCATAGGCATGGGCTTTTTCTTTATTAAACTGATAGGAGTTAAAAATTTCAAACATAAGTGAAAACTGCTACCAAAAGCTAGCAGTTCCTTTCTATTTTTTAAAAGACAACCTTAGTTCCATGCAATTGTGTCACACCCAACTGGTCGATAAAGGTTTGACGGTTGTCCAAGTCAATCCCCCCACCTGGTAGAATTTCAATTTTACCAGCTGCATGTTTCAAAATTCTGTGATAATGAGCAAAACGTTTCTCTAGCGAGTCCCCAGAAACTCCAGCACGAATTAGGATACGGTTAACACCAGCTTGGCTGAGCCAGTCAATAGCTTGCAACTGGTCTTCATCACTCAATTCATCAAAGGCCATGTGAAAGACAATTTCCATTCCTTTAGATGCGGCAATCAGCTTCTCAAGATTAGCCTTATCCAACTTCTTATCGGCAGTCAATGCCCCAAAAACTACTCCTTGACTTCCAGCCTGAGCAGTCAAACGAATGTCTTCTAGCATAATCGCAATTTCCACATCATTATAGACAAAGTCGCCACCACGGGGACGAATCATGGTCATAATGGTGCTATCGTAGTTAGCAGCCAATTCAACAGCCACCTTAGTTACGCCATAGCTTGGTGTTGTCCCACCAACTGCTAGATTGTCACAAAGTTCGATTCGACGAGCTCCAGCCTGCATCGCTTTTTCAAGCAAGGTCACATTTTCAGCACAAAATTCGTAAATCATTTGATTCTCCTTGATGTTTTCTTTGAATTTATTATATCATATTATTTTAAATATGCTTTCATTTTTATCAAGGCAAATAACTACTATTTTAACTATTCTTTGTCAGGAATGACTTTAAAGAGATAGTAGGTGATAAAGACAGTCAAGGCTCCCAGACCGATTTTGACTGGCAAAAGAGAAGCAAAATAAATAGAAATTCCCATCAAGATATAGATAGATACGATGATTTTTTTCTTGCGTTCTCGCGCTATTGACTTGGTTTCCCGAAAATCAGCTACATAGGTCTGATAGAGCTTGGTATGATAAAGCCAGTCTTCAAAACGCTTAGAAGATTTTGAAAAGCAAGCGATAGACAGCAAAAGAAAGGGAGTTGTCGGCAAGAGCGGCAGGACAACACCAACAAGAGCTAGAGCCAAAGAAATAAAACCAAAACTAAGATAAATAAAGCGCATGTCTTCTCCTAATAAAATAATCTTCTACTAGTTTCCCACAAAATGAGGAAATTTGTCAAGCTTAAACTAAAAAGAGCCTGAAATTCATTTTCAGGACTCTTCATTTTATTTAATCTTTTCCTCTTCGTAGTCGCCATTACTACATACAACCTGCTTGCCTCCACCACGGACTTTTTTCTCCACAAGGAAGTGTCCGCATTTTGGACAGTCACGGCCAATTGGTTTGTCCCAGGAAGTAAATTCACATTCTGGATAGCGATTGCAACCATAGAAAATACGATTGCGCTTGGTTTTACGTTCGATGATTTGTCCCTGATGACAGCTCGGACACTCGACTCCAATCTCTTTGACAATCGCTTGTGTGTGACGGCAGTCCGGGAAATTGCTACAAGCATAGAATTTACCAAAACGACCGAGCTTAATCACCATCGGACTACCACAGACTTCACAGTCAAATCCAGCTGGTTCATCCTTGATCTGAATTTTTTCCATTTCTGCTTCAGCCTTGGCTACTTCTTTAGAGAATGGTTTGTAAAAGGCGTCAATGACCCGTTGCCACTGCTCTTTTCCAACTTCGACATCATCCAGTTTTCCTTCCATCTCAGCTGTGAAGGTCACATTGACAATGTCAGGGAAGTATTCAACGATGAGCTTATTAACAATTTCACCCAACTCTGTTGGTTCAAAACGTTTTGCTGCTAGACGAACGTAGTAACGTTTTTGGATGGTTTCAATGGTCGGAGCGTAAGTTGACGGACGTCCAACCCCATTTTCTTCCAAGGTCTTGATAAGAGTCGCTTCCGAATAGCGAGCAGGTGGTTGAGTGAAATGCTGTTCTGGCTTGCTATTGACCTGCTTGACCACATCTCCTACTGCCATATCTGGCAACATCTTGTTCTTGTCAGAGTCATTGTAAATAGCAAGATATCCATCAAACTTAACTTGGCTTCCATTTGCCGCAAACTGAACCCCATTTTGAGATAGCTTAACAGCCATGGTATCAAAGATAGCAGGTGTCATCTGGCTAGCCACAAAACGGTTCCAGATAAGGGTATAGAGCTTGAGCTGGTCTTTGTCCAAGTACTTAGCGATACTTTCAGGTGTGTTAAAGACGCTAGATGGACGAATGGCTTCGTGGGCATCTTGAGCACCTGAGGCATTCTTGACCTTGCTACCATGCTTGGAATACTTGCTACCAAAACGGTCGTTAATGTAGCTTGCAGCTTCGTTCTGAGCTACTGGACTAATACGAGTCGAGTCTGTACGCATATAGGTAATCAAACCTTGCACACCTGATCCGATATTGATCCCTTCATAGAGCTGTTGAGCCACCATCATGGTCTTTCGAGTACGGAAATTAATTTTGTTAGCAGCATCCATCTGCATGGTTGAAGTCGTATAAGGTAGGGGCGCATTGCGTTTGCGTTCTTTCTTATCTACCTGGTCTACTGTGAAATCTTTACTAGTCAAATGGGACAAGACTTCTTTGACTTCTTCGTTGGTGGTCAATTTCATCTTTTTGCCATTCATGCCATAGAATGAAGCTTGAAATTGCTTGGTTCCCTTCTTAAAAACACCATCAATTGTCCAGTATTCTTCCGGTTGGAAGGCATTGATTTCATTTTCACGGTCAATAATGAGCTTAAGGGCAACAGACTGCACGCGTCCTGCTGATAAGCCCTTCTTGACCTTTTTCCACAAAATTGGCGAAATTGAATAGCCTACCAAGCGGTCTAAGACACGACGAGCTTGTTGGGCATCGACCAAGTCCATGTCAATCTTGCGTGGTTCTTTAAAGGCATTTTTTACCGCGTCTTTGGTGATTTCATTAAAGACCACACGGTTGGCATCATTTTCATCCAAGTTGAGAATGTGAGCCAAATGCCAGGAAATCGCTTCTCCTTCACGGTCCGGGTCACTCGCCAGAAAGACTTTATTGGCCTTTTTGGCTTCTTTTTTCAGATCATTGATGAGAGGACCTTTGCCTCGGATATTGATATACTGCGGTTCATAGTTATTTTCAATGTCGACTGACATACTGGATTTCTTCAAATCACGGATATGCCCGACACTGGCTAGAACCTTGTAATTTCTGCCTAGATATTTCTCAATCGTTTTCGCTTTAGCAGGCGACTCCACGATGACTAGATTTTTTTTAACTGTTGATTTTTTCTTCTTTGTTGCCGTAGCCACACTATCACACCTTTTCAAAGTAATAAACTTTATAAAGTGTAAACCATTTTTCTATAGCTGTCAAGACCTAACTCCTATAGTATAGAAGAAAAGTTTATCTGAGTGAACAATTTTTCCTTAAAATTCAAACTCAGCCAGCACATCTTGACCGCTGGTGACCAGTTTTGCTCCCTCTTGGATTAGGTGGTGACAGCCATCTGAATGGCCATCTAAAATGTTCCCTGGAATGGCAAAGACATCGCGCCCTTCCTCCATAGCACGCTCACAGGTGATGAGACTGCCTGAGCGCATCCTTGCTTCTGCTACAATAACTCCACGGCAAAGTCCTGCAATGATACGATTTCGAGCTGGAAAATGAAATTTCAGAGGTTGCTCGCCAGGTCCATATTCACTGAGAACCAGATGGTCATTGCCAATGTACTCCTGCAAGCGTTTATTGGCTTTAGGATAAAACACATCCAATCCTGTTCCAATCACAGCAATCGTTTTTCCACCATTCTGGAGTGCAGCCATGTGGGCAGCCGTATCAATCCCTTTAGCCAAACCACTGACCACGATTAACTCGTTTTCCAAACCTTGAATGACTCTCTGAACCGACTTTGCTCCCTGACTAGAACATGAACGGCTCCCTACAACAGCAACCTTTGGAAACTTCAGCAAGTCTAGATTTCCCTTATAAAACAAGAGCGCTGGAGCATCATAAATCTCACTCAGATCCCAAGGATAACAGTCATCAAGAATCGAGAAGGATGGAAATTTTTGGAACTCTTTCTCCAACTGTGCATCATCTATCTGGAAATAGCGTTCCATAAAGACAGCGGGATTTCTGCAACCAGAGATTTCTGCAATATCTCCTAATAAAAGTTCTTGATCTACAGTCTCGTCATATTCAAGGACAGTTAAAATTTGTTGATTGGTCAGCCCTGCTTTTCTCAATTTGTAAATCTCATAGTTTGTTATCTTCATATACAACTCCATTTCTTTTTCTACTCATCTATCTATTCGTAAAAATAGCAAAAAGAAGACCAGTTGATCTTCTTTTTTCATTTATTCAGATTTAGTAGTTGACCAGCTACTTTCAATCATCGGTAAGATTGTTTTTAAAGTTTCCCCATCCCCTTCAAGTGAAACATAGCGGATTTTACCATCATTTGATCGGAAAACCCAGGTAATGAGGTATTTCCCTGACTTAGCAATTGCATTGACAACATAGGCTTCATAATCTCCAATGGTCGATTTGGAGCCCCAGACCTTACTGAAATCAGAGCTTTGTTCTTTAGAAGTTAAAATACTAGATGAGACAGTCACAACATCCAGTTTAGCATATTCTTCTTCGCTGATATTGAACTGATCAGCCTTGAAGGTATTCAGCGTAACAATGTTGATATCTGTTCCATCACAATACTGTATATCATTTCCACCTTCTACTTCATGGAATCGAACCCATGATTTGGGTACCTTGACAAATCCATATTCATTCGAACCGATGATTTGCGTCTCTTCCTTTTTCGCTTCAGAAACAGCAGAGCTAGAGCTACTCGTTTCCTGACTGCTAGAAGAACTAACAACCGCAGTCGAACTTTCTTCGGTTGCTGTTTGCGAATTATTGGAGCATGAAGCTAAAAAAGCACTAACAGTAACTACAGTACCTAAAATCAATAATTTTTTCATCCTACCACCTTTCCATCTGCATTATAAGAAAAATAAGAACTTCTGTCAAATTCTAACCTGATCTATTCTGTTAGCTTCCGATTTTATAGCTCACATTTAAAGCAAAAACTCTTGAAAAATCTTCAAGAGTTTTATTTTATAATTCTATTCTTCATCCATGCTCAAGACGCTAAGGAAGGCTTCTTGTGGGACTTCTACTGATCCAATGGCTTTCATGCGTTTCTTACCAGCTTTTTGTTTTTCAAGGAGTTTGCGTTTACGAGAAACGTCACCACCATAACATTTGGCAAGTACATTTTTACGAAGGGCCTTGATATCAGTACGAGCCACGATTTTGTGCCCAATAGCTGCTTGGATTGGTACTTCAAATTGTTGACGAGGGATGATTTTTTTGAGCTTATCCACGATGAGTTTCCCACGTTCGTAGGCAAAATCCTTGTGAACGATAAAGCTGAGGGCGTCCACTTTGTCTCCATTGAGAAGGATATCCATTTTGACTAGCTTAGATGGGCGGTACTCTGACAATTCGTAGTCAAAGCTTGCATAACCGCGCGTTGAAGACTTGAGCTTATCAAAGAAGTCAAAGACGATTTCAGCGAGTGGAATTTGATAGATGACATTGACCCGATTATCATCAATATAGTCCATGGTCACAAAGTCCCCACGCTTGCGCTGAGCCAGTTCCATCACTGCTCCGACAAACTCCTGCGGTACCATGATTTGCGCTTTAACATAAGGTTCTTCAATGGTCGCGATCTTAGTTGGGTCTGGGAACTCAGATGGGTTAGACACATCCATAGACTCACCGTCAGTTTGGTTAACCTTATAGATAACAGATGGAGCTGTCATGATGAGGTCAATATTGAACTCGCGCTCTAAACGCTCTTGGATAACATCCATATGGAGAAGTCCAAGGAAACCACAACGGAAACCAAAGCCGAGTGCCTGAGATGTTTCTGGTTCAAACTGCAGGCTGGCGTCGTTGAGTTGCAATTTTTCGAGGGCTTCACGAAGGTCATTGTACTTGTTTGATTCGATTGGATAAAGACCCGCAAAGACCATAGGGTTCATCTGCTTGTAGCCGTCTAGTGGTTCTGCGGCAGGATTGCTTGCTAGGGTCACTGTATCACCAACACGCGTATCTTGAACCGTCTTGATGGAAGCCGCAATATAACCAACGTCACCTGTCGCTAGGAAATCGCGACCAACTGCTTTCGGTGTGAAAATTCCGACCTCCGTCACATCAAAGGCCTTGCCATTGCTCATGAGCTGAATCTTATCACCAGGTTTGACTACCCCATCCATGACACGCACTTGGAGGATAACTCCACGGTAAGCATCGTAGACAGAGTCGAAAATCAAGGCCTTGAGTGGCGCCGTTACATCACCAGTTGGGGCTGGCACTTTTTCAACGATCTGCTCAAGAATCTCTTCGATACCAATACCAGCTTTGGCAGAAGCTAAGACTGCTTCACTGGCATCCAGACCAATGACATCCTCAATCTCCGTACGCACGCGCTCAGGATCAGCTGCTGGTAGGTCAATCTTGTTAATGACTGGAAGAATTTCCAAATCATTGTCCAAGGCTAGATAAACGTTGGCAAGTGTTTGAGCCTCAATCCCTTGGGCCGCATCGACCACCAAAATCGCTCCTTCACAGGCTGCTAGCGAACGTGAAACTTCATAGGTAAAGTCCACGTGCCCAGGTGTGTCTATCAAGTGAAAAATATAAGTTTCCCCATCTTTTGCAGTGTAATTGAGCTCAATGGCATTAAGTTTAATGGTAATCCCACGTTCCCGTTCTAAATCCATACTATCCAAAAGTTGGGCTTGCATTTCACGACTAGAAACGGTCTCCGTCTTTTCCAAAATTCGGTCTGCCAGCGTCGACTTTCCATGGTCAATATGGGCGATAATAGAGAAGTTTCTAATCTTCTCCTGTCGTTTTTTTAATTCTTCTAAGTTCATGATGCTCTTCCTTTCAGGGTATCTATTAATTATAAATTGTTTTTAACATTTTGACAAGACCATACCCTGCTAGGAGTACTAATCTTCGGCGATAAAGCCGTCATTTTCAATAAAATAGTGTTCGGTCATGCCTTGGTCTGTAAAGACGATTCCATGAAGGACACCACCATAGACAGCTCCTCCATCCATACCAATCTTGCCATCTTCTGTAATCCAAAGCTCAGCAGTACCACGCTCTTGCTTGAGCAAACCATAAACTGGTGTATGTCCAAAGACAATGGTTTTCCCAGTATGATTTTCAGCTTCGTGGAATGGTTTTCTGAGCCAGACTTTCTTGTAATCTGTTGTCTCATGCCAATCATCCAAGGTCAAGTCAATACCCGCATGAACAAAGATATACTTGTCTGTCTCTACCACAAATGGCATTTGACGAATAAATTCGACCAAGTCTGCTGCTTCTGTCGCAACCCGTTTGGCATCTTCTACGCCGTCAACTGGTGCATCCAAGGGACGACCTAAAATAGAGTTAATGGTTGTATCACCACCATTGCGACGATAATGGTCATAGCTTTCTTCTGGGTCATCGAGCCAAGTCAGAAACATGTACTCATGGTTTCCTGATAGACAGATCGCTCCATGATTGTCGACCAAGTCTTTGACCATTTCTAGAACTCGGCGACTGTCTTCACCACGGTCAATCAAATCTCCTAGAAAAAGCAACTGAGTTTGACCATCCCAAGTTTTGAGCAGATCTTCTAGCATACCTGCTTTCCCGTGAACATCTCCAATTACATAATAGTCTGTCATTTATTTCTCCCTCGTTTGCAATAATTCTCTGGCTTGAGTAAGGGCAGCTTCGGTTACATTTTCCCCAGCCAACATTTTAGCTACTTCCTCTACTCGCTCTTCTAAAGTCAAGAGGCGAACCGTCGACACCGTAGAATGCTCATCACTAATCTTCTCAATAAAGAATTGATAATCCGCGATGGCAATCACTTGTGGAAGGTGCGAAATAGCAAGAACCTGGCCATGCTGGCCAATCTTATGAATCTTCTGTGCGATGGCTTGGGCCACACGACCTGAAACTCCCGTATCCACCTCATCAAAGACAATACTAGTCTTACCTTCTTTGCGAGAAAAGGCTGACTTGATAGCCAACATAAGACGAGACAATTCCCCACCAGATGCAACTTTGACCAAAGGCTTAAAGTCTTCACCAGGGTTGGTGGAAATGTAAAACTCGACCGTTTCATTCCCCTCACGACTGAATTTCCCCTTGTTAAAACGAACCTGGAACTGTGCCTTCTCCATATAGAGGTCTTGCAGTTCTTGCTTAATCTCAGCTTCAAGCTGCTGGGCTAAGTTATGACGAGCAGATGCAAGCTGACCTGCCAAATCGACAAGATTAATTTCCAATTTCTTGAGCTCTGCTTCCATATCTTCAGAAGAAAGGTTATTTCCAGTCAAGAGATTGTACTCATCCGTAATCTTAGCAAAATAAAGCAAAACATCGTCTACAGTCCCACCATACTTGCGGGTAATAGTATTTAGAAGGTCTAAACGATTTTCAACCTGCATGAGGCGATTGCCATCAAAATCCAAGTCCTCAATAATATCTTCCAAACGCTTGCTAATATCTTCTAAAACATAGTAGGTCTCTGAGAGAGAACTTGAAATTTCACGGTATTCAGGATCGTATTCTTCGACACTTTCCATGTCATTCATGGCCGAACGGACATTTGCTAGGCTGGAAAACTCCTCATTGTCCAACATAGTGTAGGCATTTGTCAAGGTATCCGCAATATTCTTATGATTGAGGAGTTTATCTCTTTCTTGGTTGAGAGCCAAGTCTTCACCAGCCTGCAAGTTTGCAGCTTCAATCTCTGCCATTTGAAATTCCAACATCTCAATGCGAGACTTGTGTTCCTGCTGGTTTTTCTTGACTTCAAGAACTTGTTTACGCATTTTGCGGTAGGTGTCAAAGCTTGTTTGATAGGCTTGTTTAAGCTCCAAAAATGCTGCATCACCAAATTCATCCAACATTTGGATATGAAGTTGTGGACGCATTAACTCTTCTTGGTCATGTTGCCCATGAATATCGACAAGATGCTGGCCGATTGCACGCAGGACAGAAAGATTGACCATCTGTCCATTAACGCGACTAACACTTCGTCCATTTTGAAGAATTTCACGACGGATGATAATCTCATCCCCCAATTCCAAGCCTTGCTCTTCAAAGAGTTCTTGTAAAGAACGGCTATTCTCAACAGAGAAAAGTCCTTCAATCTCAACCTTGGGAGCACCATGACGAATGACATCTGTAGTCGCTCTAGCTCCTAACATGAGATTCATAGCGTCGATAATGATAGACTTTCCAGCACCCGTTTCCCCGGTCAAAACAGTCATACCCTTTTCAAAATTGAGGGAAATCGCCTCAATAATGGCAAAGTTTTTTATCGAAATTTCAAGTAACATACTGACCTACCATTTTTTGACTTGTTCAACAATTTCTTCAGCTGCCTCTGCTGTTCTAGCTACAATTAAGATAGAATCATCATCAGCTAGACAGCTAAAAATCTGTTCAGAAAATGCTTCAAACAACTGACTCTTCACAAAAATAGTATTTCCAGGAATGACAGCAAGGTTGATCATATTTCCCATTAACTCAGAACTCACAATATTGTCCTCAGCCAACCGCAAACTCTTGACGATTGATTTTGGCAACTCATAGATATAAGTGTTATTTTTCAAAGGAATTTTAACAATCCCAAGCTCCTTGATATCCCTTGAGACAGTGGCTTGAGTAGCAGAAATACCTGCTTCCTTCAAATGCTCAACGATTTCTTCCTGAGTCCCGATTTGATAATCCGTAACAAATCTTCTAATTTTTTCAAGTCTCTCTTTTTTATTCATCTTTAAATTCTCTATGCGCTCTCTCTACAACTCTTTCTATTTCAGGGGCAACTTGATTACTTACTCCCTCTTCCTTTTTCAAATATGCCAGAAATTCAATGTTTCCATGTCCACCTTGGATTGGTGAATAGTCTAATCCAAACACTGAAAAACCTTGTTCAACTGCCATAGCAGTGACAGCTTCAAGGACATGTTGATGGACCTTGGCATCGCGAATGATTCCATTCTTTCCAATCTGCTCACGACCTGCTTCAAACTGAGGCTTAACCAGAGCCACCACCTGACCTTGATCAGCCAAGACACGATGCAAGGCTGGTAAGATTAGATTTAGGGAAATGAAACTCACATCAATACTGGCAAAGCTTGGTTCCTGCTCAAAGTCAGTCTTTTCAGCATAACGAAAATTAAACTGCTCCATGCTGACAACCCGTGGGTCTTGGCGTAATTTCCAAGCCAACTGATTGGTACCGACATCAACTGCAAAGACTAACTCAGCACCATTTTGCAACATGACGTCAGTAAATCCTCCAGTGGAAGCCCCAATATCAATCGTGGTTGCGCCATCCACTGATAAATCAAAGACCTGCAAGGCTTTTTCTAATTTTAAACCACCACGGCTGACATACTTGAGTTTTTCACCTTTGAGTTTTAGCTCGGTGTCGTCCGAGATTTTCTCTCCTGGTTTGTCAAACCGCTCCCCATTAAGGACTGCTACGACTAGACCTGCCATGACACCGCGCTTGGCTTGTTCTCGTGTTTCAAACAAACCCTGTTTATAAGCTAGTACATCCACTCTTTCCTTAGCCATTGATTCTCAAACTTTCTACTACTTTCACAATCGGCTCTGTTTCAAAGCCGACTTGCTGGGCGATTTCTTCTAATTTAGCCTCGGCTTGATCAAGAGTTTGGTTACAAAAGGCCTTGGCCTCTTCTAAGCCCAACAAGGATGGATAGGTTGACTTTTCTGCCTGCAAGTCCTTTTGTGGAGTCTTGCCGATTTCCTCAAAATTAGCTGTCACATCCAGTACATCATCTCGAACTTGAAAGGCAAGCCCGATCAATTCACCAACAGTTTTCAGTTTTGCTTGGATTTCAGGTACCAATTCAGCTATAATAGCAGCTGCTTGAAAAGGAAAGGCTAGCAATTTCCCTGTTTTATTGGCATGAATGGTCTGAAGTTCTTCCAAAGACAAATGTTGGTGTTCGCTTTCCATGTCCAAAACCTGCCCTGCAACCATTCCCAGACTTCCTGAAGCAAGGGATAAGTTGGCGATCAAGTCCACCTTGATCTGACTTGGCAAATCTGTCTGTACTATCAAGGCGTAGGGATCTAGGAACAAGGCGTCTCCTGCTAAAATTGCCATAGCTTCACCGAATTTCTTATGATTGGTTAAACGACCCCTACGGTAATCGTCGTCATCCATAGCAGGAAGATCATCATGAATCAAGCTCCCTGTATGAATCATCTCCAAGGCCGCGGCCACTTGAGCGTGTGCTGGTTTAATAGCGACCTGCAAGGCTTCCAGAACTTCTAGCAAGAGAAAAGGCCGAATTCTCTTGCCACCAGCATGAATGGAATAGAGAACAGACTCTCGCAAACTAGAGGCAAACTGCTGGTCTCCATAAAAATTTTCTAAAGCCGACTCAACAAGAGCTAATTTTTCTTGCTTCTTCATTCAAAATCACTTTCTGTTCCGTCTTCTTGCATGACCTTGACCAAGGTCTTTTCAGCCTTGTCCAATGTCGCTTGGAGCTCTTTTGACAAGACCATCCCCTTTTGAAAGGCAGCAATCGCATCTTCCAAAGCAATTTCACCATTTTCTAAACTTTGGACAATGGTCTCCAGTTCAGCTAGATTTTCCTCAAATTTCTTTTGTTTTGACATCTTTAACCTCTAATTCTACTTGACCATCTCGCATCAAAAGCGTTACTTGGTCTTTTTTCTTCAACATCTCAACCGAATCTACAACGGACTCTTCTTTTTTGACAATAGCATAACCACGCGCCACGATTCGACTGGTATCCAACATCAGCAAAGCTTCTGAAAGTCGCTTCACCTCAGCAACCTTGGCATCATAAACCAACGCCATTTGGCTACGTAGAAGTTTGTCCAACTGACCTAGACGGTCTTGATAACGCTGGATTTTGGTAATAGGTGATAGTTGGACCAGTTGATGCGTCCTTGCTTGGACTAGCTGTTTGTTATCAGAAATCCGTGTTCGCAAACTTTGTTTTAATCGCAGTTGTAGTTGGTCCAAGCGTTGCAAATAGCCATCATACAAGCGCTCTGGCTGTCTAAAGATAACAGACTGACTGCATTTTTTCAGAGCTTCTTTTTTTCTTGACAGAACATTCTGAACTGCTGTCGCCATCCGCTTTTCTTGATTTTGCAAATGAGCTAATAGATCCAACTTGGTCACAGGTGTTGCTAGTTCAGCAGCAGCCGTTGGTGTCGCAGCCCGTCTATCTGCCACAAAATCCGCCAATGTCACATCCGTCTCATGCCCAACACTAGAAATGATTGGCAAGCGAGATTCAAAAATAGCCCGTACCACAATCTCTTCGTTAAAGGCCCAGAGATCCTCTATGGAACCCCCACCACGACCAATAATCAGTAAGTCCAAATCGTCACGTTGATTGGCACGCGCAATATTTCGAGCAATTTCCTCCGCGGCTCCATCACCTTGTACCTTAGTCGGATAGAGAAGGATGTCAACACCAGAGAAACGTCTGCTGACGGTTGTGATAATATCTCGAATAACAGCTCCACTGCGACTGGTCACCACACCAATTCTCTTAGAAAATTGGGGAAGAGGTTGCTTGAACCGTTCTTGAAAGAGGCCTTCCTCAGTTAGTTTTTTCTTGAGTTGTTCAAACTGAATCGCGAGCGCCCCAACCCCATCAGGTTCAGCCTTCTCAATGATGATAGAGTAGCTCCCACTCGGTTCATAAACCTGAACACGCCCAATCACATTGATCTTCATCCCTTCTTCCAGGTCGAAACCTAATTTCTGATAAATCCCAGACCAGATGGTCACTTGAATAACTGCATGGTCATCCTTTAGGGAGAAATATTGGTGAGTAGGTCGTTTACGAAAGTTGGAAACTTGACCAGTTAAATAGACCCGTTCCAAGTAAGGGTCTTTATCGAATTTCATTTTCAGATACTTGGTCAAAGTTGTTACCGATAAATATTTTTCCATCTCCACCTACTATTCATTTTCTTGCTTTTCCATGGGTATTATTATACCAAAAATATGCTTAAAAATCACCTTTTTCCTACTGAAACTCAAGGAAAAATAGAAAAAGAGGCTAGGCCTCCTCATCTGATTATTTGCTGTTTCGTGCTTCTTCCAAAATCTTTGCAATCTTGGTGGTCAAAAGGTCAATAGCAACTGTATTGCTGACTCCCTCAGGAATGACGATATCGGCATAACGCTTAGTCGGCTCGATAAACTGGTGGTACATAGGTTTAACTACACCTAAGTACTGCTCAATGACACTGTCAAGGCTACGTCCACGCTCCTCCATATCACGCTTGATACGGCGAATAATACGCACATCATCATCTGTATCCACAAAAATCTTGATATCCATCAAATCGCGCAGGCGCTTGTCCTCCAAGACCAAAATCCCCTCAACGATAAAGACATCCTGAGGCTCCTGACGATAGGTTTTGCTACTCCGTGTATGCTCTGTATAGTCATAAGTCGGAATGTCTACTGGGCGCCCTGCCAACAATTCCTTAATCTGCTCGATCATTAAGTCTGTATCAAAGGCAAAAGGGTGGTCGTAGTTGGTTTTGACGCGCTCTTCAAAGGTCAAATGAGACTGATCCTTGTAGTATGAATCATGCTCAATCATGGAAATCTTTTCATCAGGGAAATGCGATAAAATGGCTCTTGAAACACTGGTTTTTCCTCCACCAGAACCACCTGTCACTCCGATAATGATTGGTCTATTTTGCATGCTATCCTCCGTTTTTTTATCCGTCGTCTATTCTATCACATTTTTTGCAAAATTTATAGTCTGATTTTGGATAGATTATGGGTGACACAATTCTAATACTTACACCCAGTTAGACTAGCCAAAAACCTTCCTTGGTTTGTAGAAATTGTCCCTTTTTTCTAGAATAGCTAGCAATTTATCTCCTTCAAAGGCAGCCAATTCTTTGTCCGTTTGGTCTAACTCAATAAAACGACCAAAGCGCACTTCTGTAGCCTCTTCTGGACTTAGGAAAACTTTGACAAGGTCACCTGTTCCAATCTCTATAGGATGGAGAAAGTCCAGTTGACCAGCCTCCACTTTTTCAGCAATTTCTTCCAAGGTCAAGGCATCTTCTAGCTGTAAACCTGCAGCACTAGTCCGAGTCAAATGGGACATATGGGCCGCATAACCCAGCTTCTCTCCCAAGTTAACAGACAAGGTACGGATATAAGTCCCCTTACTACATTTCACACGAAAAGTGAAACGTGCGAGGTAATCCTCATAAGAAATCGGACTTGTCCGTTCAAATTGATAAATAGTCACCTGACGTTCTGGACGCTCCACTTCCTGACCTGCACGCGCATACTCATAGAGCTTGCGACCATTGACCTTGACAGCCGAATACATAGGTGGAATCTGAGTAATAGGCCCAGTCAGACTCGCAATGGCTTCATCGACAATGGTTTCATCCAAGGGAGACAAAACGGGTGTCTCTGCGACCACTTCCCCACTAGCATCCTCGGTCGTTGTGGAATAACCAAGAGTGATTTCCCCCTCATAGACCTTGCCCTCATCCTGCATAAACTCGACCATGCGGGTCGCCTTGCCAACTGCAATGGGCAAAACACCCACTACATCCGGATCCAAGGTCCCACCATGACCAATTTTCTTAGTTCCCAAAATCTTACGCAGTTTAAAAACCGCATCATGCGAGGTCATCCCCGCTTCTTTTTTTAAGTTGATAATACCGTTCATGTGTTGCTTTCTGATTTCATTCATGAAATATCTTCTTCAAGAATTGTAATGTAATTATCTTTTGTAACAAAAGATTTGCTGCTTTTCTTCTAGTGATGGATATACCTCGTTTATTTCCTTCTCCCGTTTTCATCAAAGTTTTTCTTCAATGCAATCTCTGTTGAAATCATCGCGCCAACTAAAGGGATTGTCTGAATCATCGTGATAATAAAGCCAACAGTACTCATTGTCTCCGTTCCCTTTTCAAAAACAATGGCCATGGCAATCACGGAGAGAGGTGCTGAAAGTAGTCCGCAAAGATACCATACTTTCCCAAAATATTGATTCGCAAACTTCCATGTTTCTTCATTCCTCATGGACCTTTTTGTTCGGTATCCGAATACATAATTGATTTCTTTCGGTGTTCTCCTGAAAAATAGCCAGCCAAATAAAAGCATAGTTAACGGAATAAGTAAAACTACGATTAGCATGAATATCCTAAATCCCATTTAAATTCCCTCCATTACTTTTACCTCTAAATGATAGATTCCGATCATGTCAGCAATCTGCTTGTCTTTTTGATCGATTTGATCCACTAGTTGAGTACGTTCACGCTCAAAATCATCGCGCAATTGCTCAATTTGACTTTGTAGCATTTTTTTACACGTGCGCTAGAACGTGCTATCCTATCAAATACATTTCTTACAAATCGCCCATTTGCATTTTTATTTTCAGGATTGTTACTATGTAATTCTAAATATTTTTTTAATGTTTCTTTTGCAGAATCATGCAAAATGTATTTATCATTTAATCTTTTTTCGTTTATAGCTTTAAGATTTCGTTTTTCGGAATCTGAAATATCCTTCTTGTCAATTTTTTTATTAGCTCTTTCAACTTGTTCTTTTAGATTTTTTTCTCTTACTTCTCTATCCTTTATATACTCGCTATTAGATTTTGCACCTTTACTTTTATTAAGTGATTCATTAGTTGCTGCTAAATTTTCCTTTTTGTTTGCTAAATCTGCAGTATCTATATCAGCAATCTTTCTCCAAGAATTTTCAAAAATTTGTTTACGTGCTACAACGTGATCCAAATTTGCGTTTTCATTTAATTTTAAAGTTTTTCCAGTATATTCATCCTTTAAATTTCCAGATTTTTGCTTTTCTTTCATAGCATTATTTGCATCAGTATACCTTTTATCTTTCATTATTTTAGCACCCTCTTCTTTTGTATAACCATTAGGATGTTTATCGTTATACTGCTTAAGAAGCGTGTCACTTGTCATATCTAAACCAATTTGATTCGCAAATTGATCCCAGATTTCATCTAAAATAACATCTCCTAATTTATCTGGTGAACTAATCTCTTTACATTCTAGTTCTAATTTTTCGAGATTAGAAAACTCCATTGTAAATTGCTGTTCCAATAGTTCTTCTAATTCGTCATAGTTTATATTTTCAGACTCATCTACTTCTTCAGTACTCAATACTAATAATTCATTTTCCACTGCTTTCTCACTCCCCCTTCAACGCTTCAAACTTCGCTTTCATGGTTGGATTTTTTCGGGTCAATTTTTTAACCGAAACATCTTCCAATTTGTTATTAGCGAGGCGAAGTTGGTTTTCAGATGTGGTTAGGAACTTTTTGACCTCTTCCATTCGTTTGATGGCCTTGTCAATTTCATCAATAGCTTTACCAAAGTTGGTCGAAGCAGAGTTGTAGTTTTTGGCAAAAGCTACTTTGAAGGCATCCAAGTCTTCTTCAAAATGCGTAATATCGATATTCTGCTCGCGAACCAAGACCAACTCCTGCTTGTATTTTAGGGAATTCAGTGCCGCATTTCTCAAAAGCCCAATCAACTGAATAAAGAACTGAGGACGGACCACATACATCTTTTCATACTCGTGGCTGACATCAACAATTCCTGTGTTAAAGTAATCGTTATCTGCTTCTAACATGGTCACCAAAACAGCATACTCACAGTTCTTCTCCCGACGGTCCTTGTCTAATTCCTTGTAAAAATCTGCATTCTTATGCTTTTTCTCCGTCCCATCCGCTTCGTTTTTCATTTCAAACATGATGGAAATAATTTCCACTCCGTTTTCATCACATTCACGGAAGATAAAGTCCCCCTTAGACCCACGTGCAGAGACCTTGTTATCCTTCTCAAAGTAGGCATTTGGAAAGGCAAAACTACGAACCTTGTTAAACTCACTCTCTGCATACTGTTCCAGACTTTCACCGATTGCCTTGGTAGATTGTTGAGCTTTGAAATTCTTGTAAAATTCGACTTGTTCACTAGCAGCCTTGAGCTGGGCTTCGTAATTCTGTTTAACAGAAGCCAAAGACAACTCATTTTCCTTTTCTTGCAAGAGGAGCTGATTTTTGACCTGATCCCGTTCTTTTTCTAAGTCAGAAAGGGTCTTTTGCAGTTGATTTTCATGCTCCAAACGCAAGGTAGCCAATTGGTTTTCCAAGGCCTGCACTTCCTTGTCCTTGGCCAAGAGAGCCTGATGACTTGTCTGTTCAACCTCTTTCTTGGCCAACTCTTTCTCTGTATCAAAGTTTTGGATTTGACTCTGCAGTTGCGCGATTTCTTGGTCTTTTTGAGCTATTTTAGACTGTTGCTCATTCATAGCCTTTTGCTCAACCAAGGCTAGTTCCTGCTTCATGCGGTCGTGTAATTCCTTATCAAACTCAGCTGTTCTCACTTGGGATAAAAGTTCGGCATACTGACTTTCATTTACTGTAAAGACTTCCCCACAGTTGGGACATTTAATTTCGTTCATAACTTTCCTCTTTCTAGACTTCTTTAACCATTATATCATGCCTGAGGGAAAATCAAAAACAGTGAGTCGAAACCCACTGTTTATATCTGTTACTTTAAATTTTTTCCAAGGCCAAACGCAAATCTTCAATCAAATCCTCTACATTTTCAAGTCCGATAGACAAGCGGATTTGGTTTGGTGTGACACCTGCTGCTTCTAGGTCTTTTTCTGACAACTGACCGTGAGTGGTTGTCGCAGGATGGACAACAAGCGATTTAGCATCCGCTACGTTTGCAAGGTCAGAGAAGATTTCCAAATTATCAATCACCTTGCGTGCTTCTGCTTCTCCACCTTTGACATGGAAGGTAAAGATTGAACCCACACCTTTTGGAAGGTATTTCTCAGCCAAGGCATGATAAGGACTGTCCGCAAGTTTTGGATAGTTTACCTTCTCTACCTTAGGATGGTTGACAAGGAAATCAACAATTTTCTCTGCATTTTGCACATGGCGTTCGACACGAAGAGAGAGGGTTTCAAGTCCTTGAAGCAAGAGGAAGGCATTAAATGGTGACAAGGCTGCGCCTGTATCACGGAGCAATTGAACACGAACAGCGATAATAAAGGCTGCTGCACCCACATCCCGAGTATAGCTCAAGTTGTGGTAACTTGGGTCTTCCTCAACAAATTGAGGGAATTTTCCTGAAGCTTCCCAGTCAAAACGACCGCTGTCCACGATGACACCGCCAATAGTCGTACCATGTCCACCGATAAACTTAGTTGCTGAGTGAACTGCAATATCAACACCATGAGAAAAAACATTGATTAGATAAGGTGTTGCAAAAGTATTGTCCGAAACGAGAGGAATCTGGTGTTTATGCGCAATCTCAGCCAATTTTTCCAAGTCAGGAATGTTAATCAAGGGATTCCCCAAGGTTTCAATCAAGACAAGCTTGGTATTGTCATTGATAGCTGCTTCTACTTCTTCCAAATTATCCACATCCACAAAGGTTGTTGTGATCCCATAACGAGGAAGGGTTTCTTTCAAGAGATTGAAGGTCCCACCGTAAATAGTTGACGCAGCCACCACATGGTCACCTGCGTGAGCAAGCGCCAAAATAGTGTAGGTTACAGCAGCCATACCTGATGCTGTCGCTAGCGCTCCAACACCACCTTCAAGAGCAGCGATTCTTTCCTCAAATGCTGCTGTTGTAGGATTAGTGATGCGAGTATAGATATTCCCTGGTTTTCTCAAGGCAAACAGATCCGCACCTTCTTGCGTGTCATCAAAAACGAAGGATGTTGTTTGATAAATCGGTACTGCACGAGATTTGGTAGCTGGATCAACTACTTGCCCAGCATGTAATTGTAGGGTTTCAAATTTAAAATCACGAGTCATATGACAACCTCCAAATAGCTTCATTAGGGATATTGTATCATCTTGGGCTAGTCTTTTCCAATACCGTTTTTCTATATTTTGATATAAGGAACAACTATGACTAGTCTTACACATCAAACAAAAAAGCACGATTAACTCGTGCTCATTTCTTTAATCGACATAAGTATCTTCGTTTTTATTGAGGAAAGCGTATGGTAATCCCATCAAGAGACCGCCCCCAATGAAGTTCCCAATAAAGGTCACACCCCAGTGACGAAGAATATTAGGTATGTCAAAGTTTGCGATGGAATCAGCTGCAACACTGAACTTAACAATCGCAAAAGAAGCAAAGTTCGCAGCAATGTGTTCGTTTGTTAAGAATACAAACATGTAAATCGCTGATAAGACAAGCCAAAGTTTGGCGCCTCCGTCTTTCACCAAAACAAATGAAAGAATGGCAATGTTTACAAAGATATTGGCTAAAATACCTTCAAGTAAGACTAACTCATTTGAACGACCTAACTTCATCTCTACAACCCCTGAAATGAAGCTATCATGTGTTAGATTTGCATAGGCTGCTGAGTGGGCAAAGCCCCAACCTGCTATCAAGGCTCCGATGAGATTGAACAAGGTACAGTAAAGTAAAATCTCAGCTGTTTTTCTCCATGAAATTTTTTTCAAGAAACTACCAGCTGTCAAAAACATCATATTTGAAGTTACCAGTTCAGCATTCAAGAAAACAATGTAGGCCAATCCCCAAGCAAAAACAAATGGGAAGAGAAAACGTCCACTACCAGGTGCGATTTTATTAATTAAGTCAGCCCCAACTGCACCCGCAGCTGTACTAAATGTTAGAAAAGCACCTGCAAACATAGAACGAATCGCATACTTAAACTTACTTTGGCCATAAAGACTTTCTTTCTTCTTGCAAGCAAATTCAATCTTTGAGATAAATTCTGAAGAAACCATAAAATACTCCTAAACTTTTATTTGTGAATATTATAACATAATTCTTATTTTCAAGAAAGCGTTTCCTGTAAAATATGAAAATTTTGTTCAAAAAATTCCTCTTGTAATACTTCTCATCTTTTTCTTTAAGAGTTTTTTAATTCTCTTTGTTCACACAAAAACCAGTGAAAAATACAATTCACTGGTTTTTGAGGTTAATAACGTTGTTTATATGGCTTATTAAAGGCGCTTAGGATATCATCAGATGTTTCAGAATAAGCTTTAACTTCTTTAAAATCACCTTTAACAATAATTCGCTCTGTCGCATCGTAGTCGACACAGGTCACCAATGTGATTTCTTTGATACCATCACGATCTTCAATTTCGTCTACGCGATCAGGCGTTACGTGCTTCACCTCACGAATCTCATAGGTGTATACTTTATCTTTATCAGTCAGATAAATCTTCATCCCCGCTTTGGCATTGACTAAAGGTGAGAAGAGCATCTGGCTCGCATTTTCAGCAGTAAAGATATGGTGGCTGGCTAGAGAATAGTTGCCTTCCCCCATTTTCTGATTTGCTTTCATGGTCCCTGCCCCGTAGAACAAGTTTACATTATCCAAACCTTTAAAAATAGGCAGGTTAATCTCTACTTCAGGAATGGCAATTCCTCCGATAACTGGAAGTTGCTGAGCATCCCACTGGGCGGCTAACACCGCTTCCGATGAAATGGATTTGACAGAATCAAAATCGAAATTTCCTTCTGTCTCTTTATTTTCCTCAATCTTTTCCTTAGTCACCTGACTGACTTGGTATTTATTGGTATTCCAAACCATAAAGATGTCACGAATTTGAGCATTAAAAATCAAGACCAAGGACAAAAGGATGAGAAAGACTGCTAGGATATTGGTCAGCAGGTTCCTACGTTTCTTTTTTTTCTTTTTACTATCTTTTTCAGACATTATACTTCACTCTCTGTTTCAATTTCAGTCCCAACTTCTTCTTTTTCTGCTGCGGCAACCGTTGTAAAGGTCACAATCTTAGCATCCTGATCCAGACGCATCACCTTAACTCCCATAGTTGAGCGTCCTGTTTGTGAAATATTGGCAACGTTTGTTCGAATCATGACACCTGTATCTGTGATAATCATCAGGTCTTCATCACCTTTAACAGTTAGGAGGCCTGCAAGAGGACCATTCTTCTCAGCAACATTGGCAGTCTTCATCCCTTTACCACCACGGCCTTTAGTTGGATATTCAGTAGCAAGGGTACGCTTACCATAACCTTTTTCAGTGATGATAAGAACTTCGTCTTGATTTGTAATCACGCTAGCACCAACTACTGTGTCACCCTCACGAAGATTGACTCCTCGGACACCTGTCGCGATACGGCTCATGCCACGAACAGCTGACTGATTAAAACGAACAGCATAACCAAACTTGGTACCAATGATAATATCCGTATCTTCTTCTGTCAGCAAGACATTAATCAATTCGTCTTCATCCTTGAGATTCAAGGCTTTAAGTCCATTTTGACGAATATTAGCGAACTCTTTAACACTGGTTCTCTTCACAACACCGTGACGAGTTGTGAAGAAGAGATAAGCATCATCACTACGTTCAGACTCAACGTTGATGATGGTCTGAATGCTCTCACCTTCGTCCAACTTCAAAAGATTGACAACTGGCAAGCCCTTGGCTGTACGACCATATTCAGGAATTTCATAACCTTTTAGTCGGTATACTCGTCCTTTATTGGTAAAGAAGAGCAAATGATCATGGGTGCTGGTTGAAACCAACTCACGCACAAAGTCATCATCCTTAACTCCCGTACCTTGGACACCACGACCACCACGTTTTTGAGCAGTGAACTCACCTTGGTCCAAACGTTTGATGTAACCCTTGTTAGAGAGAGTAATCAAGACATCCGACTCTTCAATCAAATCTTCATCTTCAAGAGTTAAGACTTCTCCGACCATCAACTCGGTACGTCGTTTGTCACCAAACTTGCGTTTGACCTCGTCCAATTCCTCTTTGATGATTTGAGCTACACGCTCAGGTTTAGCAAGAATATCAGCCAAATCTGCAATCAAGGCAATCAATTCATCATATTCAGACTGAATCTTATCACGTTCCAATCCTGTCAAACGACGAAGACGCATATCAAGGATAGCTTGACTTTGACGTTCAGAAAGCTTGAACTTGCTCATCAATTCGGCTTGGGCTTCCGCATCCGTTTCACTAGCACGGATGATACGAATCACTTCGTCGATATGGTCTAGTGCAATTAAAAGACCTTCTAAAATGTGCGCACGCGCTTCTGCTTTTTCCTTGTCAAAACGGGTACGGCGAACCACCACTTCTTTTTGGTGCTCGATATAAGCATCCAAAATTTGACGAAGGGACAAGATCTTCGGTACACCATTTTGAATAGCAAGCATATTGAAACCAAAGTTAGTTTGCATCTGGGTCATCTTGAAGAGGTTGTTAAGGATAACGTTGGCAGACGCGTCGCGTTTAACCTCGATTACAAAGCGAACGCCTTCACGGTTGGACTCATCACGTACGGCTGTAATGCCCTCAATTCGTTTTTCCTGAACCAAGCGAACAATATGCTCATGTACCTTGGTTTTATTAACCATATAAGGGAATTCCGTTACAACAATCCGCTCACGACCCGTCTTAGTGGTTTCAATCTCTGTACGAGAACGAAGAACAATCGATCCTTTACCAGTTTCGTAGGCCTTATGAATACCTGATTTCCCCATGACAAGAGCACCAGTTGGAAAATCTGGACCAGGCAAGACTTCCATCAAGTCCTTAGTCGTCACATCTGGATTGTCCATGACCAACTTCACAGCATCAATGGTTTCACTCAAGTTGTGAGGTGGAATATTGGTTGCCATCCCAACAGCGATACCCGTTGCTCCATTGACCAAAAGGTTTGGAAAACGAGCAGGCAAAACCAAGGGTTCACGTTCATTGGCATCATAGTTATCAACGAAATCAACTGTATTTTTATTGATATCACGAAGCATTTCCAGAGCAATCTTGCTCATGCGTGCCTCAGTGTAACGTTGAGCGGCAGCACCGTCCCCGTCCATGGAACCAAAGTTTCCATGCCCATCCACAAGCATGTAACGGTAGCTCCACCATTGAGCCATACGGACCATGGCTTCATAAATAGAGGAATCTCCGTGCGGGTGGTATTTACCCATAACATCCCCTGTAATACGGGCTGATTTTTTATGAGGTTTGTCTGGAGTAACACCTAATTCATTCATTCCGTAAAGAATACGGCGGTGAACAGGTTTTAAGCCATCTCGAACATCAGGAAGGGCCCGCGCGACGATAACGCTCATGGCGTAGTCGATAAAGCTGGTCTTCATCTCCTTTGTCAGATTGACATTCACTAAATTTTTATCCTGCATTAATAAATGCCTCATTTCACTATTAGTAATTAGATATATTATACCATAAAATGTCCTTTATTTCAGGCTTCTGAAACTACTAAAACGTTTACATCAATAACCGAATAGAATATTCGTGACAAAGCTTTTTAAAAGTGATAGAATGAAAGTGTCTGGGGATTCCCCTAAAAAAAAATGAAGGAGATGTTTAGATAATGACTTCAACTAAACAACACAAAAAAGTGATCCTTGTTGGTGACGGTGCCGTGGGTTCATCTTACGCTTTCGCACTTGTTAACCAAGGAATTGCACAAGAGCTTGGAATTATCGAAATTCCACAATTACACGAAAAAGCTGTTGGTGATGCGCTTGACCTTAGCCACGCCCTTGCCTTCACTTCACCTAAAAAAATCTACGCTGCTCAATACTCTGACTGTGCAGACGCTGACCTTGTTGTTATCACTGCAGGTGCTCCTCAAAAACCAGGTGAAACTCGCCTTGACCTTGTAGGTAAAAACTTGGCTATCAACAAATCAATCGTAACACAAGTTGTTGAATCAGGTTTTGATGGTATCTTCCTTGTTGCGGCTAACCCAGTTGACGTTTTGACTTACTCAACTTGGAAATTCTCTGGATTCCCTAAAGAACGCGTTATCGGTTCAGGTACTTCACTTGACTCAGCTCGTTTCCGTCAAGCACTTGCTGAAAAATTGGACGTTGATGCTCGTTCAGTTCACGCCTACATCATGGGTGAACACGGAGATTCTGAATTTGCGGTTTGGTCACACGCCAACATCGCTGGTGTAAACCTTGAAGAATTCCTTAAAGACACTCAAAACGTTCAAGAAGCTGAATTGATTGAATTGTTCGAAGGTGTTCGTGATGCTGCTTACACAATCATCAACAAAAAAGGAGCTACATACTATGGTATCGCCGTAGCACTTGCTCGTATCACAAAAGCAATCCTTGATGACGAAAATGCAGTACTTCCACTTTCAGTCTTCCAAGAAGGTCAATACGGAGTTGAAAACGTCTTTATCGGTCAACCAGCTGTTGTTGGTGCACACGGTATCGTTCGTCCAGTAAACATCCCATTGAACGATGCGGAAACTCAAAAAATGCAAGCATCTGCTAAAGAATTGCAAGCAATCATTGATGAAGCATGGAAAACCCCTGAATTCCAAGCAGCTTCTAAAAACTAATGAAAAGAAGGTTCTCATTTCATGGGAACCTCTTTCTTTTTGCACAGAACGATAAAATCATATTTTCCAAAACAAAAAAGCCTACTGACCAAGCTAAGTAGCTTGATACAATAGGCTTTTTTAAAATTCATTATTTAACAGCGTCTTTAAGAGCTTTACCAGCTTTGAATGCTGGAACTTTAGAAGCTGCAATTTTGATTTCTTTACCAGTTTGTGGGTTGCGACCTTTACGTGCAGCACGCTCACGAACTTCAAAGTTACCAAAACCGATCAATTGAACTTTTTCACCAGCTGCAAGGTATTCAGTTACTGCTGCGAATACAGCGTCAACAGCTGCTGCTGAATCTTTCTTAGTCAATTCTGTAGCTTCTGCTACTTTAGCGATCAAATCTTGTTTGTTTGCCATGTTAATAATTCCTCCAAATAATTTCTAATTAACAAATATAATCATATCCTAAAATTGCCCACAGGTCAAGTCAAAAACGCTATTTCTAACGATTTTTCTCTATTTTTTTAGGAATGATATCGAACTAAGATAGCCCATGCATTTTCGCCTGTATGTGTCTGAATGATAGAGCCTGTTTCCAGTACTGAGATTGGTTTTTCGACATAAGTTTGTAAAACACTTTTCATCTCATTGGCCCATTCATTGGTACCAGCGTAGGAAATTCCAATCTCTACAACCGATTTATGAGAAAGGGTCTCGGCTAGCTCATCAAGCCATTTTTTAAATGTCTTAGCACCGCGCCCCTTTACAATAGGTTGCAGTTCATGCTCCTTCATTTGCATGACGACACGAATATTTAACAGAGAACTGATCAAGCCTGTCACACGCCCAATACGACCACCTTTGACTAAATTTTCCAAAGTCGAAACACCGATATAAAGTTCGGTATGATTTTTCACATCTTCCACACGTGCCAAGATAGTTTCTAAATCTTTCCCTTCTTGAGCAAGTTTAGCAGCTTCAACAACTTGAAACTTCATAGCTTGGTCAGTAAAAGAACTATCAATAACGGTCACATCAGCGCTAGAGAGGCTTGCTCCTTGGCGAGCAGCTTCAACAGTTCCAGACAAGGCATGGGACATGTGAATAGCGAGTATCTGACTGCCGTCTTTACCTAGTTCTTCAAAAACTTCAGCAAATACTCCCACTGGAGGCTGACTGGTTTTAGGCAGATTTTTACTCTCTTGCATGAGATGAAGGAATTCCCCCTCTTTCAAATCTGCATCAGAATAAAGGATACCATCAATCATCACAGATAAAGGAACAACGGTGATATTTAATTCTTTAACTACTTCTGGTTCAATAGTAACAGAGGAATCCGTTACAATTTTTACTTGTGTCATATCTTCAATCTTTCTATTCTTCTCAATAAGATAGGGGTTTATCACCTTTATTATATCAAAAAATTGTTAAAAAATCATAATGAATCCAATGAAAAAGCTTGGAATTTTGGTATAATCTATCTATAGAAAAGCGAGGGAGAATCATGATCCGAAAAGTTCAGCCTATTGTCACTATCATACTTGGGGCAGCTATTTATGCCTTTGGTCTTACCTATTTTGTAGTTCCTCATCATTTGTTTGAAGGCGGAGCAACTGGTATCACATTGATTACCTTCTATCTCTTTAAAATTCCTGTCTCAGTGATGAATCTCTTGATTAACATCCCTCTCTTTATCTTGGCCTGGAAGATTTTTGGTCCTAAAACGCTCTACTCCAGCCTTTTGGGAACCATTTCCCTCTCGATCTGGCTTGCTGTCTTTGAACGAATTCCTTTACAATTTGACTTGCAAGGTGATCTCATTATTGTCTCTTTAGTTTCTGGTGTTTTACTGGGAGTTGGTTTAGGAATTATCTTTAATGCTGGTGGTACAACAGGTGGATCAGATATTGTTGCTCGCATCCTCAACAAATACACCAATATTTCAATTGGAAAATTGCTTTTCTCGCTTGATTTCATTATTCTAATGTTGATTTTGATTATCTTCCAAGATTTGCGCCTAGTGACTTATACCCTCTTATTTGACTTTATCATCGCTCGTGTTATCGACCTGATCGGTGAAGGAGGTTATGCTGGTAAAGGATTTATGATTATTACCCAATATCCTGATCAGTTGGCCAAAAAGATTAACGATGAACTCGGACGTGGCGTAACCTTTATATCTGGTCAAGGTTACTACAGCAAAAAGGATTTAAAAATTATCTACTGTATCGTCGGTCGAAATGAAATCGTTAAAATGAAGGATATGATTCACCAAATCGATCCTCAAGCCTTTATCACCATCACAGAGGCCCATGAAATTCTTGGTGAAGGATTTACTTATGTGAAAGATTAAAAAAGCTGGGAAATCCCAGCTTTTATTCTTCTTCTGCGAGGGTTGAATGACGGAACCCGTAAGTAAAGTAAATGACTAGACCAACTACAAGAGCAATACCAAAGGCAAGCCAGGTATCTAAACTATATTGAAGCATAAAGGAAAGACAGATAAGAATGGAAAGGATTGGCAAAAGCGGTACTAAAGGAGTTTTGAATTCTCCTTCTTTTGGCATGCCCTTATCCTTTCTGAGTTTTATTATTCCGTAGGCTAGCAAAATGAGATAAGCTAGTGTACAGATATTTAAAAAGGCAGCGATACTGGCTAGCGGAAAGATTCCTGCTGCAATGGCTGAAGCAACTCCTGTTAAGATGGTCGCATTTTTAGGAACGCGACTGGTCTTGCTTAATTGTTTGAAGCTTTGAGGTAAAAGTCCATCACGTGCTAAGCTATAAATCATCCGAGACAGAGCGTAGGTCATGGAAATACATACGGTTATCAGGGTTAGAATGGCTACCAGTGAAACATAGTTGGCTGCCCAGCCAATTCCGATACTACGCAATGAAAAGGCCACTGCATCGTCCACATTGAGTTTGCTATAGTGAACAATCCCAGTCAATACTATTGTTACCAAGGCATAGAGAATAGTGACAATTGTCAGAGAAAGCACAATTCCGCGAGGAATATTTTTTTGCGGAATTTGAATTTCATCAACTGCCATGGAAATCGACTCAAAACCGAGAAAACCGAAGAACATCAAAGATGCACCTGCCATAATCCCAGTGCTTCCTCCATAAATCTGGCCAAAGCCAAAAGGAGCAAAATTCATCCAATTTTCTGGCTTGATGTACCAAATACCAACTAGGATAAATAAGGCGAGAGCTGAGAATTTCAAGACCACTAAAAGCGAATTAAAGCGTAAGGCTGCCTTGGAATTTAATAAAACCAATCCTGTTACCAAAGCAAGCACCAAAATAGGTAAAAGGTCGATATAGGTGCCTTGTTCGGGGTTAAAGGTGCCATTCAAGGCTTGGGGCATGGAAATACCATAATTACTGAGTAAGCCCTTAAAGTAAGCTGCCCAACCAGACGCCACACCTGAAACAGCTGTCATAAATTCCATGATGGTCAACCAGCCAGCAATCCATGCTGGTAATTCTCCTAAAATCGCATAGAGATAACTATAAGCGCCACCAGTTGCAGGCACACGCGAGGCAAATTCTGCAAAAAAGAGAGCTGATAGAGAAACACACAGGGCAGAAATCACGATGGAAACCACTAGTGATGGACCAGCTAGTGTAGCTGCCGCTGTTCCTGTAATGGTGAAAATCCCCGTCCCTACCATGGCACCGATCCCTAATAGAATCAAATCCCATAATTTCAAATGGCGATGCATTTCCGTTCGTCCCAGACTAACATCCTTGGTTCTAAAAATATTCATACTTCATCTCCACTAAATATAGTTGTTTTATTTTACCATATAAAAGCATTTTTGTGAATATTTATTAGGTTCTTTTTTGAAAAAAATTCTGAACAGGAAGACTTCCTGTTCAGATTTTGCATATTCTTACCCAACAGACCCTTCCATTTCATAGCTAATCAAGCGGTTCAGCTCAACTGCGTATTCCATTGGAAGTTCTTTGGTGAAGGGCTCTACAAATCCCATGACGATCATCTCAGTTGCCTCAGATTCTGACAAACCACGGCTCATGAGGTAATAGAGTTGTTCTTCTGAAATCTTAGAAACCTTGGCTTCGTGTTCCAAAGCAACTTGCGAGTTGTGAATTTCATTAAATGGAATAGTATCTGACGCTGATAAGTCATCCATGATAATGGTATCACACTCGATGTGAGAAACAGATTTCTTAGAGTTCTTGTTAAAGGTCACTTGTCCACGGTAGTCTACCTTTCCTCCGCCTTTAGCGATGGATTTAGACACGATAGAGGAGCTTGTATGTGGAGCGTTGTGGATCATCTTGGCACCCGTATCTTGGTGTTGCCCAGCATTGGCAAAGGCGATCGAAAGCATGGTACCACGCGCTCCTTCTCCATCTAGATAAACAGATGGGTATTTCATGGTTGTTTTGGCACCCAAGTTTCCATCAATCCACTCAACTGTCGCATCTTTCAAAGCTTTGGCACGTTTTGTTACTAGGTTATAGACGTTATCAGACCAGTTTTGAATAGTCGTATAACGCATATAAGCTCCGTCCAAGGCAAAGATTTCTACGATGGCAGCGTGCAAGCTATTGCTTGAATATGTTGGTGCTGTACATCCTTCTACGTAGTGGACGCTCGCTCCCTCGTCAACGATAATCAAGGTACGTTCAAACTGACCTGTATTTTCGTTATTGATACGGAAGTAGGTTTGAAGTGGAATATCTACCTTGACACCTTTTGGCACGTAGATAAAGGTTCCACCAGACCATACTGCTGAGTTGAGGGCAGCCAACTTGTTATCCGTCGGCGGTACCAACTTGGCAAAGTATTGTTTAAACAAGTCTGGGTATTCCTTGAGGGCAGAATCCGTATCTGTAAAGATAATGCCTAACTTCTCAAATTCTTCCTTCATGTTGTGGTAAACCACTTCTGACTCGTACTGAGCAGAGGCTCCTGCTAGATAAGCGCGCTCAGCTTCTGGAATCCCGATACGTTCAAAGGTTTCTTTGATTTTTTCAGGAACTTCATCCCAAGAACGGGCAGGTTTATCAGAAGGTTTTTGATAGTAAATCAAGTCATCAAAGTCAATCTCTGACAAGTCCGCTCCCCAAGTTTGCATAGGCATTTTCTTGAAGGTTTCATAAGATTTCAAACGGAATTCCAACATCCACTCTGGCTCACCCTTGGCAGCAGATAATTCACGAATAACACCTTCGTTGAGTCCTTTTCCTGTCGATAGGACAGGCTCTACATCATCATGGAAACCAAATTTATATTCACCAAGATCAATTGGTTTTGGTTCTACTCTTTCTTCAGCCATAATATCCTTTCTTTCATTATATATTTCTATGTTTCTTATTTATCTTCTTGATTTTCAATTGTCTTCTTAAGGGCATTCCAAGCTAGAGTTGCACACTTAATCCGTTGTGGGAATTTGGCAACACCTGATAAGAAAGCTGCATCGCCAAGTTGGTCTTGGCGGTCATCTTTTTGACCTTGAACCATTTCTGAAAAAATGGTCGCAAGCTCTAAAATTTCTTGTTTGGTCTTGCCTAAAACTGCATCTGTCATCATACTAGCAGAGGCAGTTGAAATCGTGCATCCTGAATTTAGAAAAGCAATATCTTCCAAACGGTCCTCTGCGTCAAACTTGACAGAGAGGTTGATGACATCCCCACAGGTTGGATTATTGAGGCTGATTTGCTCGGCATCTTCCAGCTTCCCTTGGTGATGTGGATTTTTCGAATGGTCCGCTACCACTGCCATATAAAGGCTATCTAGTTTAGAAAGTGCCATTGAAAAACTCCTTTGTCTTTTGTAGGGCATCGACTAGTTTGTCGCAATCTGCCTTGGTATTGTAGATATAAAAACTTGCACGAGCTGTTGCTGGGACTTCCAAATATTGGAGCAAAGGTTGGGCGCAATGATGACCAGCGCGAACAGCCACTCCTTCATAATCCAGTGCTGTAGCTAGGTCATGGGGATGAAGATCACCTAGGTTAAAAGCAATAACACCTGAACGTTGAGCCAAGTCCTGTGAACCGTAAATAGTCAATCCTTCGATTGCCTGCAATTTTGGAAAGACGTATGCAATCAATTCTTGTTCATGGGCTTCAATGGCATCCAAACCAATCTTTTCCAGATAATCAACTGCTGCAGCAAGTCCGATAGCACCTGCCATATTTGGCGTTCCAGCCTCAAATTTCCAAGGCAATTCCTTCCAGCTAGCAGATTGCTCATAGACGAAATCGATCATCTCACCACCAAATTCAATTGGTGACATTTGCTCCAGATACTTTTCTTTGCCATAAAGAACACCGATACCAGTAGGACCAGCCATCTTGTGACCTGAAAAGGCAAAGAAGTCCACATCCAAGTCCTGGACATCAATCTTCATATGAGGCGTAGATTGAGCTCCATCCACTACCATGATGGCTCCAACTTGGTGGGCTAATTGAGTAATTTCCTTGATCGGATTGACTACTCCAAGAACATTGGAAGCATGGGCTAGGGAGACAAACTTGACTTTATCAGTCAATTTAGCTCGCAAGTCATCCATATCCAGAGCTCCATCCTTGAGATAAACATAGACAAGCTCTGCTCCAGTCTTACGGCAGGATTCCTGCCAAGGAATGATATTGGAATGGTGTTCCATGACAGAAATCAAAACTTGATCTCCCTCAGTCAGGATTTCCTCAGCAAAGCGAGCTACCCAGTTGAGACTGGTTGTCGTTCCTCTGGTAAAGAGAACTTCCTTTGTAGAGCCTGCATTGATAAACTTACGAATGATTTCACGAGCCCCCTCATAGGAAGCTGTTGCCCGTTCCGCTAAGGTATGAACACCACGGTGAACATTGGCATTGTCCTGCTCATAGTAGCGGTTGATTGTTTCCAGAACTGCTAGTGGTTTCTGTGTCGTCGCAGCATTGTCCAGATAGACCAGAGGTTCATCGTTGACAATCTGGTCTAAAATTGGAAAATCCTTGCGAATCGCTTCTACATCTAACATAGGCTTCCCCTTAGCGTTTTGACAATTTTTCTTCGATAGTTGCAATCATTTCATCACGAACTTCCTTGACTGGAATCTCAATAATAACTGAACCAAGGAAACCACGAACAACCAAACGCTCAGCAGTCGCCTTATCCAAACCACGACTCATGAGGTAGTACATATCTTCTGGATCCACTTGACCGATAGAGGCCGCGTGACCTGCAGTTACGTCGTTTTCATCAATCAAAAGAATTGGGTTGGCATCTGAACGTGCTTGGTCTGAAAGCATGAGAACACGGCTCTCTTGTTGCGCATCTGCTCCCTTAGCACCCTTGATGATGTGACCAATACCATTGAAGGTCAAAGTTGCTTTTTCAAGGATAACCCCATGTTGGAGGATATTTCCGATTGAGTTACATCCGTAGTTAGTTACTCGAGTATCAATCCCTTGAATCTGACGGCCACTTGATAAGGCGACAACCTTAAGATCAGCATGGCTACCGTTACCAATCAAATCGCTATCAAAGTCAGCAACAACATTTCCTTCGTTCATGACACCGATTGCCCAGTCAATGCTGGCATCGTTGCCAAGTTTACCACGACGGCTAATGTAGGCAGTGACATTTTCACCTAAACGGTCAATAGCTGCAAATTTCACTTGCGCACCAGAACGAGCAATCACTTCGACCGTGATATTGGCAGTTGCCTTAGCACTACCTTCACCACGTGACTCTAGACGTTCAAGATAGCTTATTTTAGAATTTTTACCAGCAATGATAAGGATATGCTTGTTAAATGGCACATCGCTATCGCTGTCTTGGTAGAAAATACCTTCAATTGGTTCTGTAATCTCAACATTATCAGGAATGTAGAGAACAGCACCACTGTTAAAGTAAGCTGTATGGTAGGCTGCCAACTTATCGTCATCATACTTAACTGATGACATGAAGAATTCCTCGATAAGTTCTGGAATTTCTTCTAAAGCTGAGTGGAAATCTGTAAAGACTACTCCTTGTTCAGCCAATTCAACTGGAGTTTGTTCAAAAACAGTCTGCGTTCCTACTTGCACCAACTTCAAGTGATTATCTAGAGCCGTGAAGTCAGGAACATTTGCTGAAGGATCACTTTCTGTGATGGTTCCATCTCCCAGATTCCAACGGTGAAATTTCACACGCTCGATAACTGGTAACTCTAAACTCTCAATCTTATCAAAAGCTTTTTGACGGAGGTCAGCCAACCAGCTTGGTTCAGCGTGCATTTCTGAAAAAAGTTTAATATTCTCTTTAGTCATTTACTTCTCCTAAAAGATACGAGGGAATTACAATTCTTCCTTGTAGTCGTAGCCAAGTTCTTCAGCTAGTTTTGCGTATCCTTCACGTTCCAAACGGGCAGCCAATTCTGGACCACCAGAAAGAACCACACGACCTTCCATCATCACGTGTACCACGTCTGGTGTGATGTAGTTCAAAAGACGTTGGTAGTGTGTGATGATCATAGCACCAAAACCTTCGCCACGCATAGCATTGACACCTTTCGATACAACTTTAAGAGCGTCAATATCAAGACCTGAGTCAATCTCATCCAAAAGGGCAAAAGTTGGTTCCAACATCAAGAGTTGAAGAATTTCATTACGTTTTTTCTCACCACCAGAGAAGCCTTCGTTGAGATAGCGCTCTGCCATTTCTTCTTTCATATTGAGCAATTCCATTTTCTCGTCTAGTTTAGTGATAAACTCACGAACTGAAATCTTCTCGTCATCTTCTTTACCAGCATTCATAGCTGCACGAAGAAATTCAGCATTGGTAATTCCTGGAATTTCTGATGGGTACTGCATAGCAAGGAAAAGTCCCATACGAGCGCGCTCGTCCACTTCCAAATCAAGGATGTTTACACCATCAAACAAGACCTCACCTTTAGTAACTTCATAGTTAGGGTTCCCCATGATAGCTGCAGAAAGAGTCGATTTACCAGTACCATTTGGTCCCATGATAGCGGCGATTTCTCCTGTTTTCAGAGTCAGATTGACTCCTTTCAAAATTTCTTTTCCTTCAATCTCAACGTGAAGATCTTTGATCTCTATTACTGACATGATAGTTCCTTTCTTTTTCTGGCCTACTTCCTTTATCCTTAAAGAAATCACTTACATTTCTCAAAAAATACAAGAAAAGGTCCATAAATATACTCTACTAGTATAACAAAAAAAAGCCTAAAAGGCTTTGATTTTGTTTAGAAGCTAGTGACTAATCTTTGCGATTTAAGCGCTGATCAATGGCATCTACTATTTTTCCCATTACATAACTTAACCTAAAATTTCGAAAGAGTAAAATCGCCCAAAAAGCTGCCATAACATAGCGACCAGTCATCAAAGATTCATTGAAAAAATAAGTCTCAGCAGCCGTGAATAATGCTATTATGATAAATTGTTGTCTGTCCATAGGATTATTGTACCATGAAATCCACTTTTAGTCTTCTTCGACCATTACTTTATCAGCCAGAAATTCGAATCCTTCTGGAATCAGGCTCTCTTCTTCAACCTCTTGCTCGGCTTGAGAAGACTTGTTTTTAGCTGAAAATGCTGCACGAACCTCTTTCCATTCCTCTAGGGAAATGGCTAAGATTTCAGGTGAAAATCCGGCCGCTTGGCTGAGAATATTGCCAAACATGGTATTGAGGTTATCCCGTTTCATGGTTTGCCCAGCATTGAAATTAGACTCAAAGGCTAAAATAGCATGGTGTTCATTGGCCGCAACTGGTTGAGAACCTACGAGAAGAGCTTTATCAGGTCCAGCTAAGCTTTCGATCACTTCCCCCCATGCATTCTGGAGGCGAACCAAGTTTTGCCGTGCCAAATCAGGATTTTCGACGGCTTCTTGCAGAATAGACTGAACTTTATTACGATCTACTCGATAGACTGTCTTGGAAGTGGCTGGACGACTAGGAACTGGCGCAACTTGTTTAGGAGCTGTGCCCACATTGGCAAGTTCTTGTTTGAGACGGGCGACTTCCTGTCTCAGTGCAGAAATTTCACTTTCAACAGCTTCTGAAAGCACTGGTTCAGGCTTAATCTCAGCTAAACGAATGGTCATCATCTCAGCATAAATCTTGGGTTGCAAGCTAGCCTTCATATCTGCCAAACACACAGTCGCTAGACGAATCATTTCAAAGAGACTTTCCTGAGAAAGAGCTAGATTGTCCATAAAAACTGGACTATGATGAGTATTTTCGCCACCTGTCTGAACAACTAGTAGATCACGCAAATACTGCAAGAGATCCGTCACAAAACGAGTCATGCTCTTGCCATTTTCAAACAAAAGATTCAAAGAATCAAGAGCTTTTGGAACATCCTGCTGGGACAAGGCAGCTACATAGTCATCTAAAGCTGATAAACTAATAGTACCTGTAATCTCCTCAGAGATGGCTGTAGTTAAAGCATTCCCTTGTGTCAAACTCAAGGCTTGATCCAAAATAGACAAGGCATCTCGCATCCCACCTTCAGCCCGTCTAGCGATAATTTCTACAGCCTCTGGTTCAGAACTGATATTCTCTTTTTGCAAAATTGTTTGGATATGCTCTTTAATATCTTGCGTTCTAATCGATTTAAACTCAAAACGTTGGACACGCGATAAAATAGTTGCTGGTATCTTGTGCAATTCAGTGGTCGCCAAGATAAAGACGACATTTTGAGTTGGTTCTTCTAGGGTCTTCAAAAGCGCATTAAAGGCTCCTGTAGACAGCATATGAACCTCGTCTATGATATAGACCTTATAACGTGCCAAACTAGGAGCATAGGTGGATTTATCACGAATTTCTCGGATTTCATCGACTCCATTATTCGAAGCCGCATCCATTTCGATAACATCTTCTAAGCTACCTTCTGTCACTGCTTGGCAGATATAGCAGTTATTACATGGTTCTCCATCCACTTGGTTCGGACAGTTCATAGCCTTGGCAAAAATCTTGGCTACACTGGTCTTCCCAGTCCCACGAGGGCCTGAGAAAAGATAAGCGTGACTAATCTTTTCCTGCTCAACTGCTTGTTTTAGGGTTTTAGCCACAACCTCTTGTCCGACCAATTGTGAAAAAGTCTGGCTTCTATATTTTCGATAAAGTGCTTGATACATTAGGCTTTCTCCTCAAACATCGTAAAGTCCCATTCTGTCTTCTCAAGCAAAATAGCGACAAATTGTTCCAAGTAATCACGGTCAACGGCATTGTAATCATCAATAAGTGAAGAGTCCAAGTCTAAGACACCTAGCAATCGACCATTCTTGAGCATGGGAACTACGATTTCACTCTTGGCCTTACTATCGCAAGAAATGTAGTTTGGATAGGTGCTCACGTCCCCTACTAAAACAGTCTCTTGAAACTCAGCAGCTTCTCCACACACACCTTTCCCAAGTGGGATGCGAATGCAAGAAACGCCACCCTGAAAAGGCCCTAAAACCAACTCACTTCCATCAAACAGATAAAAACCTGCAAATACAGTATTCGGAAAGCGAGATTTTAGGAGGGCACTAGCATTCGAAAGATTGGCAAGAACATTGCTCTCACCTTCTAGTAAATAAGAGAGTTCCTCGTTTAACAATTGATATTGTGATTGTTTTTCTGAATCTAACATAGAACTATTATATCAAAAATGAGAAAGAGACAAAAGAAAAATCCCTTGTTTTAAACAAAGGATTTTGTGATTGTCAATTTGATTAAAGTTCGATATCACCGAACAAGTCAGCCATTGAGAATCCTGTTTGTGTTTCTGGAAGTTCGAAATCACGTTTTTCTTGACGTTTTGGACGACGTGGACGAGCAGCACGTTTTTCTTCTTTTTGTCCTTCTTCTTGAGCTGGACGTTCTTCAAGAGCTTTGATAGAAAGAGATACGCGTTCTGCGTCAGCGTTAACATCAAGTACTTTAACAGTAACTTCTTGACCAACAGTAAGAGCTTCTTTTGGATTTTCGATACGTTTGTGTGAAATTTGCGATACGTGAACAAGTCCATCGATACCTGGCAATACTTCAACAAATGCACCAAAGTCAGTCAAACGTTTAACTGTTCCTTCTACTACATCACCTTTAGCCAATTTTTGCTCAACGCCATCCCATGGTCCAGGTGTTGTTGCTTTAAGTGAAAGTGATACGCGTCCTTCTTCTTCATTAAGATCAAGGATCTTCACTTCGATTTCTTCACCAACAGTTACAACTGATTTAGGTGATACGTTACGTTCGTGTGACAATTCAGTCAAGTGAACCAATCCATCAACACCACCAAGGTCGATGAAAGCACCAAAGCTAGTGATACGAGCAACTTTACCAGTTACGACATCACCAACAGCTAATTTACCGAATACTTCAGCACGAGCTGCTGCAGTAGCTGCTTCAACAACTTCACGACGTGAAAGGATGAAACGGTTTTCTTTAGGATCAACTTCCTTGATTTTAGCATCAAATTCTTGACCTACGAAACGTTCAGTGTTACGTACAAAACGAGTATCCAACATTGAAGCTGGGATGAATCCACGAACACCTTCAAATTCTACTGAAAGTCCACCTTTAACGGCACGAGTTCCTTTAACAGTAACAACTTCTTCTTCGCGTCCAACAAGTTTGTCCCATGCTTTGCGAGCTTCAAGGCGTTTTTTAGATACAAGGTATGTAACTGTATCAGTATCTTTACCAACTACTTGACGAAGTACAAGAACATCCAATACTTCTCCTACTTTCACAAAGTCATTGATATCTGCATCGCGATCGTTTGTCAATTCGCGAAGAGTCAAGACACCTTCAACACCAGTCCCAGAGATTGCAACGTTAGCTTGAGTCGCATCAACTGTCAATACTTCAGCACTAACAACATCACCAGGCTCAACTTGGCTAACGCTATTTAGCAAATCTTCAAATTCGTTCATCTAAAAAATCCTCCAACAATCAAGTCTTTTCCAAAACTTGACATACTTATAATTTTTTTCCTAAGCACCCACAAGAACATGTCCGTATTGTTCACGTCTTTCAATATAAAAATAAAATACCCTAAGATATTTTTCTTTTTATCTTGAATTTATTACCTAAGAACTGGGGTAGCTGGATTCGAACCAACGCATGAGGGAGTCAAAGTCCCTTGCCTTACCGCTTGGCTATACCCCAATGATGAGATGGAGAGAGAGGGATTCGAACCCCCGAACCCGAAGGAGCGGATTTACAGTCCGCCGCGTTTAGCCTCTTCGCTATCTCTCCAATGCTTAACGAAAACTATTATATCATGAAATTTTCAAAAAAACAAGCATTATTTTGTTAAATTATAGTTTTCAATCAAAATTTCCACAGCTTTTTCAAGTTTTTTATAAAAACTATCGACATTTCCATTCTTTATGATGGCAAATTGGTTATCTAATTCGGCAATTTCCCCAATAACCTTTTTCCCAATCGTCAAAACGTATCCTTCATAGCTGTCTTTTCCAACAGTCACTTTGGCATCAGTTAATTGGATTTCAATTTTCTTATCTTTTTTACTCATACTGTACCTCTTTCCACTTTTTCTATTGTACAAGAAAATACTCAAACTAGCAAGAAAAAACTCCATTTCAGTCATTACAACTGCTATGGAGTTTCACTTTACTTTATGTCTTTTAGTCCACTTTGACAATCCAACCTTCTGGTGCTTCCACATCACCAAACTGGATACCAGTCAATTCATCGTAGAGTTTACGTGTAGCAGGACCTACTTCTGTTTCACTATAGAAAACATGGAAATCATCGCCATGTTGGATACCTCCAATTGGAGAAATAACCGCTGCTGTACCGCAGGCACCTGCCTCTACAAAACGATCCAAATTATCAATTGGGACATCGCCTTCAATCGGTGTCAAGCCCAAGCGGTGTTCTGCCAAGTAAAGCAAAGAGTACTTGGTAATGGATGGCAAGATGGATGGACTCAATGGCGTAACAAATTCATTGTCTGCCGTGATTCCAAAGAAGTTGGCTGATCCGACTTCTTCAATCTTTGTATGTGTAGATGGGTCTAGGTAAATAACGTCAGAAAAGTTGCGAGACTTGGCCATTTTACCTGGAAGGAGACTAGCAGCATAGTTCCCACCAACCTTAGCCGCACCCGTACCATTTGGAGCTGCCCGGTCGTATTCATCCTGAATCAAGAAGTTAGTTGGAACTAAACCACCTTTAAAATAGTTACCAACTGGCATAGCAAAGATGGTGAAAATATACTCTTCTGCTGGTTTAACCCCAATAATATCCCCAACACCAATCAATAGTGGACGAAGATAAAGGGTTCCACCTGTTCCATATGGTGGGACGTATTCTTCATTTGCACGCACAACTGCTTTACAAGCTTCTACAAACATTTCTGTTGGAACTTGTGGCATCAAAAGACGGTCACAAGTACGTTGCAGACGCTTGGCATTTTCGTCAGGACGGAACAGTTGAACACTACCGTCCTTAGTACGATAGGCTTTCAACCCCTCAAATGCTTGCTGTCCATAGTGGAGACTTGGAGAAGACTCTGAAATATGCAAGGTTGCATCCTCTGTCAATTCTCCTTGATCCCATTGACCATTTTTATAATGAGCGATATAACGGTAAGGTAGTTTCATATAAGCAAAACCAAGATTTTCCCAATCAATTGCAACTGTCATGTGTTTCTCCTTTATACTATTCAAACTATGTGTTCTATTCTACACTTTTCTAGTAAAATTTCAAGTATTATTTGTAATTTTCTGAAAATTTTTTCAACATAAAGAAATCAGCCCCTTGGACTGATTCTTTTTAAGGATTTGCTTTATCCTCTTTAAAGACTTCTTTGAGGTAAGCATCGAAAACTTCTTCATCTGAAATGGTGTCTGAAATAAAGCTTCCATTGCTAGTACGTTCTGACAAGTTGAGGTCTTGCAATCGACTCTCATAGATTGTTCCCTTGTTAGATTGGACAAGTAACGTTTGGTCGTTTTCTTCTACTTCTGTACTAAAAAGATCACCAACGAAACCTTGCTCTGCAACTGCTCCTGCTAAGAAGACACGATGCGGTTTGTTTTTCAACTCACGCAAGACTTGTAGACCTCGTTTGGCACGGCTGGTTGCTGGAATTTCCTCAATGGAAACACGTTTTAAGCTTCCACGTTGGGTCAAGAGGTAGAAGGATGAAGTGTTACAGATAAAGGCAGCCTGAAGCGCATCATCTGCTTTCAGGTTCATAGCTTTGACACCTGCAGCCTTGGCACCAACAACTGGAACCTCTTCGATATTGAAACGAAGGGCATAACCGTTTTGACTAATCAAGAGTACATCATCTAGTTTAATTGGAGCCACTGCTACAATCTGGTCTGTCTCGTCTTTGAGTTTAGCGTACTTGACAGATTTAGACTTATAAGTTCTCCATGGAGAGAATTCTTTACGTTCTACACGCTTGATTTGACCAAGGCGAGTCGCTGCAAAATAAGTTGTCGCATCATCAAACTGATCCACTACTTCTGCATAAAGGATTTCTTCGTTAGTTTCAAAGTTTGTAATCGTTTGGCTCAAGTGCTCTCCGATGTCCTTCCAGCGAATATCTGCTAACTCATGGATTGGTCGATAAATGACATTTCCAAGAGTTGTAAATATCAAGAGGTGCTGGGTTGTCTTGGCAGTTTGTACAAAGATCAGACGATCATCATCACGCTTGCCAATTTCTTCCAGAGTGGATGCCGCAAAGGAACGTGGGCTGGTACGCTTGATATAGCCTGCCTTAGTCACGCTGACATAGGTATCTTCCTCGGCAATCAAACTAGCTGTGTCAATCTCGATTACTTTTGCAGTATCTTCCAAAGTACTCAAACGTGGTGTCGCAAATTTCTTCTTGACTTCACGGAGTTCTTTCTTCATAAGATTGTACATAGTTCGTTCATCACCGATGATAGCCGCAAGCATGGCAATTTTTTCACGAAGTTCTGCTTCTTCTTCCTGCAAGACAACCACATCTGTATTGGTCAAACGGTAAAGTTGCAAGGTCACGATAGCTTCGGCTTGCTCTTCTGTAAAATCATAGCTGACCTTGAGGTTTTCCTTGGCGTCAGCCTTGTTCTCAGAAGCACGAATAAGGGCAATGACTTCGTCCAAAATCGAAATCACGCGAATCAAACCTTCAACGATATGGAGACGTTTCTCAGCCTTTTCCTTATCAAAACGGGAACGTGCCAAAATCACTTCACGACGGTGGGCGATGTAGCTAGACAAAATTGGGACAATTCCGACCTGACGAGGCGTGAAATTGTCAATCGCCACCATGTTAAAGTTGTAGTTGATTTGTAGGTCAGTATATTTGAAGAGATAGTTGAGGACAAGCTCGGTATTCGCATCTTTCTTAAGTTCGATAGCGATGCGAAGACCGTCACGGTCAGACTCATCACGAATCTCAGCAATACCTGCCACCTTGTTATTAATACGAACATCATCGATTTTCTTGACTAGATTAGCCTTATTGATTTCATAAGGAATCTCAGTGATAACGATTTGCTCCTTACCACCTTTTAGTTTTTCAATCTCCGTCTTGGAACGAACAACCACGCGCCCTTTCCCAGTTTCATAGGCCTTCTTGATTTCATCACGTCCTTGGATGATAGCCCCTGTAGGGAAGTCTGGCCCAGGCAAGAATTCCATCAACTTATCGACCTTAGCTGTTGGGTGGTCAATCATGTAAACCGTCGCATCAATAACCTCAGCTAAATTATGGGGAGGAATGTCTGTAGCATAACCAGCCGAAATTCCAGTCGAACCATTGACCAAGAGGTTTGGAAAGGCTGCTGGTAAGACAGTAGGTTCTTTCTCGGTATCGTCAAAGTTCCAAGCAAAAGGAACTGTCTTTTTCTCGATATCTTGAAGAAGATAACCAGCAATCTCAGACAAACGAGCCTCGGTATAACGCATAGCCGCAGGTGGATCCCCGTCCATGGAACCGTTATTACCGTGCATTTCAACTAGAATTTCACGATTTTTCCAGTCCTGAGACATACGAACCATGGCATCATAGATGGAAGAATCACCGTGTGGGTGGAAATTTCCCATGATGTTCCCGACAGACTTGGCAGACTTACGGTAGCTCTTGTCAAAAGTATTGCCATCCTTATTCATCGAATAAAGAATACGACGCTGAACCGGCTTCAATCCATCACGAATGTCTGGCAAAGCTCGGTCTTGAATGATGTACTTGGAGTAGCGACCAAATCGCTCTCCCATGATGTCCTCCAGGGACATGTTTTGAATGTTACTCATATAGGATACAAAGCCCGTAAAATGCAAAGTGAAAATAGGAAATTATTGCAGTGAGCGATGCTCACAAGAGAATTTATCTTTTTTACACAACATTTAGGGCGTGTTCAACTCCTTTCAAATTTTATATAAGTGGACTAGGTTGTAACGAAAAAACGATTTATCTTTTTTACACACCGTTTAGTCCGTGTTCAGTTTTTACATGCAAGTTGAAAAGAATGATCTCACAGAAATAGACGTGTTTGGATAATAAAAAATAGATTATTCATATTCTTGTTTTAATGCATCCTTAACTTCTTCTTTTAACGAATCCAAAAAATACTTTTTAATTTTAATTACTTCATCTACAACAGAATTGTCTAAATAGAAAACTCTACCCGTCTGTGGTTCATGAAGTTTTTTTAATAAATCCTTTTTATTTGGCCAAATAAGTTTTCTTGCTGCTGGAATGAATGCTTTATGTCCAGTGAACGGTAAAGTGAAACTTTGACCTTTTTTAAATGACTTATTAATTATCGTTAAGGTAGCAAAGCCCATAACCTCTTCACTGAGCACAACAACAATGAATGGTCTAATATCATATTCATTTCCTTGATTGGAATAATAACAATACTCTTTAGAAATATTATATTTATATTTCTTACCTTCAATTTCTGTCGATTTAAATTTTAGAACTCGTAAATTATCAGGTTGCAAACCATGACTAGAAGTATTTAACTCAATCTTATTATCATCCTCTGAATAAATCAAATAGACTGTTGGATCATCTCCAAAATCACCTTCAAATTCAAAAGACTGAAACAAATAATAATTATATTTATAGTCATTTCTTGAAGTAATGGTCATTTTAGAAATCACAGGGGGAGTAATTACAAAATTGTCTATTTTCGATTTTTGAATATATGCTAGTTGAGTATCATGTTTAATATTATTTTTAAAACCAAATTCTTGCAATTGTTTTAAGAGTTCCTCTATTGAGGATACTATTTCGGAATTCGATTCTTTAATAACATTTGCTATAACAGCAATATCTGACTGAGAAAACTGAGACATTTTTCCAACTAAGTCAATAAATTTTTTATCTAGCTCATCATCAAACTAATTGAAAAACTTTTATTGAAAGTCTGAGGATACTGATCCTCCAAAGCGTTTTTAAAATCATCATAAGTCGCAAACTGGCTTTTCAAGTGATATTCAATCATCAAAATTTCTTCAACAATATGATTTGTCTCCCAAAATCTTAAAACCTCTTCAAAATACGGATTATCTTTATGACGGTCTATCATATAATCTCGATAATCTTCGATAAGTTTTTTTAAACTCTTTTTATCAACCTTCTCTTGCAAACCTAATGAATCATAAAATTGATTCCAAGAAAAATCCGCTATTTTACCAAACAAATATGAAGTAATTCCTAAATCTAAAAACATTATACTCCTCCGAAATGTTACTAAATGGCTTCATCCTTATCAATGGAATTCTAATCTACTACATTTAAGCATCTTCTTTCCTCAGCATACTGAATCATCTTCTCAGCCACTTCCTTATCGTAATCAAACCCCATCTTTTGAGCAAGGATTTGAGCTTCTTGGTGGAAAAGTTGCATCGTAGTAAATAAGGACTGAGTAAGTTTCTCTACACTTGAAAAATCAAGCAGATTTGAGAATTCCTTCTCCTTCTCTGCAGGTAAATACTGGAAAAGATACTTGTAGTTCTTGCCGATATCGACTGTTCCATTATCACTTGCAACCTGCCAAGCCAAGACCTTCAAGAGTTCTTGCTGACAAATACCGTAGAGATGGTCAGTCGCATAGATGACTTGCTTGCGACAGATTCCCTTGACCACATAAGCGGAAACCCACCAAAATTCATTGCAGGCTTTTTCAAAATCAATCGGGCTAGCTGGATTCGTCCAGTAACGTTGAGGACTTGTAGTATAGGACTCAAACAAGCCTTTCTCATCTTTCAATACTGTGTAATCAGCTTCACTATCCACCCACTCTTGGATGTGGTCTTTGGGGCAGAGCGTCAAATCAATCCGATTGCCATCTTCAAAGAGCATAAGATAAAGTCGACGGTGTCCCAGTACATTATACTGTTCAATCAGACGGTTGCCAAACCGGTCCAACCAAGCAAGGTCACTCGTCAGATTATCTAAATCGTCCACTACATAAACAACATCATAGTCCTGAAACTCATCTTTTGGTGCTTTTGTATCAGTCCGTGAACCAGACATAGCGACAGCCTCGACTTTTAGACTTTTTGCGGTTTGTAAAATTAGATCAAACATTTGCGCTTCACTTCTATGTTGTCTGCACATATCTTTTATAGAATTATTTTTCATTGCCGTCTTGCTCCTCTTGTTTTTGGATGCCTCGTATTCTTTTCATCTCAAGTTCGCCTACTATCAATTGGATAGTTGAACAAATCCCCAAAACGATTAAAATATAATAAAACAAATTCATATCGTTTCTATGATATATTTGAAAGCTTCTCCATAATACAAAAGTATTTACTAATGAAAGAAGGAAAAGTAAAATAGCATTGAATAGGAGTGTTATAGCAAACTTACTCTTAAAATACCTATAATGTTTTCCAATCCGATAGAGGGTATATAGTGAGAAAACAATCATCAAAGGTGTGAAGGCAAGTGCATAAAATAAGATAAACCCTATTCCTGAGTATGGTTTACTTTCCATTGGTAGATCTAATAAACAGATACCAATAGTGAGGATGTTCAATATAAACAAAGATACTGTGCGAGCACACTCTTTTCTACCTTTACTGGTCGTTAAATCATATATAATTCCAAAAATGGTTAGGAGAACAAGGAAAAAAGGTATCATTAATAACGTAATCAATACTGCACCCCCAATAGTTTTAGCGATTGTTTACCTAAAAAGGATAATCGTCACCTTTACTTGAACTTTACAACTCCCCTGTCTGGTAAAGGTTATACCCTTCGTAATAATATGAAGCATCCATACCCTTAAAGAAACGGGTTTGAGTAAGGTCATCCGTCAGATTATTGAGGAGGAGATACTTGAGTTCGCCAGTCGATACCGCGCTACGCTTCGTGGCTAGGAGGTAATCTTCCTTGTCCCCGTGAGACCAGTCCACGACTTGCCCCAGCTCAGCCTTGAGGAGATGATCCAGCCAGAGCCTCATACTTCCTCCGTTCCCTTCTCGAAAAGGGTGGGCGATATTTAGCTCAAGGTACTTCTCGACAATCTGCTCAAAGGTCTGCTGAGGCATCCTGTCAATATTTTCCAAGGAAGCTGCTAGATACATGACAGGCTCAAAGCTAACATTCCCTTTGGCGAGACTGACTGTCCGAATCTGGCCGGCGAAGTCATAGATTTCTTCAAATAAGAAGCCACGAATAACGGCCAGAGTCGCATAGGTGCCAGCTGCTTTATCGTCCAGAAGCTGCTTTTCAAAAAGCTCTTTCGCTCGGGTTTTGCTGATTTTTTCTTCCATCTTGGCTAGTTCAAGCGAATCCATCAGACCAAGTTTATTGTCAAGCGTCATAAATACAGCTCTTTTCATTTAGATAGATTTTCTAAGCCCTGTTCCCACAGGTTTAAAACCTACTGTCTGATAAAATCCATCCGCTTCTGATATTAATTCAATGCGAGTCAAAGGATGTTTTTGATGAATTTCAGCGATCAATCGCCGTCCCAATCCTTTTCCGCGATAGGCTTTATCAATGATAATCTCAGCTAAAAAGGTCGTCATGACTTCATCTGTCAAGTAGCGGGCAAAACCAAGGATTTTCTGGTTCTCTTCAACTACCAAGTAATGGGACAGATTTGTTGAAAATAATGATGTCACTTTTTCCTCTGTAAAAGAAATCCATTTTTCATTTTGATAAAGGGAATAAATAGCTTGACAATCTTTTGTTATTGCAGGTCTGATTATCATTTTCTACTCCTTTCAAATCCAATGGGACCACTAACAATTTTTCAACTCAAATTTAGTTATATTCTAGTTACTCTCCGTCGCTTCTTCCCTCGACTCCTTAGCCGGCTTGCGTTTTTTATAGCGGCTGCGGATGGTGTTGAGGTGGTCGCAAAGATTGACCTTGTGAGTTCTTTCATGATAAGCGTAAGCACAGATGGAGGTGAAGTCCACAAGGAAATCATAAATTTCTTGCAGCTTGAGGCGGACGGACTCATTCACGCTCTGGTGAGCTTGTCCGAAAATCTGGTGAGAAAATTGTCATTTCATTATTTGGGATAACCATGAATTGAATCCAAACGATCCAATTTGAAAGCATTTAGCTTTGTTTTAGAATTATACTGAACTATAGCAATTTTCTTATGAAGCTTATCTAGTTTCCCATCATCCAGTTTCTCGTTGGTTGCCACATTAATAAATCTATTAATTGTGTCACTATCGGATTCATTATTGCTATTGTAATTATAAATAATCAATTCAGAATCTGTCTCCAAAAGTGAGTTAAGAATATTATTCCACCACCAAAAGTCACTATCACCGATTGATAAACCATACAGTATAAATAAATTAGTATCATTGAAGTATGATTTATATTTCTTATCATTTTGAGCCCAATAAGGTTTTAGAAAATTCTTTGCTAAATGTCTTTTATTTTCATTTGTTATTTGTTCCTTATTGTCAAACCCAAATAACATTGATTTTGGAACATTCTGATAACCATGAGGATGAGTGATATTTGTTATCAAATAGCTAGAGTACAAAGTGTCTTTATTAAAATCCAAATCGGATAAGCGTCCCCAAGAACCATCAACAGATATAGCTGAATAACCAGGAGCAGGAATATCTTTAGGATTGGGATAGAATTGAATCTGCCTATCTGCAAACTTATGAGGATGCGGATCAAATTGTCCTTTATCTAGCAATAAAATATTATCTAACATCGAAGTATAGTTGAAATTTAAAATTTCCCAGTTAAATAAAGAATAATGTTTAGTTTTACGAGGAAAAGCCAATTTATTGAAATTTTCCGTATCTAAATCACCTAAAAAACGGGTAAAAGAATTAAGAGCGATTCCTTTTTCAGTGCTATCATTCCCTAACCTAGCAAGCATATTAGGAGTAATTATTTCATTTAAAAAATTTGAGAACTCGATTTGAAATTGAGTGAAATCGTTAGCCAATTTCTCTACTTCCAGCCAACTAGGTTGATTAAAAATCTCAATTAAACTGTTCTCAAAATCACTCCAATTTGGTTTAATACTAGAATTACTTTCATTTTCTTTCTTATCTTTAGTCATTTTTTGGAAGATCATGTTATCTTTATCAAAATTTTTATAGCAAAGATAATTGTAGAAATTTTGATAAGATGTTCGATACGGAGAATCTAGATATTCCATGAGCTGAATATCAACTCCATTACCAAACAAAGCCATAATATTTATTTGACCATCATTTTCTAATGCCTCAAATTCCTGATCTGTATATTTGGTATAACTCATATTCTCTCTTTCATCCTTTCAAAACGCCCCACTCTCTTCCAGCGTAAACTTAACATTATCTTCAATCCATTTACGACGTGGTTCGACCTTATCTCCCATGAGGACGTTGACGCGGCGTTCAGCGCGTGCTAAGTCTTCGATGGTGACACGGATGAGGGTACGGGTTTCTGGATTCATGGTTGTTTCCCAGAGTTGGTCCGCGTTCATCTCACCAAGACCTTTATATCGTTGGAGTGTTGCGCCTTTACCAAACTGCTTGCGGAGTTCTTCTAGCTCTCCGTCCGTCCAAGCGTAAGCCACTTCTTCTTTCTTACCTTTCCCTTTGGACATCTTGTAAAGAGGCGGAAGGGCAATATAGACATGGCCTGCCTCGACTAGTGGACGCATGTAACGGTAGAAAAATGTTAAAAGAAGAGTTTGGATATGGGCACCATCTGTGTCCGCATCGGTCATGATAATAATCTTGTCATAGTTGGCATCTTCAATAGAGAAGTCTGCACCCACACCCGCACCAATGGTATAAATCATCGTGTTGATTTCTTCATTTTTGAGAATATCTGCCATCTTGGCCTTGGCTGTATTAATCACCTTACCTCGAAGAGGTAGGATAGCTTGGAACTTACGGTCACGGCCTTGCTTGGCAGAACCACCCGCAGAGTCCCCCTCAACCAGGTAGAGTTCATTCTTGGCAGGATTTTTAGACTGGGCTGGAGTCAATTTTCCAGACAACAAGCCCTTGTCTTTTTTGTTTTTCTTACCATTTCGGCTCTCATCACGCGCCTTACGTGCTGCTTCACGAGCATCACGCGCCTTGATAGCCTTGCGGATGAGATTGGAAGCCAGTTCACCATTTTCCATAAGGAAGAAGGTCAACTTATCAGCCACAATCCCATCCACAACTGGACGAGCCAGAGGGCTTCCAAGTTTGTCCTTGGTCTGTCCCTCAAACTGGAGGTGTTCTTCAGGAACGAGAATTGATAGAACGGCTGCTAATCCTTCACGATAGTCTGACCCTTCAAGGTTCTTATCTTTTTCTTTGAGAAGTCCCGTCTTACGCGCATAGTCGTTCATGACCTTTGTAATGGCAGACTTGAGTCCCGTCTCATGCGTTCCACCGTCCTTGGTACGAACGTTATTGACAAAGGATAGAATGTTATCTGAAAATCCATCATTGTACTGGAGGGCAACTTCCACTTGGAAACCATTGTCTTCCCCCTCAAAGTACAGAACTGGTGTCAAGGTTTCCTTGTCTTCGTTCAGATAGGAAACAAAGTCCTGAACTCCATTTTCATAGTGGAACTCGATTGCTTCATCTGTACGTTTGTCTGTCAAGGACAAGGTCACATTTTTCAAGAGGAAGGCTGACTCATTAAGGCGTTCTGAAATGGTATTGTACTTGAAGTCAGTCGTAGAAAAAATCGTCGCGTCAGGCATGAAAGTGACTTTGGTACCTGTCTTAGACTTGGGTGCTGTACCAATTTTCTTCAAGGTTGTAACGGGTTTCCCCCCATTTTCAAAGCGTTGCTTATAAACAGCACCATCACGGGTGATTTCAACTTCCAGCCAACTAGAAAGGGCATTAACAACGGAAGAACCCACCCCGTGGAGACCTCCAGATGTCTTATACCCCCCTTGACCGAATTTTCCTCCGGCGTGGAGAATAGTAAAGATAACCTCAACAGTTGGGATTCCCATGGCGTGCATCCCAGTCGGCATCCCTCGACCATGGTCCTCTACTGTTAAACTTCCATCTTTATTTATAGTCACATCAATGCGATCACCAAAGCCAGACAAGGCTTCATCGACTGCATTGTCCACAATTTCCCAGACTAGGTGATGAAGTCCTGCTCCGTCAGTCGATCCAATATACATCCCTGGACGTTTACGGACCGCATCCAACCCTTCTAGCACCTGAATGGCGTCATCATTATAGTTATTAATATTGATTTCCTTTTTTGACACAAGGAACCTCCTATTTGTTCATCTTTTCTATTTTACAGGTTTTCTAGGGATTTTGCAAAGTTTTTCCCATTCAGCTGTCACAATTTCACAGGATATTCTCTGACTTTCCACAGCATTTCATGGTATAATAGGTCTATGATGACATTTGTATTATTAATTCTAGCATATTTACTAGGTTCGATTCCGTCTGGTCTATGGATTGGACAAATCTTCTTTCAAACAAATCTGCGTGAACATGGTTCTGGAAATACCGGAACAACCAATACTTTCCGAATTTTAGGTAAGAAAGCGGGTATGGCAACCTTTGTGATTGACTTCTTTAAAGGAACCTTGGCCACTCTCCTTCCAATCATTTTCCACCTTCAAGGTGTATCACCTCTCGTATTTGGACTTTTGGCTGTGATTGGACATACCTTTCCTATCTTTGCAGGCTTTAAAGGTGGTAAGGCTGTCGCAACTAGCGCTGGAGTTGTTTTCGGATTTGCGCCTATCTTCTGTCTCTACCTAGCAGTCGTATTCTTTGGAACCCTCTATCTTTTTAGTATGATTTCCTTGTCTAGCGTTACTGCTTCTATCGCAGCCGTTATCGGAGTTCTCCTATTTCCACTATTTGGATTTATCCTAAACAGCTATGATCCTCTCTTCATTCTGATTGTCCTAGCACTTGCTAGCTTGATTATCATTCGTCACAAGGATAATATCACACGTATCAAAAATAAAACTGAAAATCTTGTCCCTTGGGGATTGAACTTAACCCATCAAAATCCTAACAAATAAAACGCCAGTTTGAAACTGACGTTTTTTTGTATGCTTATTTTGACTTGATGTAGTTGATACCGTCTGCCTTAGGCGCAACTGCTTTTCCAAAGAAGGCTGCCAAGACAAGGATGGTCAAGACATAAGGGGCGATTTGAAGGTAAACCGCTGGCACTCCTTGTAGGAAAGGCAATTGAGAACCGATAACTGCCAAACTTTGTGAAAGTCCAAAGAAGAGACTGGAAAGCATAGCACCGATTGGGTTCCATTTACCAAAGATCATTGCCGCAAGAGCGATAAACCCAGGCCCTACAATGGTTGTTACTGAGAAGTTAACTGAAATGGATTGAGCATAAATCGCTCCCCCAATTCCACCTAGGAATCCTGAAATAATAACTCCAAGATATCGCATCTTGTAAACATTGATCCCCAAGGTATCCGCTGCCTGAGGGTGTTCACCGACAGAGCGAAGGCGAAGACCAAAGCGTGTCTTAAAAAGAATAAACCATGCAAAGAATGAGAAGGCAATCGCGATATAACCTAGCAAACTTGTTGACTTGAAGAAGATATCTCCAATCACAGGGATATCAGCCAAAACTGGGAAATCAAAACGTCCAAAAGTCTGGCTTAAGTTATCCGTTTGCCCTTTGTTATAAAGAACTTTAACCAAGAAAACTGCTAAGGCAGGAGCCATCAAGTTCAATACTGTACCACTGACAACATGGTCCGCACGGAAATGAACTGTAGCGACGGCATGGATGAGGGAGAAAATAGCTCCCACGATACCAGCAACCAACAAGGAAATCCAAGGTGTCGCTGCTCCAAGTTGTTCTGCAAACTCAAGGTTAAAGACAACCCCAGAAAAGGCTCCCATAACCATAATTCCTTCAAGACCGACGTTAACGACACCACCACGTTCAGAGAAAACTCCTCCGATACTCGTAAAAATAAGTGGTGCTGAGTAAATCAGCATAGAAGAGACCAAGAGGGTGAGTAATGTTGTAATAGACATCCTTACTTACCTCCTTTAACTTGTTTTTTCGGTTTGACAAAGCGTTCAATAATATAGTGAACACTGACAAAGAAGATAATAGACGCTGTTACAATGCTAACAAGCTCAGACGGAACTTGCGCTGCGTTCATACCCGGCGCACCAACTTGCAGAACACCAAATAAGAAGGCTGCAAAGAGGATCCCAATTGGTGAATTTCCAGCAAGCAAACTAACTGCCATCCCGTTAAATCCGATAGCTAATGATGACCCCTGAACGTAAACGTTTTGGAAAGTTCCAAGACCTTCGACAGCTCCACCAAGACCAGCCAAAGCACCAGAGATAATCATTGATAGGATGATTGTACGTTTTGCTGAAATACCAGCGTACTCTGAAGCATGGGGATTGAGACCAACTGCACGGATTTCAAAACCGAGAGTCGTTTTCTTAAGCAAGAACCAAATCACCCCAACAGCAATGATAGCAAAGAAGATACCGATATTCATACGAGAATTACCAGTCAACTCAGATAGCCATGGTGTCTGGTAACTAGCATTGGCACTCACACGAATCGTTGAGTCTGTACTTTGCATAAAGTCTTTCGGGAAAGAATGAATAAAGGCGTTCCCTACATACAATACAATGTAGTTCATCATAATGGTTACGATAACCTCTGACGTACCGAGATAAGCTCTGAGAATACCTGGAATCGCACCAACAATTCCACCAGCGATCAGAGCAATCACTATAGTCGCTAAAATCAACATTGGACGTGGCATATCTGGATGCGACAAGGCAAACCAACCGCTGAGAATCCATCCCGCTAGCGCTTGACCTGGCAAACCAACGTTAAAGAAACCTGCCCGACTAGCGACAGCGAAACCAAGACCAATCAAGACTAGAGGTCCCATGGCACGGAAAATTTCCCCAATCCCACGGAGGCTACCAAAAGCTGTATAAAACAGCTCCTCATACCCCCAGATAGCATCGTAGCCGAAGATCCACATGACAATGGCTCCGAGCAAGATTCCTAAGAATACGGAAATCAAGGGAACCGAAATTTGTTGTAATTTTTTAGACATCACTCTTCTCCTTTCCCAAGTTTCCACCAGCCATCAAGACACCAAGTTCTTGTTTGTTAGTCGTTTCTGGCGACACAATACCCTGAATCTTACCATCATGAATAACAGCAATTCGGTCTGAGACATTTAAAATCTCATCCAATTCAAAACTGACAACGAGAACAGCCTTGCCATTATCACGTTCCTCAATCAAGCGTTTGTGAATGTACTCAATGGCACCAACGTCCAAACCACGAGTTGGCTGGCTGACGATAAGGAGTTCAGGATCACGATCAATCTCACGAGCAATAATCGCTTTTTGTTGATTTCCTCCTGAAAGAGCTGCTGCTGGAACAAATTCGCTTGCCGCACGGACGTCAAATTCTTCCATTAATTTCTTTGCATGTGAAGTGATATTCGCATAGTTCAAAATACCATTCTTACTGAGTGGTTCTTTGTAGTAGGTTTGAAGAGCGATATTTTCTGAAATCATCATCTCCAAAATCAATCCATCACGGTGACGGTCTTCAGGAACATGCCCTACACTGAGTTCCGTAATTTGTCGTGGGTGCATTCCCACGATTGATTTGCCTTTTAATTCAATACTACCAGACTCAACCTTACGAAGACCTGTAATGGCTTGAATGAGTTCAGATTGACCATTGCCGTCAATACCCGCAATACCAACAATCTCACCAGCACGAACATCCAAAGAAAGATTCTTCACAGCTGGTACACCACGGTTTTCATTGACAACTAAGTCTTTGATAGACAAGACCACTTCTTTTGGTTGAGGTGCCTGTTTTTCCGTTTTAAAGGAAACAGAGCGTCCTACCATCATTTCTGCCAAATCAGCATTTGTTGCGCCTGCGATTTCAACCGTCTGGATTGATTTACCACGACGGATAACTGTCACACGATTGGATACCGCACGAATTTCATCCAGTTTATGGGTAATCAAAATGATGGATTTTCCCTCTTTGACAAGGTTTTTCATGATAGCCATCAACTCGTCAATCTCTGAAGGAGTCAATACTGCCGTAGGTTCGTCAAAGATGAGGATATCAGCACCACGGTAAAGTGTCTTCAAGATTTCTACACGTTGTTGAGCACCAACGGAAATATCTGCCACCTTGGCAGCAGGATCTACTGCCAAACCATAACGTTCAGAAAGAGCCTTTATTTCTCTAGTAGCTTCAGCTATATCTAGCATACCATTTTTAGTGATTTCACTCCCCAAAATGATATTCTCAGCTACTGTAAAAGCTTCGACCAACATAAAATGTTGGTGAACCATCCCGATTCCAAGACTAGCGGCTTTAGAAGGGGAGTCTAGTTTTACAACCTGACCATTCACTGCAATTTCACCACTAGTTGGTTCAAGAAGCCCTGCCAGCATATTCATCAGAGTGGATTTACCCGCTCCATTTTCTCCTAAAAGTGCATGGATTTCACCTTTTCGCAGTTGCAAATTGATCTTGTCGTTTGCTACAAATTCACCAAACACCTTGGTAATATCCCGCATCTCAATGACATTTTCGTGTGCCATATGCTCTTCCTTTCAGAGGTTTATTTTATTTCAATAAAACCTGCTAATCACATTAACAAGCTCTATTGAGACAAAAATTGCCTCAATTCTTAAAGAAGCGACCGATGGCCGCTTCCTAAGAAATGACTTTTATCCATTATTTTTCAGGAACTTTTACACTTCCGTCAAGGATTTTAGCTTTTGCATCTTCGACAGCCTTTTTACCTTCTTCTGAAAGGTTTGTTACTGCCAAGTCAACCCCTTTATCTTTCAATGAGTAGACGATAACTTGTCCACCAGGGAATTCACCTTTTTCTGTTTTGTTGGCAATATCTTTTACAGTTGTACCAACTTGTTTCAATGTAGATACAAGAACGAAGTTTGATTCTTTACCATCTTTAGAAGTGTATTTACCTTCTGCTGCTTGGTCACGGTCTACACCAATAACCCAAACTTTTTCGTTTTCATTTTTGCTTTCGTTCAAAGATTTTGCTTCAGCAAAGACACCAGCACCTGTACCACCAGCTGCTTGGTAGACAACGTCTGCACCTGCAGCGTATTGAGCTGCTGCAATTGTTTTACCTTTGGCAGCATCACCAAATGAACCAGCATAGTCAACTTGTACTTTGATAGATGGGTCTACTGACTCAACACCAGCCTTAAATCCAGCAGCGAAACGTGAAATAACTTCAGATTCGATACCACCTACAAAACCAACTTGTTTTGTTTTAGTTGTTTTAGCTGCTGCAACACCAGCAAGGTAAGCTGCTTCGTTATCAGCAAATGTTACGCTCGCAACATTCTTTTGATCTTTGATCACATCATCAATCAAGACATAGTTTAAGTCAGAGTGGTCTTTTGCTGCCTCTTCAACTGCATTGTGAAGTGCAAAACCAACACCGAAGATCAGGTTGTAACTTCCAGCCGCTTGTTGCAAGTGGTTCGCATAGTCTGCTTCACTTGTTGATTGGAAGTAAGTGTAACCGTTATCTTTAGAAAGGTTGTGTTCTTTCCCCCAGTCTTGCAAACCTTCCCAAGCTGATTGGTTAAATGATTTATCATCAACACCACCAGTATCTGTTACGATCGCTGCTTTCGTCTTCATTTCAGATGAAGATGAAGCTGCGTTACGAGAAGAGCGGTTACCACATGCAGCAAGTCCAACTGCTGCCACTGCAACTAGACCAAGGCCTAGCCATTGTTTCTTGTTCATTACTGAACCTCCTAAATAAGATGTGCAACGATGTTGCAAGTATAGATCGTTTGGTCACGTAGACCACAGCCACTCGAAGAGTAGCTCAGACTAGTTTAAGTCTGTAAAAGAGTATGGAAGTAACTCCCCGACCGTCATCTCGACCGTCGATTTATCTTTAGCAACTAAAGTCACTTTTAGATCTTGTTCAAAAAACTCAACCATGACCTGACGACAAGCACCACATGGCGAGATGGGTTTTTCAGTTTGTCCGTAGACAATCAACTCTGAAAACTCCCGTTGCCCCTCCGAAACTGCTTTAAAAATAGCAGTACGCTCTCCACAATTGGTCAAAGGATAACTAGCATTCTCGATATTCACACCCGTATAAATACTACCATCCTTGGCTACTAAAACAGCTCCGATGGGAAAGTGAGAATAGGGTACATAGGCTTTCTTGCTGGTTTCAATTGCTAGTTCAATCAACTCAGTAGTCGCCATCTGCCAATTCTCCTTTTAAAATCGCAACGCCAGCAGATGTTCCGATACGGGTAGCACCTGCTTCCACAAAAGCTACAGCATCAGCATACGAACGCGCTCCACCAGCTGCCTTAACTCCCATATCTGGCCCGACTGTTTTACGCATCAACTGAACATCCTCTATAGTGGCACCACCAGTTGAAAATCCAGTTGATGTTTTGACAAAGTCAGCGCCTGCTTTTTGAGATAATTGGCAGGCCACAACCTTTTCATCGTCTGTCAACAAGCAAGCTTCGATAATGACTTTCACCAACTTGTCACCACTTGCTTCTACGACAGCACGGATGTCCGATCCAACTAAATCTAGATTGCCTGATTTGAGGGCACCAACATTGATAACCATATCAATCTCATCTGCACCGTTTTGGACAGCTTCTTTTGTTTCAAAAGCTTTCACAGCTGAAGTTGTTGCTCCAAGAGGGAAACCTACTACTGTACAAACCTTTACATCTGAGCCTTCAAGTCCTGTTTTCGCATGTTTAACCCATGTGGGATTGACACAAACGCTGGCAAAGTCATACTCACGCGCTTCAGATAGCAAACGATCAATTTGTTCTTGGCTTGCATCTTGCTTTAAAAGCGTATGATCGATATATTTATTTAACTTCATATTCGGATTCTCCCTGATTTTATGAGATAATTTCTATAATTTCTCGTAAACTTCGCACTCCATCATTTATTTTAACATATTTTTGAAATTCTGTAACTAGTTCAGAAGAAATTTTTCCATTTGTATAAACTTTTGCAACAATTTCTCCTTTTTGAACGGAGTCTCCAACTTTCTTTTCGAAAACAATCCCTGTTTCATAGTCCAAGTCATCAGACTTGACTGCACGACCAGCTCCTAGTCTCATGGCATATAGTCCAAATTCCATCGCTGGAAGGGCTGAAATAACACCCGTATCTTGAGCTGGAATTTCCACCACATGAGTAACCTTGACTGGGCGATAGAGGTCTTCTAAATCACCGCCTTGAGCTGCTACCATTTCTTCAAACTTAGCCAGTGCTTGGCCATTTTCAAGATGTTGACGGATTTCCTCGATCGTTTTCTCAACATCAGCCAATCCAAGCATAATCTGAGCCAATTCACAGATAAAGTGACTAATATCTTCTCGGCCTTTTCCTTGAAGAATCTCGATTGCCTCAAGGATTTCGAGACGATTGCCAATGGCTCTTCCCAAGGGTTGGCTCATATCGGTAATGACTGCTACTGTCTTTCGACCAACAGCCTTACCAAGTTCCACCATTGTTTGAGCCAATTTACGCGCCTCATCAACTGTCTTCATGAAGGCACCCTCACCGACCGTTACGTCTAGCAAAATGGCATCCGCTCCTGCAGCAATTTTCTTACTCATCACCGAACTAGCAATCAAAGGAATCGTGTCGACAGTTGCTGTCACATCACGGAGGGCATAGAGAAGCTTGTCTGCTTTAACCAGCTGATCTGACTGCCCAATGACAGATACACCAATATTCTGTACCTGACGAATAAAATCTTCTTGACTTCGCTCGACTTGATAGCCCTTAATGGACTCCAATTTATCAATTGTCCCACCAGTATGGCCTAGACCACGACCACTCATTTTAGCAACGGGCACACCGAAACTCGCAACAAGGGGAGCCAAGATTAAGGTCACCTTATCCCCAACTCCACCAGTCGAATGCTTGTCAACTTTAACCCCATCTATGGCTGACAAATCAAACTCCTGACCTGTCTTAACCATATTCATCGTCAGGTCAGAAATCTCACGTGTGGTCATTCCTTTGAAATAAACAGCCATAGCAAAAGCAGACATTTGATAGTCCGGAACAGTTCCAGCTACATAGCCTTCTACCAGCCACTTGATTTCAGCTGCAGTCAGTTCTTGACCATCTCGTTTCTTTTGGATTAAATCAACTGCTCTCATTCTTTCACACTTCTAAGGATATAGTATCCCTTATCTTTCTTTACGATTTCACAATTTCCAAAAACGTCTTCCATCTTACTTTTAGCACTTGGAGCCCCCTGTTTTTTCTGAATGACAATCGTTAAGTCTCCTCCGTCTTTCAAGAAATCTCTGCTCTTTTCGATAATCTCATGAACAACTTGTTTACCCGCTCGAATCGGTGGATTGGAAATGACATGGTCAAATGTCCCTTCAACTTGCTCATAGATGTTGGATTGGAAAATAGTTGCTGAAACTTGATTTCTCTCAGCATTTTTTCGCGCCAAATCAAGCGCACGATTATTGATATCAACCATGGTTGCTTGAACTCCGTAAGCCTTGACCAAAGAAATCCCTAGGGGACCATACCCACAGCCGACATCTAGCACTCTCTCGCCTTTTTCAACCTCTAGACACTTCAGTAAGAGCTGACTACCAAAGTCAATCATCTTTTTACTAAAGACACCTGCGTCCGTTAAAAAGGTCATTTTATGTCCTAGCAACTCTACTCTCAAGTCATGAATATCGTGAGCCGCATCAGGATTTTCTGCATAATACATTTTACTCATAAATTTATTTTACCATATTTTAAGGAAATATAAAACCGTTTACAAAGCTAAAATTCAACAAACAAACTAAATCTGTTATAATAATAATTAAAGGATTTTCGTATTATTTCCTCTTTTTTTACCTTTCAGAGCAGCTTATAGCAACTTTCAAAAATCAGAATGAGAAATATCGAATTTCATTCTCTCTTTGACTGAGAAATATGATATACTAAGATATCGAACGAGGAAAAATTATGGTCAACGAATTTTTACATTTTGAAAAAATCAGCCGTGAAACATGGCAGTCCTTACATCGCAAGACAACCCCTCCCTTGATGGAAGAAGAACTAGACTCCATCAAGAGCTTTAATGACCAAATCAGCCTACAAGATGTAACAGACATCTATCTACCACTGGTTCACCTTATCCATATCTATAAAAAAGCCAAAGAAGATTTGTCTTTCTCAAAAGGAATCTTTCTTCAAAGAGATAGCAAGCCCCAACCTTTTATCATTGGGGTTTCGGGTAGTGTCGCCGTTGGAAAATCAACAACCAGTCGCCTACTTCAAATCCTACTGTCCCGTACACTTACAGATGCTACTGTAGAGCTAGTGACAACGGATGGCTTTCTCTATCCCAACCAAACTTTAATTGACCAAGGTATCTTAAATCGTAAAGGTTTTCCTGAGAGTTATGACATGGAAGCCTTACTGAATTTTCTTGATCGCCTAAAAAATGGACAAGATGTCGATATTCCTGTCTATTCTCATGAAGTGTATGACATCGTTCCTGGAGAGAAGCAACGTGTCAAAGCTGCTGATTTTGTCATTGTCGAGGGAATTAATGTCTTTCAAAACCCTCAAAATGAGCGCCTATACATCACTGATTTCTTTGATTTCTCCATCTATGTGGATGCTGCTGTCGAAGACATTGAAGGTTGGTATCTGGATCGTTTCTTAAAACTCCTCAGCTTTACCCAAAATGATCCCAACAGCTACTACCACCGTTTTACTCAAATGCCAATAAGAGAGGTCGAAGCCTTCGCTCATCAGATCTGGACCAGCATTAATCTAATAAATCTACAAAACTATATCGAACCGACAAGGAATCGTGCCGAGGTCATTCTCCACAAGACTAAAAACCATGAAATCGATGAAATTTACCTAAAAAAATAATTTTCCCTTGTCAAAACCTAAGTTTTCAGATATAATGGTATAGTTAGTAAATATGGAGGTAAGAACATTGGCAAACATTAAATCAGCTATCAAACGTGCTGAATTGAACGTTAAACAAAACGAAAAAAACTCAGCTCAAAAATCAGCTATGCGTACTGCTATCAAAGCTTTCGAAGCAAACCCTTCTGAAGAACTTTTCCGTGCTGCTAGCTCAGCTATCGACAAAGCAGAAACTAAAGGTTTGATTCATAAAAACAAAGCAAGCCGCGATAAAGCTCGTCTTTCAGCTAAACTTGCTAAATAAGAAACAGTCCATAGAGGCTGTTTTTTTGTCCTCTAATAAGAAAAGGTAGAAAATGAAAATCGCAATCATCGGATATTCTGGAGCTGGTAAGTCAACTCTATCTGAGAAGTTATCAAACTACTACTCCATTCCTAAACTGCATATGGATACTCTCCAATTTCAACCTGGTTGGCAAGACAGCGACCGCGATTGGATGGAAACTGAGATGAAAAACTTTCTCACAAAGCATGAATCTTGGGTAGTCGATGGCAACTACTCTTGGTGTTGCTATGAAGAAAGAATGCAGGAAGCTGACCAAATCATCTTTCTCAATTTTTCACCATGGACTTGTCTCTTTCGAGCCTTCAAACGTTATCTCACATATCGCGGCAAGGTCAGAGAAAGTATGGCACCAGGCTGCCCTGAACGATTTGACTGGGAGTTTATCCGATGGATTCTCTGGGATGGGCGTACAAAACCTGCTAAAGAACGCTATAAGCAGGTTCAAGAAACCTACCCAGAGAAAGTAATTGTCCTCCAGTCGCAAAAGGAGATAGACTACTTCTTAGAAAATCTCGCGCATAACAAGAAAAACCAACGTACCTAACGTTGGTTTTTTGCTTTTACCCAATCACACTTCCGTTTGGTACAGCTGAATCAACTGTGAGAAGGGTTAATTGTCCATCATGTTCAGCTGAGAGGATCATTCCTTGGCTGACATATTTTTTCATCATCTTGCGTGGTTTGAGGTTGGCAACGATTTGGACTTTCTTGCCGACCAATTCTTGTTCATTTGGATAGTATTTCGCAATTCCTGAGAGGATTTGACGGTCTTCGCCATCACCAGCATCGAGGCGGAATTGAAGCAACTTATCAGAACCTTCTACTTTGGAAACTTCTTTGACTTCAGCAACACGAATCTCAACCTTATCGAAGTCTTCAAACTTAATTTCATCCTTGTTGAGCTGGAGTTCGACTTCGTCTGGATTCCATTCTTTTTCGACTGCTGGCTTGTTTCCTTCCATTTGTTCCTTGATATAGGCGATTTCTTCTTCCATATCCAGACGTGGGAAGATTGGTGTTCCTTTGGCAACAACAGTCACACCAGCAGGGAAGTCTGCCAAGCTCAAGTTCTCAAGGCTAGTAACTTCTGCGAGACCAAGCTGAGTCAAGACTGCGCGACTGGTTTCCATCATAAATGGCTCAATCAAGTGTGCTACGACACGAAGGCTGGCTGCCAAATGGCTCATAACACTTGCCAATTGGTCACGAAGGGCTTCATCCTTAGCCAAGACCCATGGGGCTGTCTCATCAATGTATTTGTTAGTACGAGAGATAAGCATCCAGACTGCTTCTAAAGCACGTGGGTAGTCAACTGCATCCATGTGTGTATGGTAATCAGCAATTGATTCAGTAGCTACTTGGGCAAGAGAATCGTCAAACTCTGTCACACCTTCTACATAGGCTGGAACTTTTCCATCAAAGTACTTGTTAATCATGGAAACCGTACGGTTGAGGAGGTTTCCAAGGTCATTGGCCAATTCATAGTTGATACGACCTACATAGTCTTCCGGAGTGAAGGTTCCGTCTGAACCAACTGGGAGGCTTCGCATGAGGTAGTAACGAAGTGGGTCCAGTCCATAACGCTCTACTAGCATTTCAGGGTAAACGACATTTCCCTTAGACTTAGACATCTTACCGTCTTTCATGACGAACCAACCGTGGGCAATCAGGCGGTCAGGCAATTTCATATCCAACATCATGAGAAGGATTGGCCAGTAGATTGAGTGGAAACGAAGAATGTCTTTTCCGACCATGTGGAAGACTGTTCCATTCCAGAACTTATCAAAGTTAGCATGATCATCTTGACCATATCCAAGAGCTGTCGCATAGTTGAGAAGAGCATCAATCCAAACATAGACAACGTGTTTAGGATTTGATGGTACTGGCACGCCCCAAGTAAAGGTTGTCCGAGATACGGCCAAGTCTTCCAAACCTGGTTCGATGAAGTTACGTAGCATTTCATTAAGACGACCATCTGGAGTGATGAAATCAGGGCGCGATTTGAAAAATTCGACCAAACGGTCTTGGTATTTGCTGAGGCGAAGGAAATAAGATTCTTCAGAAACCCATTCGACCTCGTGACCTGATGGAGCAATACCGCCAGTTACATTACCAGCTTCATCACGGAAAACTTCTGCCAGCTGGCTTTCTGTAAAGAATTCTTCATCTGATACTGAATACCAACCAGAGTATTCACCCAGGTAGATGTCATCTTGAGCAAGTAAGCGTTCAAAGACCTGTGCTACTACTTTTTCATGGTAGTCATCAGTTGTACGGATAAATTTATCGTATGAGATATCTAGTAATTTCCAGAGTTCTTTGACTCCAACTGCCATCCCATCAACATAAGCTTGTGGTGTAATACCAGCTTCTTCTGCTTTCTGTTGGATCTTTTGACCATGCTCGTCAAGACCTGTCAGATAAAAGACATCGTAGCCCATAAGGCGTTTGTAACGTGCTAGGACATCACAGGCGATGGTTGTGTAGGCAGAACCGATATGAAGTTTACCAGATGGATAGTAAATCGGCGTTGTAATATAAAAATTCTTTTCAGACATAATTTTTCCTTTCCAGGCAAATGAAACCTGTTTTTCTAACACTTCATTATATCATATTTTTAGTGATTTTCGATAGGAAAATCCATACAAAAACAAGATAGACAAGTGTCCATCTTGTTTATCTTATTCATAGCGAAGGGCTTCAATTGGATCAAGCTTAGACGCTTTATTGGCTGGTAATACCCCAAAGATCATACCAACGCTGGCCGAAACAGCCAAGCTAAAGAGAGCAATCGGTAGCGAGACACCAATTTCTATTCCTTCCATCATATTTTTTAGCAAGGCCCCTGCTAGTGCGGTCAAGCCTGCTGCACTAACAAGTCCGATAAGACCACCTAATAAGGTCAAAATCATGGACTCAATCAAAAACTGTACCAAGATATTAGCCCGTGTAGCTCCCAATGCTTTACGAAGACCAATCTCACGAGTACGCTCCGTTACAGAAACCAGCATAATATTCATAACTCCAGTCCCTCCCACAAAGAGAGAGATTCCTGCGATAGCACTAATAATAGCGGTCATAAAACCAAAGATTTGCTGAACCTCGGCAAAAGCGGCGGTTTCGTCTACAACCTGATATTCTCCCTGCTGTACTCCTGCAATTTCTGTCATCTTGCGTGCGAGTTCTGGCCCCAAAGTCGGAGTTAGACTCGTATCATTCACACGAAAGACAATATTAGAAATTTCCTCTACATTAAAATTAGCTGCTACAGAAGCATTGGTTGTAATTGGTAAGCCACCTACACCAAACATCTTAGCACTTTTAACAGCAGGACTAGAGTAAACACCAATCACGCGATAGCTATATCCATTGGTTGAAATGATTTGATTGAGTGCTGCCTGAGGCGAGTCAAAAAGACTTTTAGCGAGTTCTTCATCTAGCAAAATCACACTTGCAAAATCTCGGTAGTCTTGTTCTCTTAGATCCCTACCTGCAATAATTTTATTTTCTACAGCAGACATATAAGTCATATTTCCACCTGTCAGACTTGCTCTCTCTACCTTTTTATCCTTATAGGTCAAAGTAACATTTGTACTATTAGTCACATAATAGCCATCTACACCTTTTAGTTTGGCAGCTTCCCTAACCCACGATTCCTGTGTTTTAGGTGGTTCTACGTGAACATCTTCTTTACCAGATAGTGTCAGTGCAGATTGCTTTTGTGTAAAAGAACCGTCCTTACTTTTAATTGGTGAGAAAAACACCTGAATATTTTTCTGAGATTTTGTCATATTTTTATTGACCTGACGAGACATAGAGTCCCCTAAAGCCATGATGACAACTACTGAAGAGACTCCGATGATAATGCCAATCATGGTCAAAAAGGAGCGCATCTTGTGTGCCATAATAGATGAAAAGGCAAATTTCAGATTTTGCATCTTAGTTCTCCTTTCCTTCCAAACGAGCGCTATCAGACGAAATAACTCCATCACGGATTACAATTTGGCGTTTTGCATAGGCTGCAATTTCGGGCTCGTGCGTTACCATAATAATCGTCTTGCCTTCTTCATTTAACTCAACCAAGAGTTCCATGATTTGGCTTCCTGTTTTCGTATCCAAGGCACCTGTCGGTTCATCAGCTAGGATGATTGAGGGATCGTTAACAAGAGCACGCGCAATGGCCACCCGTTGTTTTTGACCGCCAGACAACTCCGAAGGAAGGTGATGAATACGATCAGTCAACTCTACTTTACTCAGATATTCCTCTGCCAACTTGCGACGTTGGGCAGCTGGAACTCCTGCATAAATCAAGGGTAACTCGACATTTTGAACAGCATCCATCTTTGACAAAAGAAAGAACTGTTGAAAGACAAAGCCAATTTGTTGGTTACGTACCTGTGCCAACTGCTTTTCACCTAGACGGGCCACTTCTTGACCTTCTAGATAGTATTCGCCGCTAGTTGGGGTGTCCAGCATTCCGATGGTATTCATCAGAGTAGATTTACCCGAACCAGATGGTCCCATAATGGCAACAAATTCCCCTTCGCCAATCTCCAAATTAATATTTTTCAAGACCTGCAGTTCCTGTTCGCCATTTCGATAGCTCCGGCAGATGTTTTTTAGACTAATTAGTTGTTTCATCAGCCTTCACCTCTTTTCCTTCTTCCAAGGAAGTCGTTGGATTACTGATGACTTTGGTTCCGTCTGTCAAACCAGATGTGATCTCTTGGTTTTCTGCGTCAGCATTTCCTAGGCTAACTTCGATTTTCTTAGCCTTATTCTCTTCGTCAACAACCCAAACGTAGTTTTTTCCGTCTTCAGTAATGACACTGGTTAAGGGTACGAGGATTGATTTCTTGTCACTTTTAACCTCAACACTAACGGTAAAACCTGGTCTCAAATCACCAATCTCACTCGTCACTTCAATCGTATAGGGATATTTAGAACCAGTATTCCCCCCAGTTATAGCATTCGTTCCTTCTCCACTATTTTTAGGGTAAGCTGAAATAAAGCTGATCTTCCCTGTCCAAGTTTTATCTTGGTAAACTTTAGAAGAGAAGGTCACTTCTTGGCCAACAGAAAGGTTGGCAAGATTGTACTCGGAAAGTTCTCCCTTGACTTGTAGATTGTCGTTACTTACTACATGAACCATCACTTGATTTGCAGCAGTTGTGGACTTTGATACATTGCGATTAACTTCTACAACTGTACCTTCTAGCGTACTCAGAACCTTTGTTGCGTCCAATTGGGCCTGCGCCTTTTTAAGTTGCGCCTCTGCATCAGCACGACTATCACGAGCATCACTAATCTGAGAATCTATGGAAGAGACAGAAGAACTCTGTGCTCCATCATCATATTCTTCCGAATCAGCTAGAGTGTTGTTTCGTGATTCCTTCAGGTCATTGATACGACGATCAGCCTTGGCTATGGCACGGTTAGCTGCATCATAAGCAGATTGCGCTTCTGTGCTGTTGTATTTTACGAGCGCTTGTCCTTTGTCAACCTTATCTCCAACAGAAACCAAGATTTCATCCACCTCACCCTTACTTGCATCCAAATAAACATATTGTTCATTTTTTGCGGTGACAGTACCAGATAAAAGAACAGAGGAAGCAACTGTTCCTTCCTTTGCGACTACGAGATGCGATGTGTCATCCTTACCGGCAGCCTGAGAGGGCTGTCTAAATAGCAAAATACCCACTGCACTGGTTATAATAATACTTGCAGCACCAATAGCTGTGTATAGTTGCCATTTTTTAGTTTTCTTATTCCCCTTCATCACAAAACTCCTATTTTATTTTCAATACAAAGACTATTATAGCAAATTTACCTACTCTAAACAATGATTGTTCAGAGAGAAAAGAGAACAATTCAGGAAACATGCCTTGTTTCCATTTGATTTATGCGAAATTGTACTAGTAACATCATACACCTTATTTCTATATTTAGCAAGTGATTTCTGCTATTTCTTTAGAGCGTAGCAGATTTTTGCATTCAAAAAATAAAAACGATAGAATATGACTATCAAATCTATAAGGAGTTTTCTATGAGAGAATATGATATCATCGCCATCGGTGGAGGGAGCGGTGGCATTGCCACTATGAACCGCGCTGGCGAACACGGTGCTAAAGCAGCTGTTATCGAGGAGAAAAAATTAGGTGGAACTTGTGTCAACGTCGGCTGTGTTCCTAAGAAAATCATGTGGTATGGAGCGCAAATCGCTGAAAGCTTCCACCACTACGGCCCTGACTATGGTTTTACAAGTTCAGATGTTCAATTTGATTTTGCTAAACTTCGTCAAAATCGTGAAGCCTACATCGACCGTGCTCGCTCATCTTATGATGGAAGTTTCAAGCGCAATGGGGTTGATTTGATTGAAGGTCGTGCTCATTTTGTTGATTCCCACACAGTCATCGTTAATGGTGAATTGATTCGTGCCAAGCATATCGTGATTGCGACTGGCGCTCGTCCAAGCATCCCAACTATTCCAGGAGCTGAACTCGGTGGCAGTTCAGACGATGTCTTTGCTTGGGAGCAACTTCCTGAATCCGTTGCGATTCTTGGTGCTGGCTATATCGCGGTAGAGCTAGCTGGTGTTCTCCACTCTCTCGGAGTAAAAACTGATCTGTTTGTCCGTCGTGATCGTCCCTTGCGCACTTTTGACAGCTACATCGTTGAAGGACTTGTCAATGAAATGGAAAAAACAGGTCTACCTTTGCACACATATAAGGTACCCGTCAAGCTCGAAGAAACGGATCAAGGTATTACCATTCATTTCGAAGACGGTTCTAGTCATACTGCCAGCCAAGTTATCTGGGCTACCGGTCGCCGTCCAAATGTAGACGGTCTGGAGTTAGAAAAGGCTGGAGTTACACTCAACCAACGTGGATTTATCCAAGTGGATGAGTATCAAAATACAGTTGTAGATGGCATCTATGCTCTTGGAGATGTTACTGGTGAGAAGGAACTGACCCCGGTAGCCATCAAGGCAGGACGTACCTTATCTGAACGCCTCTTCAACGGGAAAACAAATGCCAAGATGGACTACACGACTATCCCTACTGTTGTCTTCTCCCATCCTGCTATCGGAACCGTCGGTTTGACCGAGGATCAAGCTATCAAAGAATACGGCCAAGATAACATTAAAGTCTACAAGTCAAGCTTTGCATCTATGTACTCTGCCGTTACAAGCCATCGTCAAGAATCTCGCTTCAAACTCATCACCGCCGGTGCTGACGAAAAAATTGTTGGCCTACATGGACTTGGTTACGGAGTGGATGAGATGATTCAAGGATTCTCTGTTGCTATTAAGATGGGGGCTACCAAGGAAGACTTTGATGCTACAGTAGCTATCCACCCAACCGCCTCAGAAGAATTTGTGACCATGCGCTAATTGCCGAAAGAGACCACATGTGGTCTCTTTTTACTTGAAAAATCGGCTGTTACAAAATTGTTACCTTAATACAAAAGATAGGTTGACTTTTCTTCCTGAATTAGTATAATAGTTACTATAATTTTAAAAAGAGGTTAACAGTTTTGAAAAAAGCTCATATCTATGCTATCCCTGCTATCGGTGCTGCTCTCATCGCCGTATTGGCACAAATCAGTCTCCCTATCGGTCCTGTACCTTTCACTCTGCAAAACTTTGCAATCGGTCTGATTGCTACCGTTTTTAGACCTAGAGAAGCCGTTCTATCTGTTGCCCTCTATCTCCTACTGGGTGCTATTGGTTTACCTGCCTTTGCAGGGGGTGGTGCAGGATTTCACGTTTTAGTCGGTCCAAGTTCAGGCTATCTTTGGTTCGACCTTGTCTATGCAGGACTTACATCTTATCTCATCCATCAAAAAAGTGGCTATATCCGCATTTTCCTAGCCAACCTCTTGGGTGATTCACTCGTCTTTGTCGGAGGTATTCTCAGCCTCCACTTCCTTGCTGGTATGTCATTCGATAAGGCATTCGCTGTCGGAGTTCTTCCCTTTATCCTTCCTGATCTTGGTAAAATCATTGCGATTAGTTTTATTGGTCGTCCCCTATTACAACGACTTAGGGGACAAGCATACTTCTCAATTTAACCCAAAAAGGATACTGAGTCAAAAACTCAATATCCTTTTATTGATTTCCTTTAAAAGCATCCACCATTACCTGAAATTCTTCATTTGTAAGGGTGATTCCTTTTCCCATCTTGGTATGATCAGGGCTCCAAGTTCGAATATCAAACTTTGCTGGAGCGCCATTAAAGCTGACTCGGTTTAGTTCTTTTGTCCATCCTTTGTCATTTTCAGATAAGGTCAGTAAGTGTTCTTCGATTTCAAATGTAAATTCTGCCATTTTAACTCCTTTACGTGATATGCTTTCTATAGTCTATTCGTAAAATCTTGTAGATTTTAGGAAAATTTTATATAATATGGTTATATAAGAGGGGAGAAGCCTATGAGATATACATTCAAGCATGTCTTAGATAAGATACAAGACTTTCTCAGTGGACAGGATGAACGAGATTATTCTGAAAACGACTCCCTCATTGCTACAATTGAACAAGCCATCCAGAAAAAAACTGCTGTTCATGTCATACTAGCTGAAACAAGCTTCACTGGTGATATCGTCAAATATGATACCAGTCGTCAACAGATTGTTGTCAAAAATTTTACAAAAAATGTGACACGTATCATCCGAATCACTGATATCAAAAGGCTACGCTTTGTCCCATCTACTGTCCAGAGAGCTCAGAAAAATAGATTTAAGAAAGAGTGAGATGTGTTTCTTCATCCCACTCTTTTTCTTTTTAACGAATTTGTTCAAAATGCAGGTGAACTGCGATGTGATCACCGTAACCACTTCTCTCCAAATCACGTTGCAATCGGTAAGAAATGTAGTGTTCTGCGATGGTGATATATCCTGCCCCCAACAAACGATTTTCAACCATTGATTGGATCATGCTAATGGTCGCACGTTCTACTTTTGCTTCTTCCAAGTCCAAGACTACTTTTTTAGTAACTTGAGCGAGGTTTTGACGTAGATCATCGGTCAAAACATAAACTGTCTGAGCCGCTTTTAGGACAGCTTGGTAAATTTTATCTGGATCAAAGTCTGCAACTTCTCCATTACGTTTGATTACTTGCATAAGGTTCTCCTTTATTCTTTGTTTTCTTTGATTTCTGCCAACATTTTTTCTTCTTCTGCTGTTAGTTGGTAATTTTCTAATAAGTCCGGTCTGCGCTGGTAGGTTTTCTTTAGACTTTCGTAAAGTCGCCACTGGCGAATCTTCTCATGGTGCCCACTCATAAGCACATCTGGCACCACCATGCCTCGATAGTCATAAGGACGTGTATATTGGGGATATTCGAGCAATCCCGAAGAAAAACTATCGTCCTGGTGACTAGACTCCTTGCCAATCACTTCCGGTATCAATCGCACAGTCGCATCAATCATAGTCATAGCCGCCAATTCACCACCAGTCAAGACATAATCTCCTAGGGAAATCTCATCCGTTACCAAGGTCTTGATGCGCTCGTCATACCCTTCATAGTGACCGCAGATAAAGATCAGTTCCTCTTCTTTGGCCAAATCTTCAGCGTAGGCTTGATCGAACTGTTTCCCAGCAGGATCAAGGAGGATGACACGGGGTTTTTTCTTCTCAATGGCATCAAAGGCATCAAAAATGGGTTGAGCTCGGAGCAACATCCCCTGACCGCCTCCGTAGGGCTCATCGTCAACATGACGCGCCTTTTCAGCATATTCTCGAAAATTATGATACTGGATATCCAAGAGCCCTTTTTCTCGAGCCTTTCCAACAATCGAGTGCTCTAGCGGAGAAAACATCTCCGGAAAGAGGGTTAAAATATCAATCTTCATCATCTAACCCTTCTAAGATGTCCACATCAACCCGTCTGTTTGGAATATCAACATTGAGAACTACTGGCGGAATGTAAGGTAAAAGCAAATCTCGCTTACCTTTTCGCTTGACCACCCAGACATCGTTGGCTCCTGGTTGCAGAATTTCCTTGATGGTTCCAATCAAGGTGTCTCCCTCGTAAACATCCAAACCGATAATCTCGTGATAGTAGAATTCACCATCATCTAAATCGTTCAAATCTTCCTCAGCAACCTTGAGGCTATAACCCTTGTACTTCTCAATCGCATTGATATGGTACATGTCTTTGAATTTGATAATGTCAAAGTTCTTATGCTTGCGGTGACTTGCGATGGTCACTGTTTGGACAAACTGGTCTTTATCATCAAATAAAGCCAGCTCTGCTCCCTTTTTAAATCGTTCCTCGGCAAAATCCGTCACAGACAAGACTCGCATCTCACCCTGTAGACCCTGCGTATTGACGATTTTTCCAACATTAAAGTAGTTCATCTTGTCTCCTGTATCTATTTCTATCCTTTATTTTATCACGTTCCAGGGATTTTCACAAGTTGGAGAAAATCAGCTATAATCCCAAAATTGCTAGTAGTTTCCTCTTTAATGTTAATTTATATTTGAAAGAAGAAATATTTATATTCCCGTTATACATATTACTATAAAATGTATACTCCCAATTTGACCTTGACTTGTCTTCCATTTCATTCTTAAACTAGGTATAGTCTCAGGTAAATTTGTATGAATCAATAGGCATGTATAATTTTTTAAATTTTTAACTGTATGTATTTTATCTTGAACGACTAAACTATTACTTTTTGAATCATAGATTAAAGAATAAAATTCTACAATTTCAATATCAACTTCTTTTGGATAAAAAATCAAATGATTATAATGTTTATTATTTTTATTATGTTTAAACTCATAAATATGATGAAATCGCGTATGTAAGGAATCAAATTCGATTGGTTTAATTGTCTGAATTTCGATATTATTAATATAGGCCTTATTCTGGAAACTAATTTTTAAAATTACACCGATAAAAGTCGAAATCTGTATAATTCGCAATAACCAATCAATATACATCGCCCAGTCTATTTTTAAAAAATAGTCAGTGTCCATTATTTCTCAAATCTCCCTCCAAAAAGCTTTCCAAATCTCTTTCATGCTGATACTTAATGGCAGCCTTCTTATCTTTGTCAAAGATGCTTCTGGTTAAGTCAATATCGTTGATGGTCGCAATTGCGACAGTATAGTGAATAATATCAGCCAGTTCTTTGGCTAGTTCCTCGTTTGAGTCCTGAACGCCCTCTTTTCGACCAGAGCGCCCATTCAAGACCTCAGCTACTTCTCCGACTTCCTCCACTAGCTTGATAAAGAGGCCTTTCTCAGTTCGAGATTGCTGGTAATGTTCGAGTAAGTATGCTTGTAATTGTCTAAACGTTAAATCCTTCATCTTCTCCTCCTCACAAAAAAGCGAGACAACTGTCCCGCTTTTTTTATTTTTCATCGATAACGATTCTTACTTTTTTGTCTTCAGTTGGGACAGAGTAGACAATCGTTCTTATCGCTGAGATAGTGCGACCCTTACGACCGATAACACGACCGACATCGCTCTGGTCAAGATCCAAGTGATACTCCAAAAACTCTGGTGTGTCTTCAATCTTGATAGTTAAGGCATCAGGTTGTGAAATCAAAGGTTTCACAATCGCAATAATGAGATTTTCAATCGTATCCATCTGTCAACCTACTTTAAACTTATTTTGAGAATTTAGAATCGTGGAATTTTTTCAATACGCCTTCTTTTGAAAGGATGTTGCGAACTGTATCTGAAGGTTGAGCTCCATCAGCCAACCATGCAAGAACGCGGTCTTCTTTCAAAGTTACTTGGTTTTCAGCAACAAGTGGGTTGTAAGTTCCAACTGTTTCGATGAAACGTCCGTCACGTGGTGAACGTGAGTCTGCTACGTTGATACGGTAGAAAGGTTTTTTCTTAGAACCCATACGAGTCAAACGGATTTTAACTGCCATTTTTTAATGTCTCTTTTCTTATTTTTTATTTCGGTGAAATAGCTAAGCTATTTAGCACATGTTCTATTATAGCAGATTTCTGACAGGTGTCAAGAAAAAAACTTGACAGAGTTTAAAATTTTTATTTTTTTAGAAATTTATTAGATTAATAGGGATAAATTAGAAAGAGAAACTTTATGAATACTAGTCTAGAGAACATTTACAAAGACCATCAGGTTAAGCCTTACATCTCTCCTGATCGTGATATCGAGACTTGGCTACTAAATCCCAAGTCTGTCCCAAAATGAAATAGAAGACAATCTTCTGGCAGGTGATATTATCCTCCTCTGGAGAATCAACTTTGGCACTTTTACAACCGAAACATGATTTTAAAAACTCCCATTCGAATATGATTCGAAATTCGCTTAAAATCAATGTTTTCCCAGTTTTTCAGAAAATAAATTTTCATCTAATTTAAATAACTTTCAATTAAATGGTGTGAGGCATGAAGTGTTGTAAATGCTGTATTGTAGATAGTTCTTAACGTATAGAGAACTGGCTAGCTTTACGAGCTTTCTTAAGATCTGGTTTGGAAAGTATAGATTTTAATTGAACTAAAAACAGCGGAATATCAAGGATTTTAAGAATGATATCTACTAATTAAATTATAAAATATGAATTAATAGATTCTAAATAGGGGAATAATTTAGTTCTGTAAAAATTAACTTCTACACCTACAAAGCTTATTCTGACAGACTTTATAACAGTCTAAAAAAAGCAGAGATTCATACAGTATCTAGATTTTCCAAAAATTCTTTATCATCAAATATTATTAACAAAACTATCCAAACCAAATACGATGCATTACTTCAGAGAATTCTTTAGTTGTTTGACTAGCGAGGTCTTTAATTAAAAAATTTTTTCAAATAATTGCCTCATTGACACATAAATTCTTGATTTCTAAATTTAAGTGTGATATATTTATAACACAAAAAGGAGTCTATCATGAAAAAAAGTCAAAAAATGCGTGGCCTCATTGCAATGATTGCCGTAGCTCTCTTTATTGATTTTATTGTTTTATTTGGTTCTAATCTTAGTTGGGGACCGAAGTTAGTTATTGTTGGTATTTCAGTGTTAGGTCAAATTATAGCTATTTGGAGCTGGCTACATATGAAACCACGGCCTCATAAGATTCAGAAAGATAAGGGAAAGATTATTTTTGACTTATCTGCTAAGCTTTACACGATACTTTTGTTTGCAGCAACCATTTTATATACAGTAGGGATTTGGGTTGCGACCCCAAGCGAAAGTTCTGGTATTAGAGAATGGATTTTGGGAATTGGCCTCGTTATTGAAGTTATTGTATTTGGTTTTTTCTGTTTGAAAAATGTCAAGGAAACTCCGGACGAACGCTTTTATGCTAATTTAGCCAAGGCAGCTAGCTTGATGTTTGTTTTTATCCTAGGCGCACTGATGATTCTAGCAGTTATCATTGGGTATATAGGGTCTCTCACTCTTCACATGGGCCAGATCTTTATTAGCATAGCTGCCTTGATTTTCATCTTTGCGGTTGTCTATTTTATCTTGGAACGGAGAGGATAAGCATGACCAAAGAAAGCAAGATTATTACTAATCTCAAATCTGTTCGTGAGTCCACAGGTATGACCCAGCAAGAGTTAGCCGACCTCATCGACATGCGACGCGAGACAATTCTTCACTTGGAAAATAACCGTTACAATCCTTCGCTGGAAATGGCTCTTAAAATTGCTCAAGTTTTTAATCTTAAAGTAGAAGACCTCTTTGAACTCAGACAGAAAGAGGAAGCATAATTCTTTTCGAAACCTGATTTCCTAAATATTTCGAGTACACTTATGGCATTGATGCACCAAAACATCTAAGCAGTCTGGTAGAAAAAGGCTATACTATTATCGAAACCGCCTTCGATTCACTCGACCATCTGAATGCTACAATGAAAAAGAATATCCTCAAAAGTAAGGGAGTTACAGGACTTTCTAAGATGAAAGCGGCTGATCTTGATCAAGCTCTTCATGAAAACTTATCAGAAGAGGAATTAGCTAGTCACTTTTCTATTCGGGGCTACAAATTGACTCCAAAGGGGGAACAGATACTGGAGCAATATCAGGAAATTATCGACCGTCATCCAAAGAAAAATCTCTAAACAAGCAGTCTGCAGATTTATTTTCTGAAAACTTGCCTTATCTTTTACATTTGAAATCAATCTCCTTTTAAGGTACAATGGTAGAAATGAATTTTTGAGAGGAAAATAATGAAAAAACTAGCAACCCTTCTTTTTCTATCAACTGTAGCCCTTGCAGGATGTACTAGTATCCAACGTGGTCTCCGTGGTGATGACTATGTTGACTCTAGTCTTGCAGCAGAAGAAAGCTCCAAAGCAGCTGCTCAGGCTGCCAAAGATTTGAATGATGCTTTGACCAATGAAAATGCCAACTTCCCTCAACTTTCTAAAGAAGTTGCTGAAGATGAAGCCGAGGTCATTTTACATACAAATCAAGGCGATGTACGCATCAAACTTTTTCCAAAACTAGCACCTCTAGCAGTTGAAAACTTCCTTACTCACGCTAAGAAAGGCTATTATAACGGCATCACCTTCCACCGTGTCATCGATGGCTTTATGGTCCAAACAGGAGATCCTAAGGGAGATGGTACAGGGGGCCAATCTATCTGGCATGATAAGGATAAAACGAAGGACAAAGGAACTGGTTTCAAAAATGAAATCTCTCCTTACCTATACAATATCCGAGGAGCCCTTGCTATGGCTAACACTGGTCAACCAAACACCAACGGCAGCCAGTTCTTCATCAACCAAAACTCGACAGACATTTCAGCTAAACTTCCTACAAGCAAGTATCCAAAGAAAATCATCGAAGCCTATAAAGAAGGTGGAAATCCAAGTCTAGACGGTAAACACCCTGTCTTTGGTCAAGTCATCGATGGTATGGACGTTGTTGACAAGATTGCCAAAGCTGAAAAAGATGAGAAAGACAAACCAACGTCTGCTATCACCATTGATAGTATCGAAGTGGTGAAAGACTACGACTTCAGCAAAAAATAAGCCATCAACAGATAAGGAGACGATGACATGATTTTATTTTGGGATTCTAAAGGTTATCAGAAAGATTTGGGACATACGCAAACTGCGATTGAATGTGGTCACTGTAACAATGTCGACACTTGGGAGATCGTAGAAACTGGGCGCAAATTTACCCTCTACTGGATTCCACTTTTCCCTTATGGTAAAAGTTACTTCGTTTCTTGTCCGATTTGCCACTACGGTAAAGAAATTGAGAAATCTGAAGTTGAAAGCTATTTAAACTACTAGTCAAAAAAGCCAAGTCATTTCGACTTGGCCTTTTTAGCGCTTTTAAGTTAGCTTGTTAAAGTCCCAGATTTGGTCCATCCAGCCTTCATAGAAGTCTGGTTCATGGCAAACCATAAGAATGCTTCCTTTGTATTCTTTGAGAGCACGCTTGAGTTCTTCCTTGGCATCTACATCCAAGTGGTTAGTTGGCTCGTCTAGTACTAAAACGTTATTTTCACGGTTCATCAAGAGACAGAAACGCACCTTGGCTTGTTCCCCACCTGACAAGACCTGAATTTGGCTTTCGATGTGCTTAGTTGTCAAACCACAACGGGCAAGGGCTGCACGAACTTCTGCCTGATTGAGTGCAGGAAAGGCATTCCAGACAGCTTCAAGAGGGGTTTGACGATTGCCACCTTCTACTTCTTGCTCAAAGTAGCCAAGTTCTAGGTAGTCGCCACGTTCAACTTCCCCAGCGATTGGCGGAATAATGCCCAAGAGAGACTTCAAGAGAGTTGTTTTCCCAATACCATTGGCTCCAATAATGGCAATCTTTTGATTGCGTTCAAAGGTGAGGTTTAATGGTTTGGTAAGGGGACGGTCATAACCAATCTGCAAGTCCTTGGCTTGGAAGATAAAGCGCCCTGGCGTACGAGCTGGTTTGAAATCAAAGGATGGTTTTGGCTTCTCACTTTGCAGTTCGATAATATCCATCTTATCCAATTTCTTTTGACGGGACATGGCCATATTACGCGTTGCAACACGTGCTTTGTTTCGAGCTACAAAGTCCTTGAGGTCTGCAATCTCTTTCTGTTGACGTTCATAGGCCGCTTCCAACTGAGATTTCTTCATGGCATAGACTTCTTGGAACTGGTAGTAGTCGCCAGAGTAACGCGTCAACTGTTGATTTTCCACATGGTAGACGATATTGATTACGTCGTTGAGGAAAGGAATATCATGCGAAATAAGGACAAAAGCATTTTCATAGTTTTGGAGATAACGCTTGAGCCAGTCAATGTGTTCAGCATCCAAGTAGTTGGTTGGCTCGTCAAGCAACAAAATATCTGGTTTTTCAAGGAGGAGTTTAGCCAAAAGCACCTTGGTTCTTTGTCCACCTGACAAAGAGGTTACATCCGTATCCATACCATAATCCATGACACCAAGAGCACGCGCTACTTCATCAATCTTAGCATCTAAAGTATAAAAATCACGACTCTCCAAACGGTCTTGGAGTTCCCCAACTTCTTCCATCAGCGCATCGATATCTGCGCCCTCTTCTGCCATTTCCATATAGAGGTCATTGATACGAGCTTCTGCTTTAAATAGCTCATCAAAGGCTGTCCGCAAGACATCACGCACAGTTTGACCTTCCTTTAGCACAGCGTGCTGATCCAGATAGCCAGCAGTCACATATTTGGACCACTCCACCTTCCCTTCATTTGGTAACATCTTACCAGTCACGATGCTCATAAAGGTTGATTTCCCTTCACCATTGGCGCCGACTAGACCGATATGTTCTCCCTTTAGGAGACGGAAGGACACATCTTCAAAAATTGCACGGTCACCAAAACCGTGACTTAAATTTTTAACTTCTAAAATACTCATTCTAATTCCTTATCTTGTTTTTATGCAGTCCTTTATAGAGGGCCCAAGCCAGATAGCCTCCCAGGGTATTGGTCCACAAATCATCAATCTCAAAGACCCGATTAAAGTCGAATAAAAAATCTAAAACTAGTTGCGTGCACTCAATTCCTAGACTCAGTAGAAAACTGAGAAGGATGATTTTTTTCGTTTGTCGTAAATTTGGACAGAGATAGATCAGTTGAAAGACTAGCGGGAAAAGCAAGAAGACATTTAAAATGTTCTGCAAAAAGATCCAAAGGACTTGTCCCAAACTAGTCACTTCACCCAGTTTCCAAAAGGAATTTAAGGGAGTTAAAAGAAAAACCAGGCGTCCAAAAGTTTGAATACCTGGAGTTTCCACTCCTGTAGGAAGTTGAGGTTGGGGAGTGAAACAAAAACATACAATGCATAAGCTGTAAATAGCCACTCCCAATCTTAAGAATAATTCTCTTTTTCTAGTCATTTTATGGATTCACCGCTGCGACTGCCTTCTGGCGGTCACGTTTCATTGTATTGGAGCGCAATTGCCCACAAGCTGCATCAATATCTGTACCATGCTCTTGACGGACAACACAGTTAATCCCTTTTTTCTTGAGGGTATCGTAGAAGGCCATCACGCGCTCTTTAGGACTACGGCTATACTGGTCGTGTTCACTAACTGGGTTATAAGGAATTAAGTTTACATAAGACAATTTCTTGATGTTCTTGAGCAATTCAGCCAATTCCAAGGCTTGTTCTACACCATCGTTGACTTCATTGAGCATGATATATTCAAAGGTCACACGGCGGTTGGTTGTTTCGATATAGTACTCAATAGCTGCAAAGAGTTTTTCAATTGGGAAGGCACGGTTAATCTTCATGATGCTTGAGCGCAATTCATTGTTGGGTGCGTGAAGAGAAACAGCCAGATTGACCTGAACTCCTTCATTAGCAAAGTCACGAATTTTATGAGCCAAACCTGAGGTAGAAACAGTGATGTGACGAGCACCGATTGCCATCCCCTTGTCATCATTGATGGTACGAACAAAATTCAATACATTGTTGTAGTTATCAAAGGGCTCACCAATTCCCATGACAACGATATGGCTGACACGTTCATCCTGACCACGTTCATCAAAGTATTTCTGAACTAGCATGATCTGCGCTACGATTTCCCCGTTATTGAGGTCACGTTGCTTCTTGATCAAGCCTGATGCACAGAAGGTACAACCAATATTACAGCCGACCTGAGTGGTCACACAGACTGACAAACCGTAGTGTTGACGCATCAACACAGTCTCAATCAACATACCATCTGGCAACTCAAAAAGATACTTAACGGTACCATCAGCAGACTCTTGCACGATCCGCTGTTTCAATGGATTGACCACAAACTGGTCATTGAGCTTAGCAATCAAATCCTTGGAAAGGTTGGTCATTTCTTCAAATGACTGGACACGTTTACGGTAGAGCCATTCCCAGATTTGATCTGCTCGGAATTTCTTTTCTCCCTGTTCTAATACCCATTCTTGCATGGTTTGACGTGTTAAACTATAAATAGACGGTTTCATCTCTTCTCCTTATTCTCTATCTATTTCTGACGAATGACAAAATGGCGCTGTCCCTTGTCCTCTTTCTGAGACTTTTGGTCCTTATGACGACGTCTATTTCGCTTATCCGCATTTGGTTTTCTCTTGTTTTGCGAAGGTTTCTTGCCTCTTCTAGGAAGGTTTTCCTCCTCTTTTTTACGCATTTTTTTGTCAAATGAAGCCCGCTTCGGTGCTTGATTTTCTAGGACAAAATAGGCACAACCATAACTGCAATACTCTAAAAGATAGTCCTGTAAGCGACTGATCTTTTCAATTTTTTCCTCTGTTCGATCGTCTTTGTAAAAACCACGTAGACGAAGCTGTTCATTGCTCCAGTCCCCCACGACATAATCAAACTTGGTCAACACTTCTGAGAAGCGTTGATTAAAGACTGTCACATCGAAGGCATCCTTGATATTTTCAACCAAGGTAAAAGCAATCCCTTCAGTCTCAACCTTATCCCCATTTACATGAAATTCTGGGCCAGGAAACTTGTTATAGTTGTATAATTCAGGTGCAATTTCTTTACGCATAGTCTTCCTTTTCCACGATTACTTAACACTCTATTTTACCATAATTTCTAGCAGTTAGCACGTTTCTCATAAAAATGAGAAAAGTCTGACGATTTTGTCAGACTTCTGCCATATAAAGCAAAAAAGAGAAGAATGACTCTTCCCTTCCTATTTTTTTATTTTGCTGCTGCGTAAAGCTCATCTACTTTGTTCCAGTTGATGACTGAGAAGAAAGCTTTGATGTAGTCAGGACGCACGTTGCGGTATTTCACGTAGTAAGCATGTTCCCAAACGTCCAAGCCCAAGATTGGTTTTTTACCTTCTGAGATTGGTGTGTCTTGGTTTGCCGTTGAAGTTACTTCAAGCTTCCCTTCTTTGTTGACAACCAACCATGCCCATCCAGAACCGAAGCGAGTTGTAGCTGCTGCTGTAAAGGCTGCTTGGAACTCTTCAAATGAACCAAATGTTGCATCGATTGCTGCTACAAGTTCTGCTGATGGAGCTGTTTTTTCAGGAGTCATCAATTCCCAGAAAAGAGCGTGGTTCAAGTGTCCACCACCATTGTTGATAAGTGCTTGACGGATATCAGCTGGGATAGATTCTACATTAGCAAGCAAGGCTTCAAGGTCTTCACCAATTTCAGGGTGTTTTTCTAGAGCTGCATTTGCATTGTTGACATAGGTTTGATGGTGTTTGTCATGGTGCAAGTGCATTGTTTCTGCATCGATGTAAGGTTCCAAAGCGTCATATGCGTATGGAAGGTCTGGTAAGATAATAGCCATCTGTAATACCTCTTTTTCTTTCTATATGAAAATGATAACGCAATCATCCTCTTTTTTCAAGTTTTTTGCTCAATTTGCTTCTGCTGCGATCTGCAAAAGTGCCTTTTCAAACAGGTAGCCTTTTTCATAGACACCTGTCTTAATCTGGTAGTCTGTTTCGATCAAATAAGAAATTGCTCGCTTGAGAAAAGTCAAGGAAATCCCTCTCGAATCTCTCAATGCGAACTTGATTTGATAAGGATTAGGATTGCGCCCCAAGTAAGTTCCCAGACTGCTTGCGATCTGCGATTCCGTCTGACCAGCTTCTGATAAAATCTTCACTTGGGTAAAGGTTCGAAACTGTCCTAACATGACAGCTATGAGCTTGATCTCATCCTCCCCTTGCAAGGTCAAATCTATAACTAAGTCACGTGCCCTATCAATTTTCTTAGCTAAAATAAACTGAGTCAAATCAAAAATATTGTCCTGCAAAGTCTTTGGAATAGCCTCGACAATGTCCTTCTCCTCAATCATGCCGTCTGATTTATAAGACTGTAAAAAAAGGAGATTTTTCTGGATTTCACTAAATTGAAAACCAGATTTGAGAAGTAGATTTTCAAAGGATTGCCCCACAAACTGCAGACCTTGTGTCTGACTCCATTTTTGGAAATACTGGCGGAGTTCTTGTTCCTTGGGGTCAATAGCATCAAATACAGTCGCATCTCGTTTGAGCAATTTGACCAGCCGTCTTTTACTATCTAACTTTCCTTCTGCAAAAATCAAGAGTTTAGTCGTCGGCGAAGGGTTATCAAGGTATGTCTCAAATGACTTGAGCTCATCATCTGATAAAAATCGCTTTTTAGCAGTTGTGATATCGACAAAATGGTCTAATATCACGATTTTCTCATCCGCAAAGAAAGGGAGGCTGACCAACTCCAACTCCAAGTCTTTATAGGCTACTTCTTTCATATCAAAGTAAGCAAAGTTGAGATCAGCTGGATCATAACCAATCTGTTTCAACACTTGACTCTTCATAACTTCAAACTGACCCTGGTCTGTCCCTGTGAATAGGTTCAAGCTAGATAAATTTGATAGAGATAACTTTTGACTCTCTTCTATGGCTAGCATCTTCTCTCCTTTCTTCTGATCTTTTAGTGACTTTAATCAATATAGCGCAATTTCCCACGGAAATCTTCTAGGCTCTCGTACCCTTTTTCCGCCATGATTGCTTTTAGTTCATTGGTAATGCGTTCAAAAGCACTGACGCCTTCTTTGTGGAGCGTCGTTCCTACTTGCACCATACTCGCACCACAGAGGATGTGTTCAAAGGCATCACGACCCGTTAGAACACCACCCGTTCCGATGATTTGGATTTCTGGATTTAAGCGTTGGTAGAAGGCGTGCACATTAGCAAGTGCTGTCGGTTTGATATACTCTCCACCAATCCCACCAAAACCATTCTTAGGACGAATGACGACGGACTCGTCTTCTATGTAAAGGCCGTTTCCGATAGAGTTAACACAGTTAACAAACTTGAGTGGATATTTGTTGAAAATAGCTGCCGCTTGATCAAAGTGAACAATATCAAAATATGGTGGCAATTTGATCCCAAGAGGTTTGGTAAAGTAGGCAAAGACTTCTGCCAAGATACGATCTGTTGTCTCAAAATCATAAGCAATCTGAGGCTTTCCTGGAACATTTGGGCAAGAGAGATTAAGCTCTGTCAGTCCTTTGAATTCACTCTCTTGAACTTTTTTCAAGATGGTATGTGTTTCTTCTGGAGACATGCCAACTAGAGATAGGAAGAAAGTTCGGTTTGGCTCTTTTTCCTGCAGGTCCAAAAGATAGTCCAGATAATAGTCTAAGCCATTATTTGGTAGGCCCATGGAGTTGATAGAACCAAGTGGAACATCCTGGTAGCGTGGCTCAGGATTGCCCTGCCGAAAGTCCAAGGTCGCTGTCTTCGTGACAAAAGTACCCGCCGCTGAGTTTTTGACCCCTTCAAGCTCTTCTATCGTCATACAAGCAACACCCGCCGCATTCATCAAGCAATTGTCAAACTCAAAGCTAGCTATTTGTGTTTTCGTTGATACCATGATTCTGATCCTCCAGATTCCTTTTATTTCTAATATTATACCATACTTTAAGATTTTCTCTTTGAGAAACTAATTTCTATATAAAACGTTCGGTTTTATAAATTGAAAGAATTTTTAGAAAATTTCTGTTTTTTTCTTTACACTCAAAAAAAATTCTGCTATAATGGCTCATGTAATAAAATATAACAATAAAAGGAGAACGATATGACATCTGCTAAAGAATATATCCAAAGCGTGTTTGCAACTGTGAAAGCTCGTAACGGGCATGAGGCTGAATTTCTCCAGGCGGTTGAAGAATTCTTCAGCACCCTAGAGCCTGTATTTGAAAAACACCCTGAGTATATCGAAGAAAATATCTTGGCACGTATCACTGAGCCTGAACGCGTGATTTCTTTCCGTGTTCCTTGGGTTGACCGTGATGGAAAAGTACAAGTCAACCGTGGTTACCGTGTTCAATTCAACTCAGCTGTTGGACCATATAAAGGCGGACTTCGTTTCCACCCAACTGTAAACCAAGGAATCTTGAAATTCCTCGGCTTCGAACAAATCTTTAAAAACGTCTTGACTGGACTTCCAATCGGTGGAGGTAAAGGTGGATCAGACTTCGATCCTAAAGGAAAGACTGACGCTGAAGTGATGCGCTTCTGCCAAAGCTTTATGACAGAATTGCAAAAATACATCGGACCATCACTCGACGTCCCAGCTGGCGATATCGGTGTTGGTGGACGTGAAATTGGTTACCTTTACGGACAATACAAACGTCTTAACCAATTTGATGCGGGTGTCTTGACTGGTAAACCTCTTGGATTCGGTGGTAGCTTGATTCGCCCAGAAGCAACTGGTTACGGTTTGGTTTACTATACTGAAGAAATGCTCAAAGCCAACGGTAACAGCTTTGCTGGTAAGAAAGTGGTTATTTCAGGTTCTGGTAACGTAGCTCAATACGCTCTTCAAAAAGCGACTGAACTTGGTGCAACTGTTATCTCTGTATCTGACTCAAACGGTTATGTCATCGACGAAAATGGTATTGACTTCGATCTTTTGGTTGATGTTAAAGAAAAACGCCATGCTCGTTTGACTGAGTATGCAGCTGAGAAAGCAACTGCTACTTACCATGAAGGTTCTGTATGGACTTACGCTGGAAACTATGACATCGCTCTTCCATGTGCGACCCAAAACGAAATCAACGGCGAAGCAGCTAAACGTTTGGTTGCTCAAGGAGTTATCTGCGTATCAGAAGGTGCTAACATGCCTAGTGACCTTGATGCGATTAAAGTCTACAAAGAAAACGGAATCCTTTACGGACCTGCCAAAGCTGCCAACGCTGGTGGTGTAGCTGTATCAGCGCTTGAAATGAGCCAAAACAGCCTTCGCCTTTCATGGACACGTGAAGAAGTTGATGGACGTCTCAAAGACATCATGACCAACATCTTTAACACAGCTAAAACAACTGCTGAAACATACGGTCTTGGTACTGACTACCTTGCAGGAGCAAATATCGCTGCCTTCGAAAACGTAGCAAACGCTATGATTGCACAAGGTATTGTTTAATTAGTCGATACATCCTATCGGAGGACAAATGATGAACTTACGGCCAATGGAAGTAAGAGATAATCCAGCTGTAGCGCAGCTCATTCGAGCTAGTCTTGAAGAATTCGGGCTTGACAAACCTGGAACTGTCTACTTTGATTCTCATCTAGATCATTTGGCCGACTACTATCAACAGCAAGAGAGAGCAGCTTACTTTATTCTGGAAGATGAAGGTCAGCTGGTTGGCTGTGGTGGCTTTGCACCTGTGTCTGATAAGATTGCTGAATTACAAAAACTGTATGTCACTAAAAATAGCCGTGGCAAAGGTTATTCCAGCAGGTTGATAAAGCGGATATTCCATGAAGCCCGCCTAGCAGGTTATGAACAACTTTATCTAGAAACCTCTACTGAACTGGCTACGGCCGTAGCCATCTATCAACACTACGGTTTCACATCACTGCAAGAACCACTTTCTAACGCCGTTGGCCACCCAGCTATGAATATCTGGATGATAAAATCCCTCTCATCAGATGAATAGATGGCAGTATACTAATGTAGCCAATGCTATGATAGTAAATGTATTGTTTAAAATTCATTTGTTCAATCCTCAATCGCTCTGATTGGGGATTTTTATATTGGTTTTAAAAAAGCTCACTATTTTTAATAGTAAGCTTAAAAATCAACATTCACTTTACTTCTACTAAGGCAAAAGACAGGCATTCAACTATTTCGTTTACTGCTTCATCTATGTCTAGGTCCTCATTATCATTCAACATCATTGGAAGAATATAAGAAAGACTCAAGGCTAAAATATAGCGAACGATTCTTTCGTTTGACCAACCTCGGATAACACCTTTTTCTTTAAACTGATTCAGAACTGGACTAATTGGCCTAATGATAGAGTGAATAATAACATTCCCTAACTGGTCAGAAATCGTTCCATCAATAAAAGAACGGTTCAAGAGAATTTTAACTTGCATTTGATTCTCCTGAATGAAAACTAGTCTATCTCGAACAATACTTCTCAAAAACACTGAAAAAGACTCTTGGTTTGCTGTAAATTTCTTCTCAGAAAAATCAGCAATCACATCTGGAATAACCTGTTCTAGAAAAGTAGATAAAATGGCTTCTAAAATACCTTCCTTTGTTTTAAAGTAACTAAAAACCGTTCCTTCTGACACTCCAGCGCGTTCGGCAATAAGGCTGGACGTTGTATTTTCAAATCCAATTTCTGAGAATAATTTTAAGCTTGATAATAATACTCGACGTTGTTTTAAGCTCAAGTTGCAAGCTTCTAACGTCTGAGCATACTTTTGTTCTAAACTTTCCATCGCTATCACCTCTCTTCTACTCTCTTACTTTTACAACTTTTTTGCCTCGACTGTGTCCCATTTTCAGACTACGATAGGCTTCTTTAACTGACTTTAGAGAAAAGTCATACACTTGATCAATTTTCAGCTGAACCTTCCCGTCTGAGACCATTTCAGCTAAAGTTCTAAAATCATCGTATGTGGAATGTCTCGGACCAGTAAACTGAGCACCTTTTATCATAACATAGGGTGAAGGTACTAATGTACCAATAGCTGTCCCTTTCAAGCCTAAACTAAAAGCCAATCTAACATAATCAGATCCATAACAATCCAAAAATTTTGTAATAGGCGTTGTACTAGCTGATAGAAGAGCCTTCTGGATGTTCTCTTCGTAAGCTACTGGTATGGCACCTAAGGACTTCAGGTATTCTGAATTTTTCTTACTTGCAATTCCGATAACCGTTGCCCCCTTAGCAACTGCATACTGTACTGCGATACTTCCAATACCTCCTGCTGCGGCTGAAATAACAACAGTATCTCTTGAATTTAAACCGATTCTTCTAAAAGCCCCACCCACAGTTAGAGAGGCTACACCCATAGTAGCTGCATGGTTCATATCAATCATCTCTGGCTTCAACACAATTTCTGATTCATTGACACAAATTTCTGTTGCCAAAGCTCCCCTCTTGGTTCCCAATCCAGGGTCACTGATCATTGTTCCAAAAACCTTATCCCCTACTGCAAACCTACTTACTCCTTCACCGATTTCTGTGATAACTCCAGCAAAATCCCGACCAACACCTCTTGGAAAAAGAAATGATTTTGACTCAAACCAACGACTTGGCTTCCTTAGTTTTGTCATAAAAGATAGAAATCGGAGTGGCTTTGCACCTTCAAAAGTCTTATAATCAATGGGATTTAAACCAACAGCATGAACTTCTACCCTCACTTGATTCACTTTCAAAGAATCAGATTTAATGTTGACTAAATCTAACACTTCTTCATCACCGAAACGACTATATTGTATTGCTTGAACAACCATTGTATGAACTCCTTTACACATCTATAAAATTGAGTGAGCGCTCAATCATTTTTCTTGATTATACACTTATTCTTCATAGATTTCAACTATACTGTTTCTACAATTTCTAACTAAGTTAGCTGTTCATGATAAAAATAGATCTATTTTCCCTTATGAAAGATTATCAAACTATAACTCAAAGAAATCCGACTGCTTTTATAAGCAGTCGGACTTTTATATATCTAATTTTTCAAAAAATTTTCCTGCTACCAGCTTTTCTTTTAGCTTCTCTAACAGCTCATTCTCCAGGAAAGGACTTAGTTCGTCAAAATCTTGGCAAACCTTAAAAACCGTCTCTCTATCCATCTGACCATAAGCTAATTCGTAATAGTCCTTATTATGATGCCAGTTCTGGTCATAGTTGACGTCTGTACGTTGATAGTAAACAATTTTTTGCTTCGGAGTCAGGTAAAGCTTCTGCGTCAGAATGCTTTTCTGATCTTTGGACAGCTTGCTACGACTGAAAATCTTAACACCTTGAAAAATCTTGTGCTCATGAATACCTTGATTTGTGACTTTCAATTCAACTCTTTTATAGTGCATATAGTTACCTCCAGAAATTACCTACATTATATCAGATTCTGGCAGATTATCAAGCAAAAGTGTCATTTCCAAAAGTCTTTCGTCGCCTCTAAAATCTCTTCCGTTGATGTCACAATAGCCTCAATAATGCTCTCGCCAGTCTTTTTCAGATAAGCTTGTATCAGATGATAACCATAAGCATAGCCCGCAGCATAAGGCATTCCAACTGGTATCTGACCCTGTATCTTAGCTATTTCATCACCGTAGAGATATGGTGCCATTTCCGCCATCCCTGTTAGCTGAAGCTGACTTGAGATGATGGGCTTAATCTCTTCTAACTGCTCTGGACTGGTTGAAGTGACCCAGGGTCCGATGAGCTCTTTACCATAAAGCTCGGCAGCAAAAGACTCTGCCAATCCTTCACTGACTACCCAGTCTGCTAGTGTCGTCTGTTGGTTCCATTTGACAAATTGAAAGCGGACATTATGGTTGCACTCGTGAGCCAACGCAGCCTGCACACGTGGTAAAGTATAGTCATTTGGTAGCAGACTAAGCATGAGGTAGCCTGGAATTCCGCCATCTCCGCTATAACCCTTATTGAGCTGTAGCATAGGTTTTTCTGGATTGCCCAATAAAATAGTAAAATGGTAATCCTCAACATCTAAGTCATAGCCAGCCTGCTCAAAAAGCTCAATACTCCTTTTGATGGTATCCTGGCAGTCCTGCCAGAGTTGATCAGAACTCAGAGAGTCGATAGCTGATCTATCCTTTTCTGAGAGAGTTGAGGGTAACTGATTCATAAAACCAAGTAGGAAAAGAGCATCAAATCCTCCAGGATACTTTGCTTTCAGAGGAATGTGTTGAGTTTGGTATTTCGTATCAGAAGGTGCTAACATGCCTAGTGACCTTGATGCGATTAAAGTCTACAAAGAAAACGGAATCCTTTACGGACCTGCCAAAGCTGCCAACGCTGGTGGTGTTGCTGTATCAGCGCTTGAAATGAGCCAAAACAGCCTTCGCCTTTCATGGACCCGTGAAGAAGTTGATGGACGCCTCAAAGACATCATGACAAACATCTTTAACACAGCTAAAACAACTGCTGAAACATACGGTCTTGGTACTGACTACCTTGCAGGAGCAAACATTGCTGCCTTTGAAAATGTAGCCAATGCTATGATTGCACAAGGTATTGTTTAAGAAATATGCTAAAAACCTCAATCAAAACGATCGAGGTTTTTTTGAAGCTTCATCTTCTATCAAAACTTCTTCTTCCATAACATTTTTTATTTTTTTGCCCAAAGATAATAACGTTTCTACATCAGAGGGTTTGCTTGTCCCGAGAGGATTCCAAGTAGGAGATGATAAATTTTCATATTCCTTAGACCGAACTCGAAATTTAATATTATCCCCCTTGGTGTCTATGTCTACATTTAAGGCTCTCGCCCCCAGTTTAGGCTCCTTATTTTTTATCCTACAGAAAATAACTTCTCCTGATACAATCTCCTTTCCATCACACCAAATCCTAATATTTCTTCCAGATAATTCTACGACAAAATTCTTCACTAGACTACCTTGTATTTTTTTAATTAAAAGAAAACTAATACCAAAAAACACTAATACTATCGTATAAAGAAAAAGAGGTTGTGATTTAAAAAAATCATTCAGTTTTAAATAGAATATAGCCAACTGTATTCCCAATACAGGAAGCATGAGGAACATGGGAAAAAGGATACCAATTATTATATCTGATTTTGCTGTTGTCGCTGTAAATTCATATCTTTCCATCAATATCACCTTTATAACATTTCCTTTTTATAGGACATTAATCCCATACTAAGACGGATGCATCAGGGAGTTCAATCTCCCTTTCCCCTAGCCAAGATAAATTTTGAACTATTCTAAGGATATTGTACCACTATTTCTGCAAAAAATACCTTAGCAAACATAATCTCCTTCCACAGATACATCATCGCTTTATCGAGCGCTGGAGTTTGATTGACATGGTTTTCTAATCAAACTCCAGAACTTTATGATGAAAATCTTATGGAACAACTGGAGACACTTTATAAATTTTCTCTTTTCAATTATAAAGAAAAACCGCTACTCCTAAGAATAGCGGTTTAATCATGTTTTTAAGCTACTAATGTAGTTGCTCTATTATTTAAGAGTAACAATTTGCAAATCCTATTTTCCCCCAGTATTAGTGGGTTAATTCCTCAATATTTAACTTTGGCAGGAATTTGGTAGGTAAATTGATAATCCAAGATTATCTAAACTGTTTGTAATCTCTTCTGAAATTGTTGAATCACCTGAATAATACCAGTGACTATATGTATTCAACGTGGTTGACTTATCAGCGTGTCCTAATCGATATGAAACATATAAAGTATCCTTATGTAACACATTTATAAGATAAGATGCATGACTATGTCTTAATCCTTTACCTGTAATTTCTGGTACACCAGTAATCTTAGCATGCCTTTTTATTATCCTAGAAATTGTAGACTTACACAAGGGGGCACCAAAACGTGATACTACATAATCTTTATCATCATTCTTGATTTGAACTTCTCGCCATTTTTTAAGTATTGTAATCGTAAAATCATCTAAATCAATTTTACGATTCCCTGCTATTGTCTTTGTTTGTTGTTTAGCATACCATACACCGTTTTTATCTTTTTCAATTGTCGAATGAACATGAATCCATTTACGTTCAAAATCAATATCTTCCCATTTAAGAGCAATACCCTCACTAACTCTTAAACCAGTCATAAAATATAACCAGATCGTCATGTAGTTATGGAGTCCCTCATACTCACTAATATCAAAAGAGTTTATTACTTTCTTAAATTCATCAAAAGTCCAAAATTTTGTATCAGGGTGCTTTCCTCTAGGATTATCTAATCCTTTAAAAGGAACTCTATCAATATAACCCAATCTTTCTGCATAACCCAGACATGCTTTAAATCTAGACCACATATTTTTAGCATAGTTACTAGAATACTTGTCTATAATAGCTAAGCGAAATCTTTCACAGTCAATAGTACTAATATCTGATAATTTTTTACTACCAAATTGCTTAATAAATAACTGATGATGTGGTAAAGCGGTCTGATAAGTTACAAATTGAACTTTTTGTTGATAATATTTTAAATAAATCTCTTCCATAAACTCTCTAAAAGTTAGAAAACTATTATTAATAGTAGAGTTCACAAATTCATGTTTTAAACGAAGTATCTCTTCATATGCTTCCTTAAAAGAATTGAACGGTAGTCCCTGTTGATTTTTCCTTCCTTTCTTTTGAATTCTTTTCCCAGTTATTGGATCAACTCCTAATTCAATTTGAAAATAAATTTTTCCTTTTGAATCTTTGTATACACCTTTATATTTCTTTGTCTTTGATATAACCATTTTTCTCACCTTCTATATCTGAAAAAGAAATACCAATTAAATTTTCTACAATATTTTTAGGAGCAATGCCTAACCTTTTATTATTGAAAGGTGAACATCCTAATTGTACCGCATTCTTATCATTTTTTCTAGCTTCTTCAAACTTTTTTACAGCAATCTTTTTTGCTTGTCTAATAATATTTCTCGATGTGTGCTCTGGAAAACCAATCGCAACTAAATCTTTATAGTTTACTGTTTCCATGATTTTATTACTTCCTTTCTTAGATATTTTACCTCCATGGCATGACTGATGAAGTCATCATAAGAATTTCACTTGCTGCTCTTTTACGGTGGCAGCCTGAACGGTCAGAAGTATCATTGTATATCATTTGTATCATGGCATATAAAGTATCGCTCTATTTTATTGATGGTTGTAAAATCGCTCTTATCATGGCGAGCCATTCAAATCTGCTCCACAAATGAGGAAAGTACCATTTTGGACTATTCAATTGTCAATGTGCTTTCTTAACCTACTACTTTTTGAAGTAATGGTCTTCTTTGTTATCCACTCGACCTACAAGGTAGTCTAAGCTTACCTTATAAAAATCTGCAAGTTTAATAAGGTCATCTATAGAGATTAACCTGGTACCTGACTCCATTTTAGAATACGCTGACCTTGTACAATTCAAGACTGTTTTAGCAATATATTCTTGTGTTAAATCAGTATCCTCACGTAAACCTCTAATCCTTTTCAACATCCAATGTCTCCTGAAACAAGTATAGTATAGTTATTTTCTTATTTTGTGAAATGTGACAAATTGGCACATTAAAGTCTTCTATATATACTTTTTAGGAAACTATTTACTCCAGAGTTATCTCGGTTTCATTACTAGATTTCGTATTTTTTACTTTCTTATACTTCTTTATCGTACGATTAAACTTTTCAAATAAGTTTATAATTTCTTTATGCTTCTCCTTCAGTTTTTCAATTCTTCCTTTATATATGTATAAATCCTTCTCTATTGTATCTACTGAACTTTTACCTTGAATATTTTTTTCTAAATTCCCAGAACTATTTGTCGTATTATTCAACAATATTTCCTCTAAATTAGTTAAATCATCAATTTTATTTTGGACTTGTTCAATCATATTCTCTAGATATGATATTTGGGCAATGAAATCATTTGTTATATCTTCAAAATCATTCGGACTATTTTCCGCAGATATAAGAAAATCTAATTGTTCTATTTTTTCTTTAATTTTGCTAAGAGGAATTCTTCTATACATATACTGCGGTTCATACTGAAGATTAAATTGCCTAATCAAAGTTTTACCTTTCATAAAGCGATTTTTTTCTGCTGAATCTTTATGGTATACATAGTAAGAACTAGTTTCTCTGAGAAATACTTTAACTTTTTCTTCTTCCATATTGATTTGAATATTTGGTACAAAAATAAGTCCTTCTTGTCGGATGCCAAGATGTACCTTAATGTACATTCCATCGTCTACTACTTCTTCTATTTGATTAAGATTCAACTCTACCTCAAACTCATGAACTGCATCCCTATTTCTCTTGAAATCTTGATAGGATTTCCATACCACCTCTTCTGTCGGCAACTCTTTTTCTTTAATTAGCTTTTCTTCATTGTAAAGTTCAACTAAATTTTTATTATCTAAGACAACAGTTTCATTTTTGTTATTAAAATAGTCTTGAAAATAACTAACACTATACCGATTCGTTTTTACCAATTCCTGCTCTGAAATCTTAATCTCATCAAATTCAAATTGAACATGTTTTTCTTTCGGAATTATTTTTAATCCAAAATATTCTGCTCTTTGAATCAATTCATTCATATTCTTCATTTTCGGAAGTAAAAATTCTAAGATGTTTATGGTTTCCCTTTGAACAAACTTTTTCTTAAAATAAGTTTCATTATAAGGTTGTTTTCTACTCAATTTACTATCACGTACGACTTGTTTCATATTTGAATCAGTCATAAAAAAAGTAACATGCTTGTGTCTAAAATCAATTTTTAAGTGTAAAGCTTTTGCTTTTTTCTTGAAATCTTCAAAATTTTTCGAGTTCTCGATTAGAAAATATACTCGTTGTTTTATTTCATATTTGTAATTTGTTTTGCGATAAACTTCATACTGACGATGCGAATAACGATTTTCTATAATTTTTGCCCCTGCAATTTTTGAAAGACGATCAGAAACCATTCGTAGATTATGTTCTGCCTTATAATCCCATAGAAACTTTTTATCAGAATTTTGATCAATTGAATTTAGGATGATGTGATTGTGGATATGATCTTTATCGACATGAGTTGCTACAATGAAACGAAATCTACCTCCTGTCAACTCTTTAACTGTCTCATAACCAATCCGATTGATTTGTTCAGGAGTGAGATGGTCATCTGGAGAAAAGGACTGAATGATGTGATGAGAATGAATTTTTCGTTGATTTACTTCTTGCCTATCATGACGAAATTCATAAAGAGTATCATTACTTAAAAAGTTATCATTGTACATCTTCACTAGTTCTTTATAACTAGGAAAATCTAAATAATTTCTCATACCAAAATCTGAAACTAGTGTTAGATTTTTTGTTTTACTTGGATTCAAAATATATTTGATTAGTTTACTACGATAATTTTTTCCATGAATCGCAAAGTGTTTAGTGATGACCATAAAATTTCCTCAATTTTTCAGATTGAATAAAAAAATCTTTCTCCACTTCTACTATTAACTCTTCTATACCTTTTCTCAATTGATTTAATTCAACTTCCGTTATTAAGTTCGAATAATTTATGCTTCTGGCTATTTGATTAATATTATTTCCTATTCGTTTTAATTCAAAAATCAAATCTTGAAAACTATTTGTATCAATAGTGATGAAATTCATACCAGGATTTAATAGAGTTCGTCTAGCATATTCGGAAAATGATAAACAGTGACTTTTACAGATATTTTCGTTTAATTTGACTAATTCTAGATCAGATAAAAAGACTTTTTTTAAATTTGTTCTATATCGGTGCTCCACTCTACTACCTCATGTATTTGTTACGAAAATTTTCACTAAGAGGACTTGTTTTTTCTACCTCTTTAATTAATTCCTGAATACAAGTTAACAAAATAGAAACATGTTCTTGAGTAACCTGATGATTTATTTTTGCAACTATGAATACTTCATGAACATCACGGCTAATTTGTTCCAACTTTTGTTTTTTCCAAAGGTTGAACCATTTTTCCATCTGTTTTTGTCCATCAGATAATAGTAAGCTTTTACGGAGAAAATCAGAAAAATTATCATCTCCTTTCTCTCTCATTAAATCTAGTATTTGTTTTTCTTCCGTTTCTGTTAAGCGAAATTGTTTCCGAATACTACGTATATCTCTTTTCATATGGCTTTTCCTCCCTCATAGAAATTTGTACTGACAATGTAAGCTTACAGACACTGTCAGTACGTTTTTCAAAATAGATTCAACATTTTTGTAAGGCTTTGCGAGCTCAGATATTGTGTCCACAATATCCCAAAAATCATATCGCCAGCCAATCAAAACCTTCTAGTTTTGACAGCCAACGATAAGATAACTTGGTGACTTCTCCCCCAAACCCCCAACATAAATCTAAATTAAAAAAAGTATAACAAATACTATTTGAAAAAATTATCACAGAATAAAAGAGCCCTAACGGACTCTTACAAACTTAAATCTATTAAAAACAAAAGGTAGCTGTACTTTTTCTTTAGAAAATAAAAATTTTAATTAGAAAATTTAACTCTTCATATAATTTTTTAATTTAAACTCTTTTATTTTTAGATTCTTATCTTCATTAAGCAAAAAAGCTTCAATATCTAATATTGAAATCTCCTTATCATTCTCAATAGAAATCAAAATATCATAAGAATCATTAGATAACTGTTCTTTCAACTCAACATTAGATTTTTTGAAATCTAGTGCACCAAGGTTAGCATAAATTTTACCAGCAAGAGAAATATCATTTGTTTCTAACACAATCTTCGCTTGATAAATTACATGATTTCTTACATTACTATGTGTCACTAATTGCACCAGAACAACTATTAAACTACAAAAAGAACCAAATATCCAAAAATCAGCACCAATTGCCATACCAATACCAGCTGTAGCCCATATACCAGCTGCAGTAGTTATTCCACTAATTTTCTTATCTCGAGTAAAAATTATTCCTCCACCTATAAAACTAATACCACTAACAATTTGAGCTGCAACCCGAGAAGTATCATAAGATGGTGTATCTAAAAATGCTTCTTTTGAAAGAATCATCATTAAAGCCGAAGTTAAAGCAACAATTATATGCGTTTTGACTCCTGCTTGCTTGTTACGTGCCTTACGCTCATAACCAATTGCCCACCCACATGCACAAGCGATTAATATTGAAATAACATGCCTTAACTCGACAATACTATTAAATGAATGATTAAAAATTGTAGACATTAATCCCTCCTACTCTAAAATGACATCGGTGTCATAAGTTATATTCTACTACTATTTTAATATTTTATCAAATAAAAAATCGGTATTTTCTACCGATTAAAAGCTTTGTCTTCTAATAATTTTTGAAGATATTTCAACGGATTCTATATTTTCACCGTTAATGATTGCTAAAACACCTTCTATCATTTTTTGGGCTAACATAGCATAATTAGGAGAAATAGTAGACAGAGCTGGAGTATAATATTGCGAAATAGGAATATTATCGAATCCAATTATTGAAATATCATCAGGAATGGTAATCCCCTTCTCATAGCACGCACGAATCAGCCCTTGAACCTTCTCATCCCCAGAAACAAATATCATATCCGGATGATTTTGATTAGATAAATTATTTATAGCATATGAATAAACTGAATCAATTGTAGTTAAACCATAAATAACTTGCAAATCCATTAAATAATTTTTATCAGTCAAAAAAGTACGAACACCTTTTTCACGATCCTTATTAACAAGAGATTCCCCTCCCATAAGTAACAACATACTTTTAATACTCTCTTTTGTTACTAATTCCATCATATCATAAGTGGCTTGAAAATTGTTATTAGATACATAAACAACATCAGGTGTTCGAGATTCTCCAAAAACTATAAAAGGCATATTATTCTTCTGTAAATAATTAATCCGAATATCGTCTTTACTTTCATAAAATACTATTACTCCATCTATTAAGCTTCCTGTGCTTGAAATTATTGAATTCCTAATCGTATCTTCTTCACCAAAGTATTCAACAATAGCGTTTACACCAAACTCTTTACAAGTTTGTAGAACTCTATCTAGTAAAGTTTGAAACCAAATCAAGGGAAAAGAATCAATCTTTTTAACGGAAATCAAAATGTTTGTAGTTTCTTTCTTAGTCAAATTTTTTGCATATGCATTTGGAACATACGACAACTCATCAATGACTTTTTGAATAGCTCGATAAGTTTCTTCTCTTACCTTTTCACCACCGTTAATAACACGTGAAACAGTTTTTGGAGAAAAACCTGATAAATGCGCAATATCATAAATAGTTACCTTTTTATCGTTTAAATTTTTCACTTTAGTCCTCCATTTATGATTTATCTAATTTTATTATACAATATTTACTTTTTTTAACAAGAGAATTTAGAAAAATATTTTAATGTATCTTAACAAAAACTTTAATTTCAAAATTTTCTATTTTATACTCTATTCATCCGATTCAAAAAAATAACATTGACAATTAAAATTTTTATTCTTTACTATTTTTTCTACTTCACAACTGATAAACTTGTATGAAAATAACTTACCACGAAAATATAAAAAATCATTTTCGGTAAAATCCATTGAAACTATAAAAGTATCTAATAACATTTGGACATAGCAGTCTAAGATCGGAATAATCTTTTCCTTAACAATAACTTTTGATAGTATATCATCAGCAGGTAAAGAAGCCGAAAATACAATTTCACAAATATCATAAAAAGAATGAAATCTATATACTTGCACTAAAGAATTATATTCAAAATACGTTATTCTTCCACAGTCAAAATTAATATTATATACCTTCATTTATGTTTATCCTTATACTTTGCAAATAATTTTGAGTCAATTATCACCTAAAAAACAAAGGGACAAGAATAACTGCCCCTTTGTTTATTCTATATCAACTAACTTCTTCAACATAAATAACACCAACAATATTTGCTATTTCTTCCATCAGTTTAAGATGTTCAAACTTACCTGAAAGTTCTAGAGTCATAAATGATGCTATTCTTTTGTCTGGAACATCAAAATATTCAATTCTTTCAGAATTAACATCTCCAAAAGCAGTTCTTGAATCATTCAATCGAATTCCATTTTCTGCACAATAAACTAATACTCGATTATATGCCTCAGTAGATTTAACTACAATATATAATTCAATAACTTTTGAACGACTTTGAAGGTATTTTTTTAAAGGCTGAAACATAGAAATCACACTCCAAACAGAAATAGCTACTAACAGAGCACCTTCATAAAAACCTACTCCAATAGCTAAACCTATTCCTGCTGAAGCCCAGATTCCTGCTGCAGTTGTCAGACCCGTAACCTTCTTTTTATCTGTGATTAGAATTGTTCCAGCTCCAAGAAAACCAACACCAGATATAACCTGAGCACCTAACCGTGTCGGATCTCCTGTTCCAAACTTATAAGATACGAATTCATTAGTCATCATAATTAAACAAGCAGCCATACAAACAATACTATGTGTACGAATACCTGCTGGTTGAGATTTACTTCCTCTTTCTAAGCCAATAATACTTCCAATGACCAAAGATAATACGACTCTAATTATAATTTCGATGTTCGATAGTCCTATGCTGGATGTTTGCATTACTATTTCCTTTTCTTACCGCGTGGTCTCTGTGTGAAGTATAACACAGTTCCAGAAATAATCATTAGAATAATCGTATAAACGAATACAAGAGCTTGTGCGTTAGATGTTGCTGTTTCATCACCTGCAGAACGAATCGTAATACCTAATGGTTGAGCCAATGGATGATAAAGGAATACAGATAAATCGAAATCGGTCAATAAAGAGTTAAAGTTCAGTGCGATAACAGAGAGAACAACCGGCAAGATGAAAGGAATAATAACCTTCATCATTGTGTAAAATGGTGAAGCCCCCATACTTCTAGCAGCATCCTCCATCTCATCATCAACACTAAATAAGATTGCACGTACCATTCTATAAGAGAATGGAATTTTTACAACAATATAAGCGATTAGCAAAATTACTAAACTACCAACTAGAATCTGGTTAAAGACTAAAAGTTGAGGTTGGTTGAAAGTGAATAATAAACTAACTGCTAGAAGTGTACTTGGTAATAGCCAAGGAAGAAGAGCTCCGTATTCGAACAAGAAATCAAATCGAGCTTTATGTTTACGAACTACTCGCGCAAACACAACAGCAAGAACTGTTGCAGTAGTTGCAGCAATAATAGAGTATATAAAGCTGACTAAGAATGGAGAGAACGCAGCACTATTACTAAAGAATAACTTATAATTATCTAAAGTAAAGTTTGATAATGATAAGTTTCCTGTCTGTATTGCAACTGGGTCAGTAAATGAATACAATACAATGAAAATCAATGGTAACATGAAAACAGTGAACAAAGCATAAGCAACAATATGTGCAATGATATTCCATGGTTTAGATGTGATTTTTTGTTTTTTCAAAGGTGCTTTCGTTTTAGAAATAGAAATATAATTTCCGCCTTTTTCGATCTTGTTCATAATAGTAAGCAAAATCGTAGTGGCAACACCCAAAATAATTGCTAGAAAGGCGGCTAAGTCACGAGAATTTCCCATTCCAGCAAATGTTATGATCATTGGGTTAATAGTTTGGAATTCTTTCCCACCAACAATCATAGGTGCTGCTACTGCTGATAACCCACTTAGAAAAACCATAATTGTCAGAGCGAATAAAGTAGGAATAAGAGTTGGCAATACTACTTTTCTAAACACTGTAAATGGTTTTGCACCCATATTACGTGCAGCTTCAATAGTATGATAGTCTACACTACGAATTGTATTAGTTAGGAATAAGGTGTGATTAGCAGTACCAGAAAATGTCATAATAAATAGAACTGCACCATAACCAATAAACCAGTTAGGATCTAAAGATGGAATAATACCTTGTAAAAATTTGGTAATCATTCCATATGGTCCATAAACGAATTTATAACCAGTAGCCAAAACTACTCCACCGTAGATTAGTGACGTCATGTATCCTAGTTTTAATATTTTAGCTCCTTTAATATCAAAATATTCTGTAAACAATACACAAAGTACACCAACAACATTAACAGTTATAATTAGTGAGAATGCTAACTTAAAACTGTTCATAATACTCTGAATCGCACGTTGAGATTTAAGAGCTCGTTGTACGACATCAAGTGAAAACTCCCCACCTTTCACAAATACATTAACTACTAAATCAAAGTTTGGATAAATGATGAAAGTTACCAAGAACCAGATTAAGCCTAAACGAATGAGCCAATCTTTCCAATTTAATTTATGACGCATACTGCACCTCCTTAAAATTGCAGAACGTCTGATGGTGTGATAAATAATTCCACACTTTCTCCGACAGATCTAATAGCTGACTGACTATCGATACTTGTTACATTAAGAATTTGATTTTCAGATACCTGAACAGTATAGTGAATTGTAACTCCTGAAAATTCCACATCAATAATTGAACCTTTTAAGACAAAATCCTGATCCGTTTCACGTTTGAAGCGAACTTTTTCTAAACGAATGTAACCTTTTTTATCTTCCAAAAGAACATGAGCATTATTTAGAAGAATTCCGTGAACAGTTTCATCTGTAAGTACGTTAATGTCTCCAATGAAATCACATACAAATTCTGTTTGAGAATTATGATAAATTTCTACTGGTGTTCCCACTTGTTCAATAAAACCATTATTAAAAACAGCAATCCTATCAGATAGCGTTAACGCTTCCTCTTGGTCATGTGTAACATATAGAGTCGTAATTCCCAATTCTTTTTGAAGACGTTTCAACTCTTTTCTCAAATCCACACGTAATTTTGCATCTAGGTTTGACAAGGGTTCATCCAAACATAGGATTTTAGGTTCCAGAACAAGAGCACGAGCTAAAGCTACACGCTGCTGTTGTCCTCCAGATAATTCTGAAACGTTACGTTGCAATTGTTGATCTGAAATCTTAATTTTAGCAGCCACTGCAGAAACCTTGGCTTTAATAACATCTGGAGCAACTTTTTTAACCTTTAGACCGAATGCAATATTATCAAAAACTGTCATTGTTGGAAATAGTGCGTAAGATTGGAATACGATCCCGATTCCACGTTTTTCTGGCTCCATATGAGTAACATCTTTCCCATTAACCTCAATGCTTCCAGATGAAGGGTCTAAAAAACCTACCAAAGCTCTCAAAGTTGTTGATTTACCGCATCCAGATGGTCCAAGGAAGGTAAAGAATTCTCCTTCCTTAATATCTAAATTTAGATTATCAATCGCGATAAAATCACCGTATTTAATTTGAATGTTATCAAATTTAATCATATTACTAACTTCCTTTACTTATAAATGAAAAGTCTCTCTTAATTTCTCATGTAGGTTTAGAAACTTTAGAGAGACCTGGAATTTTAAAATTTACACTTATGTCCTATTTTACATATTCTAGTTCAGCTTTTTCAACCCATTCATCCAAATGTTTTCCAACAGCTTCCCAATCAATACTTTGCGGTTTCACTTGATCAACAAATTTCTTAGTAGCTTCTGGTAACTCTTTCACTGCCTCAGTATTTGCAGGAATAGAACCAAAGTTTTTGCTGTACTCTACTTGAATTTCTGTTTGACCAAACCAATCAATAAATTCTTTAGCTAAAGCTTGTTTCTTACTAGTATTCAAAATCATTGTTTGTTCAGTTACAAACGGAACACCAATTTCAGGAGACATTACTTTAAATACAACATTTTGTTCTTTTTGTCCAACTAATGCACCAGAACCCCACATCATACCGTACTGGATTGGGTCATCCTTATCTAACATTTTAACAATTGAACTTTCACCCTTTTGAAGAGTGTACGCATTTTCCAAATATTCTTTAGCTGCTTGCCAACCTTTTTCAGAAACGCCTAATTCTCCTTTATCATCGAGATAGCGAACAAGGATACTTGCCAAGATCGCACGCCCTGTTCCCCCTGAAAGTCCAGAAATTGAATATTTACCTTTATATTTGCTGCCTAACTCAGTCCAATCTTTAGGCATTTCAGTAACATCAGGAGCACCAATCAAGACCAATGGCTGAACAATTACAGGATTGTAGTAGTTATCTTTATCTGATAGAGATTGGTCAATTTTATCTAACCATTTAGGTTTGTACTGTACCAATAATTTTTGATCTCTAATTTTATTTGAATCAACAGCTCCAATACCAAATACCATATCAGCTACTGCATTATTTTTTTCAGCAATAACACGATCGGCCAACTGAGCACCTGGAATGTCAACCATTTTAATATTGAAACCAGCTTCTTTAGCCTTAGCAGTTAACCAATCCCCACGTCCGTTTGAAACAGAGTTAGAATAAATTACTAATTCTTGGCTCTTGTCAGCTTTTTCTTCTGATTGAGGTGTATCGCTCGAAGAATTTGATGAATTAGTTGAACCACCTGAACATGCTGCCAATGTTGTAACCGCAACCCCTGCAGCTAAAAACGATAATAATTTAGATTTTTTCATATGAAATCTCCTTTTTATTTTTAATTATAATTTTATTTTAAAATTTTTCACAATATGGAACAAAACGTCTCATATCTTCAAATACTGTGTAATCGATACGATTTACTGTAATGACAGGAATCTTTTCAAGCAGAACTTCCGTTAATTCCTTTTTCACTTTAGTAAACTCTTCATTTTCTTCTTCAGTTAATGGAACTCGAAGATATCCAATTGAGATATGGAATTGATAGCGATCATGATTAGGGAATCGAACACCTGCTTTTTCAGAAACATATGTTCTAATTTCTTCTAATCGTTTAGCTGATTTCTCATCGGCTGGTTCTACTAAAATGTTTTGATTTCCCATTTCAGTCACACGCATATGAATATCTTCGTTTAGCAATGGGAAAATTTCTAGTTGTTTTGCAAAGTAATCATGAATTTCTTGTAATGGCGTATCCAATGGTAGATGGCTACTCCAAAATTCTGGCTCACGATTTTCATGGCAAAGCAATTCAATTACAGTCATATGAATAGAATCTCTTGGAGTTAATGTGAATTTATCTATAAATGGTAACTCTCTATAGCGTGATTGAATGATATCAACAACTTCCATCAAATCTGAATTAGTATAAAGATTTGCTACAACTGTATTCCCCGGGAAATGATTAAATTCCCCGTTCTCTTTGAACTTAATTTTTGTTAAGTTTTTCATAAAAAGACCTTCTTTTTTATTTTTTGACATCGGTGTCATTCATATTTATATTATACAATGTAATCGTTTACTTTGTCAAGCGCTTTCATTATTTTTTTTTAATTTTTTTAATATATACATATTACAAGACTACTCGAACTTTATTATTTATTGTATCCATTAGGATTTTTTGATTGCCAATTCCATGTATCTCTACACATGTCTTCGACCGTTTTTGTAGTCTTCCAATTTAATTCCTTATACGCCTTATCCGCATTTGCATAACAAGTCGCAACGTCTCCTGATCGTCTTGGAACAATTTTATAAGGAATTGGAACCTTATTGACACTTTCAAATGTATTTACAAGTTGTAATACACTTGTGCCTTCTCCTGAACCAAGGTTATAAATATAAACATCTGTTTTTTCAGATACTTTCTCTAAAGCTTTTATATGCCCTATCGCTAAATCCACTACATGGATATAATCGCGAACACCAGTACCATCTACCGTATCATAATCATCTCCAAAAACACTTAGCTCTGGTCGCTTACCTACCGCTACTTGTGCAATAAAAGGCATTAAGTTGTTAGGAATTCCTGATGGATCTTCTCCAATCAACCCCGACTCATGAGCACCAATCGGATTGAAATAACGAAGCAACGCAATACTCCACTCTGAATCTGCTACATGAACATCTTTTAAAATTTGTTCAAGCATCACTTTTGTGTACCCATACGGATTCGTTGCACTTGTCGGCATCGTCTCAATAAGGGGAGACTGATTGTGAACGCCGTATACAGTCGCACTCGATGAAAACACAATCTTTTTAACATTAAACTCTGACATCACTTCAACAAGAGCTAATGTGCTCATAATATTATTTTCGTAGTACATTACAGGCTTTTGCACGGATTCGCCGACAGCTTTGTATCCTGCAAAATGAATTGCAGCCTCAATAGATTCTTGTTCAAAAACTTTTCTCAATCCTTGTTTATCACAAACATCTAATTCGTAAAACGCAGGACGTTGCCCTGTAATTGCTTCAATACGATCTAATACTAAAATGCTTGAGTTTGAAAGGTTGTCGACAATAACGACTTCCTTACCTAAATTTAGTAATTCTACTACGGTATGGCTACCAATATAACCAGCTCCGCCTGTTACCAATATTGCCATTTTTACTTCCTCCTAATTAATTCCAACCGATTTAACAAATCTCATAAATGCTTCATGTCCGGTTTGAGTATTCTTATAAACACCTGCATCTTCGAGAACTCTCGCAAATACTTGCCCTACTTCATGTTGAACTACGCTATGAACCTCCTCCTCTTTAAGTCCAGGATATTTTTCTTTCAATTGAACGGCCCATTCTAAATGATAATCAGCAATTGCGTTATCTTTTCCTAAAAGATATTTCTCAACTTCTTCTAACTCTGTTTTCAAACGAGGTGGTAAAATCGCAAGTCCCATCACTTCGATTAACCCAATATTTTCCTTTTTAATATGTTGTACATCTTGATGAGGGTGGTAAACACCATCTGGGTATTGTTTAGTAGTATGGTTATCTCTCAGAACAATATCCAATTCATATCTTCCATCCACTTTACGAGCAATAGGAGTCACCGTATGGTGTGGAATATCTTCAGTCTTAGCAATGATGTCTACTTCTAAATCTGAATATTCTCTCCAGATATTTAGGATTTTAGTAGCTAATTCTACCAAACGATTTTTATTTTCACCTTGTAGCCTAATCACTGACATCGGCCATTTTACAATACCTGCTTTAACATCCTCAAAGTCTTTAAAAAGAAATTCTCTCTCAAATTTTGCTTTTTCCATTGGGAAAATATGTTTTCCTCCCTGGTAGTGATTATGACTAAGAATAGAACCTCCTGAGATAGGAAGATCAGAATTTGAACCAGCAAAATACCCTGGTAAAATATCAACAATCTCCAATAATTGTTCAAATGTTTTGGACGTAATAGCCATTGGTACATGTTGACTATTCAAGAATATCGCATGCTCATTAAAATATGAGTATGGGGAATACTGGAAACCCCATACTTCGTCTCCCAGTTCCAACCGAATAATTCTATGATTTGCACGTGCTGGATAATTTATTCTCCCCTGATAACCTTCATTTTCCATACAAAGTAAACATTTTGGATAATTAGATGACTTTACCAATTTCTCTGCCGCGATTGTTTTCGGATCTTTTTCCGGTTTTGATAAATTGATTGTAATTTCAAGTGAACCATAATTAGTTTCAGTATGAAAAGCTATATTTTTAGCGATAGCTGACAATTTAATATAGTCGCTATCTTTACTTAACTGATAGAACTCTTCAACTGCTTCCTGTGGCGAAACATCATATGAACTCCAAAAAATATCATTAAGGCGACTTGGTAATGGAACGATAAAATTCATCAGCTCTGCACCTAAACATTCCTTTGCCTCAGCTAAATCAGCAATTTTACCATTCTTTAAAGCTATTTCTACTAAATTGTCTTTTAATTTTTTAAGATCACTCTCATTTGAAATCTTATCAGTTCCTTCTTCACCGATTAAAGCCAATATTCTATTTTTTATATATATTTGGTCCATCGATTTATAAATTCCATATTCAATAATTTTATTAGCAAAATTATCTACTATTGTCTGCATATATACTCCTCTTTAACTATAATACTCCAATTTCCTGATAATCTAACCATTTATAAATAGATTGTGTTGTATGGGATATCTTATCAAGAATATTAATAACTTCTAAAAATACAATAGCTTCATCAACATTTGAGAATTCAATAAGAAAGTTCTCTACTACTTTGTCTCCTAGTTTTTGACATAGACCAGATATCAACTTACATTTTTTATTATAGTCATATACGTCAGGTTCATAGTTTCTATTCTTATACCATGTTAGAGTTTTCTTTAAGTGATCCCCTATAATAAAATGTATTTTTAGCATTTCATAAAATAATGGTCCCCATTCATGCATTGTATGAATATTTTTTAAATTCTTAACTATTTCAATGATTCGATCACCAATACGTTCAATATCTGTGGATAATTTTACTATAGTTATAATTCTTCTCAAATCAACAGAAACAGGATGTTGTAAACAGATGAGTTCAATACCTTTCATATCTATTGTAACAACTGCTTCATTAATAACTAAATCATTATCTATAATACTTTGTTTTTGAACTTCGGTTAAGTCATCAAATATAATTTCATATTTTTTTATTATAGAAATCCATATATCTTCTAGATTATTAGACAACTCAATAATTTCATTGTCAAAATGCTTTCTCAACATTATCTAACCTCAATAATCAATTGCACTATAAAGAACTCGTATAGATAACTGTCTTTATAGTTCATCATATGATGAAATTATTTTAAACATCAATTATCAAAATACTTGCATCATCTTTTTTACCATAAATAGGATCAATATTTGTAGATTCTTTTCTCATTTCAATTAACTCTCCAAAATTGTAGCCTGAATTTTGAGTATAAAAATCGTAAAAACCATCAGTCATTAAAACAATATGATTACTAGTTACTTCCAAACTACCATTGATAACATGATTTATACTACTTTTGTCTAGTGAACCTATCCAATATCCATCTGGTTTATTAGCTAGCTTCCTAATATTTTGTAATATAGTCTTTTTATCAGCTTCATCATTAGATTTGATTGCAAATTTTCCTTGCTCAAAAAGACAATCTACTCTATGATCTGTAATCACTTGATTGTTGACTATCATAACACAATCGCCAATCATTATGTATTCTAATTTTAAACCAGATAATTTCGCAAAAATAAAGGCAAAAGTTGGTAACTGGTAATAATCATCAAACTCACACTTATCTATCTCTATTATTTTTCTAACGTCATCTAAAGCAAGCTCGAAAATTTTCTTCAATGATAAAGAATCGTTACAATACTGCTTGAGACACTCAGAAATAAGATGAGATACTTCCGAAACTGAATAACCTATAGAGTCTTTTGAATTAAATAAATCTGTTGCTCCATCTATAATCCAGAAATATTGATTTTTGTAATCTACGCTATCTTCGTTCTCTTTAGCACTACCTTGTATTGAGCAAATTCTATCTATCTTCATAACGACGTTTTAAACTCCATTGTCCAAATAGAAGGCAAATTCCAATAATAGTTAAAAGCAACTCAACCATTTTATTTAATCCAGTTTTTGGTAATGCATGTTGATTATTTTTTGTCTTAACTACTTCACTAACATTAGTTACGTCATATTGTTTTTGTGAAATTTCTCCTGTTACTACATTACCTGAATTATGATTTGATTTTTCAATTTTATCATCTACACTATTTACTGAGTAATTATTAGCTAAATTATTTTTGTTTTCAGCTACAGGTTTTATTTCCTCTACATGCTTATCTGAGTGGTTGTCTGAGTGATTACCTGAATTTTGCGAAAAGATTTTATAACTTTCATTCTCAGTTATAATATTAAAATCACCGACACTATTATTTGTGTCTGAGCTGGTCCCATTAAAATCAGTTTTAAGTAAAGAAACATGATTTCCTGTTAAATTGGAAAGTTGATTATTTAGGACAGTGATAGTTCCAGCGGATTCTTCAATTACGATTCCGTCTTTACCTCCCGAGATGATATTATCAGATACTACCAAATTGTTGCTGACTCTTAATAATTCAATATTTGGCTGTTCAGTATTTTGCGAATTATTATGAATGATATTCTTTGTTACAGTAATATCAGTTACTTTTCCAAGATAATCTGCACTATCTTTTGCAACACGTATTGCTTTTGTTTTAGCATCAGCAATATTAAATACATTTTCAGTAATAGTCACATGTTTATTCAGATCTAATACGTCTTTAACATTTTTATAACTATAAGCATTAACTAAAGCAGCACCATTTTCACGATAGTGTTCACTTTCCTCTTTAGTTTTCTTATCAAACCTATTTCCTTTTATTAAAATATCAGTAAATCCTGTAAAGCGAACGCCCGCATACATCATATTATCAAAATGATTATTTAGAATTTTAATATTTGAAGGATTTTCAGTTGTTGCAGTTTGATAATGTGTCCCAATTGCAGTTACTAATTCACCTGATTTTTCACTTTTACCAAAATATGAATTTTGAATAGTAACATTTTCAGATTTTTTCCCATCATCATTCAAAGCATAAGGAAAACCTTTTCTAGTTAATGGTTCAATCTGAATACTCTCCTTACTTATAATTTGCCCATCTTTCATAGTTTTAGGTAAAGCTTGACCAAGAAAACGAGAATTATCGACTAATACATTTTTCGAACCTGCAATTTGAATAGCATGCCCTTGATAACTATCCTTGAATGTTACATTTTTTATAGTTACGTTATTTGAATTCCCAATAGCAAATGCACCTGAAGAATTTATAAGTGGTAGATTTTTTGCTTTAGTTCCTTCTTCATTCAAAGCACCGTTCATATCAATAGTACCACCAGAATAACTAATATCTTCTGTTGGGGCCCATTCTACTTGCGCACCATCATCCGTAAATAAACCTGTCATGAATACAATAGAAGGATGATTTTTGATATTGATACCATTTAATATGGTAGCTTTTTCATGTACTTCTAGGTGTGTATGACTTCTCAAAAAGACAATCTCTTTAACTAAATAAGTCCCCTCAGGAAAATATACTTTCCCTCCACCTAATCCTTTAGCAGCTGCATCTATTGTATCCTGAATTGCTTGTCGGTCATCATTAACCCCATCGCCTACTGCACCATAATCTTTTACATTTAAAGCAATTTTTTCAAAATCTTTTTTTATAGTGCTATCATTTACAATATCTTCTTTATTGTTCTTACTTTCATTATTAGATTTTTCTATAGATTCAACTGTTTTATTATCTTGTGAATCAGAATGAATAGTATCTTTAGAGTTATCACGATTAACACTTGACAAACTATCTAAATTATTAGTAGATGAATTAGTATCGATACTTCCAATAGAATCATTATTAGAAATATTTTGAGAGTAACCTAAATCATTAGTAGTTACATTAGAAATCTCTTTTGTATCAATCTGTGGTGTAGTAGTGCCAACTTCATCAGCTAAAATACTTTGGCTTCCCAAAATTGAAATAGCCAATAAAACTGAGCATGTTCCAACTTTCAATTTACGAATGCTAAATACTTCATTATGAAAAATGTGTTTCATAAAGACCTCCAATATTTTTATTTATTTACAATTTATTATTACTTTTCTTAAAATTGATAAAATGACACCGCTGTCATTATCTTTATAATATATTTTAAAATTTGAATTGTCAAGAAATAACACAACAAAAGACAATATTTTTGAAAACGCAATCATCTAATGAATTATATATCCAAACTATACACCATTAATATTCCAAGCATTTCTAGTTTGAGATAATAGTTTCATTGTTTCAAAGATAAAATCTTCTAAAATATCACTAAATTCTATTTAATAAAAGTCGTAATCTTTTAATTATAATTTAAAATCATGACCACCCATCAAACAGGTGGTCTGTACCAGAGCTATAAGTTCAGATTACCAGCTAGCGTCTTAAGACGCTGGCTTTCACTATGTGACTATTAGTCCGTCTCACACCTAGCGGAGCGAGACGGACTAATAGTCACATAAAAAGAACGATTGGTAAAAAGTCTTTAAAATCAAAAAACGCATATTATCAGGTATCTAAAACCTTAATAATATGCATTCTTGTGGAAAGATTTACTTCATTTTCTCTTTAAATTGAGTTTTACCCAGCCTCCAGTATTGTTATAGAATTACTTGGAGTCCTAATTTTTCCTTTATAATCATGTCAAACGAAATAGTTAATTCATCACCTCCTATTATTCTTTGGATGTTGTCAATATTAGTATGATATAGTTTTTAATTATAGTATTAAAACAGTCGTGATATTTTTTAATTTATTTATTCAACTACTATATTTCTTGTTTCACAATTAAAATTATTTTATTAATCTTTAATTTTATCTATTGATTTTTGTTTTCAATTGTTCAATAATTTTCATAAACTAAAGCAATGTCTCTGATATTCATACTGCCTAATCCCACTACTATCTTTATTCATCTTGATAGAAAAAACAAAGTAATGGTCCCGACAGTCTAAAGATTTACTTTTGTTTAGTTTAAAATAATGTTTTTGAGACATAGCCATTGTACGTAAAATATCATCGGTAATAAATGTTAATGGTATGTCTAAAGCAGAATACTTATAAAAATCTGACTCAAACCTTAAATAAGAATCAGAAAAATAGTCCAGCTGCAATTTATCATCATATAATTCTTTACGATTCATGTAATTCCTCACCTTCTATCTGGATATCGAGTATATCTGACCATTCTAATCGAAGAAAACCAGTGTCTGATTTTATAGATATAAACTCTTTTCCAATCTCTTTCACAACACCCGATACTACCTTTCTTTGATTGGAAAACTTACAAACAAACGTTGCAGGGAATGCATTGGTGTAAAGCTGACTAACAAGTAAAACTTTCTCTTCCATTGATAAAGTAATTGAGACATCTTCTTTATTTTTTTCTTCCCAAAGAGAACTTGAATGCTCTGATAAAAAGAATCCCATCCACTTAGCCATTCCACGATCTTGATACTCTCTTGCAGACACAAAAGGCAAATAAGAACGATTCATCATTTTAGTCCATCTAACCCTCCAGCTGAATGACCACCAATGAGTTTGCTTCTAGAAATGGTTCTAGAAGCCTGATCCAGAGCATTTCCTTTCAATAGTGAAGTAAAACCAAATTCTGTTCGAATAGCATCAATTGCGGACTGGAGTCTTTCTTCTTTTTCTATTTTCTCAATATCATCAAATAATGAAATCAATCCAAAGGATTCATCTACTAAACCAGAATAGTTAACTGCAACATTCCTGATAGCCCCTGAAGTATATTTAGTGTGAAGTAACTTTAAAACGTAGTTTGTCAGTAGTGCTGTTTGATTGGTCGGTTCAATCTTCATTTGAGTATGAATAGATCGTTTCTGTTCCACTTTCGAATAACCTAAGTGTATATAAACTACTGTTGCTTTTTTACCAGCTCTTCTCAATCTAACCGCTACTTGTTCTGCCATTTCACGAAGTATAATTTCAATATCTCTTTGTTTGACATAATCTCTAGGTAAAACTTGTGAGTTCCCTATCCCTTTTGACTTCGGCTTATAAGGTTTATGAACATTACTTTCGTCAATACCATTAGCGTGAAACCATAACTCTAGTCCCATAATCCCAAGCTCTTTTTTAATCAAGTCTGGATTAGCCTGTGCCAATTCTTTAATCGAAAAGATACTTAGATTATGTAATCTCTTCTCCATTCGATTTCCAATTCCCCAGAAATCTGTCATTTTAGGAATAGCCCATACTTTCTTTTCTACATCCTCATAGGACCAATTAGCTCTCATTGTCGGATTTTTTTTAGCCTCATTATCTAGTGCTAACTTAGCTAATAAAGGATTGGCATTAGACATACCTACCGTTGAATAAATTCCTGTTTTTCTCCAAATCTTTTTTTGAATAGTGGCCGAGATAATATCTAATTTATCTTTCCGACTAATACTTTTATCTGGCACAAAATAATTTAACGAACTTGTTAAATCAATAAATCCTTCATCAATTGAGTAAGGATAAATATCGCCTGGTGCCGCAAAATCTTGAAAGATTTTTTGAATTTCCATATTGACTGCTATATAAATATCCATTCTCGGAGGAACAATCACGGTTGATTTTGCCCATTCCTCAATATAACGAACATAATCTATCGTTGTCGGTAAACCTTGCTTCTTAGCATTATAGTAAGAGAACTTCCTAGTTTTTACATCAAATGGTAAATCATAGGAACGTCCAACGTTTGATTTTCCAAAGACCTTTTTAAACATAGGAGAGGAAGCAAGAATTAAACCCGCAGAATTATCTGCACGACTCATAACACAAAGCGAAGTCTTAAGTGGGTGTAATCCTCTATCTACACATTCTACGCTTGCGTAAAAAGATTTCATATCAATAAAGGCAATGTCACTTTTAGGTTCGAGACTATAATCAAACCAACTCATACTTAGTCCTCTAAAGGCATAAAGTTCCCAACTATTTTCCCTATAATGCGAGGATTCTCATCATAAGGCGCAAACTTATCTGAATAGTTCCGATTGAGTGAAACTAAACGAAGCCCATTTTCTTCACGATACACTTTCTTAATATAGGTTTGACCATCCCAATCTATGGCATAGATAGCCCCGTCATAATCAAATCCCGTTTGCTTAATAAGGGCTACAGAACCATTTTCATATGTCGGTTCCATTGAATTACCAAACACCCATGATGCGAAGTCATAATCAAATTGATGATTAAAATAAACTGTATCGTAATTACCATCATCAAAATAAGCTGTTCCTGTACCAGCTGATAATTTTTCGTAAACTTTATAAGCAAAACGCTCAGGAATTTCTACAACCTTCGCATTCTGTTTGTTCAACAGTTCTGTAGCATAATGAAGTGTTGCTTTTTGATTCTTTTTAGTTAGCTTGAGATAGGTTTCTACTATTTCATACTCTGATTCAAAATATCGAGGGTCTACATTCAAAATCTCACTCAATTTGCTTAGATTATTTTGATTCGGTTTTGTTTTACCTGATTCCCAATTAAAGTACGAAGCTCTACTAATTCCCAAACTAGAGGCAAGTTGAGATTGAGACAAGCCCTGGCTTTCTCTTTTTTCTTTTAATTTAGTAGGTGAAAACATATTTTCTCCTTTGTAAGTTTATTAACTAACAAAAAGAATACCATAGCTAATTGAAAAAATCAAGTGTTTAATAAGCATCAAGATTTAAATTAATCATAAACTATGCTTTATTCGTACTTATATTGTTAAGAAATCATCACTGAAAAATGCTAAAACTTTTGAAAAAATATGAAGAAGAAAATAGAGAATATAAAAAAGGATCGTTATTTTTTAATTAACGATCCAATAGACTTTATTTTAAAAATCTAACTCTACAAACCATTTCGATTAGTTAAATCTTTCAATTTTTCTTCTCCAGATTTAAGCATCTCTTTCTCAACTTGATTCCATTCTCCAAATAGTAAATCATGTAGAACGGTTGCTGCTGAAGTTGTATTATCTTTTGAATCATATACACAACTTCTATCTCGTTGGTAAATTTGAATTCTTTCAAAGATAGCTAGTTCTTCCAATTGCCGTGTATTATCAACTAGATGATTTACAATGAAATCATGATGTTCTTTTGGAGTTGCACGTGCTTGATTTGGATTGATAGCGTATAGTTCTTCGTATCGGATAAGGGTGCTCAGATAGGACAGCTTAGGCTTTGTCGCAATCAAGGCTAATTGTACTTCATATCCCCTACTTTTCAAGAGTTGTGCTGTTTTCTTTGGAACATCAATCGTTCGTAAAGTTCCCTCTATCAAAAGATTGTATCCCAAATGACTCAATTCTGTTACTAAAGACTCTACCATTTTACCTGCAAAATCTTTGGTGTATTCTACACTATCTTTGCCATATTCTTGCTGCAGTTCTATATAGCGTGGATGCTGAGAACGAAAACTATCACCATCTATGATAACAATATTTCCTTGAAATTCTTTCTGTTTAATACGATGAATTGTAGTCTTACCGGCACCACTTTGCCCTCCAAGCAAAATCGCTATAGGTTGCTTATTGGACTTTTTTCCTCTTGTCAGTGAACGAAGATTCCGTGCTAGAGCATGTTTGAATTCACTATCAGTATAATCTTGGATTCCCATTAGGCTACCATCCGTTTTTCAGATATCTCTAACATACGTTCAATTCCATCCAAATAGCCGCTATACCTCTCTATTTCATCAAAAGTTTCTACTAAATAGATATTCGTATGAATCAAGTCAGATAGATCGTCACTCATTAAAATCCAAGGATTAGATTCATCATCAATGCTAATTCCCTGACTATCTTGATAACGATAGAGTCGTGATAATAGATTAGCACCTCTTTCCTTCACAATTTCAATTTTTAAAGTCAATTCATAATCTTCAACAGGATTAAGCATTTTATCTTCTCCTACAATATCGACATAAGATACATTAAACTTCTGACAAATGATGTCTATTAGTTCCGTAGAGACTGAACTCGTTCCATTTTCATAACGACTCAGACTATTTCGTGAAATACCTACAATCCGTGCAAATTCGGGTTGTGTTAAATCATGTGTTTTACGTAAGGATTTTATGTTCTTTCCAATCATGGCAAACTCCTTTATTTTTATAATTCAATTATAGCATAAAAAAGCATAACGCACCAATTTTGGTGCGTTATTGACTATTTTTCCTAAACCTCTCTAAATTCTTCTCCAATTGTTCCTTATGAAGTTGATTCTTAGCTTCCTTTAATGTGTCGTCCAAAGTTTCTTCTCTGTAAGTTGCTTCTGTTTTTAGTTGTTCTGATCCTTGATCTGGAGTGAAAATGATATCTAGCAGTCGGTCTATTTTTTCAAGATCTTGGACAGACATATCAGATAGTCTATGAATTAGTTTCTTAAATATATCACCATTGTCTTGGTTTTTCTTAAAAAATGTTGTAAACATCTATAACCTCTCAAAAAAAGCAGCCTATCAGGACTGCTTAGTGTAATTCGGAAATCGCATCATAAATTGACTGCAATTTCTTATTATCTTTATTCTTTGTGTCAATCAACGTATGTAGCTCTTCAATTTTCTTTTGACTACTTTCTATATCGCTATTGTTATCCGCAATAAGTCTTTTAAGATGTTGCTGATAACTTGTAGTGATATCTGTCTCTTTTCCTGTTCTAACCTCTGTAACTTTGGGTTTAGAACTAGAATTTGATTCCGTCACAGGTGCTTGTTTGCGCTTTTGAAAAGCTGCTTCATAATTTACATCATTACCTCCTTGATGATTTCCAAATAAGGCCGCAATTTTATCTGGATCTTCTTGATTTTCTGATTTACTTTCTAATGGTTGATTAAAATTCCAATCTTTTGTCATTCACTCATTTCATCCTTTCTAAATTCAGAATCATCGAATTGTCTTTCTTTACCAAAGGCATGGTCAAGAGCTTCTTCAAAACTCATGTGACTAATACTTTGACGCCTTTTGAACGTCGCAAACATCGCTGTCTCCAGTTGCTCTTTGTAAGCAGCTAGTTTTTCTGTCTCTCTTGCTACCTTGCTTTCTTGCCTAGTGACCTTTTCTTCTAAGCGTTCGATTATGGTCATATACGATCCTCCTTCATTCTAATATTAGCTAAAACATCTTGATTTTGTTATCACAATTCTAAACATTGAGAGGTTTGTCTTACTGGTTGATTCCTCAATGTCTCTTTTGCAGTCTCAAGTATCAATTGTAAATCTGATTTCTTTTCTCTAAGGACATCATTCCAATCTATTTTTTCTTTCCCAGATTCATTATCAGGTAAATCCAGTAAAACAGGCAATCCAGCTTGAAATAACTTATCGGAAAAATCTTTTCCTGCATCATCACAATCTACCGCAAGTGTCAATAAATCAGGATGATTATCAAAATAGCTGGTGGTATCACGAATTGTATTGATCAAAGGCAATAACTTTGAAGGTGTTACTGTATCTAAGAATTCCAACTTCTTATTTTCTTCAGCTATCAGTCGTAAAGTTTGATAAGCCACAACAGACCTTTTTAATCCCTCCATAGATACCAAGCGAACATCTGATAGACTTTGTTGATGAAGTTCGTAATAGCTCATCAAGTCGACGAACGATTCACAAAAGACCAGTCTATTTGGTTTACCAATGTCAAAGGATATTCCAACATGTCCATGGCTTCCTTTTAGAATCGTTTTTAACCTCTCTCTTGGAAGAGAGTGATTCTTATAAATACCTTGTAAGCTTGCTGCCTGCAGCTTGTGACGATGATTAAAGCTTTTAAAAACAATAACAGGTTCAACTGTTTCATTTGTTTTCCAGCTGGCTTGTGCTATTAAACCCTGTTGAATCATCCTTTGTACGATTTCTTCTGAAATTCCTCTACATTCTGTTAAGTAATATTTGGCCAGACTACAGTTAGAATCTTCTACTCTCTTTAAAGGATAATAAAATGGTCTCTCTCTTTTTTCTTGAACAGCTTCTTTTTGAAAAGGTTCTTCAGAAAGAAAAGCTAGAGCTTCTTTAAAAGAAATTCCCTTAACAAGTCGAACAAAATCAATGACATCACCTTGAATATCTCTTGAAAACCATTTAAAAGTATTGGTAGTAGAAAAAATTCGGAATGAATCGTGTTCAGAATGCTCATAGACACTGTTCGAAACTTGTTTAACGGAGATACCTAAACGATTGGCTACATCAAGAATTGAAATTTGCTTACATTCTTCTATTTCCATGCAACATCATCATTTTGTCGTAGTATTTGGCAGTGATGGAATAGATGATGATTCTTCTAAAGTTTTAGGAGTTGCCTTATCTAAATCATCTAACCCAGATTTCCAAACCTGTACTTGATTGACCAATAACTTACCTGGTAGTTTCGAATAAGACAACTTAACCGTTCTGGTTTCTGTCTGATTGGTCTTTGATTGGTTGGCATTCTTTAAATCAGATACATAGGTTACATTATAAGACACCATGGCAATAGCTTGATTCGTAGTCTGATTGACAAAGATATCTGCTTTTTCAAAATGATAATCCAAAATATAATCCTTATACACTTGGTTCATGGCATCATTTTGACTTGACAATTCTTGAGAATAAGCTGATTCAGTCATATAAGGTTGAATACGTGTATTATTTTCCCCTAGTTTTTCTTTCGTATAGTACTGTGTCAAAAATTCTTTTACAGTATCCGATGACAAAATACTTGCTTTATCTTCTGCTTGTTTGTCCTCTACAAGTTTAGCTGCAGCCAATTCGATTTCTTTGCGACTTTGTTTAGCAGTAGAATGTTGACCAGCAGTATATCCCATCATGAGAATAAAGCTAGTTGCAGCCACTGCTCCAACACTAATTAAGGCTTTAGTTTTGACTTTATTTAACATCTTAGACCTTCTTTCTATAAAAACTAGGTCAAGAATAACAAAAAGAACTTGTAAGTTTTATCACACCACAACGAAAGGTGATTCCTACATTTCAGGCGCAAAATCGTACAGTTCAGAGAAAAATATCAAAATTAGCTGTCTTCAGTTTATAATATAAATATGAACAAATTAAAAGAAGAAAATTTGAGAAGAGCTCTTTCTCATATTGAACGCCATAAACAAGCCATAAATACAAGTAATAATAGTGAGGATAATGATTTTCATAAATTATTACTCCAATTTAGCTATGATGTATATGAAAGAATCAAGGCAAATAAAAAACCCTATCCGAATTTAGATTCAGATAAAGTTTTTTAACCATCTAACAAGTTTACATACTTTCCTTAGTTTTGGAGTTTATGAAACGCCAACTGAATCCTAGAACCAACATCAGATTGATGAAAAGGTACACAGACGTAAAACTAGTTAAACCATGTTGTCTGATATCATCAAAGTATAAAGTCGGTTCAGTAAAGAACAAATAAATTCCATAGACCTCCACGAAAATAAGAAAACTGATAAAACCAATAAGGAAAAGTCCACTGGCAATAAGAAAGAGTCTCCATAAAAGAATGAGAATTCCTCCTACTGCTAAAAAAATTACTGGGATAAGGAGTAAATCATTCATGACTTTCTCCTTCCTAATCAATCAATTGACGATAATGGGTGGCAAGAGAGGAATCAAACTCTTCTAATTTTTGAACTAAGTCCAAATACTCCTCCTTTTCATGTTCTTCAAAGTCCACACCTCGATGATTTTGAAGAGTGATTTCCAATTGGCTAGTGAGTTCTCGTTTGGAAAAACTGTAATCGCCTGTCACTTCCTCATAATGTTCCTTTAACTCCTTATAGGCTTGGTATTCTTCAGGTGTTTGAAATCCCTGTACCAAAGCCTCTTCTAATTGATAATAGGCATCTTCCATCATAATCGTTACCTCGTTTCTTTCTATCTTTATTTTACCGCGCTTTTCATTTCTTGTCCGCTATTTGTATCTATTTTTTAATCCAATTCAAAAGAAAGTTGTTCCTGCTTTTCGTTTCCTTTTTCGTGGAATTGTCTTAAGGCCTGATCAATAATATCTAAATCCGTTTCTGTTTCAATCAATGGCGCGAGTACATCGTATTCGGCCTTTTTAGTTTGATAATCCTCTTCCTTTGGAAAATTTTTCTCAATTTCTACCTTAGCAGTAGTCAATTTATCCTGTAATTCATCCAATAAGTTCTGTGTTTTCACTTGGTCCTCTTTAATGTGATCAATCGTATGTTGGAGCCTTTGAATTGTCCCCAAAGGAGAATACAAATCTAAACTGACAGAATACTGATTTTCTCCTACAATCTTAACAGAGAAGGTTTCAGGAAGAGGCTGATTTATTGGAAGACTAAGCATTTTAATGTCAAATCCTCTATAGCTTGCTAGGGTTCGAAATTCTTTGCTGTCAGCTTGATTATGACGGATAAAACGGTGTAGGGATTCACCTGCTTCAGCTCGTTGCTCAAAAGTTTGTTTACCTACCGTCATAGAAAATGCCTGGTCTTTCGACATTTCAGACTGTTTAATATCGCCTTCATACTTGCTTAATCGTTTCTCAAGAATAGGTATATTTTCTTCACAATAAGAGATTGTATGACGATAGTGATCCTTGCTGCGTTGAAAGGCGCGTCTTTGATTTTCTAATAGAGTTAGATCATTCTCTAGTTCCATCTTATATTTGAGATAAGGATTACCTGTTGCTAGTGCCTTAAAATCAGAAGCTGTCATGGTCTGCTCATCAATGTCTTCTGCAGCACGAATAGGCTCCTTAGAAGTCATAATCTGCTTAATATAACGGAGTTTGTTCTCCTGAGTTGCCCATAGATAATTATCAAATGAACCTTTGGTAATGTAATGGTAAATATCCACTTCCTTGTTTTCATTTCCCTGTCGGATAATACGTCCATTGCGTTGCTGAATGTCACTTGGTCTCCACGGTACATCCAGGTGATGAACTGCTTTCATCTTGCTCTGAACATTTAAACCTGTTCCTCCTTTTTCAGTTGAGGCAAGGAGAATCCGCACCTCTCCTGCATTGACCTTTCGAGACAAGCTATTCTTCTTTTCATCACTATTGGCATCATGTACAAAGGCAATTTCCTTACTAGGGATTCCTCTATCAATCAATAAAGCCTTAATCTCAGAATAAACATCAAAGCCATTGTCCTTTTTCTTAGGTGTTCCAATATCTGAAAAAATCATCTGAGTAGCCTTATTTTCCATTCCCTCACGATAAATTCTTTCAACATTATCCACTACCTGAAGCAGTTTATGATTGTCTGCTAGACTATAGCTAGAGTCCAATAAACGCATATCAATAGCTAGTTTCCGTGCCTCACCCGTAATTTTTAACATGTTATCCTGGCTCGGATCAACTGTTCCACATTTAACCGCATCTGAACGCATAACCAATTCTTCTAGATAGAGTTTTTGGTTTTCAGTTAATTCACTCTCAATAGGGATAATATGAGCTTCTGGAACAGGTAAATCCAACATATCTTGTGTTTGAATGTCAGCTGTTTCTTTATAGATTTTTATCAACTCAGGTAGATTGACAAACTTTTTAAATCGTTTCTTAGGTTGGTACTTATCCCCTGTAGGAGCTAATTCCATAGAGTTTTGAATTTCACCAAAAGCACCGACCCAAGAGTCAAAATAATCAACTTGATAGCGTTTTAAGATGTCTGGTTGAATGTAGTTCATCATAGTATACAACTCACTAATAGAATTGGAAACAGGTGTTCCTGTCGCAAAGACAATGTTTTTAAAATCATGCTCTTCCTGAATCTGTCGAACCTTCATTTCCATATCCACGTTCTTCTTAGAGGTTGTATTGGTAATCCCTGCTACATTCCCAAGTCCAGTAATTGGACGAATATTTTTAAAGTGATGTGCTTCATCCACAAAGAGAAAATCAATTCCTAAGTTCTCAAAATCAATAAAACTATCACGATTAAAACGTTGGAGTTCTTCCAATTGTTTCTCTAGACCACTTATTGATTGCTCTGCTTCTTTAACGGTATACTTATTTTCAGAATGTGTTTTAATCTCTCGTAGTTCATTGAGTTTATCCTCGATATAATTCATCTGTCTTTCCTTACTGACAGGGATTTTTTCAAATTGAGAATCCCCAATGACAATGGCATCGTAATCTCCTGTAATAATACGTGACACAAATTGTTTTCTTCTCGCCTTCACAAAATCTTTCTTAGTAGTCACAAAGACTTTTTTAGTAGGGAAAAATTTCATGATTTCTTGGCCAAACTGAGCAGACAAACTAGAGGGAACTACATACAAGGGCTTATGAACCATCCCCAACTCCTTTAATTTAAACCCAGCCCCAAGCATGGTCAAGGTCTTTCCTGAACCTACCTCATGAGCTAATAAGGCTCTTTTTTCTTCTACGATTCTTTGAATGGCATTCTCTTGATGAGGACGAAGACTGATGTTTTGTGCCAAGCCATCAATGACTAGATGGCTACCGTCATACTCTCGACTAACCGTTCGATTATAAAGACGATTGTAACTTTCTTCAATGACTTGTTGGACTTCTGGATACCGTGAGACAAATTCTTGAAAGAGCTCTTGTAAATGCTGCTCTTTTGCTCTTAGAACAGAGGTTTTTTCCAAATCTGTGATGGTCTTTTTCTTTTCTCCTTCCGTAACAGTCATAGTAATCGTCGGTTGGTTTGAATTTAGTAAATTCTCAAAAATCTTTCTTCCTGTATCATAACGTGACCCACTGACTCCAAGACTACTATCTTTGGCACTTGGATAGCGATAAGCAAATGATGTCCTTAAATGAACCTGCCCATCAACAGGATTCACTTCAATGACTTGTTCAACATCTGGCGAAGACAATTCAAATTCACGATTAGTAAAACATTCAAAGGCAAATTTACCATAAACGGATTGAGGAATCCAACGTGACCCTATTTTAAACTCAATATCTGCCAGATGAATCCGTGGAGGACGAACAGATTCTAACAAATCTAAAGCATGGTTCCAATCACATTCTTGGTTGTTTTCCTCTACTAACAGTTGAACTACTTCTATCTTGTTGAGAATATCTCCTGACAAAAACTGGTTCTTAGAAAGATATTTTCTTTCCCCTCTTAAATAGCTTTCTGGATCCATTAAAATCTGGTCACCTAACTCATCTAAAATAGCAGCTTGGCTATGTTCGGGATAAATGGATACCATATAGTCTAAATCAACCCCTCTACCATCCGATAAACTGGAGTTTAAGGCATCTAGAGCTGTTGAAACTCTTGTAATCACCCTCTCCGGCCTAACCAATGCTTTCTCAAAAGCTAAAGATTTTTTATATTTTACTTTCTGACTTTTAGAATCAATGTATTCATCTTCTAAACTTGCTAGTAAGGAATACTTATCGTCACTATCAAATAAATTCCGATTGACTGAGGCATTCAAGTATCCAAATTGACCTACAAAGCGGTCATAGTCATGATTGAGTTTACTAAGTAATACCTGAAAATCTGTTCGACTATAATCTGGATGACGTTGAATTTCAATTAAGGATTGATAGGTCTCTCTCAAATCAACCATGCCCTTAATGCGACTAATATCCTTATCCGATAAGGGACTTTCATAAAAGACAGTTTTTTTGAACAGTCCCTTATATTTCCCTCTTTTACTCGCTTCTTCTGACTTGTAAACATCTAGTGCTTCCTCATCTGTCAAATGGAGTTGCACGAATCGGTCTATTTTATGTTCAGATAAAGAACTGTCCCAAGCTTTAAAATCTCCCTTCTCATCTACATAATAACTAATTTCGTCTACTTTTGTACTTTTCCGAATGCCATGCGTATCTCGGTAATAAATTTGATTTCCCTCATATCCAAAAGAATAGAGCGCTAAGTCCTCACGTATACGACTTGGGATAGAATTATCCACTTCTTCTTGGATAAAAACAGGTGCTTTCAAAGAATTGTCAATTTGTTTAGGTGCTTCTACATTCTCTAATGCTTCCATAATATCAGTAGCTAATGTTTCTGATACCCCCTTAACATTGAGGGTTCCTCCATTAAAATTACGTACCTCATATTCACCCAAAACTTGTGTGTTGTATTTCCCATCAAAATAAGGATTGATCCAGACACGCTTATCCTCCTCAAAGAGAATAGAACCACTAAAAACAAGTTCCTCTTCATTAAGATTCTTTGCTTGATCCTTTTGAAAGAAGAGGAGGTCTGTGGTCACTCGAGTACCTGCAATCTTTTTAAAAGCCGTGTCCGGCAAACGAACTCCCCCTAAAAAATGAGTGTTGGTTTTAATCTCTTGTAAGACATTATCTGTCCGCTTATCCATTGTCCCGATAGATGAGATAATCGAAACTTGTCCTCCGTCTCTTACTAAATCAAGTGAGTGTTTGACAAAGTAGTCGTGAATCATGTAAGGTTTATCATAGTTTTTATCGGCAATGCGAAAATTTCCAAAAGGAACATTCGTTAAGACTAAATCAAAACTATTATTTTGATAGGGAACTTCTTCAAATCCTCGCACTTCAATATGGGTATTGGGGTGGAGTTGTTTTGCAATTGCGCCTGTCACACTGTCTAATTCAACCCCATAGAGTTCTGATTTCTCTCGTATACTTCTAGGCATAGCCGCAAAGAAGTTCCCAGTCCCCATAGAAGGATCTAGTATCCTTCCTCCTTCAAAACCATCATCCACTAATTTTTGCCAAATCTGGCGAATAATCATTGGGTCTGTATAATAGGCTGTGAGAGAACTTTGTTTCATGGTAGAGTATTCTGACTTACTTACTAAACTCTTGAGAGTTAAACGTTCTGATTCATACTTTGGATTGAGTTCATCAAAAAATTCATTGGCAAGACCACCCCATCCAACATACTTGGCTAGTAGTTCTTGTTCTTCTGGACTTGCTTGTCGTCCCTCTTTTTCTAATCTTTTAACAAGATCAATTGCGGCGATATTCATTTCAATTTTTTCTCGATTTGTCTTAGGGTAAAAGTCCTCTAAATCATCTGGAAAAACAAAATCTTGAACGGGGACAGCCGTCTCTTCTATATCTGAAATAAGCGTTTCTGTTTCCTTATCCTTATCTTTTTCCTTTTCATTTTCTTCTTCCAGATAGGAAAACAAATCTATTTCCTGACTTTCACTTGATGATTCAATCTCAATCTCTGAATCTTCTTTTTCAAGTTCTAAAAGAGACAATACTTGTTCAATCTCTTCCAAACTGTTCAAGTATAAGATAGGATTTTCTTCAAATAACTGGTTGGAATCATTGAATAACTCTAATCGAACTAAGTCATTTAAGTGTGCATTTTCAATCGAAACCAACTGAAATACTTGTCCTTTATAACTTACTTGTGAACCAATTGGATATTCCCTCAAAGCTTCTTCTACAATTTTATCGACATTAGAAAAGGAGCTCGTTTCTTCCATTTCCTGTTCAATATCAGTTGAAGGAGATAAGGATTCCTCTACTTGCTTAGACTTTTCTCTTATAGCCTTTACATCATCAAAATGAGTAATAATCTTCAGCTTTTGTGTCAGTGGGAGTTGTTGGTAGTTTTCTTCATGATGGACAAGATCTGTAAAGGTATCTAAAGTAGCCATCAATTCAGAACCCAAATAGGCTAGAACATCTCCCTCTTTTTCTTCAAAATGAATCTCAAGAACCTCTTTTTTTAGTTCTTTGGAATCAACCATTAGAAGAAACTCCTCTATATCTCTACTAATGCGGTCAGATAGATTATTTGCAACCCGATAGACATTAACCAAATTGACATCCTGATTCTGATGAAAAATAAGCTCACTTAGTTGTTCTAGCTTTTCTTTTTCAGATTGGATGTAAAATCGAGTGGAAAGGTTATAGGTTGCGACTTCTAGAACTAAGTATTTCTCCCAACTACTTAATTGAGATAATTTATCTAGACCTGCTTGTCCAAAACTTCTTGTGTAACTTTCTAAATCTTGGTCATGATTTTCGGAACTGGCCTCTAGGAAAGAAACAATATCTTGATGAAAAGAATAGACGTGAGGAATCTCTTCTAGCTTGCCCTCTTCAGTCAAAAAACTCTCTACCAAGTCCTGCCATTTCTCATCAAAATGTTGCGCTTGATAACGAAGAAATAGGTCCATTTTCTCTCTATCTTTTGGAATTGTTCCACGAAACATAGCCAATAATTGCATTACTTCCATACTCGCTCCTTTCATCTATACGAAAATAGGAGAATCACATGATTCCCCTACAACTCTATCTCCATTTCAACCTCTTGAGGACTGGTTTCTAAATCACTAGACAAAAGAGAAACGGCATCTGTTCTCATGTAGTAAGTATATAAGTCTTCTAGGTCTTGTTGGTTTTCAATCCCTGTTTCAATACTAATCAGAGCCTGTATAAATTCCTTGTAGTGACTCTCCATCATATCTGAAATCTTTTGTTTCATTTCCATAAATACTGAAGACGGTTCAGTTATACTTGTTTGGTCTATGTCTTGTAAATCCTTTTCTAAGGGATTGCTTCCTTCTTCTACTTCCACTAAATCTGAACGACCATCACCATCAGAATCTGCGCTAAGAGGATTGGTTCCTAGCGCCAATTCTTGAGCATCAGTTAATCCATCTTGATCCGAATCACGTTGATAAATGGCTTCCATATACTTCCTTCTTTCCTAGTTAATCTTTTTTCACTCCAATCCTACCAAATATTCCTTGAAAGAAGTATCACAACAAAAAAGAGAACGAGCCAAAACTACGTTCTCCTGAAAATGATAAAACACTATTATTAAAGTAAAAAGATGACTTACAGAACCTGTAAGCCACCTAGTCAGTCGGTTTATTCTGGTGTCTGCCACCGCTTGGCCCTTACGTCCAAGATTGCTTTCGGATTTTGTTCTGGTGTCCGCCACCGCTTGGCCCTTATGTCCAAGATTACTATCAGATTGACCATGAGCCGACCACTCATTTATAGACATATTGTATCTTTAAATAGTTATAATTTCAAGTGTAAACCCTTCTATTTCGTCGTATAGGCAAAACTGATTGCACTATCTGCTTGCGAGATTTTTCTAAAGGTGTAGTTAGGGTTGCCACCATAGTTAGTTTCAGACACAAGGAAAGAACCATCATCATAGACCTTCTCTACAAAAGCCACATGACCATAGTCTGCTGGTGTGCCATGTGTACCTCCCACAAAAGAAACAATAGCACCTGCTCTTGGTGTAGAGCCTGTTTCACCTCCAAGACTTGACGCTGTCGCAACCCAGTCCTGACCATTTCCCATGGTATTAATGATTGAAATCTTCTCTCCATTACTTCCTTTTAATTTTAAGCCTAATTGATTCATACGAGCCGCAACACCCCATGTACATTGTCCATAGGCATAGGCCATACCATCTCCACCACCAGGAACAGAATGATCATATAAGTCCCCACGAACCCCTTCAAGGGATTGCGGATCACTCTTTGCCTGTCCTCCATTTGTTTGGCTAAAGCCTTTTTCAATTTGGTAATACCATTCCGTTGCTCTGGTTTGTCTTTCCAGTAGTTTGTCACCAGAATTTCCTTCCCAATAGGTGAGAAAGAGTTGGGCGAGATTTGCTGCACTGCCCGTATTTCCAAAGAAATCCTTTAACCAACTTTGATAGTAAGGACTATCTCCATGAAGCATAAAGTCAAGCTGGAGGTCTAAATCATACCACTTCTTATTTTTGATATGTGCATAATTCAATAAAGCTGTATGACGTGTTGAACCATCTGCGGTATCCGTCCATTGCCCTAAACCTAGACCTCTATGAAGAATATTAGGATAAGCACCTCCATAAATGGCTGGACCTCCAATTGCTAACCAGCTTTCATCATCCCATGAGGAATCGGTAGCGCCAACTGGAGGAGATAAATAATCTCCTTCAGCACGTTTAGGATTGATAGAAGACTCTACCGACCAATTTCCTAAAATAGCCGCAATGGCTTGGGGACTTGCCCCTTGAGATTTCAAAAACTCATAAATATGTTTTGCACGTTCAAACTCATCCCCACCAAACTGACCAATGGCAGGTAAGATAGTGGTCTGAAGTTGAATGACCTTTGGAAAATAGAATTGCGGATTGACATACACCAATTTTTCTTTCTTGTTCTTATACTTTTGATAGGAAACTTTCAAACCTGTATCGTCTGGTGTTTCACCAATAATATCACCCGTTAGGACTCTTGTCCCCTCAATCGCTCGGCCATTATGAATAGAATACAAGGTCAATCGACTCTCATTCTCTCCTTTTCCGTTAGTGAGAATAACATTGTCGCCATCTAGAGATACAACTCCATCCATTGGTGCGACAATTGTTTGGTGAGCCTTAGCTTCTAGTAGAATGTACTCCTGAAGAGTAGGTTTCCCGTCTAAATCATAGTATCCGTAACGATAAGTCATGGTTAGACTATCTTCGTTGCTTTGTCCCTCAAATGGATTGTCTAATTCCTGCATGGAAGCATAGACACCTTCTTCTTTTAGTTCCTTCATTTCCTCTTGATCGTCTTTCGATAGTTTATACTTAGGAGTTTCATAGAGGTCTTGCATGGATTTCAAATCTTCCCCATCGTTTAAATCATGCCACAAAGTAGATAGATAATCCTTGTAAGTTTCTGAACTAAATAAGTGAACTGGTTTGTGTAACTCATAGTCATGGAATTTAAAGTTCATATACCCCATCACATCATCAACTTTTGTGTAATAAGTAATTCCTTTGTCATTTGTGCGAGTATGTTCTGCATCTTCCCAAGTTAGGTGGATATAAGCTTTAGTCAATTCAAATTCATCTTGTTGAATCAAACTAGCAGATGAAAATCCTAAAAAGAAGCTCATCATCAGTATGAGGAGAAAAATGACTCCTCCAACTATCCAGGTTACAGGATTCCCAGCCGCAAATGTAAAGAAGGAAAAGGCTGCTTTTAGTTTCTGATAGATATTTCGGACACTTGTAAGACCTTGTTTCTTTAATTTTCGAAACCGATTCTTAAAGGAACTTGGGTTATCTTTCGCTAGTTTCCATCCTTTTCCATCCTTAAAATGATGGTATCGCTCTTTTGTGTTGGTCAGTCTTTTCTTGGTAAAACGACCTGTTGCTTGTCCTGTTTTGACACTAGCTTTTCCAAGATTATAAGAAAGCCGACTGTAGCGTTTCCCTTTTCTAATTGTCTCTTGAAGTGTGCGATAGCCTTCTAAATCTTCATTTTCTGAAGCTAACTCTCCACCTTCACGTCCAAGGACATAAAGAAAAGTTTTGGCTTTCCTACTGACTTTTTTGGACTTATAGGCTTGTTTAGTAGATTTTAGATTCTCTTTTGCGGCCTTGACTTCTTTCTTAGCTTTTAATTCTTCTAACCTCTTCCCTTGAAAGAAAAAATTAGATTTATGTTTCGATTCCTGACCGTAGAGAAATTTTTGATTGGTTTTTCTTTCTTTACGACTCTCTTTTCTTTCTTCTTTTGCTTCTACCTTGGCTTCTCTAAATTGCTCCTTAGCTATTTTCAATCGTTTCCTAGCATGAGGCAACCGTCTGTCTTTTAATTCTTTGCGATTCAACAGAGATGGAGGACTATTTTGAAGAATATGATTGTAGTCTTCATTTGCTTGTTTTACTCTCTCCTTTGAAGCTTCTCTCATCTCCTCTAGCTTTTCTTTTATCTCTTTTTTCCATGCTTTTTCATCCAGTACAGCGGAATCTTTTTTCTGTTTCCTCACCTCCTTCTTACCTTGTTTCAAGAATTTCTTCTCATCTTTTAGACTTCTTCTAAATGCCTTTCGGGCACGTATGATTTCTCTCTTATCCTTCATTTACCTTCCCCTTAGTTAGAAGCCATTTTATCAGGATCCGTACTCATAATATCAAACAATTGAGTACCTTGAGGAATCTTATTTTTAAAGGGAACAACAACTGAACCTGCTTTTATTAGTCCTGCCCCTTTTTCTGGATTGACTAGATATTTTTCAAGTTCTTTTGACAAGCCTAAGAGTTGAACCAGTTCTTCTCGGTCATTTTTTGCTTGCTTGAGGAGAATCATAAACTCACTATTTGCAATAATCCGTCTACCATTTGGATCTAACAATAAGGTTTCGACGTTTTGAGTTATTCCAGTCGGACTGGCTCCATATTTTCTGACACGACTCCACAATTTAAAGAAGAAATCACTGGCATATTTATCTAATAAGAGAAGCTGCATTTCATCAAAATAAATCCAGGTCTTCTTCCCTAATTTTTGGTTCCGAACAACACGATTCCATATCTGATCAAACACTACCATAAGAGCGATTTGTTTCAGCTCATCTCCTAACTTCTTAACGTTATAAATCAAGAAATTAGATCCTGTCTGAATATTGGTCTTATGAGAAAAAATATCAAGAGAACCTTCGACATACAGTTCCATATCAAGTGCCAAATTCTGCGCTTCTTCTTCTGGCTGTTGACTCAAGACAAAAACCCATTCTTCCAAAGAAGGCTCTTTAAATGACTGATAAGTGAGTCTGGTAACTCGGTCGATAATCGATTTTTCTCTCCCATCCATTTTCCTATCCAATAATTTGCCGATAAAGGATAAAAGAAATTCTGATTTTACCTTTACAGGATCTTCATCCATATTTTCCTCAGACAAGTCAAGGACATTGAGATAAGTTTGGGAATCGGGAGCAATATCAATCATTTCTCCCCCAAAAGCTCGTCCAATGACACTGTATTCTGCTTCTGGATCCACGATGATAATTTCAGTATTTTCACCAGATTCCTTGATTTTGGTCGTGATAATTTCATGCTTGGTTGCCATCCCTTTCCCAGCTCCAGATGTTCCTAAAATCAGACCAGACGGTGTATTTAATAGGCTGCGATCAATGGTAATAATATTGCTTGAGATTTGATTGATACCGTAATATTTCCCACTACGGTCTTGTAAATCTACTGAAGTCCATGGAGAGTTCACTGCTACATTAGATGTTAATAAACTACGTGATACTCCCTCTAAAAAATCACAACCAAATGGCAGCAAACTATTAAAAGCTGCTTCTTGCATATATGGAAGTTTATCAATCATTAGGTCATTTGAGCCGGCCACTTGTTGGATCGTGTCTAGGGCTTGTTTGAGTTCTTCTTCATCCTGACCAAAGACACCAATTAAGAAGACTGTTTGAAACAGTTTATCTCCTGTCTCGGTCATGGTTTTTAAGAGTTCTTCAGCCTCATCAATATTGCTTTCTAAAACATGGCCTACTTTTTCCAAATAGATACCTGTACGAGCTAGTTTTTGTTGTTCTCCTATCTTTTGGGATTCCATCAAGGTTTTCTTCGTTCGTAGTTTCTTCATGGCATCTGCCTTGGTCGAACTTTGTGCATGGAGGCTCACAATCAATTCCAAATCTCCTTGCATGAGGTCTCTGATAAACTGATCTCCTAATTCCATACCGTAGTCTCTGACATAGACAATCTGCAATAAGCGGTCATTGATTTGTAGGTAATTCTTGTTTTTAAAATCCAAGAGGTTAGGAGCTATAAAGTGACGAGTTGTCTGACCCGATCTCGTTAAATCACGGTAAGAAAACGGAAGATGGTGTTCTCCTCTTAGCATATCTGCCAACAAGTTCACACGGTTTTCTCCAACCAAGGATTCAAAGCGAGCATCAATTTCTGAGAAACCACTCTTGAAATATTCTCCTATTTGGGACAGGGAACGATAGGCTTGTTTGGGATTAGAATCCTTTCTACCAAAGGTAATCAGTTTCACAGCTGAAAAGTTATTTTCACCACTGTCTAAATTCTGATTCATCATCCGATTCAATTCTTTACGATAGGTATCGTATCCATCTTCTTTTTCCTCATACAGAACACTCTGTCTAAACTTTTCTAAATTCAATCTTTTATTAAAGATGGTCAATTGGAAGTTGGTTTGGTCATCTAAAGAGTTAATCAAATCAGAATACTTCTCAATGATTGCGCCCTTATCTTCTAAACCAACAGTTTGGTAATTGACGTCCCCAAGTAAGTAGCTTTGTGAGAAATAATCTTCTTTTACCTGCATTAGACCATTTTGGTACAGGGCTTGATAGGCAAGGCTATTCGCTGTAGAGGGTAACACTTCCTCTTTTTTTCCTTTAACTTCTTCCTTTTTATTAGTCATTGAAGTTTTTTGTTTCTTTAATGTATTTGATTTTCTTTTCATGTTCAGGTCCTTTCTTTCCTGTAATTGTGCGTAGGGGAACCGTTAATTCAAAATGAAGACGGTATTTCAAATAATGTTCAAAATATAAATCATTGGGTTTATAGACTCCAAAAAGCATGAGGGGGATGGTAAAGGCAAACACAAAACCGTAAACAAACCAATCTCCAAATTGCCAGAAAAAGAGATTCAAGCCCAAAACAATAATTGTGACAATAAAGGCTGGTAAAACAAAGATGATTTGCCTTGTGGTGAAGCCTAACCAAGCCCTGTGTTGGTATTTTGAAATGTCTTTAAAGACACGTGTATTCATGACTTTCCTTTCTAAAAAGGCTAAGAAGCAATCACTTCCTAGCCTTTATCTAATTACATACCTAAGATTGAGCGAGCCGTACGTTGAGAACCAACGAGGGCAATAATCAGTAAGATAGCTTGTATTAAACTACCAAACATAATCGCAAGTGATTGCAAGACTCCTGCACCATTTGAAACAGCTATTTTCCCAGCAGATTCAAACAAAGGAACAAGAGAAACAATCAGAAAAATAAGAACCCCTTGTACCGCATAGACCATAATATTTTTTAAATAGCCAATACCAATAGACTTCCACTCATCACTTAAAAATGTTGGAATCGTAAGAGGGGCAAACGGGATCATAAGGTAAAGTTGAATAAATCGAATGGATACTAAAAGATTGACCATGGCTGCACTTACTATCCGAACTAGCCAGATAAGGAGGGCGAAAAAGCCTACAATCATCCGGCCAATAAAGCCTGAACCTTTTAATCCAGAGATGGTATCATACTTTGCCCCACCGTGAGCCACAATCGAAGCCACTTGTTCAATGGCATGACTCGCAATCCCGATGATGGCTTCTACAATGACGGTAGTGTTGGTAATTACAACTGCGACCATAATATAACTAATCAACATCGGGGCTAATGCTTCAAAGGTCATCGCTCCACCAGAGTTAGCAATTTTCTTTGCCATCTTCGAAAACTCTAAGATGAGAACAACTGATAAAATCGCCACTCCAAGAGGCTGCATGACACTTTTAGTAATACTAGACATATAAGTCCAAACTGTTGGATTGTAGCTAGATAGAGATTTAATCAGATCTACAGTAGATTGTAAATCCACATTAAATCCTTCAAATAAATTTTCAGCTGATATTTTTTCAGATGCAAGGTAAACAAAGGGTGAGACTAAACTAAGATTCATGTCATTGTTTATCCTCCTAAATTGAAATCTGGGTTACAAAGGCTCCAGCAGCCCCGACCATAACACCACCGACAATTTCCAGAATGGCATTCCGAACACCTGGTCCACCATCTTTAATATTGGTTGCAAGGTTGACAATCCCCACAACAACGAGAAAGGCACCAACTGCAATCAATCCCTTCTGTAACAAAGACATAGCTTGTGCAAACATAGCACTTGCGTCTACTCCATAAACAAAACCTTTAAAATGCGTAATCATCTATTTCCTCTTTTCTATTTTTATTTTAAACTAGATTCAAAAGTTAAATCACGAATTCTGAGGCCTTCAAGATGGTTTTCTTGACTTTGATTCAAAGGATTGATTTGATAGCTCCACCACCGTTCATCGGTTTCTTGATTGGCTAGGTATTTCCAGTTTGGATGCTTGGTTGAATTGTATTTTTTGCTTTTAAAGACAGGCATATTAGCAATTCGAACCAGGCATTCATGCCGTTTCATATTTCCGACTTCATCAGGTGTCATTAAATCACGAGCAATCTTTTGATGAGAAAGGGATCCTGAACCTGTCTGGCCAAAGGAACGACTAGTATTTCGAACATCAATGGTTTGTTTACCGAGTAATCCACTCATAAATTTAAAGGTATCTTCATCATTACCACCTAAGTAGACTAAGCTATCACAGTTCCCAAGAATGGTTTTCCAAGCTTCTTTTTCTTTATAGAGCCCTTGAAGTTGGGCAATATTTTGTAGAATAGGAACGAGACTCATGTTTCGAGAACGGACTGTTGAGGTTTGTTCAGCAAAATCTGGGATTTCTCCGATATTTGCGAATTCATCTAAGTAGACTCTCACATGAAGAGGTAATTGACCCTTAAAATCAATATCTGCTTGTCTTGTTAGGGTTTGAAATACGGTTGAAAAAAAGAGGGCTGAAAGAAAGCGAAAGGTACTATCGTTATCTGGGATAACTAAGTAAACCATTGATTTTTCCTGGCCCCATGTCTTCATATCAAGGGTATCTCTTTTGGTCAAATCCATGACACTTTGAATATTGAAGAGGGCAAATTTAGCAGTGGTTACAGCTATAACAGAATCCAGAGTTTTATCCTTATAATTTTGAAAATCTGCCCAATTTCGCATGGTAAAATTTTCAGTTCCATACTTTTTAGCATAATTTTCAAATAGAATTTCTAAGACACTTTTTTCTTGGTTTTCACCCTTGGATAAGTGTTTAATGAGTTTTGAGATTTCAGCAAAACTTGGATAACGCCCTCGTTTTTTTCGCTCTTCCACTTCTTTTTTTTGACGTTTCAACAAGTTTTGGTATTCCTTTTGACTTAAACGACTTTCTTCAATGAGCTGTTCTCTTGTTTTGGGTGGATTATAGAAATCGACCAAGTAGGAGGCTAAAGCTCGTACCAAAGTCATAGAAGCTTCATCCCAAAATGGATCACTACGGGAGCCAGAGCCTTTGGTGTTATTAAAATAAACCGTCAGCATGCGATTCAAATCATTTTCTGTCTCTATATAGCGAAAAGGATTGAAGCCATCTGAGTTCTTCATATTGACTAAATCTAACACCTTTACTTGATAGCCATGTTCTAAAAAGAGTTTGCCTGTTTTTTCTGCCAAGTGATCTTTAGGATCCACTACAATATTAGAACTATTCATTTGAATCAGATTGGGTTTCACAAAGCGAAATGTCTTCCCACTTCCTGAACCTCCAATCACCGCAATATTTTTATTTCTATCATATTGTGGTGGTTTTTTATCTAATAATGTCAAACGAACATCTTGTGCTAAAATCGTATCATGAGAAAATTCCTTACCGTAAAAAAACTTCTTTTCTTTTAGAGTTCCAAAACGGGCGCTCCCGTATTCTACTCCTTCTCGGTATTGTTTTTTGCCAGTCTCTAAATAGAGATAAACCAGCAACATCATCACAAATCCTAGTAGAAAAAAAGCACTTGATTTTCCAGTAAAGGAAACATTCCATGGCGACTGAAGAACTTCATCTTGACCATCCATCAGAAGATGGGTCCATTTATCTAAGCTATTTCCAGTATAGGAATCATACAAAAGCGTCAAACGATGAAAAAGATAGCCTAGTAAGATGCCTAACAGTGAGAATAGTAGGAATTTCTTTCCACTGTACATCATCTCACCATCTCTTTCTGTTTGACGGCTCCTTCTTTTGCAAAGGTAATTTGGGATTTAGCCTCATCAATTGCATCGTCTAATGACTTATCCATGGTAAAATCAGCTAATTTCTCCGGATCATTAACCATTTTTTCTAACAGATGGTCTAAATGATTGTCTAGAATCGAACGGTCTTTCGTGTAGAAATGTAGAGAATCCCCTTGCCAAGCGATGGCCAAAGGAATCTCTTCTTTTTCTAAAAAAGCTTTAAATTTCTCTATATCAATTGGTTTATCTAAAAAATCTTTTTTCAGATTAATCGTATCAATCGAATAAGGAGATTGTAGCAATTCTTCTAATTTCTGTACTCCTATCTTATAGGCGGAATCCTGTGCTAAAGCCTGACGTCTAGACCATTCTAGAATCTTTAAGAGACTTCTTACAGTAAATAACAGACTACGCTCTGCATATTGAACTGCCATTCGTTCCTGTTGTTCAGAGGACATCTGACGCCTCCTTCTTCACAAATAGCAGTTTTCCTTCTTTATAGCGATAAGCTATCAATTTCTGATGTTGCTTGATTGACTTGACAACCTGCAGTAGATCTCTCGAATAAGGTTCTCGAAGAGTGACTTCTACTGCTTTCCCATCAAAGATACCAACACGTTTAAATTCAATGTAGTCTTTTTTGAGATGTCCTAAGCCCATACCAAAGGGAAAGTGATGAATCAATTGGATGGTACAACCACCTTTATTTCCCATTTGTTTCAAATCATACAAGTTTACTACCTTCATGATTAACTCCTTTATCTAGTTTGTCGCATCGTTTGAGTCTGGTAACGATAAACTCCGTGTCTGTTAGAAAATTCTCACACACGTCTTGTGCCAGTTGCCCTTCACAGGAAAATACTCTCAGTCCCTACTTACACAGGCACGCTAATCAAGACGGAGTGGATTCAATTTTCAAAGAACAGGTAGCTTTATTATAGATAAGAGTAGTTGAAATTTTTATCACATTTCTAATTTTCTGTCGAGCTAAATTCATACTAAACAAAGATTTTGAAATAAAAGACTAACATTATGAAATAAAGTTAGCATTTCATTTCCCTAAACAAGCAGCAAACTATAAACTAGTAGGTTCCACACCAAATGTAGCCCCATACTGCCCCATAAATCAGATTTATAGCGCACCATCCCTAAAAACATCCCAAGTGAAACATACAAACACCAAGCTAGAATGGTTCCAGGATGATGTGCTAAGGCGAACAAAACACTTGTCAAGGCAATTCTGATGTCTAATTTTCTGACCATGTTCCATAAAATTTCTCGATACAGAAATTCTTCAATCATACTCGCATTGATTAAAAACAATAAAAATGAAAACCAAGGAACTTGATGTTGAAGGCCAATTAAGTTTGCTTGATTCGTGGTGGCTTGAGCATGGATTATGCTAAAACATAGACTTATAATCATTAGGCTAGCTAATCCAATACCAAGCCATTTCATCCTAGATTTCATATCGATCTTATGAGCTTGTTTACGTTGGCCATACATCCATAAAAAAGAAACGAGTGACGAACCATAGAGAATCTGTAGTATAGTTAACTCACCGATACAAAGAAATTTCAGTAAGTATAGAGATACCAATAGGACATTTACTTGTTGGAATATATAAACTGGAATTATTCTTTTCATAGTTACCTCCGAAATAAATCTTCATAATCTAAATCTAATACCTGTACAATCCTTTCTACCCATGGACTTTGAGGCATTCGTTGTTCCACCTTGTAGTGCCTAATCTTTTGATACAAACGATTCAATTCACTTGGATAGTGAAACTCTCCCGCAAACATTTTTCTGGTTAACTCAATCCAGCTAATATTTCTTTCAGCCAAAATAATGGACAAGTTCTCCCAAAATCGTTCAGCCATATTGCTTCTCCTTTAGTTAGATAAATAATGTGTTTGTGCCATGTAAATCAATTGTTTCGTATCTCTTGGCAATAAAGCTCTAGCCTCCTCCAGATTCAGATTTGGATAAACTCGCTTATTTGAAACCGCAAGAGGAAGTCTGAGGGTTAGTTCAGGATTTTTTAATATCATTTCGATGAAATCCGTTAATCTTAGATTGTCACGGTTCTTAAATCGTAATAAATTGGGAGATAAAAATTCAAAACAATCTGAAGAATAGCTCATCATCTCAATTAATTTGTCCTTTGTCATTTCAGAAACTGAATGACAAGATACCTCAATGCCATAGTTTTGGAAGAAGTCTAAAAGAAGTTGATTTCTATGGCTATTTTTACTTAGATAGAGATCAATCATGGGAGACCTCCCAAATATTCGGTTCCATTTGATATTCTGATACGATTAAGGAATCTAATAAATTTGCGAAGTTAATCGGTTGCTTGTCTTCATCATAAGCTTTTACAGTTACTTGGGTTGTAAGTATTCCCTCTTTTCCCTCGGCTCGATAGCCTTGTCCATATAAAACAAAAACAAGATTTTGATGATCATCTACAAAGGCATCAGCTCCGTTCTTTATATCCTGACTTTCAAGGAATTCCATAACGTTTTGAAGGTAGGATTCGTAAAATAGGGGGTAGTTGTGTTTTTTATGGTAATCATCTAAAAATGTCACTTCAAACTCACATGGATAATTGGGCATCAAAAATATTTGTTCATCTAGCTGTTTGATCTCTGCATCATGTAATTGTGTTTCTAATTCATCACAATCTAGTATTGACTCTTTATTTAAAGCTTTCATCTTTTTCCTCTATTTCTTTTAATTTCTTTGCGATTGCGGCAATCACAGGAACGGTTACACTATTACCAGCTTGTTTATAGAGCTGACTATTACTAGAGACTTTTCTAGCAGCTTCAAAAGCCCAATCAGGAAACCCCTGCAAGCGAAAACACTCTTTAGGAGTGATTCGTCGAATTCTCAGACGGTAAAATTGTCCATCTATTAATACACCGGCTACATGATAAACTTGTTTATCTTCTCCTTCATAGCTAGCAACTACTACTCCCATTTGTCCACTAGTTGTTAACGTATTAGCTATACCTTTTCCAACTCTACCACGACGATACTGAGAACTTGGTCTTTCTAAATTGATTGAATCTCCAATTTCTGCTTGAGCATATCCTTTTTTTGTTGCTTCCCGGACTTTTAAAAACTGGATTGGTTCTGGAATCAGTATTTTGGGAATTTTATCTCCACCTTGCATCGTTGTTAGTGTTGGAGATAATCCCTCACTTCCATATACGCGACCAGTTTCCTCAAAGCTAGTTGGTAAATCTCCAACAACGACAATACCATGACGATCCTGAGTATTTAAAGTAAACATTGGCTCTTGATTATCCTTAAAACGTCTACCATTTTGTCTTTTTTCTAATCTGTCTGGTGTCATACAAGGAATCACAACCTTAAATCCTTCTCCTTTTCCACGAACTAAGGTTGGCGCAAGACCTTCTGAATAATAGACTTTGCCACTCATTCCACTTTTTGATGGATTCAAATTTCCTAGTGCTTTCAAAGTCTCAGAGTTAGTTGCTTGACCTTCTCGTCTGAAAGGAAATAGGAGTCTGGTACCTTTCTTTCTAGAATGTCCGATAATAAACACCCTCTCTCTGTTTTGGGGAACGCCAAAATCCTTACTGTTAAGCACCTGCCACTCAACATCAAACCCCAACTCATCAAGTGTGGTAAGGATTGTGGTGAACGTCCGTCCCTTATCGTGATTGAGTAGGCCTTTAACATTTTCAAGAAAAAGAAAACGTGGTTTGATTTGTTTGGCCGCCCGAGCAATTTCAAAGAACAAAGTTCCTCGAGTATCTTCAAATCCCAATCGTCTTCCTGCGATTGAAAATGCTTGACAAGGGAATCCCCCACAGATGACATCGACTTTCCCTCTAAGTTTTTTAAATTCGTCATCTGAAACATCTCGTATGTCATGAAATTCAATTTCTCCTTCCGTTTGAAAAATGGACTTATAAGATTTCCTAGCAAATTTATCAATCTCACAAAATCCAATACACTCGTGTCCGACACTTTCCATTCCAAGTCGAAAGCCACCGATACCTGAAAATAAATCAATAAATCTCATTTCTTTATCACCCCTTTCTTATCGACTATCATTGTCAGAACTGTCACTCCACTTGAAATGACAATGAGCATAACTAATATCCACTCGATTGGCGACATTTAACCACCTCCTTTTCTAACACGGTTATTCCAAACAGAATACAAGCCGTTAAACACAAATTCAGCAAGTACTTCCGCTCGTCTAACAAAGCGAACATTGTCAAGAGCATACTGATAGATTCTCTCAAAATCAGTCATAGCAATTTCACTGGCTGTTTCAGAAAACCCCTCTCGTCTAAATTGATCCTGGACCAATCCCCAAATATAATCTCGATCATATTTTGTGACCTTTTCGACTTTTCTTCTCAAAATAGGTTGAGAATTCCTTTCTTCCTCATCCTCAATAAATAAAGATTCAGTCTCACTATATTTAGTCTCACTAACTTCAGTCTCACTAGGGGCTGAATAAGAGACGGGGGCCGTTTCATTTTCATCCTGCCCTAGTCTTTTTTTAACACTAGGCCTGTTCGAACTAGCTACTGGGGTAGAAGACAACTCCCCTAAATAAATCTTATTAGCTAGTCTCCCTTTCTCACTTGAAGACTGTTGGACTTCATCAATTAAGTCATATTCTTTAAGAACTTTTTTGATTGATAGTAGTTTTGACTTCGAACAACCTAACAGCCTCATCAGTTTAGAATTAGAAAATACTAAATAGACTGCTCCTTCTTCGTCTATCCAACCACGACTGAGAGATAATTCTAAACGATCTTTTAAAATAGAATAAGCCACCTTTACTTCTAGTTTCATATCCATATATTTCTCATCCTCAAAAAGAATTTTAGGTAATTTATAATACCGTTCTGAAGTTTGGTATTGATTTGCGGTAATTCGTTTCATAGCGCTCCTCCAAGTTCTTTGAGTATTAAATCTCCACTTGATTCCAAGCGAACCAAGCCACTTTTTTCTAATTCAGCCATAAGAGAGATGGCTTCAACAATGTCAATTCCCATTTCACGTACTAAAAATGAAATGACAATATAGCGTGATGATTGTAATTCTTTTGTCATTTTCCCTCCTGAAAATAAAAAAAGGAGAACAATATTCAACTGTTCTCCAAAATAATTTTATTAAAAAGAAAAACCCTGCCAAATTAATTTTTGGTAGGGTTTTTGGTAGGAAACTAAATTAATTTATCAGTTTCTAAAATGTGTTCACGATTCTAAAAGGCTGATACTATAGTATTCCGAATTCTAATTGGTATATGCCTCTTATTTAAGAGTAACTGAAGCTCCAGCTTCTTCCAATTTAGCTTTGATTTCTTCTGCTTCTGCAGTTGGAACGCCTTCTTTGATGACACCTGGTGCACCATCAACAAGTTCTTTAGCTTCTTTAAGTCCAAGACCAGTGATTTCACGTACAACTTTGATAACGCCAACTTTTTTGTCACCAGCAGCTGTCAACTCAACGTCAAATGAGTCTTTAGCAGCACCAGCGTCAGCAGCACCAGCTGCAGCAACAGCTACAGGAGCAGCTGCAGTTACACCAAATTCTTCTTCGATAGCTTTTACAAGGTCGTTCAATTCAAGGATTGAAGCTTCTTTAATTTCAGCAATAATGTTTTCAATGTTCAATGCCATTGTTATTTCCTCCAAATAAGTTTTTAATTTTATAATAGTTTTTTTCGTAGCTAGGCTACGCTGCGTAGCTTAAGATTAAGCTGCGTCTTCTTTGTTGTCTGCAACCGCTTTGACTGCAAGAGCAACGTTGCGCACTGGCGCTTGAAGTACAGAAAGGAGCATAGAAAGAAGTCCTTCGCGGTTTGGAAGAGTTGCAAGAGCAACGATTTCTTCTTTAGATGCGACAGCGCCTTCGATTGCACCACCTTTGATTTCAAGTGCTTCAGCGTTTTTAGCAAAGTCGTTCAAGATTTTCGCTGGTGCGATAACATCTTCATTAGAAAATGCTACTGCAGATGGTCCAACAAATACTGATGCAAGATCTTCAAGACCAGCTTTTTCAGCTGCACGACGCAAGATTGAGTTTTTAATGACTTTATACTCAACTTCGCTTCCACGAAGCTCACGACGAAGAACTGTATCTTGCTCAACTGTCAAACCACGAGCGTCTACAACGACGATAGATGCAGCAGCTTTCATTTTTTCAGCTACTACGTCAACTAGTTCCGCTTTTTTAGCAATAATTGCTTCACTCATTAGTGTGTTCACCTCCGTAATTATTTTGCTTGGGGAATTTTTCCAAAAGAAAAACGCGCCCAAACCTAGACACGAAAGTACAATACGCTTCTTTTTACATGATACGTTTTGTCCTCGGTAGGATCTTTATGAGTCGAGCTCCCCTACTGTCTTAGGCAGTTTTTTCAAACCGTATATAAGTATAGCATAGACAAAAAAAGAATGCAAGATTTTTGCAAACTTTTTTTAAATTTTTTTAAATCTCTACTGTCAAAACTTTGCCTTGCTTAACCACCTGTTCTCCAGCGATATAAACATCGTCAACATCACTGGCTTTGACTGCATAAACGAGGTGAGAGAGCATATTTTCCTGAGGCTGAAGATGGATTTTTCCTTGTGGTTGAATGACTAGAAAATCTGCTTGCTTGCCGACTTCAAGACTTCCAATTAGTTCTTGCATACCGAGGACCTTGGCTCCTTCAATCGTCAGAGCCTTGAGGGCTGTTTCGATAGGAAATTGGCTAGCATCTCCACTCTTCATTTTCTGAAGAAGGGCTGCTACCCGTCCTTCCTCAAACATATCTAGATTGTTATTAGAAGCTACCGAGTCAGTCGCAATTCCCACTGCTACTCCTGCTTTTTGCAGTTGGATGATTGGAGCAATTCCTGAGGCCAGTTTGAGGTTACTAATAGGATTGTGAGCGATAGCCACTTGAGAGGTTGCCAAGCGTTCAATTTCCCGCTCGTTTAATTCGACCCCATGAGCAAAGACAGACGGATGATCTAAGTAACCTAGTTCTTCTAGAAAGGCGAGGGGACGTTTGCCGTATCGTTTCAGGATAATTCCTGACTCTTCCTTGGTCTCTGCCACATGGATATGGATGGGAATGTCCAGCTCTTTTGCCATTTCTAAGCTTTCTTCCAGTAAATCTTTACTACAGTTGTATGGAGAATGAGGGGCTACCATAACCTTGAAATTTGGATTTTCATATCCTAAGATTTCCTCTATGATGGCTCGTGTTCTGCTTATGGTCTCAGCAGTTGTTTCTGCCTCTGAAGAAAAGAGGGTCGGTGAGAAATAACAACGCATCTTAGATGCCTTGACTGCCTGATAAATTCTCTCAATATCCACACCATTGGGATTATACATATCGTTGAAGGTTGTTGTCCCTGACTGGAGCATCTCCGTCAGAGCCTCTTTGACTACCTTGGTAGTCATGTCGGGAGTAAACTCAGCTTCTGCTGGCCAGATATAGTCATTGAGCCATTCATGGAGATTGCTGTCATCCCGAATCCCTCGCAAGCCTGTCATAGCAGAATGGGTGTGGCAATTGACCAAACCAGGCATAATCCAGGCTCCTTGATAGTCTATAATCTGCTCAGCTTGATCTAAAATTTCTTGCTTCTCTTGACCAACATAGACGATTTTAGATGCTTCAACAGCTAAGAGACCGTCCAAATAGACATGGAAATCTTGGTCACAAGTCACGATATTTACATGCTGATAGACTTTCATTGTTTTCTCCTTCTAAGACCTTGATTTTTTCTAGCTATTGTAACAAAAAAGTCACCCGAAGGCAACTTTTTTCGTTCATAAGATTTTAAAATAGAAAGGATTATTCAGAGCTAAAAGCTGAAGCTTTTTGCATTTGGTAATACTTGCCCTTTCTAGCCATGAGATCCTGATGGTTACCATGCTCAACAATGTCACCATCTACCAAGACAAGAATCAAATCCGCATCCTGAATGGTTGACAAACGGTGAGCAATGATAAAGCTTGTGCGCCCCTTCATCAGTTTGGCAAAGGCATCCTGAACTAGCACTTCTGTCCGTGTATCGATGGAAGAAGTCGCTTCGTCTAAGATAAGAATCTTTGGGATAGCTAGAAAGACTCGGGCGATGGTCAAGAGCTGAGCTTGACCGACAGAGAGAGATTCCCCTGAATTTTCCAACTTAGTATCGTATCCCTGTGGCAACTGTTGGATGAAAAAGTCTGCATTGGCTGCCTTTGCAGCAGCAATCACCTGCTCCCGACTGGCATCAGGATTTCCAAAGGCAATATTGTCATGAATGGTCCCTTGCTTGAGCCAGGTTTCTTGGAGCACCATGCCAAACTGCTGTCTTAGAGAGGCACGGCTATAGTCATAAATAGATCGGCCGTCTAACAAGATATCTCCCGAGTTAATGGGATAAAAACGCATGAGGAGATTGATGAGAGTAGACTTGCCAGCACCTGTCGGACCAACGATGGCTACCTTGCTACCAGCTGGGATATCGATAGACAAATCCTTAATCAAGATCCTTTCAGGATTGTAGCCAAAAGAAACATGCTTAAAGGAAATGGCTCCCTGTACTTGGTCACTGGTCAAGATTTCCTTACCTGTTTCAACAACCTCAGGACTTTCTAAGACAGCATAGACACGCTCTGCGCAGGCGAGAGCACTTTGCAACTCGGCTAGAACTGAAGAAATATCATTAAAGGGCTTGGTGTACTGTTGGACATAGTTCAAAAAAGTCACTAAACGTCCGATGGTCAAGGTGGATCCCATCATGATACGATAAGCTCCTACTCCAGCAAGAAGAGCATAGATGAGTGCATTCACAAAGCGAGTCGAAGGATTGACCGTTGATGAATAAAAGATGGCTGACTGAGAATAGCCTGCGTAGTTGGTATTCGCCTCATGCAGTCTTTGGATAAACTCTGTCTGAGCATTAAAGGACTGGATAATAGTCTGCTGGCTAAGAGACTCTTCAATCAACTGAGTCTGAATACCCCTGGTCTCTGTTTGCTTCTGAAAGAGATGATAGGAACGTTTGGCAATAAAGCGTGAAATCACCATGGACAGTGGCGTCAACAGCAAGACCAAGAGGGTCATGAGGAGATGAATTTGAAGCATTGCTAGAATACTAACCAAAATCATCAAAACACCAATGAAAAATTGGTTAAAAATCATGGTCAAGCCAGCTGCCAACTGTTCTATGTCTGTGGTCACACGACTAACCATCTCCCCACTGCCTTGCCGATCCACAAAAGCAATCGGTAAACGATGGAGCTTATGAATGATTCGCTCTCGCAAGTCCTTGGTATAAGAGAAGATTAGGCGATTATAAAGGAGAGGATTGCCCCATTGTACCAGTGTATTTCCTATGACCACCAAGATCATCTGGAGAAAAATTTGCCAAAAAACTGGTGATGAACCAGCCACTAGAACCTGGTCTATGACCTGCCCAATCAGAATAGGTAGGTAAATTGATAAGCCAACTTGGGCAATAGTTCCTAGAAAGGCAAGGAAAAGGAGGAAAGGATGGCTTGCTAAATCTACGGCTAAACGTTTGAGCGTCTGGTTTGCAGTTTGTCGTTTCATGCTAGTCCTCCTTTCCATGTTGGGATGCATTGATTTCGCGATAGACTTGACTAGTTTGCATCAAGTCCTCGTGCTTGCCAACAGCTAGGAGCTCACCTTTTTCCAAGAGGAGAATCTGGTCAGCTATCTGAAGTGTCGAAGTCCGTTGAGAAATCAAGATTAAGCTCGTGTTTGGCAAATTTTCTCGGATAGCTTTCAACAGCTTGGACTCAGTGATGGTGTCCAGTGCCGAGGTCGCATCATCTAGGATGAGAAATGGTGCTTGTCGCAAGACTGCTCGTGCGATAGATAGCCTTTGTTTTTGTCCTCCTGAGAAATTTCGACCTCCAGCCTCAACTAGGGCATCCAAAAGTCCTTCCTTTTCACTGACAAAATCCTTAGCTTGCGCAATCTCCAAGGCCTGCCAGAGTTGCTGGTCAGATACTTCTCGATTGAAACCCAAAGTCAAGTTGGAACGAATAGTTCCTTTAAAGAGTTCGACCTTTTGGGGAACATAAGCAATCCAAGACCGCCACTGCTCAAGATTAAGAGGACTACGTCCATTTCGATAAAGGTCAATGCTCCCCTTGTCTGCTGGATAAAGACCAAGTAATACTTGAACCAAGCTTGATTTACCTGAACCAGTTCCCCCGATGATACCAAGAATTTGCCCTTGCTTCATATCAAAGGAAATGTTTCTCAGAGAAGGCTGGGCCGCATCAGGATAGGTAAAGGTTAATTCTTTGACTTGCAAAACCTGATTACCGGTAGCTTGTTTTTGTTCTAATTCTGAATGAATATCTTCTGGAGCTTCAGTAAAAACTTCCTCGATTCGCTTGGCTGAGATGTAGGACTGATTGAGAGAATTAATCAGCATGGCGAGCTTAACCAATTCCACCAAAATCTGCAAGAGGTAGTTGATAAGGGCAATAAGAGCACCTTGACTGAGTAAACCTCCTTGAATAGAAATATAGCCCTGCCAGATGATGACAAGAAGAGTTCCATTAACAATCAGATAGGTCAGAGGTGTTAACAAACTAGACCAGAAACCCGTCTTTTCTTGCAATCTAGCATAAACTTGGTTAAGAGTTTGAAAAATCTGTAACTCTCGTTTTTCCTGACCAAAAGCACGAATAACTCGCATCCCTTGCAATTGCTGGCGCGTTTCCTGAACCAGCTGATCCGTTTTCTTTCTGAGACTACTGTAGAGAGGATTGACCAACCGAGAGAGCCCTACAATGACAATCGTCAAAATCACAACCATAACTAAAAACCAGAAAGTCAGCTCAGCCGAGATGCGATAGGCCATAAAAATGGCTCCAAAAACGATAATAGGCGCTCGCAAAAAGAGACGCAGGAATTGATTGATCCCAGTCTGAATCTGGTAGGTATCCGAAGTCAAGCGAGTCACCAAGCTAGAAGTTGTCAAACGATCTCTGCTGTTCTTGGGTAGGGAAAGAATATGACGATAGAGGTCGTTTGTCAGTTCTTTGGCAAACCCAACCGCTGCCTTGGCTGAGTAAAACTGGGCTACCAAGGCCACTAAAACGCCAATCACTGCAAAGACAAGGAGCAGGCCAATCTGCATCCAAAGGTGTCCTTGATCCCTCTGGGGCAAGGACTGATCAACAATCCCAGCAATCACCATGGGAACCAAGAGTTCAAAAACAGCTTCTAGCAGCTTGAACAAGGGAGCCAAAATTGATTCCTTGATGTAGGGTTTAAAGTAAGATAGCAAGTGTTTCATAAGTCCCTTCTATTCTTATTCTGGAAATGAAGAAAGTGGGAAGCCCCACCCTCTCAGTTTTATTTGTTTAAGTAAGGCAATAGATAGCCGTATCCTGCTTTGTCCATCTCATCCTTGGCTACAAAGCGCAAGGAAGCAGAATTAATACAGTAACGCAGGCCACCTAACTCCTGAGGTCCATCTGTAAAGACATGACCCAAGTGAGCATTGCCTGACCGAGAACGAACCTCGATTCGCTCCATCCCATGACTCAGGTCCTTGTAGTAGTGAATCAACTCTTTGGAAATCGGACGACTAAAACTCGGCCAACCACAACCTGAGGCAAACTTATCCTTAGCGAAAAAGAGTGGTTCACCCGTCGTGATGTCTACATAAATCCCTTCTTCAAAGGTTTGGTCATAGGCATTGGTAAATGGAGCCTCTGTAGCAGCTTCTTGTGTAACACGGTAAGACTCTTCAGATAAACTTTTCCTTAACACCTCTTGACTAGGCTTTTCATAGTTAGAGGCGTCAATCAAGGGCTTCTCAGCATCGGTCACATCGATATGACAGTAACCCGAAGGATTTTTCTTGAGATAGTCTTGGTGGTAATCTTCTGCCAGAATGTAGTGGCGAAGTTTCTCCACCTCTACTGCAATCTTTCGACCCAGCATGCGCTCCTGCTCCTGCACCACTGTATAGATAGCTGGCAAGTCTGCATCATCCTGATAGTAGATCCCCGTTCGATATTGGCGACCACGGTCATTCCCCTGCTGGTTAATAGACAAGGGATCAATAACACGGAAATAATAAAGCAAAATCTCTCTGAGTGACACTACTTTCTCATCATAAATCACTTGAACCGTTTCTGCATGGTTTGTTTCCTTGAGCAACTGGTAATTGGTCGTTTCGACTTGCCCATTAGCGTAACCTACACTGGTTGCTAATACGCCTGAAATTCGTGAAAAATACTCCTCTAGGCCCCAAAAACAACCACCTGCTAGATAAATTTCTGCCATCTTCGTTTCTCCTCTATCAAGTTTTTTACTAGACTTCTTTTCAAAAAAAGGATAGGAAGCCCTCTGGTCAAGAGTTTCCCCATCCTATTTTCTATTTCTTTACTTTGTTTCGACACGGACACCTTGGGTATCAACCTTCAAATCATGCAGTTTGCCTTTGAAAGACTGCTTTTGCAATTCTGCCTTAATCGCTGGCACCTTGTCATGAGAAGCCAAGACCATAACTGTTGGTCCAGCACCAGAGAGATAGGTTGCATAGGCACCATTCTCTTTGGCTACTTGCTTAATCGTCGCAAATTCACGGACCAGACTTTGACGATAGCGCTCGTGGAAGAGGTCTCCCTCAATCGCTTGACCAGCAGTCACCATGTCTCCTGCTAACAAGGCTGCAACCGCCACATTGGCAATTGAACTAGCTGCAACAGCTTCCTTGTAGGACAATTTCTTAGGCAAGACACCGCGGCTGTCTCGAGTGCGCAATTCATAGTTGGGAATATAAGCTAGAAAATCACACTCTGGGAAGGCAGCCACAATCGCTGAAACATTTCCTTCAACGGAACTTGCAATAACGAGATTTCCATAGATAGCTGGAGCCACATTGTCAGGATGCCCTTCAATCTTGGACGCCAGCTGCAATTTGTCGTGGTTAGATAAGTTGAGCTCGCCCAGTTGGTTAGCCAGTTCAATCCCAGCAACAATAACCGAGCTAGAAGAACCCAAACCACGCGCCAAGGGAACATCACTAGTCATTTTCAAACGTCTTGGTTGCAAATCTGGTACAATTTGCAAGGCAATTTTAAGCAAGAGATTACGCTCGTCATGGGGAATCCATTTGCCAATCTGGTGTTCAATCAACCACTCATCTCGTTCTTCACAGACCTCAATTTGAAGATACTTGGTTACAGCTACACCGACCGAATCAAAACCTGGCCCAATATTGGCACTGGTTGCAGGTACAATAATCTTCATCCTATTCTCCTAACACCTTGAAGGTATTCAAGAGGTCAAATTCTGAAGCTTCGGCCAACTCAGCTGAAACATTCTCAAGCTGTGCTTTATTAATCTTATGAGTGATAATCACTACACGCGCCTTGTCATCCTCTTTTCCATCTTGGAGGATTTGCTTGAAGGAAATATCTTGAGCATTAAAGATTTCAGCCAATTTCAAGACCTGACCTTTTGAGTCTGGAGCCAAGATTGAGAAATAGTAGTTTGCTTTGACATCTTCTGGATTTGCCAAGACCAAGTCACGGCTATATTCGTTGAAATCTTTACCGATGGTACCATCATTCAAACGGCGAACGATACGGACAATGTCCGCTACCACGCTTGTTGCAGTTGGTTTTTGACCCGCACCTGGTCCGTAGTACATAGACTCACCGATACCGATAGATTCTACAAAGACAGCGTTCATTACACCATTCACACTAGCAAGTGGGTGTGCTTTAGGTAGGAAGGTTGGAGTCACTTCTGCAGCAATACCTGAAGGAGTTTCTTCGATAGAACCAACCAATTTCACAACATAGCCAAGCTCTTGAGCCATAGCTACATCTTCTGGTGTGATGTTGCGGATTCCCTTGTGGGCTACATCGGCAAAGGCAACCTTCATCCCAAAGGCAAATTGACTTAAAATGACCATCTTGTAGGCTGCATCAATCCCATCAACGTCATTTGTAGGATCACTTTCAGCAAATCCAAGTCTTTGAGCTTCAGCCAGAGCATCATCGTAAGACCAGCCTTCTTCCACCATCTTAGTCATCATAAAGTTAGAAGTTCCGTTAACGACACCAAGAACGCGCGTGATTTTGTCAGAAGCCAACGAATTTGCTAAAGTACGAAGAATTGGAATCCCACCAGCAACTGCAGCTTCATAGTAAAGTGCTACATTATGCTCTTTAGCAATTTCTAACAATTCTGTGCCATGAACAGCCAAAAGATCCTTGTTTGCTGTTACAACGTGTTTCCCAGCTTCCAAGGCACGAGTGATAAAGGTTTTAGCTGGTTCTATACGCCCCATCAATTCCACTACGATTGTAATGTCTTGATCTGACAAAATATCATCTACATTAGTCACAAAGTTAAAGTCATTTCCTGCTGCAAGCAAGCGGTTCTTTTCATCTTCATCCTTGACCAATACCTTGGCCACTTCAATCTCTGAATGAGCTGACTGAACGATTTTTTCTCCATTTTCCTTTAGTAGGAATGGCACACCGCTTGCAACGGTACCAAATCCAAGTAAAGCAATTTTAACTGTCATGTTTGTCTCCTAGAAATTTTCTGATATAGCCATTATAACAGAATTTTTCGAAAATTCCTATCCAAGAAAACCACTATTTATAGATAGAAAAGAAAAAACGAATCCCATGATTCGTCTTTCTTGATAAATGAAAATTGATTTTCAAAATCTACGAACTAACCTTTTGCAAACCTAGAACTGCATCGTGATTGATCAAGATTTGCCCATACTCTTGCAAGACTGAACGACTGATGTCACTATCATCTGCAAATTCACGCATACGAGCCAAGAGCCGAGCTGGGTATGGACTTGGATGATTTTCAATATCGACTAAAATTGTCAAATAATAGTGGTCATTCATCTTATAGAGTTCAGATGTTTCCATCTCAAAAGTCACTGTTTTAGCAAAAGCCACTAGGTCTGCAAGATTCACGAAACGCAAGATATAGTAGATATAAGGTTCTTTCTTGCTCTCAGTCTCCTTGTCTGCCTGCTCTTGCTCTTCTTCTTTAGCTTCTACCTGTTCTAGAGATTGGATAGCCTCAATATCGTCCTTGGTCTTTTCTGCGATACTCTTTTCCAATGTTTTAAGAAATTCATCTGGAGACATTTGGGCCAATTCTTCCATATCTGGCAAATCCGCCAAATCTTCAAAATCCAGATTTTGGTCAATCTTGGACTTGGTCACAAAGACGTCGACCTTGTCAGGTTTTGGCGTCACACGGAAACTCAGCATGCCACTATCAAGGAAATTGTCTGGCATCTCTAACTCATCTAAAATAGCATAGAAAAACTCTTCGGTTTTTTCCTGAGGAACGAGAAAGTCTGCAATCTCCATTCCTCGATCCATCAAATCATCTAAAGTCATCGTGATTTTCAGTGTTGTATCACTAATTTGTTTCATCTTCATATCTAGTAACCTCATACTTTCAGTCTATCTATTATACTAGATTTTTACGATTTTATCAAAAGAATAAAGCTGGAATGTCGTATATTTAGTGTCAACTTTATATTACTAGTATCAATATAAAACTTCAAAAACACCTTAAAATCAGGTTTAGTTCTACCTACTTTAAGGTGTTTATATATCACATTTATTCTTCTATTATATTGTGCGATGAATTGGTTTCAACATTAAATGCCTCCTCTGCCTCCTCGGATGAAGTAGAAGTTTCAGCTATCTGCTCTTTCTTATCTCGCTCCCCAGCTACAGTTGTTTGACTTATTTTCCAAATGCCTTCCTCGTTTACCTTATAACCATCCGGTGTGGTGGCATTTTTCAACAAGGAACCATCTGTTTGGAAATAGTACCAATTACCGTCAATTCGTTTCCAACCAGTCTGCATAGCTCCTGATTCATCAAAGTAATAATGATCACCATTTACTTTATGAAGGCCAACCAACATGGTACCATCTTCAGGATTGAGATAATACCAGATTCCTTTATCCTTTATCCAACCTGTTTTCATGGCTCCATTTGCTTCAAAGTAACGATAATGATTATCAAACCATTTCCAGCCTGTTTGCATAGCTCCTGATGCACTAAAGTAATACTGCTTACCATCTACTTGTTGGAAACCGACCAGCATGATACCTTCCTGATCTTCAAGATAATACCATGTTCCTTGCTCCTTCAACCAGCCTGTTTGCATAGCCCCTGAGTCAGCGTAGTAATGCCAGTGTTTATCAAGCCACTGCCAGCCTGTTTGCATGGCACCGCTGGTATTCAAATAGTAACGCGTACCATTGATTTCTTGTTTTCCAGTCTGCATAATACCATCTTGATTTAGATAATACCATTTCTCATTATCCTTAATCCAGCCTGTTTTCATAGCTCCTGAGTTCGCAAAGTAATACCAATTGTTCTCTAGCCATTTCCAGCCTGTTTGCATGGCACCGCTAGCGTTCAAATAGTAACGAACACCATTTATATCTTGTTTTCCAGTGAGCATGATACCATCTTTGTCCAGATAATACCAAGTATCCTGATCCTTGACCCAACCAGTTTTCATAGCTCCAGAACTTGCAAAATAGTTCCAGTGACCATCAACAAAGGCCCAGCCTGTTTGCATCACACCTTCTTGATTAAAGTAATATGTGCTTCCATTGATATTCTTTTTACCGATAGTCCGTAGCCCATCCTCATCATAGAAATACCAATCTGAGTCAATCTTTTGCCAAGTTGAAGGCTTACCTGCTGTTTGGAGTGCACCACTGTCTGCAAAGAACATCTTCTTGCCATTAAAGACTTGATGTCCTGTTAGCATCTTCCCGTCTTTATCAAATAGGTATTTCTGCCCTGCAATTTCTAAGAGTTCATTGTAGCTTCTTGCTCCCGTTGATGTAATATAGTACCAGTTACCATCTTGGTTAACCCAACCAGTTTCTCGCATGTCACCGTTGTTATTTAGGTAATACCAGTTGCCATCAATTTTTTCTCTCGAATCTTTCAAATGCAACCATTTGCCAGCTTGCATTTGTCCTTGTCCATTAAAGAAATAGTAAACACCGTCTATTTTTCGCCAACCAATTGTCATTTCATCATCGGACAAGCGATATTTCCAGTAACCGTCTTCTTTATACCATTTTTCTCTAACTGTCGGTATATCGGGAAAAACTTCCGAAACGTTAGTAAATCCTTCTTTATCTATATCAAAAACAGTCGCATCTTTGGTATGACTATAAGCTTTTACTATTTTTATATTCTTTTCTCGAAGTAGAGCTCTAGTGGATTCACGATTAATATCTGATCCACTTGTCTGAACAACAATACTTGGTGATAAATTATTAATAAAGTTAACTGTATTTGAAATTGTCGCATCATAATGATGGTTCCATTTCATCATATCAACCTTACCGATAACCGATCCTAACTTATCTTCTGCTCCCTCGGCATTATCTAAATCTCCACCTAGGTATATCCTTTTTCCAGCTACAGTAACAACAGCAACTATTGAGTTTGAATTATCATCGAAAACCTTTTTAAGCTTTCCTTCGCTGTCATACTCATTTTTGTAGTTATAAAGCTGAATATCCATATCACCCATGGTAAAGTGACTATCGTTGTCAGAGATATCTTGTATAAGATTTACACCGCGTTCAAGAGCTGTTTTAATTGCATTATCATAGTTATAGAGATTATCCCACAATCTCCACTGTGTTGTAATGCATTCATCTGAGTATCTTTTTAAATAAAATTTATCAACAGGATAACGTTTTAGTACTTCATCTGCAGAACCAATATGATCACTATGGACATGAGTACCTAAAATGAAATCTAATTTTTTAACACCAACTTGTTTAAGGTGACGGAACAATCGATCCTCTAAAACTTGACCATTATCCCTGGTAATTCCCCACCTATCTGGATAATGAGGATTACTTCCATCTGGGAAATCATAATCCTCACCCATATCAATTAAAGCAAAGTGCCCTCTGCTTTCTAAGAGAATAGCATCACTTCCTGACCTTGATTTCAAATTAATGAAGTGAATCCGATTGCCATCCCCTGCGGAAATGGTATCCGCATTGACTAATGATAATTTGGCAACCATAATTAAAGTACATATGAAAAAACTAAATAATATTAACTTCCTTATCTTTGTATTCTTCATTGTATATCACACTTTCCTTTATCATTTCTATGAACCTTAATTTTTAACCTATTTTACAAATATATGACAATAATTTATAGATATTTGTAAAATAGAACTCCTTTTCATGTCCTACTTTGTGTATGAATAATACTATCTTGATTTTCCAAATAGGCACTCAAAAGATTTGTTCTTTTATGAAAATGAACTACTTCTCTACCTTACGATAGGCTTTTATACTATGGCTATACCACTCCTGCATTTCTTTTGACGGTGGAGTCATATAATCCCCATACATCTGTGTCAAAATAAGATCATAGTTTTTGGGAATAGGTAGCATTCTTCCTTCAAATTCTGTTAAAATCAACTCTTTGCGAGTATCTTTTGAAAAAATGCACTTCATTCCTTCTTTATCAACCCCTACTGGCCCCTCGTAGAGCGGATGATCTGTTACACTATTTTTTACTAATTGATCTATTTTCTTATAGAAATATCTCGGATTAATAAGTCTAAGAGGATACCAAATACACAAGCGAAGAAAATCCTTTAATTTACTATCCCCATGGACAGCACGTTCCTTCTTTATATAGGCAAGCTGACGTAACGCAACGTATCTATAACTTTTATCCACAATACTCAAATCTGAGAATTGATCTACAGGAAAGACATCAATGAACAGACTAGTATCATGACGCTTGTATTTTACATTATCTTCGATAACAGTTGATGTATCTAAAATAGCTGCAAAATTATGGAAATACCAAGAGGAAGTATCGTAGGAAAGGACTCGATAAATAGGATGCTGATCCTCTTCAATAGCCTTCAACAAACGTTCATAGTCTTCTCTATACAGAGAAATATCAATGTCATCATCCCAGGGAATCATGCCTTTATGACGAACAGCTCCCAGCATCGTTCCATAGCTAAGAAAATAGGAAATATTATTTTTTTTACAAATCTCATCAACATAGTCTAAAATACCTAGTTGAATATCTTTAATTTCATTTTTTTCTAAATACTGCATTTAGTCCTCCAATTTATAGGCTTCAAATTCGTGGCTATAAATCTGTTTTTCTTTAGGTGGCACAGTCATATAATCATCATAAAACTGTTTTAAAACAACATCAAAACGTTTAGGCGCTGGAAGAACAAGGTGTTCAAAAGGTGTTTCAATAAGTTCATCAAACATATCTCTTGGAAAAATTTCCTTTTCCTTAGCTTTTGACGGAATAAAAGCTATATATTTCCCATCCTCAACCCTATATTTTTGAATTTGCTTTTCAATTTTATTAGCGAAAAAGCGTGGAGAAACAGGGCGAAGAAAAATCCAGAATAAAGTACGAATCAAATCTTTTAACTTGCTATCTCCATAAACAATATTCTTGTGCTTACTGAAGGATAATAGTTTAAAACTTTCTAACTTATAGCATATATCAACGACCTTACTATCATTAAATGTATCCATCGGAAAAATATCAATGAATATACCTGAATCATAAGTTTTTGTATTTCTCGTATCAATTATTTTTGTTGTGGGATCTACAATTTTGATAAAGTTATTAAAATACTGGTTATCCGTTTCTAACGAGAGAATTTGATATCTGGATTGTTTCTCACTAAATAACTGAATAAACCTCTCATAGTTTTCACGAGTCATAGAAAGATCTATATCATCATCCCAAGGAATAAATCCCTTGTGTCGAATAGCACCAATCAAGGTTCCATAGTTAATACAATAGTTGATACCGTTCTCCTTGCAAAAGGAGTCTATAAAGTCTAAAATATCAAGTTCAATCTTTTTAGCTTCTTCAATGCTTAATTTTCTCATATATTCCTCCTATTATTTTATAGCGCGTTTTTTAAGCGAAATAAAGTGTCCTAAAAATTCATAGAAGATACTATCTTTTGTCCATACTAGTAGGCCAATATAACTGAGTGCAGATAGTACCATTATGATAAACATATTAATAAAGAGTGGCAAGTTGATAATCATTTGTACCGGATATATAAAATTGACTAGGAAGAAAATCAGAACAAATGTCAATGAGAATAGAGTGTATCGTAAAGTGTATTTAAAAATATGTCGTAGATTGATGAGTCTACGCTTATTGATAAAGAGGACGTAAAGAATCAAAAGAAATGTTTCAGATAGCATAGTCGTAATCAGATAATACTCAGGTGTATAGATATCATAAAAATAGAGTAAACTATCTAAAATAAGGTTCAAAATACCCGCAAAAACAGTATAAAGGGTAATTCTTCTCTCATATCCATTTGTAAAGAGGATTTGCGATCCTAGAATTGTATCTAGAGCGAGAATAATCGTTCGAACAGCAAAGAGAGAAGTTAAAATACCGCCACCTATGTATTTTTCGCTACCATATACTAAGATAGCTTGAGGTCCCAAAATCATTAAACCAATACTAAGTGGGATGATAAAGAAGTTGAAAATACGGCTTCCTCGATTGACTAAATTTACATACTCCTCTTTCTTTCCTTTTCCAAGATAATAACTCAAACGAGGAACACTGACCCCAATTGCACCTGTAACAACACCAGCAATAACCGTTACGATTCGTTGTGCAATAGTATAGTAACTGACATTTACATCAATCCCCGTTTTCACAAGAAACAAACGATCAAGAAAAGTAAATAACATATTTGCATTTGCAAAAATAAGCATAGCTGTCAGTGGAAGGATGAGCGGTTTGAATTCACTTAGTGAGACTTTTACGAATTTTATATCTCGTTTAATCCAGAAATAACTAATGAGATAGTTAATTAAGGTTGATAGACTCATTACCAGTGTATAGACAACAATATCGTGTTCATTTTTTACAAATAAAAATATTGATACCAACATGAGAACGCGTATAAAAGCTGTTTTATAAAATAAAAAACTATAATTTTCAAGCGCCTCATTAACCCACTCAATTGAAAAAATCTGAGCAATGAGTTGCACTCCCATTACTAAATAGATCTTTTGAATAATAGGATTAGCAGTAAAGAATAATGGATAGGAGAGAGCATATACAAGTGTTGTGATAATAGTACAAGCAACACACAAATAAAAAAGACTAGAGAAAACTTTGTTTAGCTCTTTTTTGTTATCTTTCACATTACTAATGGCACGAAGACCGTAGTTATAAACTCCATAAGTTGCAAAGGGAAGGAAGAAGGATAGGATGGTATCAACAGAGTTAAAATAACCATAATCCGTCCGTTCCAACACACGAGCAACATATGTACCTGTCAAAATGGGGAAAATAATATTTAAAACACGAATCCCCATATAGGCCAGAGCATTTAATTTTATACTTTTCATTCAATTTACCTCGTTGTTTATTATATCATAAAGTTTGTTAAAAAGGCCTTTCTGATTGAGAAAACTGGCTTTAATAACACATTTTCATATCACTTATTCTAAGTTCTCTCATTTTCAGAGGATAAGTTGATAATAGCCTCTTTAATATACATAGACTTCCTTTCCACCTTATCAGTAAATATAAAAAAGAGGACCCTCAAATCCTCTTTAAGTATTGAACCTCTTCACTTTTATGAAGATACTTTATAGATTAAAAGCTATGACTCCTAAAACTGAACGATTTAGATTTCTAACTATCTGCAAACTTTCTTCAAATTTTTTATAACGAGTAACACCATACTCTTCTACAAATAAAATATTATCTGTTGCTAAAAGATCTTTTACATTTTGCAAATCTACAAAATGAATACCCTCTATATTTAATTTGTAATTTTCTTGTAGTTTCTTTAAGATACGACCATCTGAACTTACAAGTGCTAATGGTTGCCCTTCACATCTATAACTCAAAAGTTGTGATAGGTTATCACTGGTAGTGATAGCTGAAACAAAATCTAACTGATAGGCTGAAAAATCACCTGCACGATTAATTGTTGGATTAAAAATGTAGACAAGAACATTCCCCATGATAAGGAGAACAACACATAGAACTCCGATAACTGCTAAACGTAAAATTAGATTTTTAAGATTGAAGCCAACTGCAATTTCACCACTAGGATTTAATTCTTTCGAGTTTACAGTTTCTAACTTTTCAATTTTAACATTAGCATAGGTACTCTTAAATTTATCAATCAATGAATCGAATTTAGTCTCAAGAAAGTCATTTACCTCTTTGCTAGGCGTCAAAATTTTTATACTTACACCTGCGTCATCAATTAATGAATTTACCGTCAATTTTTTAGTCCAGTAGTCACTTGTTGAATTTTTTAAGGCTGATTCTGTTGTGTCCAAATCACTAGCAATCTTTTTCATTTTATCTGAATCAATATCATTAAAAAGAAAAGCTCCGTTTAGATTGCCATCAATCAATTTAGCGTAAAAATCACTGTATCTTCCAACTTGATGGTTCAAAATTACTTTTGATGGGTCCTCTGGAGGCGTAATTTTATATGTGATATAAGTTGAATAGCTAGATGTATCTTTTACTGTATTTTTACTTTTGACCGCCTTAATCGTAAATGGCACAGCAATAAGTGCAAATAAGGCAATCAAAACTAGCAGATTAATTTTTCGTTTTTTATAGAGATTTGCAAACAAATCTTCTACTGAATAGTGTTCAAACATGAGTTAACTCCTTTTTTGTATTAGATATTGATTTTTCTTAGTAATCATTTTAGCGACAAATAACATGACAAGGACAATTCCCCAGAATTGCATTGTAAACAGGTTAAAGAAACTTTCTGAAAAGCTACTCCTTGGCATAAAGAATAAATTGTTCAATATTAATAGGGATAAAGCAAACAAAATAGTTCTTGAACGATAAGCAGCCTGCAACATTGCTATAAACAACAAGCCAAGTAGGATACTTAGTAAGAATACTCCTAGCATACCATAATCAGTATACAACTCCATAATGTAACTACTACCAATACCATGCCCTCTTAGATACTCTTTGTTTAAAACGAGATAAGACAAATTGTGAGCATAGCTATTACTATCGATGGCCAATTCAATACTGTTTGTTGTATGTTCAAATGGTTTCGCTCCAAAAATTATTCCTAAACTCCCCCTTGCAAAATAGTCAATGATCGGACCAAAAGTAAAATTTCGAAAATCTCTATAAGGAAGACTACTATTGTATAAGAATCCCCTTGCTAAAACTCCAAAACTAGTTCCTTGTTTATAAATAAAATCTAGTAGTAAATCAAAAACTCCACTATGCGACACTTGAGCATTATCACGAATATAATTTAGCGCTCCCATAACGAGCATGATAACTGGAGTTCCTAGATAAATCGCAATTTTTTCTTTAAAACCAATCCATTTACCTTTCTCTGTTTGTTCTCGCATAAAGTAGTAAACAAAGGCAAAAATTAAACTTAAAATAAAGGGATTTCTAGTACCAATTGCTAGGTGGATCAGGTTAGCGATGATAAAGGCTACTAAAACCATAGTCGCGTGTAACTTTTTAGGTTTTGTTGCTAGGTAAACGCACATCGCATAAACTGTGAAAGTCGATAAAATATAAGTAAAGTATGGTAGTTGACTTTCGAAATTTGCATAATAGTTGTAATAAGAGGTTTGCAAACGGTATAGCAAGCGCTCAAATAGTCTAAGGAAATAAAAAGGATAGGTGAGTAAAAATACACTCAATGAAACAAATCGCAATTTTTTTACATAATTGACATTCGATTCTTTTTCCACTCTTACATCAGTTTTGCTTTTTCGAGTAAGATAATAACTTGCTATAAAACCACCTACTGTCAGTCCCAAAACGGATACAATTACAACTAAAAAAGAAAATTGATAAGCAATAGGTTGGTAGGTGTCCAGTGTCCCATCTCTAAAATAATCTATGGTAGGTCTAGAAACCAAAAATATAAAAATTGTAATATAAAAAATAAAGTGAATTAAATAAAATTTTATATTATTCCAGCAGAATAGAAGGCTACTAATCAACAACAATAGCAGAGTTGATAAAAGTACGACATTTTCATTTGTAAACAAATAAGTGATACCACTTAAAATTGTTAAGAAATAGCTTAGAATGGTCGCACAAAGCAATATTCGTTTGCCATTAATCATTTCTCTCCTCCTTTCCTAATTAATTTTTTTTGACTGCTCAATATTTTTTAGTAACAATATTCGGTATAATCGTATATTTAAAAATAGAGCTAAAGCACTAATTCGTCTCGCCGTTCTAAAAATAGGATTTTTTAAAATAGAAAAAGCGTGCTTCTTCAAAAAATGATAAATCGTTGGATATTCTTTAATTTCTCCATAATTCTCTATCAAAAGCATCTTATCCAGAATAAAGAAGTAGGCATAGGCTAATCTGAAGAAAGCAGCATCCTTCAAATCAGGATAGTTTTTCACAACTTCATTATAAAATTTTTGATAGATATCAATATAGGCTAAATCCTTTTCTGCATAAGGTTTGGTCGTAATGCTATCCCCTCTATGAAAGTAGTAATAATAGGGTTTCGTATTCACCACGTACTTCTTAGCCAACTTGATTAAATCAAAATGATAATAGGCATCTTCATAAATCAATCCTTTTGGAAAGGATAGGGCAGTTGCAATCTCTCTCTTGATTAGCTTATTGCAGATCGTTCCAGGTATTTTTTCACCTATGAGGTATTCCTTTAGAAATGTTTGAGAATCACAGACAAAATAGTCATCCTGATTGGCTGACTGTGGACTTTCATCATTTGCATAGACATTCATAACACCACAACTCGAAACATCTGCTTCTTCTTTTACTAACTGCTCATATAAATTCTTAATCATTTCCGGATGAATATAATCATCTGAGTCAATAAAAATCAGATAGTCTCCATGTGCCTGCTTCATTCCATCGTTTCGCGCTTGTGACAGGCCTTCGTTCTTTTTATGAAGCACTGACACCCTATCATCTTGTTCAGCGATTGAATCACACAAGCGACTACTTTCATCCGTTGCTCCATCATCAACAAGAATGATTTCCAGATTTTGATAGGTCTGCTTCTGAATGGAAGCTATCGATTTTTCTAGGTATTGCGCCACATTATAGACTGGAACAATCACACTAATTAATGCAGTTTCCATGCTACTCCTCTAATAGTTTTTCTACTTGTTCGATTTGTTTAGCAATCGTAAATTGCTGAATGAATTGACTAGCCTCATTAACATCAAAGTTTGATGTAGAAGTTATGTAGTTATCAATTGCCTGAGCTGCTTCTTGATTGCTGTCAATGATTTGTCCAAAACGTCCTGCTTGGGACAATTCCTCGGCACCTCCGACATCAGTAGAGACAAAGGGGATTCCAAGACTCAAGGCTTCAACATACACTCCAGGAAAACCTTCTTGCTTAGACATAGACAAGAGAACTTTCATCTGAGATAAATACTGATAAGGATTTTTTTGATAACCAAGAAAATGAATATAGTCTTCAAGCCTATACTCTTTGACTCGTTTTTTCAGTTCCTCTTCCATGTCACCAGCACCTATAAAGTAAAGGTGGTAGTTTTTTCCTTCTTGGTGCAATAGTCGTATCACTTCCACTACACGGTCAGAACCCTTATTTTCCTCAATACGCCCAATGGTACAGATACTTTGGGACGCAATCTCAATATCTATCTTCTCTTGAGATTTTTCTAAAATACTCTTAAAATCATAACCGTTATATACCGTTTGTAATTTTGAAGCATAGTCTGGATACACTTCTTTGATAGAATTACTGGTCTTTTTTGAAATTCCTACTATAGCATCCGCAGCATCCAACTGACGTCTATGCGATTCACGTTTTGAACTATCCTTTAGAAACTCCTCAATACTTCCATGAATCCAAGATATCTTCTTGACTTCTTTCCGCTCTGAAAATAAGAGTGGTGGATTCATAATTGTAAAGGAGATCTCGATATCATAGTGATTTTTTACAAGCAAACGACGAGTCAACCTTGGAAAATAGATTCTCATTCTCCACAAAAGAGCTCGTAACCATCTTGGCTGACGATAATCCTGAAAAGCCTTTAAAATTTGAACATTGTCGGGTACAGATTCATAGCCCTTGTCGAAGTGCTCCATTTCGAGAATATCAATATCATACTTTTCTGGATCCAGATTTGAAACAATGGTAGATAGAATCTTCTCTGCTCCGCCTCCAAGAGAAAAGGACCACATAAAAAACAAAATTTTTTTCTTATCCACCATATTCTCCCTTGTACTCTGTGTAGCTCTTGTCCATGTCTGCTATAATGGCATCATGATGCGGTACTTGCTTGTCTGCTGGTGGTGGCGTCATATAATCCCCAAAAGCAGTGCTGAGATAGGCATCATATCCGACTGGGATAGGCATCTCAGTATCTTCAAATGGCAAGAAGAGATTGTCTTCAAAGGATGCGATTGGATACTTGTTTCTCATGTAGCCAGGACCTGAGCATAATTCTGTAATGCCATCGCTCTCAGCTAGACTGTACTTGGTCATTTCTTTCTCAGCTTTTTTCCAAATGCGATAACGTAGAGATTTTGGCGTCAAACCGAGTAAAATGCGACTCCCCCATTTCATGACTGCACCATGCTTTTCTGGAATAGTTTGTGCGCAAAAGAGTGAATAGATCAAGGCCCAGCGGACTTGTTTCTTACGCTCAGCTGGATTTTTAGGATAATAATCTAAAGGTAAAACATCCAAGGCCAAACCATGTGGCAAATCCAAATCCTGCTGATAAGGCTTGATACAGGTCGTTTCCTTATCTCGAATGGTAATAAAAAGGTTCCGATCGACAAAATCCTTCTTGCTTTTTGAAAGAAAATAACGCTTATCTGCATAACGAGGCCATAGTTCGGCTAACTTTTCATAGTCCTTGCGAGGCATGAAAAAATCTAGGTCATCATCCCAAGGAATGAAGCCCTTGTTGCGAAGGGCACCAATCGCTCCTCCACCACAGAGATAGCACAACAAATTATGTTCTTTACAAAATGCGACGAAATATTCAGCCATTTCCAGACTACGAGCCTGAATCGCTTTCAAATCACTCATGTCTCTCCTCTTCTGTCCAATAACGAGTTATATCGTTTTATTATACCATAAAAAAGCCTTAAAAATCCATCAGATACCGTAAAAAATCAAAGCCCAATCCACCATTTTTACTGGTGAATGAAACTTTGATTTTTATTTATCTATCTCTTATCTCATTCCCATTTGGGCGAGTTTGGTCCGGTATTTGTTCTGGTCGATAAGTAGACCCTGTCCTCCGTAGACATCATAAGCATCTACCCAATCGCCCAGTTCTGGCACTGTGAGTCTTTCGATACCATTCTGTGCACCTTCGATAACTGATAAGCCATTGGTCAGTAAGAATGTATATGGTAGGTTGGTAGAAGTCATTCCAAATACTTTTCCAAGTGCTTCTGATCCTGTAAAGAGTTTGGTTGGATCTTTGATTTGCTCAAGAACAGCTGACATGACTTGCTGCTGACGTTTGGTACGACCATAGTCTCCTTCATCATCATCACGGAAACGAGCGTAGTTGAGCAAGGTTGAGCCATTCATCTGCTGTTTCCCAACTTTAATAGTTTGAGTTGGCGATTCGGTTTCTGTTGCATGAAGGTCATCTCCAACTGTGGCTGCTGTCAGAGGCTGACCATTTAACGTTGAAAACTTAGCGTCTATAGTCACCCCATCAGGAAATAACGTATCAATGGCAGTTGCAAAGGCTTGGAAATCCACTAGGGCATAGTACTTAATATCCAAATCAAAGTTGTCTTTTAGAACCTTGCGGACCATTTCAGCCCCTTTTTGCCCTTCTTGTTCCCCGAGTTCATAAGCAACATTGAGTTTATTATCCGTTTGTTTCTTGCCATTCACAATCTGGCTGTAGCCATCAATATAGACTAGGTTGTCACGCATGAAGCTGACTAGCTTGATCTTCTTATCCGAACCACTAACATTCAATACCATAATCGTATCTGTACGGGTTTCTGCACTGTTTTGACCAATACGACCATCTGTCCCCATGATTAGGATATTCACCCCGTCTTTAGTATCTTGACCATTAAAGACCTCTACTTGAGCTGCTTTTGCATCAGCTGGCCTATTGGTAGAAGTTGCTGACTGGAAACCGCGCAGGAACATAAAAATCATCCCCGCAGCCACACAGGTTATCAACAGTAAAAGCCAAATTAAAACTCGTTTAAAAAATCTTCTTGGTTTCTTCTTTTTCACTTTTGGAAGAGAGGAAAATTTCTGATGTCTATTCGAGCGACTTTGATTGGAATACTGTGGAATCCCAATGTCCTTCCCTAGATTTTTTTCCCTTTCACCTTCATTAGAGGGAAATCCACCGTCCATTTTTCTTTTCAGATAGTCAAATTCTCTCTTTTCTCTGTCATTTAGGTAATGAATATTCTTAAAAAGGTAGTCATAACGTAACTGCTCATGATGACTTAAAGGGCTTTCTTTGCTCATAGGTTCTCCTTTCCTAGGTCCCTTATGGTGAAAATAGGGTAGGTTCCCAGTATCTTGTACTGGATTCCAATTGCTTCTAGTTCTTGTCTGGCAAAATGAACCAGCTCTTTGTCACTATAGTCTACATCGATAATGAAAAAGTATTCTCCCAAGGCTGTTTTAAGGGGGCGACTCTCAATCTTTGTTAAGTCAATCCCTCTCCAAGCAAAGGTCGAAAGAGCCTTATAGAGGGCACCAGGAAGATTGTCTAGTAAGGTTATGGCCAAACTCATTTTTTCAGTTTGTGACTGCAAAGGGATAGTGGGAATCTCGGATCCTAAAACCCAAAAACGAGTGAAATTAGCTTCCATTTCTTGGATATCTTCTGCTATCAATTCCAAACCATACTCTGCAGCGGAGTTTCTAGGGGCAATAGCCGCAAAAGGTTGGTCTGGATGTTCAGCAATAAAGCGGGCTGCATAGGCTGTGCTTGCCGTCACTTCAAGCTGGGCTTCTGGATAATGCGCCTCTATGAATTTCTTTCCCTGAGCTAGAGCCTGAGGATGAGAAAAGATTTTCTCAATTTCTGACTGACCAGGAACTGCCATCAGTTGCTGATGAATGGGTTGTACTATTTCTGCAACAGCCTGAATGTCCGCCTGATGAAAAAGATAGTCCAAGCTTTCATGAACACTACCCTCGATAGAATTTTCAACTGGTACCACAGAATAATCCACCAAGCCTTGTTCATAGGCCTTGATGACATCTGTGATATTAGCAAAAGCCTGCAATTTCTCTTTGGGAAAGGCTGTCTGCACAACATGATGCGAAAAAGATCCCTTGGGACCTAGATAGGCAATTTTCATCTCAGTTCCTCTATAATTTCCTCTGGGCTTAGCTTGGTCACATCCAGAACACGACTGGCTACTTCCTCATACCAAACTTGTCTTTCTTGGAAAATGCTTGCTAGTTCTTCCTTACTTTTGTTGAGAAAAAGTGGCCGTTGATTGTCCTTATCAGCTGCGATACGTTGGTAAAGGGTTTCAAAATCTGCTTTCAGATAAATGTTATCAGGATTTTGTTTGAGCAAGTCACGATTGCGAGGGGAGATGACCACACCGCCACCAGTTGACACAACTCGGTCCGTTTTTAGTAAGTCCGCTAAAACTTCTGACTCCACCTGACGAAAGACCGCTTCTCCTTTTTCAGCGAAAAATTCCGCAATAGACATACCCAGGCGCTCCTCAATCAAGGCATCCATATCTAGATAGTCTGGGTCCAAGCCTCTAGCGATTGTCGACTTGCCAGCTCCCATAAAGCCTAATAATACCTTAGCCATGAATCAAGGTCTCCAGATCATCAAAGAGGCTAGGATAACTGGTATTGATGGCTTCTGCACGGTCAAGTTCCACATCTCCATCAGCAACCAAGAGTGCCGCAATAGCAGTCATCATTCCGATACGGTGGTCACCAAAAGTATTGACTCTCGCACCATGAAGGGAGGATTTCCCTTTGATAATCATTCCATCCTCTGTAGGAGTGATTTCCGCGCCCATGCTATTTAAAGCATCTGCCACCACCTGAATGCGGTCGGTTTCTTTGACTTTAAGTTCCTCAGCATCCTTGATAACCGTCACTCCTTCTGCTTGGGTAGCAAGAAGGGCAATAATGGGCAATTCATCAATCAAACGTGGAATCAAGGCTCCACCAATCTCCGTTCCTTTCAAGTCAGAAGACTCGACAGTTAGGGTTGCAGATTTTGCGACTGGATCGATATCAGTTATTTCTAGTTTTCCACCCATGGCGCGAATGACATCAAGAATCCCTGTGCGTGTTTCATTGATACCAACGTTCTTAAGTTCCACACGAGAATCTGGAACAATTAAACCTGCGACTAGCCAAAAGGCTGCACTGGAGATATCTCCCGGGACAACTACCTTTTGTCCAGTCAGTTTTTGCGGCCCTTGGACTGTGATTTTCTTTCCGTCCACACTTAATTGACCACCAAATTGTTGTAGCATATCTTCGGTGTGGTTACGAGTACATTCTTTCTCGATAATAACGGACTCCCCCTGAGCCTGCAAGGCTGCAAACATCAAGGCGGACTTGACTTGGGCAGAGGCGATTGGCAACTCATAGTGAATAGGTGTAAGGTTTTTCGTCCCTTTTAGGCGAAGAGGAGGCAGGTCTCGCTCGGTTTGCCCTGCAATGCTGACACCCATCTTTTTCAGTGGAAGGGTCACACGGTCCATAGGACGTTTGGATAGACTGTCGTCTCCGAACATCTCTACTTCAAAATCAGCTCCAGCAAGTACACCTGAAATCAGACGAATCGAGGTGCCAGAATTTCCCATATCCAAGGCGTTCTGCGGAGCTTTAAGGCCATCCATCCCCACACCTTGAATCGTAATCACATCGTCTTTATCCTCAATCTCTACACCAAGGTCACGAAAAACTTGCATGGTTGAGAGCACGTCCTCACCACGCAAAATATCATAAACCTTGGTCTCACCTTCAGCTAAACTTCCAAAGATAATCGAACGATGGCTGATAGACTTGTCACCTGGAACTTGGATACTGCCATGTAAGTGGCGAATGTCTGTTTTTAGTTTCATAGTTGACCTCATACTTGCAATACTTTTTCTTATTTTATCACAAAAAAGCCAGAAATTCCTGAAATTTCTGGCTTTTATACAGATAAAATACTATTTCAATAATTCTGAAACAGGTTCAAAGACTATTTTTTCAATGTCTGAAAGGTAAATCGATAATTGTTGCTGCTTGACAAAGAAATCTGACAAAAGAGCGTTTTCTTGGATTTGCTTGCTGAAGGACTGCATCTTCTCTTGGAAAGAAGCATCTGGCATTTGTCCAGTTTGCGCCATGACTTGGATTTCTTGCTGGAAGGCGAGGTAGTCTGCAAAAATCTTGCCAGCTTGTTCATCTGCTTGGATGGCATCTTTGGCTGCCTTGACAGCCTTGTATTCTGGTAATTCGCGTAATCCTCGACTGAGTTCGTTTGCACTATCGTAAATATTTGACATGATTTTCTCCTTATTTGATGACGACTGTGTAGTCCGTATTTTCTGTAATTAAGCGCTCAGCTCGTTCCAGATCCTGAGCATTTTTAAAGGAAATTTGTAGAATCCCGTGAACATCTTCACGGTTTTCTTCGTTGATGTGGATGTTGACCAAAGAAGTCCCACGAAGTAATTCCAAAATCCGCAAGATGACATCTTCTTCATCGGGAACATCGACATAGAGGTCGTAAGAGCTATCCACACCACCACGCTTATGGATTTCCATAGCCTGCCGTTGCGCACGCGCTTGATTGAAGAAATTCCAGATTTGCTCTTCTTCCCCCTTGCTAATAGCCTGACCAATCTCATCCAAGCGTTCCTTGAAATCCTCAATCCGCTCTAGGATGGTCTCGCGATTGGACAAGAGAATGGAAGTCCACATACCTGGTTCACTCTCTGCAATCCGGGTCATATCTCGAAAACCACCCGCCGCAAAGCGCCTTGTCATCTCATGTTCTTGAGCATAGACAGCTGTTTGCTCCATGAGACCTGATGCCAAGATATGGGGAAAATGGCTAATCTGTGAAGTCACTCGATCGTGCTCCTTGGCATCAATATCGATAAAACGAGCATGAAGTCCTGAAAGCAGATCCTTCATTTCCTCAAGTGTGTCAGGACTTGTCAGACTCGAAGGTGTGAAGATATAATAGGCATTTTCAAAGAGATTAACATCCGCAGAGGCAGCTCCTGTCTTGTGGCTACCAGCCATGGGATGGGCCCCGACAAAGCGAACAGGTTTGCCAGCTAAATATTCCTCCGCCGCATCCACGATAGCTGACTTGGTTGAGCCGGCATCCGAGATAAGGACGCCTTCTTTCAAATCTAAATCTGCCAGCTCCCTAATAAAAGAAATGGTCTGCTTGATTGGCAAGGTCAGAATAATGATATCTGCCAGAGGAGCAAAACTGGCAAAATCATCCGTCGCACGGTCTATCATTCCTCGCTCCAAGGCAATGTCTCTCGAAGCCTGACTGCGATTATAACCTAGAATTTCATAATCAGGATGATCGCGCTTGATACCGAGCGCCATCGAAGCACCAATCAAACCGAGACCTGCGATATAGATTGTTTTTGCCATAAGGACTCCTTAATAGTTCTTTGTATATTCCCGGTGGTTGGCTACCGCTTCTTTTAATTCCTCTAGATTGTCCGATGAGAATTTTTCAAGAATTTCCTGCGCCAAGACAGTAGCCACAACAGCCTCCATGACAACACCAGCTGCTGGCAGAGCGGTCGGATCACTTCTCTCCACGGTTGCCTTGTAAGGTTCGTGGGTTTCGATATCCACACTCATGAGTGGTTTATAAAGAGTGGGAATGGGTTTCATGACACCTCGAACAACGATGGGTTGCCCATTGGTCATACCACCTTCGAAACCACCTAGATTATTGGTACGACGAGTATATCCGTCTTCTTTAGACCAGAGAATTTCATCCATAACCTGGCTGCCTTTGCGGTAACCAGCTTCAAAGCCGAGACCAAATTCCACCCCTTTAAAAGCATTGATAGAGACAACTGCTTGAGCCAATCGCGCATCCAATTTTCTGTCCCATTGAACATAGGAGCCAAGGCCAACTGGAACGCCTCCGACAACTGTCTCAACAACTCCACCGATGGTATCGCCGTCGCGTTTTATTTGGTCAATATAGTCCTTGATTTCTTGTTCTCGTTCTTGGTTGACAATAGAAACTTCAGACTGGGCAGCTCGTTCCTTAATCTCAGCGACTGTCAGATTTTCAGGTACATCGATTTCCTTGCCACCAAAGACCACAACGTGGTTGGCAATCTCCATATCTAGCTCAGCTAAGAGACGTTTGGCTACTGCTCCAACTGCCACCCGCATAGTTGTTTCACGAGCTGATGAACGTTCCAAGGAATTTCGCAAATCATCAAAACGGTACTTGATCCCCCCAACCAAATCGGCATGACCTGGCCGAGGATGGGTAATTTTTCGTTTGCTTTTAAGGCGGTCTTCAATATCCTCAGCAGACATGATATCTAGCCATTTTTGGTGGTCTTTGTTGATGACATCCATGGTAATGGGGGCGCCTGTCGTCTTCCCATGGCGAACGCCTGAGGTAAAGACAACCTGGTCGCTCTCAATCTTCATACGACCACCACGACCGTAGCCACCCTGACGGCGTTTAAGATCCCTGTTGATATCCTCTGCTGTCAAAGGAAGTCCAGCCGGAATTCCCTCGATAATTGCCGTCAGACGCGGACCGTGTGATTCTCCTGCAGTTAAATATCTCATACACTCTCCTTATTTTACCAAGTAGTCTTTCATCTCTTCCAGAGAAACTGGGTGAATGGTCGCTGAACCAAGCTCTGGTACCAAGACCAATTTCAAGGTGTTCCCACGCGCTTTTTTATCATGAGTCAAAGCCTGATAAAGTTTGTCAACATCCCAGTTTTCATAGTCAACAGGGAGGCCAAATTTCTGACACATTTCCGTGATGGACTGGGTCATTCCTTCTGGCATGAGGTCTTTCTCCTCAGCAACCTTGGAAATCTGCACCATTCCCATGGCTACGGCTTCTCCATGCATGACCTTGCCATAGCCGGCAGTCGCTTCAATAGCATGACCAATAGTGTGCCCAAAATTGAGGTAAAGACGAACACCATTGTCCAACTCATCCTCAACTACCATCTTGCGCTTAACCTGACAAGAATGTTCTATCAAAGTCTCTGCTTGTTCCAGAATGCTCTCAACAGAACCATCCAGGTCCGTCAATATTTGCCAAAGTTCTGGATCCTCAATCAAGCCATACTTGATAACCTCACCCATTCCTTCAATCAGCTCTCTCTTTCCAAGTGTTTCAAGTACAAGTGGATCAATCAGAACCCCATCAGGTTGGGCAAAGGTCCCCACCATATTTTTAGCAAATGGAGTGTTAACGCCTGTCTTACCACCGATAGAAGAATCAACCTGGGCCGTCAAACTAGTCGGAATCTGAACAAAGCGAATGCCTCGCATATAGGTAGAGGCTACGAAACCAGCCAGGTCCCCAACAACACCACCGCCAAGAGCCACAATCCCATCGCTACGAGTCAGTCCTTGCTTGACTAGGAATTCATAGACTTTCTGAACAGTTGTTAAATTCTTTCTTTCTTCGCCTTCTAAGAAATCAAAAACGGCTACCTGAAAACCAGCATCTTCTAGGCTGAGCTTGACCTTCTCTGCATAGAGAGAAGCTACATGGTTATCTGTCACAATGACTACTTTTTGTGGTTGCCAAAGTTCTCGCAACCATTGACCAGCCTGGGCCAGACAACCTTTTTCAATCTGAATATCATAAGGATGATGCGGAATATCGATTCTGATTTTCATAGTAGGGTCTCCTTTTTTATTGGTATTTTTCTGTTAAGGACTGCCAAATCTGATCTGTCGGCATTTCCTTGTCTGTCCACAGTTGAAAGGCTTCAGCAGCTTGATAGAGCAACATCCCCAGACCATTGACAGCTGGATTGCCCTGACTTTTAGCCCATTTCAAAAATGGCGTCTCAAAGGGTTGGTAAATGACATCGGCCACCAAAAGATTTTCTGGCAAATTGATTCTTTCTGGAACTGGGGACGACTGACCGTCCATTCCCACACTAGTCGCATTGACGAGCAGGTCCGACTTGGCAATCTTTTCTTGCAGTTCAGAAAGATCTTCTAAAGCATACAAGTCCACTTTAAAGCCTGTTTGCTCCTGTAACTTGTCCAGATAAGGTCTTGTTTTTTTCATGGAAACTGAACGAACAAAGACTGAGATCTGACTGACTCCATCCAAAATGGCTTGTGCCAAGATTGATTTGGCCGCACCACCTGCTCCCAGAATGGTCATTTTCTTATCCGAAATTGTAAAAGAAGGCAAGCTCTTAAAAAATCCCTTGCCATCTGTATTATATCCAATTAAAGTGCCATTATGATTGACAACTGTGTTGACCGCCCCAATCAAACGAGCCTCATCACTCAACTCATCCAGATAAGGAATCACTTGCTCCTTGTAAGGCATGGAAAGATTGATCCCAAACATCTGGTAGCGACGAATATTAGCCACTGTTTCTGCCAAGTCACTCGCTTCAATCTCCCAAGCCACATAGACACCGTTAGTATTTGTTTCCTTAAAGGCACTATTGTGAATAAAGGGAGACATAGAGTGTTTTATTGGATTTGCAACGACAGCCGCCATGCGTGTATAGCCATCAAGCTTCATCCAAAATCTCCCTGATTTTCTTCATGTTTGATAGTGAAATCTGACCTGGGGCACTCGCTTCATCCAGACTAGCAAATGACCAACTCGAACCCGTCACATCTGAAGTAATGCGTGATACCTTGCCCATTTTCCCCATGGAAATGGTCACGTACTCTTGCTCAGGGTTGAGTGTTTTAAATCCTCGTGTGTAGTTCATCAAGTCTAAAACGTCTTGCTCCGTATGGGCCATAACTGATACCTTGACCACTTTCGGAGAGAGACTGGTCAACTCAGACAAAATCTCCATCATGTTTTCAGGTGTCTCTTGGAAATTATGGTAACTCAAAACGAGATTTGGAAAATCCAACATTTCTTCAAATACATCCTTGTAGCTGAAATACTCAAAATCTACATAATCCGGCTGATAGAGCTGAGTAACTTCCTTGATGATTTGAACATACTCTTCTGAGGAAAGTTCGATTTCTCCTCCCTCAGCGCGAGTCCGAAGGGTAAAGACAAGTTCGCGTCCTGCAAATTTCTCAAAGATAGCGGGTGCTACCTGTAAAATAGCGTCCTTTGTAAGAAAGTCCGCGCGCCACTCAATGATATCGGCATCTTCATACCTAGTGGCATCCAGTTCTTGCGCTTCCTCTAAACTTCTTGGCATTACTGAAACGACTAATTTCATCTACTAACCTTCATACTAATCACCTTGAGGTAATTACTGCTTTCATCTTTTTTATTATAGGCAAAGTCTGCTGGAAGACCATATTGGTTTAAGATCTGATATTTTCTTCCTGCAAAACCTTTATCAATTTGTTCTGTAAATTTCTGGCGGGAAACATTGGCAGCATTGGTACTGGCAATGATAATACCTCCAGGATTTAAAATTTCTAGACTCTGGGAAATCAACTTGTGATAGTCCTTAGCCACAGAAAATGTTTGTTTTTTATTGCGGGCAAAGCTAGGTGGATCAAGGATAATCACATCGTAGGTCAAACCTTTTCGCTTGGCATACTTGAAATATTCAAAGACATCCATGACGATAAAACGGTGATTGTCCGTGCTGAATCCATTTGCCTGAAAATGAGCTTCTGATAGCTCTCTGGACCGTTTGGCCAAGTCGACAGAAGTCGTCTCACTCGCGCCTCCCATAGCTGCAGCAACTGAAAAGGCAGCCGTATAGGAAAACATATTGAGCAAGGATTTGCCCATGGCTAGGCCGTCAACCAGACTCCCACGAACCTCATGCTGGTCTAGGAAAATCCCTGTCATCAAGCCATCATTCATAAAGACTTGATAGAGCACGCCATTCTCAAGAACAGTAAAATAGTCTGGCGCTTCCTCACCATAAATATGGGCAGACTCGTAGTCTAAACCTTTAAAACGAATTTTCTCATAAGCACCCAAGACCTCAGGAAAAACTTCCTTAAAAGCCTTTATTATCAACTTCCGAATCTGGTAAACAAAGGAGTTGTACCAAGAAAAAACAGCATAATCTCCATAGAGATCAACAGTCAGACCACCAAAACCATCCCCCTCTTGGTTAAAAAGGCGAAAGGCAGTGGTCAAGTCATCTTGATAATAAGGCTTTCTAGCTTCCTTGGCCTTACGAAACAGAATTTCAAAAAGGGCTTGATTTAAACGAACCTTTTCCTTGCTGATGAACCAGCCGATTCCCTTGTTCTGCTGAGAAAGATAGGCGCTCCCTAAAAACTTTCCGTCTTGACTAAGAACTTCTACTGCCTGATTCGTCAGTTCAATATCTGTTAAATCACTCGCTTCCAAAAGAACTAGACCCTTAGCTAGCTTTTTTTCAACACGTCTGCTGACCCTAATTCTATTCATAGCTACTATTATAGCAAATTTTGTGACAATTCTCAAAAAAGAAACCGTTTAACCATCTGTACTTTAGTTTACTAAGTGTCATTTTTGTTAAAATAAGTTTGGCCATGTCATTCTTTATCCTAAACCCTCTTTTCCCAGCAATGAAAAGAAGGCGGACAAGCTCTAAAAATAGACAATTTCAGAAATGAGTATAGAATCTTGCGCAAACGTTTGCCTAGTTCTAAACTTTATGGTAGAATAAAACACAACATTGATAAGCAAGAGGAAAAACAATGCAAAATCAGACACTTATGCAATACTTTGAGTGGTATCTGCCCCACGACGGACAACACTGGACGCGATTGGCAGATGACGCAGAACACCTAGCAAACCTTGGTATCAGCCATGTCTGGATGCCACCTGCCTTCAAGGCAACCAACGAAAAAGATGTAGGCTATGGTGTTTACGATCTTTTTGACCTAGGTGAATTTAACCAAAAAGGGACTGTCCGCACCAAGTATGGGTTTAAAGAAGACTATCTTCAAACGATTCAGACTCTCAAGGAGCATGGAATCCAACCTATGGCTGATGTGGTGCTCAATCACAAGGCCGCTGCTGATCATATGGAAGCCTTTCAGGTTATTGAAGTGGACCCTGAGGATCGTACCGTTCAACTAAGCGAGCCCTTCACTATCAATGGCTGGACTCACTTTACTTTCGATGGTCGCCAAAATACCTATAATGACTTCCACTGGCACTGGTACCACTTCACAGGTACAGACTACGATGCCAAGCGTCGTAAGTCTGGCATCTACCTGATCCAGGGGGACAACAAGGGCTGGGCAAATGAGGAATTGGTCGATAACGAAAACGGTAACTACGACTACCTCATGTATGCTGACCTAGACTTTAAGCATCCTGAAGTCATCCAAAACATCTATGACTGGGCTGACTGGTTCATGGAAACGACTGGTGTAGCTGGTTTCCGCTTGGATGCCGTTAAGCACATCGACTCCTTCTTTATGGGAAATTTCATCCGTGATATGAAGGAAAAATACGGTGAGGATTTCTATGTTTTTGGAGAATTTTGGAACCCTGACAAGGAAGCCAATCTAGACTATCTTGAAAAAACTGAGGAACGTTTTGACCTTGTCGATGTTCGCCTCCACCAAAACCTCTTTGAAGCTAGCCATGCTGGAGCAAGTTACGATCTTCGTAACATTTTCACAGATAGCTTGGTTGAACTCAAGCCTGACAAAGCAGTCACTTTCGTTGACAACCATGATACCCAACGAGGTCAAGCCCTTGAGTCTACTGTTGAAGAATGGTTCAAACCAGCAGCCTATGCCCTTATTCTTTTACGTCAAGATGGACTTCCATGTGTTTTTTACGGAGACTACTACGGTATCTCAGGAAAATACGCCCAACAAGATTTCAGAGAAGTTCTTGATCGTCTCCTAGCCATCCGAAAAAACTTGGCCTATGGAGAGCAAACAGACTACTTTGACGATGCCAACTGTATCGGATGGGTTCGTTCAGGTGCTGAAAACCAATCACCAATCGCTGTCCTTATCTCAAATGACCAAGAAAACAGCAAATCTATGTTTGTCGGTCAAGACTGGGCTGACCGAACCTTTGTTGACCTCCTTGAAAATCATCCAGCACAAGTTACGATCAATGCTGAAGGTTATGGAGAATTTCCAGTAGCAGCGGGTTCAGTCAGTGTCTGGGCAACAAAATAAACCTATCAGTTACAAGTCAAATCCAACCGGATTTGGCTTTTTTGTATGCACAAAAAGACCTACCCAAATGGATAGATCTTTGCTTGATTACAATTTACCTGCTACTGCATCCAAGAGTTCTTGGATTTTAGCTTGGTTGCTTCCTCCTGCCATGGCCATGTCTGGTTTACCACCACCACGTCCATCGACGATTGGAGCCAACTCTTTGACAAGGTTTCCTGCATGCACATCTTTTGTCTTGCTAGCTACAAGAACGTTCACCTTGTCACCGATAGCTGCAACTAGGACAAGCACATCAGAGTAGTCTTTTTGTTTCCAGTTATCCGCAAAGGTACGAAGGGCACCTGCATCTGATACAGAAACTTGACTAGCAATGTAACGGTGTCCGTTGACTTCCTTCACATCCTTGAAGACATCGCCTGCGGCTGCGACTGCAGCTTTTTCTTTCAATTCTGCATTTTCTTTTTGAAGTTGACGGAGTTGTTCTTGAAGACCTTCAACTTTATGAGGTACTTCCTTGAGTTGAGGTGCTTTCAAGGTTGCTGCGACTGCTTTCAGAGCGTCTTCTTGTTCACGGTAGGCTTCAAAGGCTTCCTTACCAGTCACTGCCAAGATACGGCGAGTTCCTGAACCGATTCCTTCTTCTTTGACAATCTTGAAGAGACCGATTTCAGAAGTGTTGCCAACGTGGGTACCACCACAAAGCTCCACTGAGTAGTCACCGATGGTTACAACACGAACTTCCTTACCGTATTTCTCACCAAAGAGGGCCATAGCTCCCATTTCTTTAGCAGTGTCAATATCAGTCTCAACTGTTTCCACTGCGATGGCTTCCCAAATCTTCTCATTGACTTGCTGTTCAATGGCGCGCAACTCTTCAGGAGTTACGGCTTGGAAGTGTGTGAAATCAAAGCGAAGGAATTCGACTTCGTTCAGAGATCCTGCTTGTGTCGCATGGTTCCCAAGGATATTGTGAAGGGCAGCGTGAAGCAAGTGAGTCGCCGTGTGGTTCTTCATAACACGAAGACGACGATTGGTATCAATTGCCAAGGTGTATTCTTGATTCAAAGCAAGTGGTGCAAGAACTTCGACAGTATGAAGAGCTTGTCCGTTTGGTGCTTTTTGAACATCTGTCACTGTAGCTACAAGGTTCCCTGCAGCATCCAAGATTTGACCGTGGTCAGCTACTTGTCCACCCATTTCAGCGTAGAATGGAGTCTCTGCAAAGATAAGAGAGGCAGTTCCTTCTGAAACAGCTTCTACTTCAGCGTTTTCAGCTACGATAGCCACCAACTTAGAAGGCAATTGACTGGCATTGTAGTTAAAGACACTTTCAACTGTGATGTTTTGGAGGGTTTCATTTTGCATTCCCATTGAGCCGCCTTTGACAGCTGACGCACGCGCACGCTCTTGCTGCTCTTTCATGGCTGCTTCAAAGCCTTCACGGTCTACCGTCATACCGGCTTCTTCAGCGATTTCTTCTGTCAACTCCACTGGGAATCCATAAGTGTCGTAGAGTTTGAAGACATCTTGCCCCGCGATAACGTTTTGACCTTTTTCTTTCAAGTCAGCTACAATGGTTTCTGCAAAGTGTTGACCTGAGTGAAGGGTACGAGCAAATGACTCTTCCTCGCTCTTGACGATTTTCTCGATAAAATCACGTTTTTCAAGTACTTCTGGGTAGTAGCTTTCCATGATTTTTCCAACAGTTGGAACGAGTTTGTAAAGGAAAGGCTCATTGATACCCAATTTTTGACCGTGCATAGAAGCACGACGGAGAAGACGACGAAGGACATAGCCACGACCTTCATTTCCAGGAAGAGCACCATCACCGATAGCGAATGAAAGGGAACGGATATGGTCAGCAATGACCTTGAAGCTCATGTTGTCGCCGTCTTGGTCATAAACCTTACCAGACAATTTCTCAACTTCACGAATGATTGGCATGAAGAGGTCAGTTTCAAAGTTAGTCTTGGCCCCTTGGATAACGGCCACCAAACGCTCCAAACCAGCGCCCGTATCAATGTTCTTGTGTGGCAATTCCTTGTATTCGCTACGAGGAACAGCAGGGTCTGCGTTAAATTGTGACAAAACGATGTTCCAGATTTCGATGTAACGGTCGTTTTCTATATCTTCTGCAAGCAAACGAACACCGATATTTTCTGGGTCAAATGCTTCTCCGCGGTCAAAGAAGATCTCTGTATCAGGTCCAGAAGGTCCCGCACCGATTTCCCAGAAGTTGTCTTCGATTGGGATCAAGTGACTTGGATCCACTCCCACTTCAATCCAGCGGTTGTAAGAATCTTTATCGTCTGGATAGTAGGTCATGTAAAGTTTTTCAGCTGGGAAGTCAAACCATTCTGGGCTTGTCAAAAGCTCATAAGCCCAAGTGATAGCTTCATCACGGAAGTAATCCCCGATAGAGAAGTTCCCCAACATTTCAAACATGGTATGGTGACGCGCAGTCTTTCCTACGTTTTCGATGTCGTTGGTACGGATAGCTTTTTGCGCATTGGTAATACGCGGATTTTCAGGGATAATGGTTCCGTCAAAGTATTTCTTAAGGGTTGCTACCCCAGAGTTGATCCACAAAAGAGTTGGGTCATTTACAGGAACCAAACTGACTGATGGTTCTACAGAGTGGCCTTTGGTCGCCCAGAAATCAAGCCACATTTGGCGTACTTGTGCACTAGATAGTTGTTTCATAATATCTCCTTATTTACTTGTTTAATTTGATTGGCTTTCTAGCATCTCCACATAGTCGATCGCGACACAGAGGGAAATGACCAGATCTGCATAAGAGTCTTCATAGACGGTTACGGTGTAAGTTGATGTTAAATGGAAAATCTCTTTCTGAATCTCGGCGACAAGCTGATCACGATCATCCAGCAATTTGAAATTCAAATCCCAGATATTGCCTTCGATACGAAGCCCTAGATGATCAAACTCATACTTATCTCGCCAGAAGGTCAACTTCTTACGAATGACGAAATTGGAACCGTTTCGTAGCTGAATAGTAAAGCGAGGAAGTAAGGTGAAAAATTCTTTACTGATCTCACTGACTTGCTCACCATAGGCGTCATAGATGATAAAGGTCTTAGGAATTTGGAAGAAAGAGCCCTCCACCTGATAGTTCACTACTCCTCTATCATCCTTGATATCGAAGCGTTCGCCTCCAAGACGAAACTTTTGTTTCACGAGAAATGTCTTCATAAACACCTCCAAAAATCAAAAGACAAGCTCACATCACGAAGGGCGAAAAACCGCGGTACCACCTTCATTCAATGAACTTGTCATTCTCTTATTCTTATGCAATTGTGTGATTGAGTAGCATGACTTCCTAGCTTAGATGGCTCGCAGCACCGCCATTTCTCTGGACTAAGACAACTGAAAATCAATTCTCAACTTTCTTATTATATCGTTTTTTTAAGCTTGCGTCAACTGGAAATCATCTCCATTGAATCAGACCAATTCCCTACATCTCCAATTACTTTTTCAGGATATATTTTTTCTTACTGCCATTTTTCTTTTTATCCCAACTTTTATCCCAAAGTTTTGAATTGTTAAAGATAGCTACGAAAATATTTGCAAATATAAAGAACCCTATCACCAAATGTATGGAATCAGTTGTTAGGTATTGTCGATCCAAACCATCCTTTAGAGAGAATAGTATAACAGTTTGCTGAACAGTCAAAAGGGCTGGCCAAAAAAATTTTTTGAAAAAAGTAGATATTTTCATTATTTGTTACCGCTTTCTGTAAGGTTAAGCTTAGTATACTACTAGGCAAGAAAATAAGCAACTAGAATAGAAAAAGATATGGCTATAAAAGCTAACTTCTATTAAAAAACGAACCAGCTGACTGATTCGTTTTCATCCGTTTAACTCCTACTTCCGATACATTTTAAACTGTAGGAAGAGGTCACTATATTTTCCTGTCCATTTATGGTCAAATTTCTCATAAACTTCTAGGTTTTTCATGGTATCAGCGTCTGGATAGAAGGACTTGTCTTCTTTGGTCTCCTCTGGGAGCAGTTCCTTAGCCGTGTTATTTGGTGTTGCATAGCCGACATATTCCGCATTTTTAAGGGCATTTTCGGGTTTCAACATAAAGTTGATAAAGGCATAAGCTGCATCTTGGTTTTTCACAGTTTTTGGAATGACCATGTTATCAAACCAGAGATTGCTGGCCTCAGTCGGAACGACATATTTGAGGTTAGGATTTTTCTCCAACATCTGGCTGGCTTCCCCAGAGAAGGTCACGCCGATAGCAGCATTATTCTGAATCATGTAACCCTTCATCTCGTCGGCAACGATGGCCTTGATATTTGGAGTCAGTTTGTAGAGCTTATCCACTGTCTCTTCCAACTGCTGAGGATCCTTTGAGTTGAGGCTGTAACCGAGCGAGTTAAGCCCGAGTCCCAGCACCTCACGCGCCCCATCAAAAAGCATGATGGAATCCTTATATTCTGGCTTCCAGAGGTCATCCCAATGCTCGGGCGCCTCATCTACCATGGTTTCATTGTAGACAATTCCCAAGGTTCCCCAGAAATAAGGAATGGAGAATTTATTGCCCGGGTCAAAAGACTGGTTGAGGAACTCAGGTCCGATATTTTCGATTCCTTCAATTTTTGAATAATCAAGCGGAACCAAAAGGTCTTCGTCCTTCATCTTGTTGATCATGTACTCACTTGGGATGGCAATGTCGTAGGTCGTTCCACCCTGCTTAATCTTGGTATACATGGCTTCGTTGGAGTCAAAGGTCTCGTACTGGACTTGGATTCCAGTTTCTTCTGTAAATTGCTCCAAGAGTTCGGGATCGATGTAGTCCCCCCAGTTGTAGATAACCAATTTTTGACTATCTCGACTGTTGATTTTACTATCTAGATGCGTCGCAATCCCCCACAAGACAAGGATAATCGCTACAATTCCTGCTAAAAATGAATAGAGTTTTTTCATGCTTGCTCCTCCTTCTCACGTGAGATAAAGTAATATCCAACTACTAGGATAATACTAAAGAGAAAGACAAGGGCAGACAGGGCATTGATCTCTAGCGAAATTCCCTTACGAGCACGAGAGTAAATTTCGACTGACAGGGTTGAAAAGCCATTTCCTGTCACAAAGAAGGTTACGGCAAAGTCATCTAGCGAATAGGTGAAGGCCATGAAATAACCTGCAATGATAGACGGAGTCAGGTAAGGAAGCATAATTTCCTTGAACATCTGAAATTGACTGGCTCCCAAGTCATAAGCCGCATGAATCATGTCGTTATTCATTTCCTTGAGACGAGGCAAGACCATCAAGACCACGATAGGGATGGAGAAGGCCACGTGACTAGATAAAACCGTCAAAAAGCCAAGTGAAAACTTAAGCTGGGTAAAGAGAATCAAGAAGCTGGCACCAATCATAACGTCAGGCGCAACCATGAGGATATTATTGAGTGATAGAAAGGCTTCTTGGTATTTCTTACGAGACTGGTAGATGTAGATAGCACCGAAAGTCCCGATAATGGTCGCTATCAAGGCAGATAGAAAGGCCAAGAAAAAGGTTTGGGTGAGGATCAACATGAGACGACCATCACCAAACATAGTTTTAAAATGGCTCAAGCTAAAGCCGGTAAAACTGTTCATATCATCCCCTGCGTTAAAGGCGTAGCCAATCAGGTAAAAAATTGGCAAGTAAAGGATGATAAAGACAAAGGCTAAGTAGATATTGGCAAATTTTTTCATCGTTCTCTCCTTTCCTTGGTCACCCACATGGTGAGAAACATGGTCAGGATGAGAATCACACCGATGGTTGAACCCATACCGTAGTTGTCATTTGTCAGGAAGTTTTGCTCAATGGCTGTCCCCAGCGTAATAACACGGTTTCCACCAATCAAACGAGTCAGCATGAAGAGACTCAAGCTTGGAATAAAGACAGATTGGACTCCGCTTCGCACCCCATTCATAGACAGAGGGAAGATGACGTGGCGGAAGGTTTCCCATTTGGTCGCCCCCAAGTCATAACTGGCATTGATAAGATTGTTATCCATATCGTCCAAGACGTTGAAAATCGGCAAAATCATAAATGGAAGCTCGATGTAGCTTGCGACAAAGATAAAGGAGAAATCCGTAAAAAGCAACTGTTGCGAACCAATTCCGATGAATTCCAAGAATTGGTTAATAGACCCATTCTGACCAAAAATTCCTATAAAGGCATAGGCCTTAAGAAGCAGATTGATCCAGGTTGGTAGGATAATCAGCATGAGCCAGAGTTGACGGTGCTTGAGACGAGTCAAAAAAAGAGCTGTTGGATAGCTGATGAGAAGCGTCACCATGGTCACAATCCCCGCATAGAGAACTGAATTGAAGCTCATTTTGAGATAGGTCAAGTTTTGTGACGCAAAGTAGGATTTATAGTTTTCTAAACTAAACTGCCCTTCGATGTTGAAAAAGGATTGTCCAAAAATCAAGACTAAGGGTGCGAGGACAAAGAGTGCAATCCAAAGCATATAGGGCACTACAAAGAGTTTAGAGGTTGTTTTCTTCATCTCTTTCCTCCTCGATTGCGTTAATCAGACCTGCTTCTTGCTCTTCGATTTCTACATACTCCTCGATACGAGCATCGAACTCTTCTTCAGTTTCGTTGAGACGCATGATGTGGATGTCTTCTGGTTCAAAGTCCAGACCGATTTCCTCACCCACAATGGCCTTACGAGTCGAGTGGATCATCCATTCATTTCCGAGTTCGTCATAGGCGATGATCTCATAGTGAACCCCACGGAAGAGCTGGGTATCAACTTTAACTTGGAGCTTGCCTTCTTCAGGAAGGGTAATGCGCAAGTCCTCTGGACGAATGACAACCTCAACTGGCTCATTTGGCTTCATCCCACCATCGACCGCTTCAAAGCGTTTGCCATTGAACTTGACCAAGTAGTCTTCAATCATGGTTCCTGGCAAGATGTTGGACTCACCGATAAAGGTGGCAACAAAGTGGTTGATCGGCTCATCGTAGATGTCCACTGGCGTTCCTGACTGAACAATCTCGCCATCGTTCATAACGAAAATCCAGTCACTCATGGCGAGGGCTTCTTCTTGATCGTGAGTGACAAAGACAAAGGTAATCCCCAATCGTTGTTGCAGTTCACGCAGTTCGTACTGCATGTCTGTTCGCAACTTCAAGTCCAGCGCTGATAAAGGCTCGTCCAGCAAGACCACACGGGGTTGGTTGATGATGGCACGGGCAATGGCTACACGCTGACGTTGTCCTCCAGATAGCTTGCGGATGGAACGTTTTTCATAACCTTCCAACTGAACCATCTTGAGAACTTCCGCTACACGCTGCTCAATTTCTTTCTTGTCAATCTTACGCAAGCGGAGCGGAAAGGCAACATTTTCAAACACATTCATATGTGGAAACAAGGCATAGGATTGAAAGACCGTATGGACGTCTCGCTTGTTGGTCGGGATGTCGTTGATCCGCACCCCATCCAACAAAATATCTCCCGTCGTCGCATCCAGTAAACCTGCAATGATGTTCAGAATGGTTGATTTTCCTGAACCAGATGCGCCCAAAAGAGTGTAGAACTTTCCTTCTTCCAACTCAAAGTTAATGTCTTTGAGAACCTTGGTGTTGCTGTCTTCAAAAACTTTAGAGACGTTTTTGAATTCGATAATTGGTTTTTTCAATTGGCATAAATTCCTTCTTTTTCATAAATTAACAGATCAGGGCTCTGTCAGGCCGCTACTACCTCTTGCAGGGAGTAAAACCCCCTGCATACATCTTCGCTACCGATAGGCTTTCACCCCCTTTCCATTGACATAGCAGCAGCTATTCTGGCGAAACCTTACTCCTTCTCACCCAAAATTCGAACTTCTCTCTCAAGAGTAACACCTGAATGTTCCTTTACCTTTTCAATAACAGATTGGATCAAGTCCTCGTAGTCTTTGGCCGTTCCGTCAGCAACATTGATCATAAAACCGGCATGCTTTTCAGATACTTCCACACCACCGATACGATAGCCTTTCAAGCCAGCCTCTGAAATTAACTGTCCTGCAAAATGCCCCACTGGACGCTTAAAGACCGAACCACAAGATGGGTATTCTAGAGGTTGTTTGAGTTCACGTAGGTGCGTCAAGCGATCCATTTCCTGCTTGATGACCTGGTGATTTCCTGGAGCAAGGGCAAATTTAGCTGACAAGACAATGGCCCCAGAATCCTGAATAGCTGAATGGCGGTAACCAAAAGCCAAGTCCTTGGCAGATAAGGTCTCGATTTCCCCTTCCTTGGTCAAAACTTGACAAGACTGCAAGATATGAGCAATCTCTCCTCCATAGGCACCCGCATTCATAAAGACAGCACCACCGATGCTCCCTGGAATGCCGCAAGCAAACTCAAAACCAGTTAAACTATGACGAAGGGCAATACGTGTCGTTTCAATCAAATTAGCACCAGCTTCAGCTTCAATAGTGTAACCATCAACTGAAACGTTATTAAGCTTATCGCACAAGATGACAAAACCACGGATCCCACCTTCACGAACGATGATATTGCTGGCATTTCCTAGCACCATCCAAGGAATATTCTCTTGATTGGCAAATTGAACAACACGCGCCATCTCATAGCGATTGCGTGGCAAAACTAGGTAATCCGCTCGACCTCCTACCTTGGTATAGGTATAGGTCTTCAAGGGTTCCTTGAAACGAATATCGATTCCTTCTAATTGTTCTTGTATTTTAGTTACGAATGTCATATCTCTCATCCTTTTGTAAAGTCATTTCATTATACCATTTTTAAGGGCTTTTGACGACAGGAAAATTCTTGGTGTCAAAGCATTGCGTAAAAAAAGAGGTTTCCCTCTTTTTATGATAATTTTTTCCAAAATGTAGATTTTGTTAGCCAGATAAAGGCTAGTACTTCTAAAAGAAGAATAACCTCTACTAGAAGTGGATTTGCAATCCATCCCACTTGAGATAAGGCTGGAGCTAAGTCAAACAAGGCATGCAAACCATAGGCAGCAAAGAGATAGAACCATTTCTTTTGACTAACACTTTGGTAAACCCAGATGGAAAGACCAATTTGTAGAACTAGGGCAAGCACACGCTCAACTCCTAATAAATAAACCTGCCATACAGAAAGAGACTGAACCGTTTCGAGGGTAGCCTTTGGAAGGAGATTGGCTACATCAGTATTTGAAGACTGGATGAGTGAAAAGAGGATCAACAAACTGATTAAGCTTCCCATCCCAAGATAGAGCAACTCCAAACCTCCATGTCCCAAGCCGTAAGCCAAAGCGTCTTTCTCTTCTAGACTTCTCTTTTTCTCCAACCATTTAAAAAAGACAAGGCGGGCAGTTTCCTCAAAGAGGGCAGCCATGGCAATCGCGTAAAGAACGTATAGGAAAGGCTGCTCATTCATGAGCGAAATGGTTCCATCTTTTTGCGGATGGAGTACCAGAAGGTGAACAATCTTCTCTAACACTTGAGAAGAAACAAAAAATGCGATTGCTCCCAAGCCCATCACTGCAAGAGAGATTTTAAACCGTTTTTTGGCATACCAAGTTCCACCTATTAGAATGAGAACCAAAACAATCATGGTAAGGATAATATGTACTGTCATTTTTTTCTCCTATTCTGACTTATCAATATCTTTCTTCATCTCGTCAACGTTAAATTTGGCAAATAAATACTGGCGATCTTGGACTGGAAAACGTTGGTCCAACTGGTCGACTGCTCCAACCTCGATCATTCCCTCTTTGATAACAAAGTCCATCACATGCCCGCCAAAGGTCAAATCATCTGAGATAAAATGCAGATGGTATCCTGCAACACTCACCCCATGAAAAATCTCCGGTGTCCAAAATCCAACAATGGTTCCCGATACATTTTCACGGCTATATTCAGGTTGGTGAGTCGCGACATCAGCAAACTTGGTATCTGGTGTTGACTTAGGAATCATCCGTACATGCATTTGTGAAAATTCGCCATGAATCTTGATGGAACGAAAAAGATTTTCCCCATCATAATAGGACTCAATTCGTTTTTCCAATTCCTTGTCCGTCATCTCAAAACGCTGACGGAAAATCACTTCTGCCTGATGAGGAACCACTGCTGCATAGGGAATAAGAGCATCCGCTGCCACCTCAACGATTTCAGGCGTTTGACCAGATCCCTTGGCTTGATAAGCCTTGCCATCAAGGACAATCAACTCCCCATCAATCGAATCCAATGTTCCCAAGCCAAGGTCGCCATGTTCCAGTAATTCTCCTACGGTCATGGTTCCACCATAGAGACCTGCCATTAGGGCACCTAAAGTATTGTATTGAAATAATTTAACCGGTTCCTGCACTTTTCTATCCATTCTCTTTCTTATCTTCTTTACAATGAATCATCATACTTTCTAAGTATACCACATTTGCTCCTAGTTGTGAAAGGGAGAAATGCTTTTCCCATTGCAAAGGAGGCAAAAAAAAGGTACAATGTAACAAAATCAACGGAGGTCTGGAATGAAGAAAGAAAGTAAATACCAAGCAGTCGTTTCCTTTCTCAAAAAAGGAATCGAATCAGGAAAATTCCCAACAGGTAGCCGACTTCCCTCTATCCGTCAACTGAGCCAAGACTTCCACTGTAGCAAGGACACTATCCAACGAGCCCTACTGGAATTACGCCATGAACAATACCTCTATGCCAAACCCCAAAGTGGCTACTATGTTCTGGAGCAAGGACAGCACCAAGACTTGAAAATCGAAGTCACTGACGAACACGCTAGTGCCTATGATGACTTCCGACTCTGTGTCAATGAAACCCTGATAGGCCGAGAAAACTACCTCTTCAACTATTATGACAACCAAGAAGGCCTTGAGGAACTGAGACAATCTGTCCATCAACTTCTTTTCAACCAAGCCCTCTACTGCAAACCCGACCAACTGGTTCTGACTTCTGGCACCCAGCAAGCTCTCTTTATCCTTTCTCAGATCAACTTTCCGATCGAGGGAGCGGAGATTTTGGTCGAACAACCGACCTACCACCGGATGAATCGCCTCTTAGTCGCTCAGGGATTGGCCTACCAGACCATTGAACGCCGTATTGATGGCATTGACCTTGAAGAACTGGAAGAACAGTTCAAATCTGGGAAAATCAAGTTTTTCTATACCATTCCTCGCTTCCACTATCCCCTAGGTCATTCCTATTCTGATCAGGAAAAAAGGGCTATTCTGGATCTAGCAAACCAGTATGGTGTATATATCGTCGAGGATGATTATCTAGGGGATTTAGACTCTAAAAAGGGGCAAACCTTCCACTATCTGGATACTGAGGATCGCGTCATTTATATCAAGTCCTTCTCAACAAGTCTCTTTCCAGCCCTTCGTATCACCGCTCTCATTCTCCCAAATGCCCTAAAAGAGGCTTTTGTTTCCTACAAAAATATCCTGGACTATGACAGCAATCTCATCATGCAAAAAGCTCTCTCTCTTTACATCGATAGTCAGTTATTTGAAAAAAATCGATTGGCCCGTCTTACCCTTCAAGAGAACTATCAGACTCGGATGAAGGAGCTACTTGAAAAAAACACCTGTCCCTTGCCTTACTATCCTCTACATGATGGCCTTCTGCTTGATTTGAGGTACTATCCTAAGATTGCCAGTCTCAAACACAGCTCACTCAGACTAGACTTTTTTGAGAAGGCTTATTTGGACGCCTGTCCTTATCAGTTCGCCAAAGTCTCTCTCGAAAATCTAGAAGAGTTATTAGAATACCTAAAAGCAGAATTGGATTAAATTCCAACTCTGCTCTTTTTTATTGTTCAACTTCTGTTAGTTTCGCTGCTTTTTCTAGATAGCTTTGATAGGTTCCGTCATCTTTTAGTTTTTGGATAACCTTATCGACTACTGCTTTCAAGTCTGATTGATTCTTCTTAATAGCAACAGCATTGGCTTCGCCATCTTTCATCGTCAAATTAACAGTTGCAACGGCAAGATCTGAGTTTTTACCTACGTAGCTAAGAGCAACTGGTTCATCCATATGAACAGCATCCACTTTTCCAGCCTGCAATTCATTAACTGCTTCCCCCATATTGGTCAAGGATGTCAATTGGGCATTTGGCAATTGTTCCTTCACCATGGTTTCTGGAACAGTTCCCTTTTGAGCTGCGATATTCGCACTTGCAAGGCTTGAAAGATCCTTGTACTTGTCTAAATCGGCTTTTCTAACTAAGAAACTCATCTTGTTTTCATAGTAAGGGATTGAAAAGTCAAAGACTTCCTTTCTCTCATCTGTGGCACTAATTCCTGCAATGGCTAAGTCAGCCTTTCCAGTTTGAAGGCTGGTCAAAACATTGTCAAAACTCATGCTAGAGATTTCAAGTTTAACCCCAAGCTCATCCGCAATCGCTTGAGCCATATCAATATCTGCCCCAACCACTTGGTTTTTACCATCTACCAGGGATTGGAATTCAAATGGTGCATAGTCTGGACTGGTCGCAACGACTAGCTTTCCTTTTTGTTTGATAGCGTCCACAGCAGACTGGGAGCTATCCGTTCCTGACTGGCAAGCTACCAAAACCATGCTGGCAAGCATGCTACATACAACTAACATCCATTTTTTAAACTTCATAAATAAACGACCTTTCTATTATATCTGAATAATTATAACTCTTTTAAAAATAGTTGTCAACCCTTTTAGAGATTTTGAATGTAAAATAATTCTTTTCATAAAAAGAAGACTGATTTATCACAATCAGCCTTTTATTCTGTATATTTAAACCGTTTCTTATAGCTCGACAATCTTCCCTGTTTCAAAGTAAACAACCCATTCACAGATATTTTTAGCGTAGTCTCCGATACGTTCCAAGAAGGAAATGACCTGGAAGTAATCACGACCTGTAACGATGGCTTCAGGATGTTTCTTAATTTCTTCTGTAGCCAAATCACGAATGCTATCAAAGTAATGGTTGATTTTTTCGTCCATCGCTGCTACTTCGTAGGCTTGATCCACCGAACCGTTCAGATAGAGATCTAGAGCCGCTTCGACGAAGTTTTTCACATCGCGTCCCATCTTTTTGATCTCTTCTTCAACTGCAGGAATGCGTTGTTCCCCCTTCATACGAATAGTTGCTTTTGCGATTGACACTGCATGGTCTCCCATGCGTTCCAGGTCTGATACTGCCTTGAGAACGGTCAATACAGTACGGAGGTCTTGAGAAACAGGTTGTTGAAGCGCGATCATTTCAAATGATTTCTTTTCGAGTTTCACTTCATATCCATTTACTTCTGCATCTTCCTCAATAACTTCTTTTGCCAAATCACGGTCATGTGTGACAAAGGCACGCACTGTACGATTGATTTGTGAGAGCACTTCTTGTCCCATGGCATAGAACTGGTTGTGCAATTTCTCCAAATCTTCTTCAAATTGAGATCGTAACATCATTCAACTCCTTATCCAAATTTTCCTGTAATATAATCTTCTGTTTCCTTGTTTTGTGGGTCTAGGAACATTTTCTTCGTATCGTTAAACTCAATCAAATCCCCATCTAGGAAAAATCCTGTTTTATCAGAGATACGAGAGGCTTGTTGCATCGAACGCGTTACCAAGAGCATGGTGTATTTATCTTTCAGACCATACAAGGTTTCTTCAATCTTACCAGCTGAGATAGGATCCAAGGCCGAAGTTGGTTCGTCCAAGAGGATGATTTTCGGACTGGTTGCCAAAACACGAGCAACACAAACACGTTGTTGTTGTCCACCTGAGAGACCAATGGCTGAATCATGCAAGCGATCCTTGACCTCATCCCAAATAGAAGCGCGTTGCAAGGCTTTTTCCACTGCTTCATCCAAAACATGTTTGTCCTTGACTCCATTGATACGTAGCCCGTAGACAACATTTTCATAGATAGACATAGGGAAAGGATTGGGCTGTTGAAAGACCATACCAATTTCCTTACGCAATTCAACCGTATCGGTACGTGGACTGTAGATATTGTGGCCATTATAAATCACTGTTCCAGTTGTTGTCACCTCAGGATTTAGATCGCCCATGCGGTTGATGGCTTTGAGCAGGGTGGACTTTCCTGATCCAGAAGGACCAATCAAAGCTGTTATTTCCTTAGGTTGGAAAGAAAGGGAAACACTATTCAAAGCCTTCTTTTTATTATAATAAACGGACAGGTCTTTAACCTGCAAAATCGGTTCTGTCATACTGCTTCCTTTCTAACCAAAGTGTCCCGTTACATAGTCATTGGTAGACTGTAACTTAGCATTTTGGAAAATATTGGATGTCTTATCATACTCAATCAAATCACCCAAGTAGAAAAATCCTGTGTAGTCACTTGCACGCGCTGCCTGCTGCATACTGTGGGTAACGATGATGATGGTAAAGTCTTTCTTCAATTCCAACATAGTCTCTTCCAGCTGGGCTGTCGCAATCGGATCCAAGGCTGAAGCAGGCTCATCCATCAAGAGGATGTCTGGCTTGACAGAGATGGCGCGAGCGATACAGAGACGTTGCTGCTGACCACCAGAAAGCATCAAGGCTGATTTGTGGAGGTCGTCTTTGACCTGATCCCAAAGGGCAGCCTGTCGGAGAGAGGTTTCGACAATTTCATCCAAGACTTTCTTATCCTTAATCCCTGCACGTTCATGAGCAAAAGTGATGTTGCGGTAAATAGACTTAGCAAATGGATTTGGACGTTGAAAGACCATTCCGATATGCTTGCGCATCTCATAGACATTGATTTCTGGACGGTTGACGTCAATCCCTCGGTAGAGGATTTGACCTGTTACCTTGGCAATATCAATGGTATCATTCATCCGATTGAGACTGCGAAGGTAGGTAGATTTCCCAGATCCAGAAGGACCAATCAAGGCTGTAATTTTATTTTTTTCAAATTGCATATCGATGCCCTTGATGGATTCATTTTTACCGTAGTAAACATGTAAATCCTTGGTAGAGAGGGCCACTTTTTCTTCAGGGAAGGTGATGATATGCTTTTCATCCCAGTTATATTTTGACATGGCTTCTCCTTTAGGCAGCGGTTAATTTCTTATGTAGGTAGCTTCCTAGCTTGCGAGCTCCAAAGTTAAAGATTAGGATAAAGATGAGGAGCACCGCGGCAGAACCAGCAGATACAATGGTCGCATCAGGAATGGTTCCTTCACTGTTGACCTTCCAAATGTGGACAGCCAAGGTTTCTGCTTGACGGAAGATAGAGATAGGGCTGGTAACACTGAGAATATTCCAGTTAGACCAGTCAAGAGCTGGTGCAGACTGTCCTGCTGTATAAATCAGGGCTGCAGCTTCACCAAAGATACGACCAGATGCCAAGACAATACCCGTTACGATACCTGGAAGGGCTTCTGGAATGACGACATGGACCACAGTCTCCCAACGTGAAATTCCAAGAGCCAGACCAGCCTCACGTTGTGTATGGTGAACGTGTTTTAAACTGTCCTCAACATTTCGAGTCATCTGAGGGAGGTTAAAGACCGTCAAGGCTAAGGCACCTGAAATGATTGAAAATCCATACTCAAACTGGACGACAAAGATCAAGTAACCAAAGAGCCCCACAACGACTGATGGAAGAGAAGACAAAATCTCAATACAGGTACGAATAAAATTGGTCACAGGTCCTTTTTTGGCATACTCAGCAAGGAAAACACCAGCTCCCATAGACAGGGGAACAGAAATGATCAAGGTAATGACCAAAAGGAAGAAGGAATTGTAAAGCTGAATCCCGATACCCCCACCTGCTTGGTAAGAGGAAGATTTCCCAGTCAAGAAAGACCAAGAGATGTGCGGTAAGCCTCGAACCAAGATATAGAGAATCAAGGACGTCAAAATGGCAACGATGATGCCTGCAATGGTGTAGAGGACAGCTGTTGCAATTTTATCTAATTTCTTAGCGTGCATAGTTTTTCTTTCCTCTTTCTTTCGTAATTAACTTAATCACACTGTTAAAGGCCAAACTCATCAAGAGCAAGACTAAGGCTAGTGACCAGAGAACGTTATTATCAACCGTTCCCATGACGGTATTTCCGATACCCATAGTCAATACAGAGGTCAAAGTCGCAGCTGGTGTTGTTAGCGAGGTTGGGATAACTGCTGAGTTTCCGACAACCATCTGAATAGCAAGAGCTTCACCAAATGCACGCGCCATCCCAAAGACCACTGCAGTGAAAATACCTGAACGCGCTGCTTTCAAGGTCACACGCCAGATGGTTTGCCAGCGAGTTGCACCCATAGCCAAACTGGCTTCACGGTAATGACGAGGAACAGCACGCAAACTGTCTGTTGTCATAAAGGTTACAGTTGGTAGGATCATGACAAAGAGAACGAAAATCCCTGACAAGATTCCAAAACCAGTTCCACCAAAGATGCTACGAACAAAAGGCACCACAACTTGCAAACCGATAAACCCATAGACGACTGAAGGAATACCGACGAGAAGTTCAATGGCTGGTTGCAAAATCTTAGCACCTTTGGGTGATACTTCTGTCATAAAGACTGCCGCACCAATGGCAAAGGGAGTTGCAATCAAGGCTGACAAAATCGTCACAATAAAAGAACCCAAAATCATCGGAAGGGCACCAAATTGTTTCCCTGAAGGATTCCAAGTTTGTCCAAAGAGGAAATCAAAGATGTTGACCCCATTGACAAAGAAAGTTGACAAGCCTTTTTGGGCTACAAAAATCAAAATCATCGCCACAATGATTACAATCAAAGAAAGGCAAGTGAAGGTCAAACCTTTACCAAACTTCTCAAGGCGAGAGTTCTTTGAAGGAGATAGTAATTTTTTAGATAATTCTTCTTGATTCATTATTGACCTCCTTCTACTGCTGTAACGGTACCTGAAGCATCTTTTTGGACTTTCATTTCATTGATGGAAATATAGCCCATGCCCTTAACAATCCCATTTTGGGCTTCGTCTGAGAGGACGAAATTCAGGAATTCAGCAGCTAACTCATTTGGCTGACCAAGTGTGTACATATGTTCATAAGACCACAAAGGCCAGTTGTTGGTCGTTACATTTTCAGACGTAGGCTCATAGCCATTGAGCTTCATGGTCTTGACTGAGTCATCCACATAGGCAAAGGCAAGATAAGAAATGGCTCCTGGAGTTTGGGAGACAATCGACTTGACCATTCCATTGGAATCCTGCTCTTGGCTCTGCATAGCTGCCTGACCATTCATTACGACATTGTCAAAGGTTGCTCGTGAACCAGAACTTGCTGCTCGGTTGATGATTGAAATTGCCAGGTCTTTGCCCCCAACTTCTTTCCAGTTGGTCACTTCACCAGTAAAGATTTTGCGAAGTTGCTCGGTTGTGAGATTTTCAACAGCCACTTCCTTGTTTACAATCACTGCAAGACCAGCCACTGCAACCTTGTGGTCTACTAGGGCTGAAGCATCAATTCCTTCTTTTTCCTCTGCAAAGACGTCAGAGTTCCCGATGTCAACTGCTCCAGACTGGACTTGGGATAGTCCTGTACCCGATCCACCACCTTGAACATTGACTGTTTTTCCGATGTTTCTAGAACCGAATTCATCTGCTGCCGCTTCGACCAGAGGTTGAAGAGCAGTTGAACCAACGGCTGTCATGGATTCTCCACGATCAATCCAGCTAGCACATCCTGCTAGAGAACCTGCCATCAAAAGAGCTGCAAGCGACATGACGAGCTTTTTTCTTTTTTTCACTGTTATTCTCCTTGAACATAATGATGAATGTTCTGATATCTTTCAGTTCCTATCATTTCAATCAATGATGATAAGATTTCGTTTACGATTTATAGGCTGGAAGCCCCCTTGAGGACCAGTCAGTTCATCACATAATATAAGTAAAAATGAAAGACTATCAGAAAAAACTCATACTTCCAATATAACATAGAATAGATTCTTTGACTAGCTTTTTCACTTGAATCTAAGCCCTTTTGGATAATAATTTTTTAAAACATTTCCCGTTACCTTGGCAAAGCCTAATCCGTTTCCATGAACAAGGACTTGATACCATCCATTTGGTCGAGCTTCAGACAATTGAACAGTCTCCCCAGCCACATATTTTACAAAGTCCTCATCATTGATTTCAACACTTTGAAGTACTTGACTTGGTTTTAAGGCTAATCCCAGAGCAAAACTTGGTTCGAAGCGTTTCTTCTTAAACGTACCCAGATGAAGTCCATTTCGGGCAATTTTGAGTTTCCCTAGATCAGGTAACATCTCTGGCAAGAGATAGAGTTGGTCTCCAAAAGTCTGCAAGATACCAGTTAAGGACGTTTTGAGATGTTTTTGAGCAAATTCTTGCCACAAGTTCTGCTGTTCACGACTGAGATTGGTCTTGCTGGCTTTGAATTTAGGTGCCGGATTTTCTCCCTTAAACTGCAGGTGGGCAACAAACTGGCCTTCTCCCTTGAAATGATGAGGGTACATCCGCGCCGTTTCAGGAAGGTCAATTCCTGCTACCATACCGTTCAAATGCTCAACTGGAAGCAATTCAAATTCATAAGTATCCAGCAACCAGTGGACGATTTCTTCATTTTCCTCTGGTGCCCAAGTACAGGTCGAATAGACCAAACGACCACCTTCAGCAAGCATGGTCACTGCATCTTCTAAAATTTCTCTTTGGAGACTGGCACATTGGCTAGGATAATCGGTACTCCAATAATCCATGGCATCGGGCTGCTTACGAAACATCCCTTCACCCGAGCAAGGTGCATCAAGGACAATCACATCAAAGTAACCTTTAAAAACCTTGGACAAGCGATCAGCAGATTCATTGGTCACGACAACGTTTGTCGCTCCAAATCGCTCCATATTTTCCACTAAAATCTTAGCCCGCTTGCTTGAAATTTCGTTGGAGACAAGGACTCCTTGATTAGCTAGATAAGCTGCTAGTTGAGTGGATTTTCCACCTGGTGCTGCCGCCAAGTCCAAAACCTTCATACCAGGACTTGGTTGAGCAACCTGGGCCACCATTTGGGCTGCAGGCTCTTGCGAATAAACGAGACCTGTCGCGTGCTCTGGAGATTTCCCAGAAACTTTACCATAATACCCCCAAGGTGTATCGGGAATAGCATCTGCAAACGATAACTGACTTTCTTTTAAGGGATTGACTCGAAAAGCCGAAACTGCTTCTTGTTTAAAAGAGGCAAGAAAGTCTCTTGCCTCATCTTTTAGTATCGCTTCATATTTTTCAACAAATCCTTTTGGAAATTGCATTTAGTTCTCTTTCCTTTCGTAGATATAAGACTGAATCTCATCTTGCATCTCGATTGGCACCATCATGACAGGCTGACGCGTTTTAAAATCAGCGGGCTCACCTGATACCGTAAGAAGGCGATAACCCAGACTTTCCCCTAAGATACTGGCCGCAGCGTAATCCCATGGTTGCAGGTAGGTAATATAAGTCAGAAGACGACCCGATAAAACCTTGGCAAAACTAATGGCCGCACTGCCGTAGACACGGACTCCCAACGCTGCTCGCCCCAAATCCGCCAGGCCCCACTCATTACTTTCAAACATAGCTGAATTACCGGCAACTAAAAATTCTTGAAGAGGTTTCTTTTTAAAAGGCGGTAAGGGATCATTATTACGATAAGGAGGAAAGGCACCTCCACCATGGTAACAATCACCTTTCATGACATCATAAATGATGCCAAATTTGCCCACACCATCCTCAAAATAGGCCAACATAACAGCAAAATCTTCTTGCTGAGCGACAAAGTTATTGGTACCGTCAATGGGATCAATCACCCAAACGGAACCTTGACCAACTGCAGCACGTAAACAGCCCTCTTCCGCACAAATCAAGTCCTCAGGATAGGAGGACTTGATCCGATCAATCAAGAGATCCTGAACCTCCTTATCCAAACGCGTCACCAAGTCTGTAGGTGAAGACTTTCGCTCGACCTGCAAATCTTCTTTCATGTGAGCCAAAATATAGTCAGCAGCTTCCTGTACAATCTGCTTGGCAAATTCAAATTTAGTTTCCAAGAGAAATCTTCCCTTCTCTTTTTTCTTTTGCTAATTGAACTGCATGATAGAAGGAATAACCGCTAGCCGTCTCAAATTCGCGACCTAAGCGCTTTTCTTCGCTTTTGCTCGGAACCACAGACTTAAATTTCTTGTAGGAATCTAGCAGTTTTTTTGCTTCTACCTTGTCTTCATAGGCAGCTTCAACATCATTAAAAAAAGAAAGCACTGAAGCAAGTTCTTCAGTGCTCCACGACAAATCTAGTGGGTAACTATACTGTTTGTTCATCTATCCAATACCAGCTCTCAATGTTGCTTCTTTCATTTCTTGTTTACGGTAACTACGAGGGAGAAAAGCACGAATCTCATCTTCATTAAAACCGATCTGCATGCGTTTAGTGTCTATAATAATTGGGCGACGCAAAAGACTAGGATATTGCTCAATCAACTGAAGCAACTCCGATACCGAAATACTCTCTACATCAATATCCAATTTTTGAAAAATTTTTGAACGAGTTGAAATGATGTCATCAGTACCATTTTCGGTCAAGGAAAGAATGTGTTGCAATTCTTTTCTCGTTAAAGGACTGGTCATAATGTTATGCTCCTCAAAAGGAACTTTATGCGTCTCTAACCAGGCCTTTGCCTTACGACATGATGTACAGCTCGGTGATAAAAATAGTGTAATCATGCTTTTCTCTTCTTTATCTATACTTTGCTATTCTTATTATACAAAAAAATAAAGCGCTTGACTAGCAATTTCTAGAAAAAAGCATATTTTTTTCTAGAAAAATAGACTGTATGCGAACGAATTACTCAATCCCAATGAAGTTAATTCACTCCTCGTAAGAATTTTTAACTTCATCTCTGTTTTATCAATGCAACACATTAAAATATTCTACGACTTTTCAAATAAAGGAAGCCAAAGAAAATTTCATAGAGTCCAAAGAAGAGAAGGAAAGCATGGAGGAAGAAGGTCTCGGGTAAAATCCAAATAACGGGATCCTTTGCTGGATCAAAAAGCCAGGTATCATCTCCCACAAATAGAATCTGATGGAAGAGAGTAAAAAATTGCTCAAAACCAATCAACACTCCTACAAGCCCAATGACCAGAGGCAATAGTACTAGAGTCAGGATACTTTTACGATATAGTGCTAGGAAGCCTTTTTTCACAATTCCTTTGACAAAGACATAAAAACTTGGAAGTGTCACTAGAGCAACTAGCTGAACCAAGTGAAAGAGGTTCTTCACCACCGCAAAGTGATGTAAACCAGCCGCTGACGAACGAAAATCTGGCATCTCTAAGATCTGACTAAAGGGATTGGTCAGGTAATTCATCAAGATATGAAAATTGTATTGAATGGTTTCGGGCTTTAGATAGACTCGATTCACTAAGTTCAGCCACTGAATCTCCATGGGATAGAAAATCCATGCCAGATAAATAGTCAGTAGGATAGAAAGGGAGAGGAAAAAGAGCATACTTCCCCAAAAGGTCAGTTTAGTTTTCATCAAAATTCCACTCCGCAAGGCTAGACACCACATGAGTTGGTGCGATTGGCAGGTCTGCTACTTCTTCTGCTTTGGTGAAACCTGTTGTCACTAAAAGCGTTGGAATGCCATTGTCAATCCCTGCTCGGATATCTGTCAGGTAGTTATCCCCGACCATGAGCAATTCTTCTCTTTTCAAGCCCAAGTGCTCAACTGCCTTGTCCATGATGATAGCATTTGGCTTCCCAATATAAACTGGTTTTACCCGAGTTGCCACTTCAAGAAGGGTTATCAATGAACCAGCACCAGGCAAAAGACCACGTTCCGTCGGAATATTGAGGTCTGGATTGGTTCCGATAAAGTGAGCCCCCTTTTGAATGGCTAGAGTTGCTGTCGCAAATTTTTCATAGTCGACTTGCCAGTCCAGTCCTACTACCACATAGGCAGGATTTTCCTTGTCTTCGACATAACCAGCCGCCCTAATGGCATCCTTGAGCCCAGCTTCTCCGATAACATAAACTGTCTTTTCCAGTCCCAAATCGTTCATATAGTCGATGGTTGCCAAAGTCGCTGTGTAGACAGTTGATAAAGGCGTGTTGATATTAAAATTCTTAGCCAACATCTCTTGAACACTCTCTGGAGTTCGGGTTGTATTGTTGGTTACAAAGAGATAGGGAATTTCTCGTTTTTGCAATTCATGCACAAAAGCCTCACCCGCGGGAATTCGGTCTTTCCCCTTGTAAATGGTTCCGTCTAAATCAATTAAATAACCTTTATAAGCCATATCGCCCTTTCTAATTGCCTTCAATTTCTTGCCACGTAATCATAGCTTGGGCATTGATTTCGCCATCACTGATAATCTCATGCTTGCTTTCTAGTCCCTTGAGTTCATAAGCTGAAGCAATCATGCCACCTGGTCGCACTTCTTTGACATATTTGAGATTGATTTTCTTTGGAATATACTTGGTCAAAAAATCTGCTCCCATAACCTCAAAAATCCAATCCAGATATTTGCTATTATTGACATGACCATTCATATCCAAGTCGTAAAAACGAACATGGTAGTCTTTACTGAACGGGTTTTCTAGATTTGTATACTTTGGCCCACGGATGAGTTTTTTATCAAACTCAGACTGGTAAGGCGCAACAATCTCCGGTTCGACAGCATGGACTTTCCGACTGTCTCGGTCCATGAGAACAAAGGTTGCTACCATGCGAATGATTTCTTGACCTGCTTCATCATAGATAGTGAAACGGCGGTAGCAAAAAAGACGATTGTAAGTCAATGCTTCTGTTTCAATCGTAATCTCCTCAGTAAAGCGAGGCAAGCGAACCACGTCAATCGCATAGTCTGTAATAATCCAGACCAGATTATAACGTTCCAACACGTCCTTGTCACTGACTCCTAGCTCAATCGATTGCATACCTGATACTTGCAGGGACAGCAAAATCACATCTGGAAGTTTGATATGACCGTTCATGTCCGCCATATCAAAAGGAATTTTCATTTTCATTTGATAAGTTAAGCCCATTGTTCTACTCCAAAATAAATCGTTCTGCTACAGTGTCTCCCAAGAAGAGACCCCTCTTTGTCATTCGGACACGATCACCGTCGATCTGCATGAGTCCTTGTTGAACCAAGTCTCTGATGATTTCGCCATAAAGTCCATCAAAGGATCGTCCAAATTTTTCCTCAAATCGCGCCATAGAAACCCCTGATTTCTTGCGGAGGCCTAGGAACATTTCTTCTTCCATCTGCTCCCTTTGACTCAGGTGTTCTTCTGTAATCCGAGCATTTCCTGCCTCTACCGCATTGAGATAGTGGCGAATCGGACCATGATTTTTATAGCGCACTCCATTGACATAACCTGAAGCACCTGCACCGATACCATAATACTCCGCATTGTCCCAGTACATGAGATTGTGGCGACTTTCAAAGCCCGGCTTGCAGAAGTTGGAAATCTCATAATGCTCAAAACCAGCTCGCTCAAGTTCTGCGATGATGTACTCAAACATCTCTGCTTCTAACTCTTCCTTGGGCAGGGGTAATTTCCCACGTCTCATGCGGTTCATAAAGACCGTATGATTCTCCAAAATCAAGCTATAAAGACTCATATGAGGAATATCAAGCGAGATAGCCTTGGCTACATTGTCCTTGACCTGAGTCATAGTTTGACCAGGTAGAGCGTAGATTAGGTCGATGGAGATATTGTCAAAACCAGCCAGTTTGAGACGGTCGATATTCTCATAAATATCCTTTTCTAAATGACTGCGCCCAATCTTTTTCAGCATTTTGTCATCAAAAGTCTGCACACCCAAGGAAACACGATTGACTGGCGACTGTTTCAAAACCGCAATCTTATCCGCATCCAAGTCGCCTGGGTTGGCCTCAATGGTCAACTCTTCCAAGACAGACAAGTCTAGATTTTTAGTCAAGCCTTCCAAGAGCACTTCTAATTGCGGAGCTGACAAAGCCGTTGGCGTCCCACCTCCAATGTAGAGAGTTGACAACTTTTGGATATCATAAGAACGAAACTCCTCTAGCAGATGCTCCAGATAACTATCTACTGGTTGATTCTTGATAAAAACTTTTGAAAAGTCACAATAATAACAAATCTGTGTGCAAAAGGGAATATGCACGTAGGCGGACGTTGGTTTTTTCTGCATAGTATTTATTATACCATAAAGACAGGCTTCCAGATAAAAATCACCATCTCCAAAAACCAGAGATGGTGATACTTTATACTTCAGTAATATCGATGATGATTTCTTCTTGGTCTTCAGCAACATCTGGAGTTACTGACTGTTCTTGCCATTGCTCCTTGAGATTGTTAAAGGTTTCTTTTGACGCTTCTGTTGCTTGTCGTGCACAGGTTTTGGCTTGGTCAAGGACACTGTCAAAAGTGATTTCACCAGATTCTACTTGTTCCTTTGTTTTCAGCACAAAGTCCCTTGCCTGTTCCTTCACTTCAGTTAGTTTCTCACAAACCTGCTCTCTAGCGTATTCTGGATCTTCTCTCAAATCATCTAGAAAATCCTGAGCTTGACTACAAACTTGCTTGCCCTTGTCACTCGTCAAAAACAAAGCAAGAGCTGCACCTGAAACCGTACCTAAAAGGATAGAGGATAATTTTCCCATAAGATTTCTCCTTTTTTATTTTTTGAAAAATTTACTTGCGACACGAAGAGCTGACAAGCCTGCACCTGTCTTAATGGTCTTTGAACCAGCTGATGAGGCTTTTTTACCCAAGACACGCGCATGTTGATTGAGGTCAGATACTGACTCAGACAAGTCAGCTACAGCAGTAAAGAGTGGATCAATCGTCGCAACTTTGATATTGATATCGTCTGCCAACACATTGACCTTAGCCAACAATTCATTAGTCTGATGCAAGGTAACGTTCACATCTGAGCTCAACGTTTTGATGGTCTTCTCTGTCTCATCAATCATCCGACCTGCTTTTTGAATCGTGATTGTCAAATAGACTAAACAGACGATCAAAGCAATCGCAACAAGAATATATGCAACTTCTAACATTTATTTTTCCTCCTCTGTATGATAGAAAGGGGCTTTCTTTCGATTTTGATAAAGTATGATAAAAATACCAAGTCCGATAAGAACAACTGATAACCATTGGGAAACTCGCAGACCAAAGAACATGAGACTGTCCGTCCGCATGCCTTCGATGATCATACGACCAAAGCCATACCAAATCAAGTAGAACGCCGTGATCTGACCGCGTCTGATTCCCTTTAATTTTCGTCTAAAAATCAAAATCAAAGCAAATCCGATCAGATTCCAAACCGACTCATATAGGAAGGTCGGTTGACGATAGCTCCCCTCGATGTACATCTGGTCACGGATAAAGCCTGGCAAATAATCCAGACTATCTACCGCTGCACCATAGGCTTCTTGGTTAAAGAAATTCCCCCAGCGACCCAAACTTTGGGCAATCAGAACGCTCGGAGCTGCAATATCTAGAAAGTCCCAAGTATTGATTAGTTTTCTATCCGCAAAGATATAAAGTACAATAGCCCCTGCTATCAAACCTCCATAAATGGCTAAACCACCGTTCCAGATGGCAATGATTTCACCTGGATTTTGCAGATAATAATCTAAGCGAAAGAGTACGTAGTATAGCCTAGCACCTAAAATTGCAATAGGAAAGGCAATTAAGATAAAATCTAGAATATCATCTGACAGAATTTTCTTTTTAGGAGCTTCTTTCATGGCAAGGTAGACTGCCAAAACCAAACCAGCCACAATACACAAAGCATACCAACGAATGGAAAAAGGACCGATTTCAAATGCAACTGGATTAATCATCTTTCACCTCATTTTTGGAGATGAGATTAGTCAAACGTTCTTCAAATAAACGCGTCGCATCAAATCCCATTTCCTTAGCGCGATAGTTCATGGCTGCCGCTTCAATAACAACAGAAATATTACGACCAGTTTTTACTGGGATGCGGATACGCGGAATCGTCACACCAGAAACTTCTAGTTCTTCGGCATTGTTTCCTAGACGGTCAAAGGTCTTATGGGTATCATAATTTTCCAAGTAAACAGCCAACTGAACTTGTGAAGAATCTTTTACAGCACTTGCTCCGTAGAGACTCATCACGTCAATAATACCCACTCCACGAATCTCAAGTAAATGCTTCAAAATTTCAGCGGGCTCTCCCCAAAGGGTCATTTCATCCTTGGCAAAGATATCCACACGGTCATCTGCTACCAAACGATGTCCACGTTTCACAAGTTCAAGGCCTGTCTCGCTCTTACCGATACCACTATCCCCTTGGATCAAGACACCCATGCCATAGATGTCCATCAAGACACCATGCACACTCGTACGTTCAGCCAAACGGGAATCAAGGTAGCTAGATAACTCTCCAGATAAACGACTGGTTGATGTTCGACTGGTTAAAATCGCAATCTTACATTCTCTAGCAGCTTTCAACATTTCTTCTGGCACTACCAAGCCACGGGCAACGATGACAGCAGGTGTTTCAGGTAGAAACATTTTTTTCAAAACTTGATAACGGTTTTGAGAAGGCATACTAACCAAATAGGACCACTCCTTCATCCCCAAAAGCTGGATCCGTTCTGGAGTGTAGTAATCAAAATAGCCCGTCATTTCAAGACCAGGTCTCGTAATGTCAGCTGTGTTGATTTCTTTTTCAAGCAATTCGCCTTCGCCGTATACAATATCTAGTCTGAGCTTTTCAATTACTTCTCTTACTAAAACCGACATAATTTCCTCCTTCAATCGAGTTCTCCTTACTATTATATCAAATTGTAGTTGGAAGTTTCCTTTTTTTGCAGGATTTACAGTATTTATTTGAAAATAAAAAGACTAGACAAGTCTAGCCTTTCATTTCAAATTAGAATTTTTTACGTTTACGAGCTGCTTCTGATTTACGTTTACGTTTTACAGAAGGTTTTTCATAGAATTCACGTTTGCGTGTTTCTTGAAGAGTACCAGCTTTAGTAACCGCACGTTTGAAACGACGAAGTGCATCGTCAAGAGATTCATTCTTACGTACTACTGTTTTAGACATTTTTTTCACTCCCTTCAAGTTCAAGATCTATTCTATTTTACACGTAAAATGAATAAATGTCAAGGGGAAAAACTAGTTAGTTTGTGTCTAAATTTTTGGGAATAATCAAATATCCTTATAACTCAATAAGAAAGCGAGATTTTTCAGACAAAAAAACTGGAAAAGTTTCCTTCACTTTACCCAGCCCTTGACTATATTGCACTATTTATGCTACAATATTGTTTGACTGATTAAGCAAAGTGTTGGTTTGTCTTAATCGGTGGTGTAGAAGTTGCTGCTTCTGCACCTTTTTCGTTTTTATTTACTTTATTATTGTAACACATATTAGGCAAAAAAGCAACTGTTTTGTCTAAAAAGCATGGCAAAAAGACCTCTAAAATTGTATTTTTTAGAGGATTTTCTTTACCTTTTCCTTACTTTCGCTTACGCCCTCGTTTTCGTATAACGGCTCCATGAGGACGGTGGTCAACAAGAAATCCTGCTCCTAAGCGGCTCGCCCTATATTCCTCATACTCATTCCGCCAATCCCCGAAAAACAATTCGTATAGCTGATCAATTCGTTCAAGGAGTATCATCCTAGCCATAGTACAAGCTCCTTCAATAGACCAATACATCCCTCGATGTTTCATACGGTAGGTGACCTTTCTGTGTTGACTCTCCATTACCCCAATACCACGAGAGGACAACCCTCTAAGTTTCGGTGGTCTGGTATCCCCAAAATTTCTCAATAATTTTTTACGGAAATTGTAAAAGCTATCAAAAGCCTCCTGACTTTCTATAAGAGACTCTACTGTATCTAGTACGGTCTGAAGAAGGCTTCTCTGATGTGTCTGGATAGCCTTAAAAGCCAGATCAAGTAGTGTAGATGGGTACGGCTTCAGGAATCTTTTTAATTCTTCATTGACATGATAAGCATCCCAGAAATGCTCATGACGTTTAATCCGTAGAGCTTTCTTGATTTCTTGAAATACTCTTCGAGTATATCCTTTACCATTGTCCGAGTTAGTGATAAGAAGAGTTCGATCAGTTATTTCAAAATGATTGTAGAGATAGTCTATCAATTCTTCCTTTGCTTGCTCATGGCTTGTATGGATAATTTCATGCTTATTCTCAAGCACATACCGATTATTTCCAATCTTCTTCGCTCCCGTATGAATCAGAAAATGGGCTAAGTCTGTATTGTGTCGTTCATCATTGCTTGATGTTGTCTTGACGAGCACACCATCTCCCTCCAGGTAGATTTTATCTGCCTGGATTTTTTTCGGTTGCTCATCACCTCTAAAAAGCCGATAGCGTCCCCTCTCTGAAAAGAGTCTGCCTGCCATTTTTACAGACTTCAACACAGCATCCTTTGTTATCTCCAGGCGATAAGCCATCTTAACGGTTCGACAAACTTCACGGTAGGATAAAACGGAAGCGTGTTTTGCCATGTGAAAAATCATCTCCGGAGAATAACGCATATACTTTTCTAGGCCTAGCCACTCATCTACAGGATAACAGCTTCTCTTTCCCTTTCGCCAGCGATTCCTAGAAAAGGTCATCTCTCCAAATGTAAAGACAACTGTCCTCTCTGTACTGTCTATCCGTTTATACCCCTTCAGTCTCATGGAGGGAGCTATCTGCTCGTCATAATCTCTTACTCGCTTCAGGAATTGCTGCTCACGTTTGCGATCTAGTTCTACGACAAATTCTTTTTCATCAAATCCAAACATACTCTCTATTGTACTGAAATCATGACTAGATTGAAAACATCAGAAACTTTTACAAAGTTTTTTCATCTTCAAAACTTCGATCCACTTTCTCTTCCCGACTACGCACGTGCTCCTTAACATCTCTATAATCTGTGTAATGTTTTAGAGTATCGTCAAAGAACTCTTGTAGGGCTCCTTTTTCAATTTGAAATTGTTTGATCAGTTGACTAACATCTTCCAACCCCATATCTTTTGGAACTCCTAAAGCATCCAATAGTTGTACCGCCGCAAGACTATTTTCTGGAGATTGCTGGATGGCTAAAAGTGCTCCTTCAATTTTATGATAACGTCCAAGTCGATCATCTAGCTGTCTTAATTCCTCCTGAGTAGCTTCTATCTTTTCATTAAAACAATCCTCCAAATGTTGAAATTGCGCTCCATCTGTCACGCCGTGCTCGACTAAGAAATTATATTCCTTAATCAGTTCACGCATAGAGGAAATTTGAGCATTTTTAGTTACGAGTGTTTCGCCATTTTGTTTGGCTAATTGTCTTGCGACAGTCAAGCCCATCATGTACCGATTTTTTTGTGATTGATCTGGATTGAGAAAATAAAAATAGTCTTTCTCTTTGATATAGATGGTATAATTTCCATCCTCATTTTTATCAACTTTATGAGAAGGTATTAAAATGGTACCACTATTTAAAGCTCCCATATCCATCTGTACGTAAATGCCTTGCTTGCTTTCTTGCTCGACCTGCCAGGATTCCACTTCCAATTTCAATTCAAAATCATTTGCCGTTTTTTCTTTTGATTCTTGATATTGTTCTTTCAATTCCTCCACATCAAAAACTAACTGATTCTTAGAAATTCTCTCTTTTATTTTTTCAAGAGAATAGAGTCCTTTCTTCGATAATGTATCATCTCGGACATTTCTTTGTTGATGCTGATCAAGTAATTTATACTTAACAAATTTACCAGAGAAATCAACCTGAAGATCAAGCACAGCTGCTTTATGTTTAAAATCTTCCAACGAAAGAGAGTGCTTCAGAAGAAAATCAAGACGTTCCTTGATTTCAAACCGATAATTATTTTGTCTCCGCCAAGCAGAATACTTTGTATAAGAATTTTTCATAGTAGGCTCAATAATTTTAGCGCCATACCGTGCCGCATGTTTGTCCGAAATGGCTCTCAAATTTTTCAGGGTTTTCTTTTCCCAACGAAATTTCTTGAGCGTTGAGGTATTGGTGGTATTGAGTATGATGTGATTATGAAGATGATCTTTATCCGTGTGTGTTGCAATCACAAACTCATAATTTCCACCTGTCAATTCTAACATCGTTTGGCGGCCAATTTCATGAACTTGCTCAGGAGTCAAGTTATCATCTGGAGAAAAAGACTGGATAATGTGATGGGCCAATACTTGTTTTCCTGAAGATAATTCTTTCAAGTCGTCATCTCCTTTTTTAAAGGCTGCAGCCAATTTTGTCATGACCATTTCTTCATCTGCTACGCTAAAATCAGAAATCCCATTGCCAGATACTAGCTTCATTTGAAGCTCACCGTTATGATAGACAAGAGGAAAATCAAGATCACTTTCTGCAGTTCCTGATACAAGAGTTTTCGCTTCATTCAGAATATAATTAACAGCTCTCTTCAAATTAGCTGGTGTTTTAATTTGAGTTGGAGATTTAATAACTACCATTCTTCTATATCACTCCTTACCGTTCGTTTCCGTTCTTGTAGACTCTGTTTTTCTGCGCTAGAAAGTTTGGCAGCTACCATCTCTTTCAACTCAGATAGATAGTCAATAACTTGTGCCACTTCCTCTGTCGTAACCCCTTGATTTTCGTTAGCATGTTTAGCAATTTGGTTGATATTCGTCCCCACTCGATTGATGGCAATTCGAAGATCTTTCAATTCAGAAAAATCAATTTGCACCACCTTTCCTTGTACCAATTGATTCTTCGCATAGTATTGAAAAGATGGAACTCCCATTTGGGCCATCGCTGTTTTAATTTGACGATCTTCCTCTGGTGTTAGTCGTATCAATTTTTGTATATAGCGTTTCCTATTTTCGCGTTTCTGCATTATTTTTTATCCTCTTTCTATCAGAAATTCTGTCATTTTCTGTCTAGGCATCAGCCCCTGACTTCCTTCCGGCAAGCGTAGCAAATGGATATCCATTTGCGAAATTTAAAAAAATCAGAGAAGGAGAACCCTACAGTTTTCCTTCTTGATTTTCTCAGTTTTGGGGAAATCCCCAAGCCCCTTTCTTATATCTTTTGAAGTACAACTTCTAACATTTTATCGTAACCAACTAAAGATGTTTTTGAAAATAGATGATTGCTTATCACTATTTTCTACATTTTTTTCTTCCTGACCTTGTAACTTTTCAGCTAGGACAGAAAGTTGTTGAGTAGTTAGAGGCTGGAAAATAGACTGCCCAATTTGTATTTCTGTCAGTAAGATTTTTTCAGTGAGTACAGCTTGAAATTCTTCATCTGCGATCATCTTGAGTAGCTCAATATTTTCTTCTTCCCACTCCAAAAGAGCAGGATCTCCTTCAGGTAGTTGAGACTGTTCTTCCTCTAGTTGCTCTAGAACTTTTTGGCGAGTCAAGTCTTTAGCGTTTGGCGATACTCCTACAACTCTGTCTCCATCCATGATTGGAATAAAGTCTGAGAGGATGATGATAAGTTGTTCTTCTTGTTCATTGGTCATGAGTGTTGTCCTCCTTGATGATGGTTTGTTTTTAATTTGACCTTGGGTTTATTTGGGGTGTCCCGTTCGGTCATTTCGAGAAACCCTTCTCTTTTTTTGATTGTGCATCTGCTTTCAACTCCTGCTTGTGTTCTTCGACAGCTTGCTTGCCCTGATCTTTAAACTTCTCCAGTTTTTGTTCAAAACTACGCTTCGTTTGTTTCTCCTGACTCAATCTTAATTGTTCCAATGCTTGATCCATCCGAACCATTAAACTTTTAGCTTCTTGTTGGACAATATCCAACTGTGCTTCTAAATCAGCAAGTGTCTCCTTGTCGACAGACCACCTAGATAGATAGTTAAAGGAGTACTCTGACGTATCAATACCAAAGTATGAAGAAACAACATAAGCGACACTTTCAGCCTGGAGTTCAGCAGTGCTTCTAGTTAGATTTTCCTTCTGAGGATTGTCTGCATGATGCAACTCTGCATGAGCCATCTCATGTAAGAAAGTTTTAATAATTTGAGCCTTGTTCATCTCATTACTACGTAAAACAATTTGATTTTCTGGGACAGAATAATATCCATGTTTATTATTTTCCATCTCCTCAAATCGAACCGATACATCATTTTCTTTCGCAATAGCCATCAGGGCACGGTAAAGATTTGCATAGTCCAAATCAGTCAGCTGCTCTTTAACTTCTGCTGCTTTTGGCATCTCCTTTCCTTCTGTCTGACTAACATCAAAGACTGGCACTAAACCAAAGAATGTAACTGTTTCTGGTTTCCCATTTTTATCCAATATTGGTTGGTTATTCTCATCCTTTTTGATCTTCGTCATAGGCTTAAAAATACGTAAAGCCTTCTCGCCTTTTTTCACATAGCGGCCAAAGTTTTCTTTCCACTGCTTGAAAGAAGCTACTTGCCTTGCTTCAGGATTTTGTGCAAGAATTAAGCGTAGGTTGCGGTTAGAATAATTATTTAGTTGGCTCATTTTCGTTAGATAGTCTTTGTACTTATCTGAGTCCAGAAACTCCTTAATTCCTTCTTTGAGATGACGACTTAATCCTGCCATATCTTTATTCTGAATAAAATCTGCGACTGCAAGACTACCAGCTGCTAAAACAACTTCATCCGCTTGTAGACTCTCCTCGCCCTCTGGTTTAGAACCTGGCTTCGATCTAAAATCATACGGATTCGTTCCCTGAAGCAACTCCTCCTCATCAGAAACACCGTCAGCATCCGCATCACGTTCCAACTCCTGCTTGTTGTAGCCTTGTTCTTCTAGTTTGATTTCTTCCTCTTGTGATTTCTCAAATTCTTCTCGAACTATGGCGATCGTTTGTTCAACTTTTTCTGATAAACTTTTGATTTCTTTTTGCCATTTTTCTACAAGAGCTACTTGATCCATAGGTGAGTCCTTGACTCCCAACTTATCAAACCAAGCAGATAGATTTTCGACCTCAACACTATCCATTCCATCAAAAGAGATAAATCCAAGACGAGCATCATGACTACTATCTGTAAATCCAATTGGACTATTTTCCAAATCTCCAAATGGGAGTTGGGATAGAAGTTGATCTGCGTAAAGAGTATCTTCTAAAGCGTAACTGAACTGAGAAATATCTAACTCACTCGCCAATCTCTCCAGATGATACGGAGTGAATATGGCCCCATCTATCTTCATCAATTCTGGGTACTCTCTCATTTCTCGTGTTCCAAGCCTTTCTTTGTGAGCGATGGGGTTAATCTCCTCACCGATATTGTAACGGATGCTATCCTGAATCAGTTCACCATCAGGAGCGTAGATACTAAACTGGATCTTAGTTGGAGAGATGTAGGCTTCTGGATGACCACCAGTCACTTGTTTTAGCCCTTCCTGATATAGCTGATAGAAGCTCTGATTGGCCTTGTAAAGCTCTCTAGCAAAATCTTGATAAGGTATCAGCTCTGTTTCTTTAAAGGGCAATTTAGGCCCATCAGGGCGCTCCTCAGACCATTGAAGGCGTACATGGTAGTGTTCCTTATAGATATAATCTTGTTTCCATTCTTTATAAAAATCTGAATTTGTATCTAGGAGATGATCTTCTTCAGCTGCAGCAACAATCTGATCGAATTTATCATTGTACTGTTTCGCATAGTCAAGATACTGATTCCAGGCTTGATGAAATTCTTCTGGAGTCTTTGAGATGTCACCTGGCACACCTAAATTATAGACAGTATCTAAGACTTGAGTAAACGTAGCCGAATCAAGTAGGGGGCTATTCAGTGTGTTCTCTAGCGTTGTTTGTTCAATTTCTTTAGAAACTTCTTCAAACTGCTTATTCTTCAAAACTGACAGCATTTCTGCACCATTGTCTTTAACATATTCTTCATTGATTGAAAGTTGCTCGATGTGACCATCTCGATCTCTATAAACACCTAAAATAATCTTTTCCTGGTTTGTCTGATCTAGTAGAAGATTAAGGCTTTTTCTTAATCGCATAAGACTAGCTGGTAGAACTGTACCATCTACTGTCCTAAAAGCAAGTAAAACATCTTGGTCATTTGAACGAATTGCCTTATCCAAATTTAGGCTATGAAACTTTTCTACATCTGATAAGTCTCCAAAATAAAAGGACTCTGCATCTACTATGGCAGGTAATTCAGGGAGAACTTTCAACTTATCAAATGCAGCACCTCTGTTGGCAATCAAAATATTATCAAATTGTCCATTTCCAGCAGCAAAATCCAATAAAGTTTGTCCTGCAGTTTGCCCTTCTCTATAAGGAAAAATACCCGTTAAGTGCATAAAACTTTCTTTGCTATAAGAAATAGCAACACTATTTGTATCTGCACCATCCTGGTAAAAATAGATTACTTGTGAGTCTGCTACGTTTTCTAAGTACCATTGAGCAGCATTTTGAAGATGAGGTGCATATCTGTTTAGTTTCAGCAAATCTTTATCTGAGATAGGATGGTAGTTATCCTTATGAATTGACTTTCTATCCTCATTTATGCTAAAATAAAGTAAAGGTTGAGATCGAGTTTGACTTGGTGACAAGTCATTCAAAGGTTGCGATATATTCGCTTCTGGTAGAGGTGCTGCCCCCTGAGATTCTTCAGGAAAATCCCCGAGTTTTGTCTCAGCCTCTTTGTTTTGTTCAGAATTATTACCAGTCTCTTGTATACTCTCAAGAGACTTTTCTTTTTCTTCTGATTCAACTGACCCTAATTGGATATTTTCTTGCCTTTGTTTGGCAAGTAATTCATCCACCTTCAGTCTTTCCTCATCTGTTTTCGGATGATACTTGGTTTGTGAAGATAATTGAAACTCCCCTTCCTCAGTCAACTCCAGAGCAACTCTTCGTAACCCTTTTACAAAATACGTATTTGGTTGTTTTTTCCACTGATTCACTAAGCCCTCATCAATTAAGGCCTGTGCTGCTGGTTGAATGCTCGTTTTACCCATTTGTTCAGATATAGCTTCAAGTCTAGTCAACTCTTTTTGATAGCGTTTGAGAGTAGCTTTGGTAAAGAACGACTCCCCACGCTTAGCTTTTTCTAACTCTTCACGGATTCTAGGTATATTTTGAACACTCATCTCCAGACCACTTCCCTGACGATTCAACCCCATTTCTTTCAAATGTTGTTGGTGCTCCAGGCGCTCTACTCGCTCTTCCTGTTGCCTAATCTCATCCATCTTTGAGAAGACTTGACCTTCTATTTGTTCTTGCTTACGCATAAAGCTAGCACCGCCTCGCTTATCATTCATGGGTTGCCCATTTGTTAGCGCTTGGTGGGAATAAGCTCTTGAAATAGCCTCGTCTTGTTCACCCCTTAGTCTTTCCAATTTTCGACGTGCCTGGGCAAGACGACTGTTGTCTGGTGCATCTCTCTCCAGTTGTTTTTCCTGCTTCAGAATCTCATTCCAATCTGTCTTCTCCTGGCCTTCACGTTGTGGTGGTCTTGCATCGATAACTGGAATTTTCTTCTCCCGTAGTTTAGTGATAAAGTCTGTACCTGCTTTATCACGATCAACTGCCAGCGTGATAAGATCATCATATTTGTGATCTTGGAAAAGTGTAGAGGTTTCTGCTGCAACAGATAAGAATCTCGAGGTACGTGTTAGTTCACTAGACTTGGTATAATCCCTTTCATCCATAGGAATATCCCCTCGCTCCTGTAAAATTTCAAGAACATAGTGGGATAATACTCCCTCTTTCAATCCTTCCATCGCAACTAGTCTAACATCGTTTAATTCGCCCTTATGAAGCTCATAATAGCTCATAAGGTCAATTGGTGCCTCTGCCACAATTAAACGCTTAGGAGAGCCTATAGAAACATTTAAACCACTGATAGATTCTGATTGATACATGATTTGTTTCAAGTATCCCTTACCAGGATGACGTTCTTGATCAGGAACAAGTCCCTGGAGGCTCGCACCTACCAGTTGCTGATTTCTGTCCAAGTATTTAAAAACTAATACGTTTTCTATAACGCCATCTTTACCTGTACGTTTGGCTTGGGCTAGTGTCCCCTTCTCCAGAAAGAAGTCAATTGTATCATCAGAGAGTCCTCTAACCTCCTTGAGATAGGCTCTCGCCTCTACAAATGGTTGCTCATGAGAGGCCAATGTATAGTTAAATGGTTTACGCACGTCCTCCATTGGTTTCGCTTCAGGAAATGATCCTGTCTCTAAGAACACCATAGCTTCCTTATAGCTAACATTTCGCATTTCTTGGACAAGACTAATGGTGTCCCCATACTTATCTGCTTGTGAATACCAATGCCAGACATTCTTGACCGTATCGATCTTAAATGAGTCATGTTCAGCCCAATAATACTCTCGAGAAGACTTTCGCTTCATTTCCATTCCCAGGCTACGAGCTACTTCTAAAATATCCAGCGATTTTGCCTGTGCTTTTGTTAAAACCATTCTGTTTCCTCCTCAACTAATTCCTTGAATAAAAGATAATCTTCAGGAGTTGCATCTAGTTCACTAACAACTAATGGATCTTCCTGATTCGTTGTCACAAAAAGGTGAGGAGCTAATTGATAAAAAGTCTCCTCATCTGCCTGTTTAAATAGCTGCCAAATAGCATAACGTTCTGTGGCTAAATTTTCTGGCTTTAATGCTAAAACTTGTGAGATACTCTCCAGGTATCCTAATTGTATTTTTGGTGTTTCCATCCTACTGTCCTTTCTGTATGTTAGGCCACGAATAACTCTTTTAGCTGCGGAGTCAAATCGTTGGCATATAATAGCAAGCCATCGATATCTGTCCCTTTTCGAGTATATTCGTACCAGTTTTCTGTATCTTCAGGAGAACTTGCAATCTCATCTTTTCGAGGATGATCATAGACACTTGCTTTTTTATCTCTGAAGACATTTTGTTTAGAAATAAAGACCAATCCTTCTTCTACCCCAATTCTTGCGACTTCATCTGGAGTTAGAAGGGGACGGCCTTGAATTTGTTTATTTTCACTTGATGAGCCATTACGATAACTATGCGATTTTGAGGTGGATCTAGTACGTATAGTCTGCTTACCTGACCTTGTAGAATAGTATTCCATCGTATCCTTGTCATTTGTCCCTAAAAATAGGTGAGTAGCACAGTTATTAAAGATGGTCTTCCAATCACTTTTATAAAGTGATTCTAGCTGATTGACAGCTTGGATGATAATCTTAATAGACATCTCACGACTACGAATAGAAGAGAGGACCTGGGCGAAGTTTGGAATACGGCCAATTTGTGCAAACTCATCGAAGATAAACTGAATGTGGCGAAGATTTTTTCTACTGTAGCCAGGTACTTTCCCTTGCAAGATATCATCAGCCTTATGTGTAAGAACCTCAAAACCAATCGCAAACAAGATTGATGAAAGAAAATTAAAGGCGTTATTGGTTTCAGGAATAGCAATAAAAACAGCTGTCTTTTTCGTATTCCAGGTATCCATTTCCATGGTATCCTCACTGATCAGGTTTCGTACATCTTCATGATCAAAGATAGAATAGCGAGAAGACAAAATCGCTACCACACTGTTTCTTGTCTCACCTCTAAAGTTTTGGAATAGTTTCCACTGCTTATAGGCATAGTTGTTAGGTTGATGTTCGTTCAGTTCTTCAAACATCTGCTCGACAGGACTTGGTACATCTGGATCCTCTCGATACATATTTCTTAATAGATCCGCAACGTGACCCAAGTTTGGCATGTATAACTGGACTCCAGTTTCAGGATCCCTAGAGTCAAAATAGAGATAACCAATCAATGCACGTTGCAGCATCAACTCTGCTTGAACCCAGAAGTCTTCACCAGTATGCTCACTCTTCTTCGTTCCCTCAGTAATCGCTTCAGAGATACGATCAATATCTAGCTCAGACTTCATGTAATGAAAAGGATTAAACCGATCTGAATTCTTGAGACGGATCAAATCAAAGATTTTAACAGCATAGCCTGCCTTCTCAAGCATCTTCCCAACTTCGTGTACCAGGTTTCCTTTAGGATCCGTCACCACAAAGTTTGAGTTCATCTGCATTAAATTCGGCAATACAAACGTAAAGGTTTTACCGTCTCCTGGAAGACCAATAACAATCACATTTTTGTTGAGTTGCACATTGTAGGCTAAGCGAAAGTTAAATAGCCCCATTTTGACCTGTTTTGAAAAAATCATATTCTTCTCAAAATCAACGTCTTCAAAACGTCTCATTTCCTTCAAAGTCGCAAAACGAGCACTACCTTGTTCTTCTCCCTGACGATATAAATTCTTATCCATAGAAGCATAGACAAGCATTGGGAGACCAAATCCAATCAACCCTGCATATAAGGCTCCTGAATCAAAGAAAACACCAAAAGAGAAGCGTTCCCAGTGTTCTAGCAACCAACGAAGTCGCAACATTCCCATAAAAGGTACTGCTGCAGTCGAAAGTTGGTAGTAATGGTAAAAGGACTGGAAAATAACAAATGAAAATAGCCCCACCACTAGGTAGGGCCATATAGGCTTTCTAATCATCGTGCTTTCTCCTTTCCAATATCCTTCGTCACTACAGGGATGGTTCCCTTATACACCGTATGACTCTTGTAGTAGGCTATTTTGTCTTCAGGAGTCATTTCGTGTGGTTTCTTCAGTACCTTTTTCGCAAACTCCTCCAATTTTTCTTGGCTTTTCGTGATGTCTGCTAACATCTCTTTGAGAGCCTTTTCTACTAGGGGACGATTTTTTGTTTCAAAGAAGAGATAGGTTGTCCCATCTTTTTGATGATAAGTAAAACCCACCTTATACTCTTCCAAGTAATGCTTTAACTTGGCCAAGTGGACTTCACTGTTTAGTAACTTCTCAACATCTTTTTCAGACTTGGTGGCCATAAAGTCATTGAATAGCGTCTCCCCTTCAAAAGTTCGATTCGCTACCTTATGTTGATTCTTGTCATAGTGGGCTTTTGCGAGGGCATATAGGGCTTGTATTGTCATCTCTAGGGTTACTTTTCCTTTTAACGCCAGAGAATGACTAACTTTTTCTTGATCCATATAAGCCCTCCTTTATTTTGGATAATTGGATAGTTCTGGCTTCGCAATAACCTGGAAACCATAACGTGCTTCAGGTTCTTCCTTTACAGTAACTACCAAGCGTTTCTGACTTCTGTTTTCCCCGTCTTTCACGGCCACCACATAGGTCAGTTGATAGGTTGCTTCATCAACCATCAAGCTAGACTCCAAAATCACTGACTGCAGTTGACCTGGTTGTCTGTCTAACACTAACTGAGGAACTACAAAATCATCCATCTTCCCTTTATCAGAGTAATAGACTGGTAAAAAGTAACGTGAAAAAGCATCTAGTTTCCCTGTTTTTGACTGAATGGTTTTTAAATCAGAAAGTTCCTTGGATACGACCGATAGTTGCTTTTCTTGATGGTAAACTAGCGTAATTGATAAGCCAGCAACTGTCAAACTTCCTACTAGACCAAGCACCACCAAAACTCTTCCCAGATACACCAAAAAAGAAGGTTTGGAGGAGGTTTTGGGATTGGGGGTTTCATGCTTCAAGGAAGGAACTTCTGCTTTTTCTTCAGGAATATGTGCCCCACGTTTTGTTTTAACCTGGCGCTTAAAGAGAGAAGTTTTTGCTTCTTTTGCGGAAGTCTCCTGGTTATTCACCGTACCAGGCTTCAGGAAGAGGCTATCTGCGATCCCCTCAAACGGCAAATAAATATCTTCTTGGTAGACCACTACATTCTTTTTGTCCAATTCCTCGACCAATAAAACGGCCTCCACCTCCTCGTGTTTCACCTTGGCATTTTCTCGCTCCAGGGCTTGGTACACAAGGTCTCGATTTTTATACGTTGTTGTCGTGTTTTGTGTCAGATTGGTTAGACGGTACATATTTTTCAGTTCCTTTCAATTTTCCTTCAGCAAGAGCTGTTTCAATATCAGCCCAGGTTAAATTATGTTTGGCCAAGTAGTTTGACCGTTCTTCATGTTTGGCCAGAATGATTTGAGTTTCTAGCTCCTTCAGTCTCTCTTCTTCCCTCTTGACTTTAGTCATATACTCAGCTAAGCGGTCTTCCGCTTTCTGTTTTTGTTTTTCCAAAGTTTTTAATTTTGTCATTGTTCCTTTTTCCCTTCTGTACTTTGTGTTTGGTTAGTGCTTGGTTTATTTAATGATGGAATACTTGCCTTTTCGCTGGCGTTCAAGCTGTCCACAATCAAAATAGGATCAATATGATTTACCAGGTATTTCCCATTTTGCTTGCTGAAGCGAATCCGTATGGTTCTTGAAGATCCTACGTTTGTTTGGGCGTTAGTATAATCATACTTCTTCTGTAACTGTGTCTGAGTGTATCTCACTTGAGCTAAGACAACATTATTTTCTTGATCAATGTAGATGGTAGAAGACTTCAGTTGCGTATCCACTACATAGCCCTTATAGGTTTGTACCGATGGTTCTTCTTCAGAATTCACTTCCTGATTGTAGGCAGCTTCTGTCATATAGGGCAAATAGCGATTTCTATTTTCTCCAAGATCCTGCTTATTGAAGTAAGCCGTCAAGAATTCCTTTACATATTCTTGCGTTAGTTCGCTTCCCTCTACTTTGGTTTCTTGTTGCGTGGTTTCAGCTTCCTGTTTAGCTTTCTTTTGCGCTGAGGTTGCTGCACCAATCCAGAATACGAGTCCTAGAACTAATACAACTCCTATAAGGATCCCTCCTATTTTAAGGAGTTTCAATTTCTCCATATCTATCATTTTCATGATTTACCTTCTTTCTTTTTTAATTCGGTGTCGCAAATGTATAGTAGTAAGCTGGATAGAGGACAGAAAAATGGACCTTATCCTGTACTCCTTGGATATTACATTCTGAAACGAGGAATGAACCGTCTGGATTCACAGCTTCCACAATCGCAACATGGCCGTATACATCTGGTGTCCCACCAAATCCACCTACTACTGATACAACAGCTCCTTTTGTTGGAGTTGTACTATACCGCCATCCTTTTGCGACTAGGCTTGCCACCCAATCCTGACCATTACCAAGGTAACCATAAGCTCCTGATAAGTCTGTAATCGTTCCTAGTTCAACTAAACGATTATAGGCATACCAAGTACATTGTCCCACTTCATAACCGCTTCCTTGTTGTGTAGTCATAGAAGCCTGTGTTGGAGGGTGTTCCACTTTTGACTTATACTCTTCAGGGAAATTCCAGGAAGACGCTAACGCTCCACCCCCTCGAACTTGTTGAGTAAGAAAAGCGTGGATCTGCTTAGCGTTATTTTGGCGCTCTAGGACCTTGTCCCCAGAGTTCCCTTCCCAGTTAACCAGGAACCGCTCTGTAAGTGTCTCCACGTCTTCTGTGCTAGTTAGAATCGATGTCAATTCAGTGATATAGTAAGGAGTATCTCCCTCCAGCATAAAATCCAACTGCAGCTCTAAATCATACCACTTTTTATCTTTGGATTTTGCATAATTCAATAATAAAGTATGCCTGGTGGAACCATCCGCTGTATCTGTCCATTGACCTAACCCTAAACCTCGATGAAGAATATTTGGATACCCACCGTCATAGATAGCGGGCCCACTTATAGCTAACCAGGACTCATCATCCCAGGAAGAAGCATCTGCCCCTACTGGCGGGCTAAGGTAATCTCCTTCAGCACGTTTAGGATTGATATTACTTTCAGTCGCAAAGTTCCCAAGCATGGCTGCCAAACCATTATCTGTTAGCCCTGGTACCTTTTGCTTCAAGTAGTCTTTTATTGCTCGTGATTTTTGCCCCAAATCACCGTCAAGTGTAGTAATGACTGAGGTTGTCTGATTGTAGATGACAGATTGAAAGTAAAAGCCCGGATTGACTGATGTCCACTTTTCTTTCTTATCCTTTGTCTCTTTTTCCTCCAATTTTTGATACTGAATGACCTGGTAACCATTTGACGTTACCTTCCCAACCTCGTCTCCAGCCTTGACCTGGTCACTGTCAGAAACACGCATATTTCCTACATCTTCATAAGTAAAGATGGCTTTATCTGTTTTGATTGATACAGTCGTATCATCTGTCACACTGACTTTACCCTCAAGAGGAGCTCTTATAGCTTGCCCTGTTGAAGCTTTTAGTTGTGTTTTCTCATAGATTTCACTCTTAGAGGTATAACCAAACCGCTTCAGGATAACTAGAGGAGCTTGATAAGAAGGGTCATCCTCCTGGTAAAAGGGGTTAGCTAGTTCTTGATAAGAGGGGTATCGACCAACCTCTTTAGTCAACTCCTCTAGCTCTTTATACTCTTCTAACTCGCTATCACTCAACTTAGCCCACTTGAGGTCTGACGAGGAGCCATATAAATCAGCCATCTTTTTCAAATTATGAGGATCATCATTCAAATGATTCCAAAGGTCATTCAAGGCATCCGAATAGTGATTGAAACCTAATGTCCCAGCCCATTCGCCACCAGTTCCCTCATTCCAGTTACTTTCTGGTTTCCATTCACTACCGTAGCGAAAGTTCATGAAAAAGAGCATATCATCGATGTTCGTCCAATAGTCTACCTTATCATTGGACTTCTCTCGATCTCGTTTACTGATCTGAAGCCAGGACTTATTCAGGTCAAATTCATTTTGTTGGACAGGACCACCGCCTCCAAACATGGCCATAAACACCCCTATAATCGCAAAGATGAGAAACATCCAGAAATAGGATTTGACTGCCAATGGATTGGATAAGATGGAACGTAGGGGCTTTGTCGCAACCTTCAAAACCTTCCCTGTACGCCTTGATACTTTTCCAAATTTTGAACGAGCTAGACGTTTTCTAGCCTGTTTCATCTTTTTACTCAGTTTTCCTTCCCAGGAGAACTCTCTAGGTGTTCGAGTATAGCCTCGCCCTCTGATAAAATTATAGGTCTTATTTGCCCTACTGTAACTATGCTTGATAGAATACTTAGACAGATTTCCTGCAGCCTTCGTCGCTCTTTTAGATGCGTTTAACTGATACTTAAATTGACGAATGTTTTGCCTCGCCTGAACCCAATCTCCAAGAATCTCATTATCTCGGATTGTCTTCTCAACGTCGTGTCTCGCTTTCATTCGAGCACTTTGTTTAGCACGTTTCTTTAGGCGGTTAGGGATATAACTGTCATCAGCTTTTTTAGCTCGCTTATAAATCGCTGTTGCAATTTGTTTTTCCAACTTTGCTCGATCAAGCTGTTGCTTAAAGAAAAGACCTCTCGCTGTTGCTTGAGGTCCTTTGTGTAGTTTATAATCTTTGATAGCTAAGCGATAATTTTTCTTAGCTTCCTTAAATGCAACTTTTGAGTCTAAACGTGCTTCTTTAGGCTTTTTTTCAGCATTGAGGGCTAATCCTTCTTTGATTCTTCGCTTGCGTTTCTGTTTTAATTGTTTGCGATTACTTTTAGACAAAAGAAATTACCTCTCTTTCTATTTTTTTAACCATCTGTCGCAACCAATTGATACAGTTTGGTATCTTTAGGGATAGGATTTTCAAATGGTACAATCGTATCCCCAGCCACGATCAAACCAGTACCTTTCGCTTTTGGCCGCAAGACAAATCGCTCCAGTGAAGGCGTAAGAGGGATAACCTGCTCCAGGGCATCTAGGTCTGTCCGCTTCAGCTTCAGGAGGGCTAGAAACTCACAGTTTGCGACTAGCTTTCTACCTTCTTCTGTAGATAAAACAGTCTCTGGGTTCTGGGTAATCCCTGTTGGGATGGCTCCATATTTACGAATACGTGAGTACAGTTCTGTAAAGAAGGTTGCCTGAAGTTTATTCTTGAAGTAGAGCTGCAACTCATCAAAATACAACCATGTAATGGTTTTACCTTGGTTATTGACTACCTGGTTCCAGATAAAGTCCTGAATCACCAGGAGGGCAAATGGCTTCAATTTACCACTCAACTGCTTGAGATTGAAGATAATAAAGCGACTATTCATATTGACGTTTGTAGGGTGTGCAAAGATATCATTTGATCCAACCGTATAAGGTTCTGCCTTCAGCGCCAGATCCTTAGCAACGGCTTCAGGTTGACGTTCCAAAACGGCTTGCCAATCCTTAAAGGTTGGCTTTTCAAATTCCTCATAGGTCTGTCTCGTTACACGGTCGATCATCGCAAATTCATCGTCTGATACTTCAGAGAATATGTTCTCAAACAAGGTTGATAAGAGGTTTGATTTTTGGCCAATCGGATCACTATCTTCTGCCTGCAGTTTATCCTTATCAGGCAGATCCAACAAGTTGAAGTGATGTTGTGAGCCAGGAGCGATTGTGATGATTTCAGCACCTAATTCTCGGCCAATACCAGTGTATTCATCTTCAGGATCGACGATAATGGTATTATCTTCAGGGTAACGTAGTTTGGTAGGAATAATCTCTCCTCCTTTAGCAAGAACTGACTTTCCTGATCCTGAAATCCCAAAGATACAACCTGAACCTGTATTCAAGTCTTTTTTACGGTCAACTGTGATAGCGTTCTTAGATAGCTGATTCTGGCCATAATAAATTGCACGTGAACTGCTAGATCGAAGATCTACGTTTGTAAATGGGACTTGTGTGGCCAAGTTACTGGTAGTCATATCTCTCATAAAACGGCGTTTTACGTTGATAAATGGAATTCCAATTGGTAGAATCGTATTCAAGGATTCTTCCTGGTACAAGTAACACTTATCCAGGTCTACCGTGTTCTTACGGACAGATCGTTGAACCTGCTCAGTGTAGATATTCAATTCTTCCAGACTGTCAGCCATGAAGAAAATCGTCATCACACCTGAAAACATTTTTTGGTCATTGTCCTGGAGTTCTTCAGTCCATTTCTCTGTTTCACGAGATGTCTCCACAGCTTTCCCACCAACGGCCAGGTCACTTCCATAACCTTCTTTTGCGGCAGCCTTCTGACTTTTGATCATTTCCCTGCGTACACTTGACTTAACTGTCTTGATTTTCTTCAAGGCATCTGCAGTATCATAGGGCTTCGCATGCAGGCTGATAGCCAGTTCAATTCCTGTATCCAGGATATTCTTAATCAGTTTGTCATTCAAGAAGGTAGGATATTGTCTAACATACATCACCCTTGCGAAACAATCATCAATTTTCATATGATCTTTTTCAAACTTCAGATAGTTTGGAGCTACAAAGTCCCTGGTGGATAATCCAGAAATAGCGATGTCTTCATAGTTAAAATCAATAAAACCTTCTCGCCTCAAGAGCTTTCGGAAGATAAGAAGACGATCTAATCCCTCTAACTCCTTAAAAGAGATTCCTAAGTCACTGTATTGACTTTCAATCACGCTGGCTGTATCATCGAGGATTCTTCTAGCTTGATGATCCTGGTCTGTTTGGGTAGTAATCGTCAGATATTTTTCTACCTTGAAGGTGTTTTGTTCCTGAGAGAAACGGTCATTGATCATCGCATTGTATTCTTTACGATAATCGTCATATCCATCTCCAACCAAATCATAGCGGATAGAAGATAAGCTATTGCTTTCTACTCGACGATTCAGGATCAATAGCTGCATATCATTATCAATGTCCAGCGAATTAAAAATATCAGCGTTTGTTTCAATGATATCAATTTGTTCATCATCTGTTGCAGTAATATAACTTGTATCACCTAGACGATAGGTCTTTGAAAATTGATCATTTGTAATTTTCATAAGTCCATCGGGTGTCAGCCATTGATAATTAAGACTATTCTGTGTAGAGGCCGTCATGGTACGTCTCAGACGTTTGGCCCGTTCCCGTTCTTCCTTAGAGAGTTTCGGGGTTTTCTTTTGGCCGAATAAATTCATTTCTTGTATATTCCTTTCTGTCATAATCTGTCTGATAAGAGCGTTCCTGCTTAGTCAAAAGGAAACGGATCTCATCTTTAATTTTTTCATCAATATAACACCCGAAAATAACAAAAGGCGTTAATAATAAAATATCAACGCCATAAAGGATTATATCAGGTGCCTTCAGCCAATAGAGAATAGTAGTGACAACTACTGTCAATGCGATACCAAATAGTAGCACTAACTGTCTCAGTGTCATATACCCTAAAACTGGCCTTTCGTAGCTATCTAAAGCCTTTAAAAATTCACTTCCTAAACGTGTCATTCTGTTCCTTTCTTTGTATGGTATAATAAAACAAAAACTATGAAGGGAAAGCTAATGAGCCATTTCTACTATCAAGTCCTCAAACGAATTCAATCTCAGTTACCTGCTTTCCAAGTGTTTTACCTACAGACTATTCAACAGGTGCTTTATGCTTGGACCGTATACTCATTGTTTAACTTCTATAACATTGCCGAAAATCATCCTTCAGGTACAGGGCGTTATCTTTTTGATCAACTCCTGATATTCCTCTTTGCACGAGCAATAACAATCTATGTAAGGCATCGTGTTTACTTATTAACCCCAATCCTAACACATGATTTTCAAAAGTCTGATAGAGATTTACTCATTAAAGAAATTGAGGAATCTCTTCAAAAATCAGTAGAATTTACAAAATGGAGTTGCGGAATTTTATCTACAGTTTTAGTTCTTGTTTCTACTATCTTTGCTAACATTGGACTAAAAATAGCAGACAAAGCTGTTTCTGATCAGTTACTTATTGAAGAATTAAAATCAATGAATATAAAATTCGAAAACATTCTCGAACTTTTTGGTGTAATTGTCGGAATAATTGTAGGTATCGTTCTTTCATACTACTTCATCTTACAATTATTTTCTTTTCATAAAAGGCTGGTATTAAAAGTTTTAAAAAATTGTGAATATGAAAAATCCTATCCTTTGCTATATTCCACAAAATGGAAAAGATTCAAGGAATTAAGTAAAGAAGTATTATTCCTTGATATTTTCAAACATTTTTTCTAAAGAAAATAAATTCACTTCCACACGCTAAAATAATACCACTTACGAGAGCCAGCCAATGTGGCTGTGAAGCCCTACGGCACAAGTAATAGAAAAAGAGAGTCCTAAGTAAAAACAGTAGCCCCCAGACTACTGTTTTTAAAATAACTCTCAAAATATTCCCTAGCGCTTGCTGATTTTTCTGTGAGTGCTTTTTAAACATTTCTCCTCCTAGTTCACCTGCATGATATTCTTGGCCATGCGTTGGCTGCCAAAGAGCATAATGATGTAAATGATTCCTTTAGCTATCGCAACTAAAGCACTTGTCCAAGCTCCAGTCTTATCAACTGTCAGTAGATCATTCGTGACAATAGCTGGATAAAGCATGATCACAACCACTAAAATCAATCCCTGAAGGACAACCGCAATATAGAGCTTAAAGAAGCCGAAGCAAATTGGACGTAAACCATCCACCATGTAACAAGCGACAATAATTTTAGCGATTCCCTTATACGTGTAAAGCGTAAAGGAGCGTAACAAGATCAACAACTTAGTCGAGATCTGGCCGACGAAATCGACAACCCAATAAATAAACTGAAGCATAGCTTTTGCAATGGCATTAACTCCCTTTAAGTCTGGTAGTTCTGAACTGAAAGGATTTGGGGCATTTTTGGCTACTAACTTGATAATGACATTGAACAACCAAGACAAGGCATCAAAAATCGCATCCACATAGAGGATAAAAAAGAGGGCAATGGCATACTTGAGGATCTCTTCAATCCAAAGCTGAAAAGACAACTCGCCTCCGTTGCTTTTAAGATGCTGGTGCCAGTTCATGAGGTTGATTCCCATAAAAAGGAGAAGAAGCAAAAGCGCTACCTTCTCCATCGATCCCGAAACAGTTTCCATCAATTCATAGGCTGTCGCATTATAGTCTTTCAGACTCATGGTTAGTTGATCAAGTGTGGATTGGTTCATAAAACCACCTCCTTTTTCTTCATCAGTCTAACTAAAAGATTGAAGACCTGTTGCCAAAGCGGTAAAGAGTGCTTTTAAAACACCACCAACAATGGCGCCCAACATCATACTCTGAAGGCCTTTATCCTTTTTATCATCCAATTCCCGTCTAAATCCGATGAATAAATCCCAGACACCCCAGGCGGCCCAACCAAGCCCCATAATCCCACCGAAATTTCCAAGTTTGTTAATTAAATCTACAACTGCATCCATTCTTTTTTCTCGCTTTCTTTTTATAAAAAAAGGTACTAAGAAAGATTCCTAGTACCTACTTTGTTTATTTAATACTATTTTTCATCCTCTGGACGAAAGGTTAGAGAGAGGGCTGTAATCACAGCCAAGACAACGATGATGGTTGTTTCCCACCAATGATAGATCGGAACACCTTCTGGCATTATCCAATTTTTAAACCAAAGTTCAACACTTGCTGGAGCGGTTCCCTCTTTTGTTAGAAATGCCCAATAACACAGAACAAGAAACGCAACTATGACCTTAAACACAAACCATCCAATTGCTGTCGCAATCAAGCTCTTAATCAGATTAAAGATAAAGAGGAGAAACATGAGTGGAGTCGCAACCATCAAAACGGCAGCTCTCGCAATCACACTCGGTAAGTTCTTTATTCCTGACCAGATGGCTTTTCCTAGCCAACGTAGGCCTTTTTTCCACTTCTTTTCTGCTTCAGGTTTGGTGACTTCTGATTTTATTTTAGTTGGGGTATAGTATCTATATCCACTTCTAGTCACATGTGCATCCAATTTCGTGTCCTTTCTCATCTCTCTTCCCCCTCTTTTTTATGGCTTCATTATACCATAGATGAGGGGGAATTTCTAGATGTTCTATTTTTTATGTTTACGAAGCCCTGCTCCTGCAAGACTCATCAACCCCAAAATCACACCCCAAGTTGGAAGCATGCTTGCTGCAGTTCCAGTGTTTGGCAGCGATGCTTGTGGTTGTGGCTTGCCTGGTTCTTTAGGCTCTGGTGTTTTAGGAGTTTCTGGAGTTACAGGTTTTTCCTTAACGTAAGCCTTATGATATTCAACTTCCAACTGTTTTTCCTCAGGGACAGACACATAAGGTTTGATCGTTACATAAGGTTTAGGAGTGTATTTTGGATCATTGTACTCTTGAATAGAGATTGGCTTTTCTTTTACTTCTTTTTGTGAAGCACGTCCAAATACACCACCCACAATAGAGTAGGATGTGTCTGATGTATTAGAGTGTACAAAAGAAAAGTTAATCTTTTGTCCTTTAGCAAATGACCAACCAATACCGTTAGAATCTAGTACACCTGATGTACTTTGTGATTGCGCAGAATCATTTGCTGTAAACGAGTTGCCACTTTGAGTGATGTTAGCGCCAGTAGTGATTTTTGCTCCGTCCAAGCTAGAAACATCAATAACTTGGTTGGAATCTACGTCATTGATAGTCACTTCGCTCACATCAGACGCATCTGTTTCCACTCCAACAGTGACCATTTTAACCCATCCTTGCCTATCACTACGATAAGCACCAGAAGCGCCACCGCCACCTTGACCGTCTACACCACCGCCGCCGTTGGCAGCACCAGCACCGGCAGAGATGAACACTCCATAACCGATTCCTCCGTCCTCTGCGGCCCACAAGGCAACGTAAGAACGAATAAATCCTGACTCTGCCGATGGAGTAATACCGCTCAATGTTAAGGTAACATCTCCGTGTGATGTGTTCTTAACTTTAATTTTAATTGTTCCACTCTTGTCGTCGAGAAGGAAAACATTGTTAAAATTAGCGTTAAGATTAGTATTGCGTGCATAACCCTGAATTACGTTCGCTGTGTAGTCAGGGGCAACAGCTTTAGAACCCCCTGAAATGACTTCAAAAGTTGTGCTAGATGTAGCAGTCAACCCTGTTTGGATAGTTGAAACGACTTTACCTGCATTGGCTTTGTTCCATTCTTCAACAGCTTTCTTTTCCTGAGCAAAATTGCCAGTGAACTTCAAGCCTTTAGCTTCCATAATTGCTTTGTTTTTAGCCTTAATTGCTTCAACTGCCAATTTATCTTTCTTAAACTTAGCTTCGTTCGCTTCGTTTTCTTTTTTGGCACCTGCGTTGTAGCCTTCAACTGTTTTCTTATCTTTTGGATAATCACCTGTATGTTTCAAACCAGCTTTTTCCATAGCAGACTTATTGTCAGCATTGATTTGATTGTTTTGACCTTTAGCTGTTTCAATTTCCTTGATATTCAGCTCTTTTTCAGCAATCTTCTTGTCAATTTCATCAACTTGCGCTTTTTCGTCTGCTTTAGCTTCTGCTTCTGTATCGTAACCTACTTTCTCAGTTTCAGTTACTTTGATACCTACTTCTTGCGCTTTTTTAACAGCAGAATCAAGGTCAGGAGACGCAACAGGTTTTACTGTTTCGTCTGTCTTAGCTTCTGCTTTAGATGATTCAGCAGGTTTAGCAACTTCAGTAGTTGCAGGTGATGATGGTTTCACTTCATCAGCCGATACACTACCTGATGAAAAAGCCATAGCAAGAGCAGCCATACCCAAAATTACTCCACAAGCACCGTAGTGCTTCACCTTACGAATTGATCCAAATACTTTTGTTTCTTGTGTTTTAAACATTTTTCTTTTCTCCTTTAATTAAAATAATTGTTTTTTGTAGAAATAACTTACTGTTGTAAGCAATAAGCCGCCGATTGCAGCTAGGAAACTTTTTTCTGTTCCTGTGTTTGGCAAAGTCACCATTTTACCATCTGTAGTTGAAACACTGATAGTCTTGTCTTCATTCGTAACACCTCCAAGCGCTTCAGGAGCAACTACAGAGCCATCTTCAAGGACAAGATTCCCATTTTGAGTGCTGACAATAGAATTACCTGTGCTGGTTTGAACAGGTGCTTTTGTCACATCATGAACGACTTGTCCTGTTGAGCTTGAAGTGGTTCCAATTTGTGACTTCCCTTGCTGGTTCGCTTGATCAGTAGTTTTTGGTTGTTCATCTGGAACACCATCTAGGCTATCTGCGTTATCCTTATCTTGCGCCTTATCTGAAGGTGCTGGTTTATCAGCTGGCACTCCGTCAAGACTTCCTGCGTTGTCTTTGTCTTGTGGTTTATCTGATGGTGTTGGAACACCATCGAGACTACCTGCATTACCCTTGTCTTGCGCCTTATCTGAAGGTGCTGGTTTATCAGCTGGCACTCCGTCAAGGCTTCCTGCGTTATCCTTGTCTGAGGGAGCTGTTGGATCAACTGGAGTCACTGAAGGAGCCGTCGCTTGATCTACAGATGATTCAGTCTGTGTTGTAGTTGGCTTAGTTGGAGAAGCGATTTCTGTTGTTGGTGCCGAAGAATCAATCGGGGCATGCTCGTCTGCCGATACAAAGCCAGCTTGTGAAAGTGCGAGAGTTGAAAGTACTAGTATAGCTAATACTTGGTTCTTGTTCATTTTTGTTTCCCTTTCTAATTTTTAGTATTCTTAGGCTGGTAGCCTTTTCCTGTCAAACGAAGTTCCACTCCCGATGGACTTCTGACTTTCCTAGCCACTAAGTGGTTTCCTTTTTTGATAGTGCGAATTTGATCATAAACCTTTTTATAAGGCAAATGAAATTCAACATCCTTTAGAACACCATCTACGTATCCTCTAGCCTGTTTAACTGCATAGTCTGGCTTCAGGATAAGGTCTGTTCCGTCCTCTAAGCGAGCTGTCGCACCTCCTTGTTTTCCTAAGTTTTTTAAGTCCCTTAAGCGGACCGTTTTTTCATCTATCATAGATTTCTCCTTGAAGTTGAAAGGCGGAATAACGCCGTGCTGTGTAAAAACGTATTTTTACATCGGTATTTCATGCGCTGGGTTTATAGTCTAGGAACCCTTACTCCTTCAGCTTATGACCTTTGTCATGCTTTTTCGTTCAGTGGCTGGACTAGATATCATTTTCTAGTTTGCTGCTCGCCCCCGTTTCTTTTTTTATCCATAGCCACGCTGTATCAGGGCAAGCCTTGTATTTAGTTTTCAATGTTCTAATAGTTTAGTGACTTCTCGGTCAGTATAGATCTAACTGGACTAAGTTTTGTCCGGTTCTGATCCTAGTAGGTAATCAATGGTTACCCCAAAATATTCTGCTACATTTTGGGCATTTTCCAGACTTATCTGACTATATCCTGTCTCCCAGTTCGATATAGTGTTGCGAAACACCCCTATCTGATCAGCCAAGGCTTGTTGTGACAACCTAGCTTTTTTTCGTAAGTCTCTGATACGATTTTGTGTTTGTTTCCTCACATCTACTTGTCTCCTTCATTATTTGGACTTGATAATATTTCATCATCCTCCATCAGAGGAGCATTCTTCAGCTCCAGCATGACAAGTCCTATTCCATAAGCTAAGATCAATAATAAAGCCATTGTAACTAGTTTAAACATTACTATCCTCCTGATATCGTTACTTATTTTGTCCGATAAGTTATCTTCTTCACCCATCGAGGATTGATAGAAAACGGTGGAGTCGCTGATGTAAAATTCATACTCGCTCCTGTCCCAAATGAACTTGATACCAATTTTTCTAGTTCCTCCAAGTTGAAAGTGATGGAAATATTTTCTACCGTTTTATCAAAATACTCTACAATCATTTCAATCTCTTGAACTGGTTGGGAAGGTGTAGCTTTCATAGCTTGCACCCCGTTAATTCTCTCTTAGTGATTAAACAATCCCATAAAGTCACCTCTCTTTCTTTTAGCAAGTTTCGGCGTTCTTCGACAATTCGACTAAATATTGATTCAGTTTCGTCTCCGATAGTTTATCTGGATAATAGTGTGCAATCACACTAGGACACTCATCAGGGAATTTCAAGCTGTACTCACTTTGTCCTGATACCTTCAGGAAACCATGTTCTTTTTCAATGAGTAGGGCCATCTTCCAAAAACGAATCATCATTTTGTAGAAGTAGGCTGGGATATTCTGGATTGGTTTTCCTTCAGCCTCTCCGGTTTTGATTTTGAAAATCAATTTATCAAGCTCACGTTCAAGATCTTGCAGCCAAACCTCTCCATAAATTTCCTGATCAGCTAAGAGGTTGTTATAATTCTTTTCAACTTGGCGTTTTGCTTGATAGATTTTATTTTCAAGAATTTTTGCATCTTTCCCAAACAAGCTGAGTTTCTGAACTAGTTGAGGAGAAAGAAAACCATGTTGCCCCATTTTAAATGCTTCAGAAATTGATAAATCAGATAAAGATGACTCGCCCTCGTATCGATTAGTATCATTAGATAATTCAGTCTCGTTATTCTCAGTATCATTAGCGTGTCGTTTCGACATTTTTTGACATGTTGTTTTGACATTTCCTTGATTTTTTTGGAAGTGTCGTTTTGACATTTCCGCCGTTGCCGATGGTTGGGAGTGAATTTCTTCAGTAGGGAGAGCTTGATAGTCAATATTGCCCAAGTACAGTAGATTAGGCTTATTCAAACCTTGTCGAACTTCTTCTAAGAGGCCATATTCTTGGAGCTCTTTTTTTAGTTTAATAACTTTTTTATTACCATAGCCTAAAATTTCTTGAAGTTCAGTAATTGTATAAATCAGATAGACATCTCCATTTTTATCAATCCAGTTATTTCTAAGAGATAGTTCAAAACGGTCTTTCAAGATAGCGTATGTAAATTTAGCATCTGTACTCATTGGTTTATAAAGTGGCGATTCAACAAATATTTTTGGTATTCTATAAAATCTTTCACTTGATTGAACTTGTCTTGCAGAAATTCGCTTCATACTAAACACCTACTTTTAACAAAAACTGACCAGTGTCAGAAAACTGAAATAAACCAAGTTCCTCTAGCTCTTTCAAAATTAAATGAGCTCTCGTTCTTGTCATATTTTGTGACTGCATAATTTCTTTCAATACTAGGTCACGTGATTGTTGCGCTTGTCTTGTCATATGTACGTCCTTTCTACATACTGGTTTATTCTATGGTATTACCTTTAAAAGATAATATCGGAGTGTATTCCCCGCCTTCAGGATAATGATATCGAATAATACTGTTGTAACATTCTAAAGACTTGATAACATCTTTATCTGAAATGGTAATAAAAACACAATCATCCTTTTCCTTAAATATTAATGCTTTGAAAAATTTTTCAGCTTTGAAATTATTTTCTAAAACCGTAAATTCTATAGCCTGTATCCAAAAATTATAGAAACAATTATACAAATCCTCGAAAATATCACTAGTATCTGGTATATAGTAATAACTCTTATCTTTAAATAACTTCCTGAAATGATTAAAATGTTTTTCATCGGCCATAAGATCCCAAATTCCACACAGATAGGGGGTGTTGGTTTCAAAATAGCGAGTGAGAATAGTAAGATCATCACCTATAATATCTCTACCTAAGACGTACATTTCTAGAGAACCTTTTTTAATTCCTGTTTCTTGACTGACTTGTTTTATTGTTTTATGTTTTTTAACCATTAAAAGTTTTAAACGATTTTGGAGCACCCTAAATTCCCTCACTTTCTAAATCCTTTTATTTTTCCCTACACATATCCCATCAATTCTGGATTAAACTCTAGAGTCAACCATAAGGCTTCATCCTGAGTCAATTGGCTAGTTTGTCCCCAAGTTCCATCTCTAGCTCTTCTGGAGTAAGGATAAGTGCCAAGCTCAATTCTAGGACATAATTCATGAATAACATCATCTTTCATAACTCTCCAGAGAAGACTAGAAGGTCTATAGTAATAGCCGTCCCCAAGCCAAACTCTATTGAGATCATCGTATACAGATATTTTTTCATCAGAATTTCCTTCAGGGATACAATCAACCATATTTTCATTCTTATCAAGATCTATTACATCGAAAATTTCTAACGAATCAATATCCATAACAATTTCAATATTATCTGACATTTTTTCTCCTTTCTTTAATTTTTGCAACGAAAAAAGAGAGCGATTTTCTCGCTCTCTCAAGATATATGATATTTAATTTTTCATTTTCCCAAAACTCTAGACACTTAGAACTAGTTAAAAACCATCATTAGCATGCAATATTTCTTTTTCAAGTCTACTTATGAACATTTAAGAAGAATTTAATTGATGTCTTCAAACCTTATTTTTAAATCTTTTAATAATTTCTTTAATTCTTCAATTTTATTTTCTAAATCTTTATCGGAAATTGCTTTAGTATTGTGTACAAGTTTATTTCTAAAAACACGGATTTTATATATTCTATCACTGTTTTTTTCATACATTTTATCCTTTCCTCTTTCAAGTACTTTTAACCCTTTAAAAAATTCGTTGAGTTGGGTTTTATACCTTATCTCATCCTCCAATCTATTCCACAAATTTAAAAATGTTCCGGTTAAATTTCCGCTATTTTCCTCATTCCCTATATAATCGTACTTTCTCTCCTTAAGCCTATCACAAATATCTTTCATTGTATCTTCTTCTGGATATAAATTCTCCCTTTCAATAGGTCTTTCAGAGCCCCAGAATGTTTTAGTGTTTTTAAATTTATAAATAGCAACTATTCTTCTATTAAAATCTAGTTCACCTTTTTCTATATTAGCATTAGAAGCAAATTCTGTCTGTACCAAATATCCCTCTTGAAAAAACGGTCTTTTTGAAGAGCTAGAACTTATGCTTAGTAATCTTACGTTTGTAATATAATCTTCAGAATCTACCGAAATTCTACCATTTATATAAGGCATTCCTAATACGTAGATATATCCCGTTTTATCTTTATTATCTAATATAGCAAATGAACACGCTACTTTTAATGACTGAGTCAAATCTAATAATGGAGTCTTACATACTTCATAGTGTTGTAATATCGAGTATTGAAGTAATTTAATTTTTTTTAATTCATTTATTTCTTCCTTATCCACATTATTATCTTTTTCTAATTCTGTCATTAACATGGTCGATGTTTTTTCTAAAATATCAAAACCAAATTTGATGTCTTTTTCACTATTTGAACGATAGATTGTAGGATATAAAGTAGCATATTTCGTTTTTATATAGTTATTATTTTGTCCACGATAAAACAACATAACATCAGGATTTTTATATGAGAGTTCTGCTATTTCCATAATTAAATCATGAAATGTCTCAATATTGATGGTATGGCTTCTTACAAAAGATGTAACATCTCTAGTAGTTTGGCCTTTAAATTTATGTTGTTTATAATGCTCTTTTAATTTTTTTGTTAAATTACTATAAGTTACGGAATATTCTCTCATAAAAAATCCTTTTAAAAATATTATTTTCTGTCAACTATCACTTACTTTTATGTAATGTTTATCTACCGAGTGATCAAGTACAATTCTATTCTTATACAATCGTTCTATTTACATCAATTTAGTGTTAAAGAACCATCCGACCCAAAGGATTGAATGGCTAACAGTATTCTTCAGTTTTATTTTTCAAGCAAGCTGAGCGCTGCTGCATCTGCGATAATAGTCACATCAGGGTGGTTTTGGAGGCTACTTGCTGGTAGACTTTCAGTTACTGGGCCTGATACTGTTCCAGCAATTGCTTCTGCTTTTGACTCACCGTAAGCAAAGAGAATAATTGACTTGGCATCTAAGATGTTTTTAATTCCCATTGAAATGGCTTGAGTTGGGACGTCTTCAATCTTGTCAAAGAAGCGAGCATTGGCTTCGATAGTAGATTGATCAAGTTCTACTAGATGCGTTTGACTGTCAAATGCAGTACCTGGTTCGTTAAATCCGATATGACCATTGCGACCGATTCCCAAGATTTGCAAATCAACTGGATGGTCAGCCAAAATTTGGTTGTAGCGTTCAACTTCAGCCTCAGCATTATCCTTAACACCACGGGGTAAGAAGCTCTCTTTAAATGGTTTTTGGTTAAACAAGTTTTCTTGCATGAAGTGACGGTAAGACTGTGGGTTGTCCCCATCAAGCCCTACATACTCATCAAGGTTCACACTGGTTAGATTTGAGAAATCAAGGTTACTCTCAACGATTTCCTTATAAAACTCAAGTGGACTACTCCCTGTCGCAAGTCCCAATGTTTGAGCGCCATTGGCCAACTTTTCCTTCAAAATCTCAAAAGCAACTTTTCCACCTTCAACTTGATTTTCAACTTTAATAACTTTCATCTTTTCATCCTCCGTTTTAATCTATACTTATTATATGGTATAGACCAATTCGTGTCAAGTGAAAACGATTTAATTTCTAAAAAAAGAGCGTCCAAACTTGAAACATGTTATAATGGATAAGATTAGAAGTTAGAAAGAATGATGAAAAAAATGAATACAGCTGATTTTGATTTCCACTTACCTGAGGAATTGATTGCCCAAACGCCCCTTGAAAAACGAGATGCCTCCAAACTCCTTATCGTTAATCGTGAGACGGGAGAAATGCAGGATAAACACTTCCACTCCATTATTGATATGCTGGAACCTGGTGATGCCCTTGTCATGAACGATACCCGTGTTCTCCCTGCCCGCCTCTATGGTCAAAAGGAAGAAACAGGAGGCCATGTGGAACTTCTCCTGCTCAAAAATACTGCCAGTGATGAGTGGGAAGTCCTAGCCAAACCTGCCAAACGCCTCAAGGTCGGTACTCGCGTCAGCTTTGGTGATGGTCGCCTTAGCGCTGTCGTTACGGAAGAATTGACCCACGGCGGCCGTATTGTCCGCTTTGAATATCAAGGAATTTTCCTGGAGGTCTTGGAAAGTCTAGGTGAAATGCCATTACCGCCTTATATCCATGAAAAACTAGATGACCGTGAACGGTATCAAACGGTCTACGCTAAAGAAAGTGGCTCTGCTGCTGCACCGACTGCTGGACTGCACTTCACCAAAGAACTGCTAGCAGAAATCCAAGCCAAAGGTGTTCATCTGGTCTATCTCACTCTTCACGTCGGACTCGGAACTTTCCGCCCTGTTTCTGTTGACAATCTGGACGAACACGAAATGCACTCAGAGTTCTACCAACTTTCTGATGAAGCAGCAGCCACCCTTCGCTCTGTCAAGGAAAATGGAGGTCGTGTTATCGCTGTTGGAACTACTTCGATCCGCACACTGGAAACCATCGGTTCCAAGTTTGATGGGCAAATCCAAGCAGATTCTGGCTGGACCAATATCTTTATCAAGCCTGGTTACGAGTGGAAGGTTGTCGATGCCTTCTCAACCAACTTCCATCTACCCAAATCAACTCTCGTCATGTTGGTTTCTGCCTTTGCAGGTCGTGACTTAGTCTTAGATGCTTACCAGCACGCTATTCAAGAACACTACCGTTTCTTCAGTTTCGGTGATGCCATGTTTATCTATTAAAAATAGCTCCGTCATTTCTTTAGGAAATTTTATTCCTAAGAGATGACGGGGCTATTTCTGTTTAAAGTGTAATTTCTGGGGACTCAGAAGTCAGATGAACCAGTTTTCCTTGAACACCAAAGTAGTCCTTTACCAAGTTCTGTAATTCTTCCATGGCAGCCCGAGCACGTCTTGCCTGTTCAGCATTGATCGCTTCAATTACTAGGACAGCATCTTTTGTCTCTTCCGTCAACATGGTTCTCTGCGCCTCTCTCCAGTTGAGACAGCGACAAACCGCTCCTTCATCATCGTAATAGATCAGTTCTTCTGGAAGTGCAGGAGCATCGTTTTCAGCTCCTAGTGGAAAGAAAGGTTCTCCTCCCTTAGCCTGACCAAGATGAAGATTGCCTACAATCTTGTTCACATCTTCGCCACCACAGGGAACAGCATAAGATAGAGAGACACTATTATAGATGTCTACTAGGGGATTGATGGGATTAAACTCTCTTCCCTGACTGACCCTTTTAAGCAGAGCTTCTATAGAGGAGCGTGCTCCCTTTTTCGTTTTGAACTTGCTGAAAGCCTGACGCCATTCTTGAATGACATCATTCTGAGTAAAATTCTCGTCCGAAATGAAATCCTCAGCTCGTTTAGCTCCCTTATCTAGCAAGGTTTTGAAATAGGGATCCTTGCTTTCATCAACTGTATTATCTAATCCCTTTACTACTAAAACGCTAATCTGTGCTTCTGGAAACAAGCGCCAAAATTCATTTTCAACGATAACTTTCATCTTTCACCTCTTATTATAAATAATTTCTTTTCTGACCTTTTTTGACCATATCCCAATCACTTGTAATATTTTTTCTAACCCGAATTAGTAGGCTCTCCAGTTCCCTGGCCTCTTCCCTAGAAAATCCTTTTAGGGCAGAATTTTCTGAATAGTGATGTTCAGCAAGGATAAAAGGATAAAGTGCCTCTCCTTTTTCAGTGACAAACCACTCTTTATTTTTCCGATTTGTACTGGTCATTCCTTGTTTTATTAACCCCTTTTCTTCCAGTTTTTTTACTGAACGAGCAACTGTCGAACGATCAACCTTCAGTAAATCCGACAAGGCTTCTTGAATGATTCCTGGATTCTCCTTGATTCGTACTAAATAAAGATATTGCCCACGAGCTAGTTCAATATCACGAAACTCAATATTAGCAATAGAATCTAGGGCACGGGCTATAACTCCGATTTCGCGTAATAACGACATGTTTCCTCCTCTCGCATCTATGATGATAGAATAGCACATTTTTATTCTTCATTTTTTGAAAAGAATGTGTTATCACGAAACTTTGGATCCTTCAAACTCTGTACACTGGCATTGATAACTGCTCCGATAATCAAAATCTTTGCGATGAGAATAAACCAGAACATCATCACCACCACGATAATGGAGCTGAAAAATCGGACGTCGACTAGATGGTTGACATAGTTATTGAAATAGACAGAAAAGATATTCAAAAGAAAGACAAGAGTCAGCAAAACAAAGATACTACCAGGAAAAACGTAGCGAATACGAGGGACTCTGACATTTGGAAGGAAATAGTAGAGCATGACCAAGATGGCAAAGAGCAAGGCATAAATCAAAGGGCCTGTAAAGTCCTGTAGATAATCAAAGAAAGGACTGTCTGATTGCCAGTAAGTTTTGAGCAGGTTGAGCAACATACGCCCAAACATACTCAAAAATAAGGCTAGGGCAAAAAGAATTTGCAAGCCAAAGCTGACGAGTAAACTCATCAATTGATGGGAGATAATTCCTCGGCTCTTGGCTACTCCATAGGCCTTATTAAAAGCTTTTTGGAGGAAATCCATCGATTTCGAGAAGGTCCAAAGGGCAGACAAGACTGCAAAACTCAGCAAACCAGTCGATGGTTGAGTCAGGACTTCTCGGGCAATCTTTGCGACCACATCATAGACTGTATCCGGTACAAATTCCTTGATGGTAAGCAAAAAATTTGAAATCGGAATTTGAAAATAGGGCAAAATATTGACCACTATCATCAGCAAGGGGAAGATTGAAACCAACCAATAGTAGGCAACCGCAACACTGGTCAGTTCACTATCGGAAGTTTGATAGAAATGTAAAAAAACTTTCAACAAGGGCCGTTCCATCAGCTCTTTCCACCACTTTTTCATGTTGCGATCCTCCTAATACAAGTTGATTTTCTAAACTAATTTCTTCTAACTAATTCCATCATATCATAGGGTAGGGTATTTGCGGCTTCTTTTAGAGAATAATTCTCAAGATTGTTGACATTTTGCCGTAATTTCTTGGCATACTTGGTCGTAATCAATTTCTTCTCTTCGTATTCAAAGATTAACTTACGTTCTAGATAGTAACCTCTTAGCATTTCATCGATATTGTTTGGTTTAATACGATTGATAACACGTTCGATAAAGGCACCACTACCGATAATGGCCGTCTCGCGTAGACGAGACTCTTGCATAAAGCTGATCAGACTACTCTTGTAGATTCCTTTTAGGTTTTCCAAACTTTCGATAATCAGCTCCGTATTCTCCAGATAGAGTTCAGATATTTGATCATAGTCAATAGCTCGAAGGCGACGTTGCTCCTTGTCATTCCAACTCCGGAAGGTCTGGCCAAAGGTCAGCAATTCATGCAGGAGAAAACGCAAGATACGGAGCGACACAAGGAAGTAATATGTTAGGCGAGAAGCCACCTTGCGATTGATACTCTGCTCCATATTTTTCAGATAGCGTTGATAAACTTGGTAACCACGTTCACCGATTTTCCCCTCCTCGTAAGCCTGCTCCAAACCATCGCTTTCGATACTCAAGATGAGGAGTTTTAAAGCCTCCCAGTCCTCTTGGGCACTTTTGTTTTCTTGACTAAGGATTAGGTTTTCAATTCGACCGTGATAATTATCAATAGCCGCATAAAGGGGAAGTTTATTCTTATGCCCTTCCAGTTCTTTTTCTAATTCTGCTGTGACCTCATTTAAAATCGCAATGTGCATGAGGTAATCCTTGGTTTCTTCTTGCTCCTCGGAAAGGTGGGGAAGAACTAAGAGACCTGTTAAAAAGCTTAATAACGTGACACCTGCTACTAGAAAAAGTAAAAGGGGATACTCCTGCTCTAGATTGATTGGTATGAGAAGAATGGTTGCAATAGATACTGTTCCTTTTACACCAGAGAAGGTCAAAAGAAGCATATCCTTCATGTATTTACGGAGACTTTTCTTGAGGCGTCGTGTTCTCCAAACATAGAAGCCATAAATCATGACAAAGCGGATCGCAAAAAGCAAGAAGGTCAGAACGACAACTGAAAGCAGTAAAAGAAGGGGATTGTAGAGAGAATTAGACAAGATCGGCTCTGCTATCAACTCTAATTCCATTCCCAAGATAACAAAGACTGATCCATTTAGCATAAAGGTCACAGTGTGCCAGACGGTCTCCGTCACGGTGTCTACCTGAGCCTCAAGGAGCGTAATTTTTTTGAATCGACTAGCCTTCAAAATACCTGCAACCACTACTGCGATAATCCCTGAAACATGAAACTCTTCTGCAATAAAAAAAGTCATGAGCGGCAAACTTAGCTCTAGCAATAGTTCACTGGCTATACCTATCGCTCGCACACTCAGTAAAAAGGTATGCAAGAAACGATTGACCATAGCCGTCACAAAACCGACTACAAAACCACCAAGGATAGAAAGTGCTAGGGAAGTCCCAGCTTGGCTGAAAGAAAAAGTTCCTGTTGTCCAAGCAGCAAGGGCCATCTGAAAGGCAACCAACCCAGAAGCGTCATTTAAGAGCCCTTCCCCTTTTAGAATATTAGAAACCCGTTTAGGAAAACGAAAACGTTCAGAGAGAGATGCAAAGGCAACCAAATCTGTTGGCCCAAGTGCCGCTCCAACTGCTAAACAAGCCGCCAAAGGAAGAGTCATCCAAAGGAAGTGAGCCATGCCCCCCAAGCTTAAGGTCGAGATAAAAATCACAGGAAAAATCAGAAAGACGACAATCCGCCAATGCTTCAAAATGGACGTAATATCCGCTTCTTCTGCCTCCCGGAAAAGTAAGGGACCAATAACCATGGCCAGAAATAGCTCTGTATTGAGATGAAAGTCCGCATCAGGAACAAATAAGCCAATCCAAATCCCCAAAAGGATTTGCACAAGAGGAAGGGGCAAAAAAGGGAGAAGTTTATTGGTCGTGGTTGAAATGATTAAGACAAAAAAAATAGAATCAAGTAAATGAGTAATTCCACACAATTCCTCCTTAATCTTTTTTACAACAAGATTCAAAAATCTCCTTTTGCTCTTGGATTTTCTGATCAATCTTAGAACAGTCTTTGTGCTCAATTTTTTTCTGGCATCGTTCCATTTCAAGAGCAACCAATTTTTTCTTGATTTTAAGCATTTTCTTGCTCATATGTGCTTCGTCGAGCACTCCGACTGCTCGCTCGTGATGCGTTGACTCGACAAAATTTTGGCGCATTACCTCAAGCTTCTCACGAAGGTATTGTTTATCCATGTCTATACCTTTCTAATTTTTCAATCATAACTAAAAACGGTGGATTGTTAACTTGGTTGAGAGTCCGATAAATGGCAGCTGTATACTCTTGTTGGTTCAACTGGCTAACAAAATCCAACACAGCATCCCTCTCGATGTCTCCTCCTTCATGACCATAGTAAATCATGATTGCAATCCGTCCCCCTTTGACAAGCAAGTGACACAGCTTTTCTAAGGCTTCGATAGTAGTCTGAGGTTGGGTGATGACGGACTTGTCAGCAGAAGGTAAATAACCAAGATTAAAAATCCCTGCCTTAGCTTCTGTCACAAACTGGTCTAATGTCTCATGACCTTTCAAGATTAACTGGGCATTTTTCATTCCAGCCTGATCCAAACGCTCTTGCGTCTTCTCCAAAGCCTGCTCCTGAATATCAAAGGCATAGACTTGCTTGGCTAACTTGGCTAAAAATAGCGTATCATGACCATTACCCATGGTCGCATCCACTACGATATCCTCTTTTGTCACAACTTCCGCCAAAAAATCATGTGCCATCTCAAGTGGTCTTTTCATTTTTAAACTCCTGTTTTACAGCCTTGCATCCTTGCACACTTCCGCGGCGTTGCATCTCATTCTCTATGCTATTCAAAACTTCCCATTTATTGAGGCTCCACATGGGACCAATCAGCATATCTCTAGGTGCATCTCCTGTGATTCGATGGATGACAATATGCTTGGGAATGATTTCCAACTGGTCACAGATAACCTTGACATACTCATCCTGACTCATCAGTTGCAAGCGTCCCTCATGGTAATCTCGCTGCATCCGTGTATTGGTCATGAGGTGAAGCAAGTGCAGTTTAATTCCTTGAATATCATTATCCGTGACACAGCGACGGACATTTTCAATCATCATCTCATGAGTCTCACCGGGCAAACCATTAATCAAATGGGAAACAATCTCAATCTTGGGATATTTCCTCAAGCGTTTTACTGTTTCCACATACAATTCATAAGAATGGGCACGGTTAATCAGGTCAGAGGTTGCTTCAAAGGTTGTCTGTAAGCCCAATTCTACCGTCACATGCATGCGTTCCGATAACTCAGCCAAATATTCGATGGTTTCATCGGGTAAACAGTCTGGCCGCGTTCCGATATTGATTCCTACTACACCTGGCTCGTTGATAGCCTGCTCGTAACGTTCCCGAATCACTTCCACCTTTTCATGGGTGTTGGTAAAGTTTTGGAAATAAACTAGATACTTCTGAACATCTGGCCATTTGCGATGCATAAAGTCGATTTCCTTATAAAATTGCTCACGGATAGGTGCGTCTGGTGCCACGATGGCATCTCCAGAGCCCGAAACCGTACAAAAGGTACAGCCCCCATGAGCCACAGTTCCATCGCGATTGGGACAGTCAAACCCCGCATCAATAGGAACTTTGAAAGTCTTTTCTCCAAAAAGTTTTCGATAATAATCATTCAAGGTATTATAAGATTTCATAACTTTCATTATAACAAAAAACACCCACAATCTCAAAAGCCTGACTTTCAAACAAATTCCCTTGTTTCTCATTTCCTTTAGCGTTTTTTTATGATACAATATGGGTATGATTTTATTGAAAATAGCAGCTATTTTATTGTTGGTATTAACCCTCGTGGTCTCCATCATTGTAACAAAACTTTTTAAACTGAAAAAACTAGGACTGAATTTTGCGGATTTAGCTTTTCCACTTTTGGTATTTGAGTACTATCTGATTACTGCTAAAGCCTTTACCCACAACTTTCTACCGCGACTTGGTGTTGCACTTTCACTCTTAGCAATTCTCCTTGTAGTCTTTTTCCTTGTCAAAAAACGAAGTTTTTATTACCCTAAATTCATCAAATTCTTCTGGAGAACTGGTTTTCTCCTAACCTTAGTCCTCTATATCGCTATGATTGTCGAGTTAATCATGCTCACACCCCAATAAATCCCTAGAACAACTGATTCTAGGGATTTTAATTTATGGAAATTTGAATGAAAATTCCCCTACTAGTCTTGACAATGAGCCGGATCTAAAATGCCATTTTCAAAACTTCAAAAATAAATTCTTTTCACTTCGAACATAACGAAAGAGAGAATCAGATTGGTTCGCTCTTTTACTTAGTTGGATGTCTCCTACTACAGTTGATAAAAATGCAAGAACCCCAGATAGCCTTGAGCCATCTGGGGTTCTTGTTTTCATCGCTAAAATGATATCAACAATTTCATTTTAGTCAATTTCTAGGACTTAGTCTTCTAAATCCATCTCAGAAGCTGCTGATTTCTTCTTCTTGCCAAGAAGAGATGCAGTTGCCAAGGCAGCTACTCCTAATCCAAGACCAGCAAATTGATTACTTGCAGTTCCTGTATTTGGAAGTTTTCTACCGTTTGAATGTCCTGGTGCAGCAGGTTGTTGAACAGGAGCCTGTGAGTGGTTCAAAGCGCTTGAGATTGAAGCACTATCAGACAAGCTAGCTGAGGCGTTTGCACTATCGCTCAATGATGTACTTACAGAAACACTGTGTGAAGCTGAATCGCTTGCAGTTCCTGAATTTGATACACTACCTGGGCCATTGCTTGTACTTGCTGAGTGGAAGCCTCCACCTGGTGTTGGTGTCTTGCTTGCGTTTGCTGAAGCTGATTGACTTGTGCTTACGCTAGTGCTTACAGATGCAGAATCGCTTACGCTTGTACTCAATGATGCGCTGGTTGAAGTTGATTCATTTCCTCCAGCATTGCTTGCTGAATTAGAAGCACCGATTGAAGCAGAGATGCTGTTGCTCAAGCTTGTGCTTACTGATGCAGAGTCACTTGCTGATGCATTCGCTACGCTTGCTGATGCTGATTGGCTTGCGCTTACGCTTGTGCTTACTGATGCAGAATCGCTTGCTGATGCATTCGCTGCGTTGGCTGATGCTGATTGACTTGCGCTTAGGCTAGTGCTTACAGATGCAGACTCACTTGCGCTTGTACTCAATGATGCGCTGGTTGAAGTTGATTCATTTCCTCCAGCATTGCTTGCACTGATTGACGTTGAAGTGCTATCGCTCAAGGATACACTTGCTGAAGTACTGAGTGAAACTGAAGTACTTTCACTTACAGAAGCGAGGTAGCTAGGAAGGTTAAATTCTGGCTTAGATTCGCTTGCTGGTTCACCCTTGCTATAGCTGAATGAGTTAGATTGTTGTGACGCACTTGTACTCAAACTGCTTGAAACGCTATCGCTAAGTGATTTAGATGTACTTGTGCTGGTACTCAATGATGCACTTGCCGATGCCGAATCATTTCCTCCAGTATTGCTTGCTGAGTCAGATGTTGAAGCACTGTTGCTTGCACTTGTGCTTGTTGATTCTGATGCACTGATTGAAGCAGACACGCTGGTGCTCAAGCTTGTGCTTGCTGATTCAGATGCACTGATTGATGCGGATACGCTGTTACTCAAGCTTGTGCTTGCTGATTGGCTCGCACTGATTGATGCGGATACGCTGTTGCTCATGCTTGTGCTTGCTGATTGACTCGCACTGATTGAGGCAGACACGCTGTTGCTCAAGCTTGTGCTTGCTGATTCAGATGCACTGATTGAAGCAGATACGCTGTTGCTCAAGCTTGTGCTTGCTGATTGGCTAGCACTAATTGAAGCAGAGATGCTGTTGCTCATGCTTGTTGAATCAGATACAGACGCACTTGTTGATGCTGAGGCACTGTTGCTTGCGCTTGTACTTACTGAGTTAGAAGCACTGATTGAAGCAGAGATGCTGTTGCTCATGCT
>CAJNCS010000002.1 GCA_905221325.1 bacterium
AAGCAAGGTAGAAGTAGGCAACGATGGTACAGCCACAGTAACCTTCCCAGATGGTTCAGTAGCAGTCTTGACTCCAGCTAAGACAGTGAAAGAAGCTGATTCAAATGGCGTTAAGACCCCAGCAATCACTCCAGTAGTGAATCCATCAGCTCTTACAGATGCGGAAAAAGCTAAGGTAGCTGACGAAGTTAAGAAAGCTAACCCAACAGCAAGCAAGGTAGAAGTAGGCAACGATGGTACAGCAACAGTAACCTTCCCAGATGGTTCAGTAGCAGTAATTGCAAGTGAGAATACTGTTAAGAAAGCAACTAAAGAGTCAGCTGCTAACCAATCAGCTAAGAAAGCTGGAGCGAAAGAATTGCCAAATACTGGTACAGAGCAATCTAACGCTTCACTTGGTCTAGCACTACTTGCAGCAGCGACAGGTGGACTTCTCTTCGCTAAAAAACGCAAGGAAGAAGAGTAAAATATTACTCGGATAAAGCAAACTTGAGAATCTTGATTCTATGAGCTTGCTAGAAAAACCGTAAGAAGAAATTCTTACGGTTTTTTTGATGGATAATGATTAGGAAAATGGTGAAATGTCAGTCTTACAGATCTTTGAAATGTTAAAAATTTATAGTAAAATGAACCAAAAATAGTATATAATATGGTATAATATTCTTATAGCATATTCAATAGATTTTCGTAAAAAAGTTCTCTGCTATTGTGAGCGAACAGGTAGTGTAACAGAAGCATCACACGTTTTCCAAATCTCACGTAATACCATTTATGGCTGGTTAAAACTGAAAGAGAAAGCAGGAGAGCTAAACCATCAAGTAAAAGGAACAAAACCAAGAAAAGTTGATAGAGATAGACTTAAAAACTATCTTACTGACAATCCAGACGCTTATTTGACTGAAATGGCTTCTGAATTTGGCTGGCATCCAACTACCATCTACTATGCTCTCAAAGCTATGGGCTACACTCGAAAAAAGAACCACACCTACTATGAACAAGACCCAGAAAAAGTAGCTTTATTTCTTAAAAGTTTTAATAGTTTAAAGCATTTAGCTCCTGTTTATATTGACGAAACAGGATTCGATACTTATTTTTATCGAGAACATGGTCGCTCATTAAAAGGCCAGTTAATAAGAGGTAAAATATCTGGAAGAAGATATCAGAGGGTTTCTTTGGTTGCAGGGCTAACAAATGGTGAATTAATCGCTCCAATGACTTACGAAGAAACAATGACGAGCGACTTTTTTGAAGCTTGGTTTCAGAAGTTTCTCTTACCAATATTAAATACACCATCAGTTATTATTATGGATAATGCAAGATTCCATAGAATGGGTAAGCTAGAACTCTTGTGTGAAGAGTTTGGGCATAAACTTTTACCTCTTCCTCCTTACTCACCTGAGTACAATCCTATTGAGAAAACATGGGCTCATATCAAAAAGCACCTCAAAAAGGTATTACTAAGTTGTAATACTTTTTTCGAGGCTCTTTTGTCTTGTGCTTGTTTCAATTGACTATATTTTAGAAGCGATATTGTACGATTCTAGATTCAATCTACTATACATGATTTTAAGGCCGTCATATTGACATACAATTTAATTTTTAATATAATTCTTGCAGGAGGAAAGATCTAATGAAAAAATTTAAAATAATGATGCAAGTTGGATTAGCAGTGTTTTTTCTTGGTCTTTTAGCGACAAATACAGTATTGGCGGATACCACAGGTGGGCAGTTTGTTGATAAGGACAATAGAAAATACTATATAAAAGATGACCATAAAGCGATCTATTGGCATAAAATAGACGGTAAAATGTACTATTTTGATGATGATGGAGAAATGGTAGTCGGCTGGCAATACTTAGAAATTCCTGGGACAGGCTATCGTGATAATTTATTCTCTAACAATCCAGTCTTAGAAATCGGACTTCAACAGAAGTGGTACTATTTTGGACAAGATGGTGCTTTGCTAGAACAGACAGAGAAACAAGTCTTAGAGGCAAAATCGTCTGAAAATACAGGAAAAGTATATGGTGAACAGTACAATCCTTCTACCGAGAAGAGAACCTATTACTTCGATGAAGATTACGCCTTGAAGACAGGTTGGATTTATGAAGATGGTCATTGGTATTATTTAAATAAGCTTGGAAATTCTGGCGATGATTCTTACTATCCACTACCAATTGGTGAAATGGCTAAGGGTTGGACTCAAGATTTTCATGTTATTTTTGGCATTGACAGAAGCAAACCTGCTCCATGGTACTATTTAGATCCAGAAACTGGTATCATGCAAACTGGTTGGAAATATCTAGGTAATAAGTGGTACTACCTCCGCTCATCGGGAGCTATGGCAACTGGTTGGTATCAGGAAGACTCCACTTGGTATTATCTAGATGCTCAAAATGGAGATATGAAGACAGGCTGGGCTTATGTTGGTAATAAGTGGTACTACCTTCGTTCATCAGGAGCTATGGCAACTGGTTGGATTAAGGATGGTTCGACTTGGTATTACCTAGACCAACCAAATGGTTCTATGAAGACAGGTTGGTTTAAGGTCGGTGGCAAATGGTACTATGCTTATAGCTCAGGTGCTTTAGCAGTGAATACAACTGTAGAAGGCTATTCGGTCAACTATAATGGCGAATGGGTCCAATGATGAAAGAGGCGATTGTGAAGGAAACAATCGCTTTTTTTGTGAAAATATAATAAAATAGATAGGAGAAAATACTACTGTATGAAAAGTGAGACGGTCTTTTCGTCTGGTTAAAGGAAAACATGACAAAAAAAGTTGGTGTCGGTCAGGCACATAGTAAGATTATTTTAATAGGGGAGCATGCGGTAGTCTACGGCTATCCTGCTATTTCTCTGCCTCTCTTAGAGGTGGAGGTGACCTGCAAGGTGGTCCCTGCTGAAAGTCCGTGGCGTCTTTATGAGGAGGATACCTTGTCCATGGCAGTGTATGCCTCGCTGGAGTATTTGGATATCAAAGAAGCTTGCATTCGCTGTGAGATTGACTCGGCTATCCCTGAAAAACGGGGAATGGGTTCGTCAGCGGCTATTAGCATAGCGGCCATTCGTGCGGTTTTTGACTACTATCAAGCCGACCTGCCTCATGATGTACTAGAAATCTTGGTCAATCGGGCTGAGATGATTGCTCATATGAATCCAAGCGGGTTGGATGCCAAGACCTGTCTCAGTGATCACCCCATTCGCTTTATTAAAAACGTTGGATTTACAGAGCTTGAGATGGACCTGTCCGCTTATTTGGTGATTGCAGATACAGGCGTGTATGGTCACACTCGTGAAGCTATCCAAGTGGTTCAAAGCAAGGGCAAGGATGCCCTACCGTTTTTGCATGCCTTGGGAGAATTGACCCAGCAGGCAGAAGAGGTGATCAGACAAAAAGATGCTGAAAAACTGGGACAAATCCTCAGTCAGGCGCATTTACATCTAAAGGAAATTGGTGTCAGTAGCCCTGAAGCAGACTCCCTTGTTGAAACGGCTCTTAGCCATGGTGCTCTAGGTGCCAAGATGAGTGGTGGTGGACTAGGAGGCTGTATTATCGCCTTGGTAGCCAATCTAGATCAAGCACAAGAACTAGCAAAACGATTAGAAGAGAAAGGAGCTGTTCAGACATGGATCGAAAGCCTGTAACAGTACGTTCCTACGCAAATATTGCCATTATCAAATATTGGGGAAAGAAAAAAGAAAAAGAGATGGTGCCTGCTACTAGCAGTATCTCTCTGACTTTGGAAAACATGTATACAGAGACGACCTTGTCGCCTCTACCGACGGATGCGACTGCTGATGCCTTTTATATCAATGGTCAGCTTCAGAGTGAGGCTGAGCATGCCAAGATGAGCAAAATCATTGACCGTTACCGTCCAGAAGGTGAGGGATTTGTTCGTATCGATACTCAAAACAATATGCCGACGGCAGCTGGCTTGTCCTCAAGTTCCAGTGGTTTGTCCGCCTTGGTCAAGGCTTGCAATGCTTATTTCCAGCTTGGCTTGAATCGGAGCCAGTTGGCGCAGGAGGCTAAGTTTGCCTCAGGTTCTTCCTCCCGCAGTTTTTATGGACCACTGGGTGCCTGGGATAAGGATAGTGGGGAAATTTACCCTGTAGAGACAGACCTGAAACTAGCTATGATTATGTTGGTGCTAGAGGACAAGAAAAAACCAATTTCTAGCCGTGATGGTATGCAACTTTGTGTGGAAACCTCGACGACTTTTGATGACTGGGTGCGCCAGTCTGAGAAGGATTATCAGGAGATGTTGGTTTATCTCAAAGAGAATGACTTTGCCAAGGTTGGGGAATTAACGGAGAGAAATGCCCTAGCCATGCACGCTACGACTAAAACAGCATCACCAGTCTTTTCTTATCTAACAGATGCGACTTATGAAGCTATGGACTTTGTCCGCCAACTTCGTGAGCAAGGCGAGGCTTGCTACTTTACCATGGATGCTGGTCCCAATGTCAAGGTTCTCTGTCAAGAGGAAGACCTGGAGCATTTGTCCGAAATCTTTGGTCAACGTTATCGCTTGATTGTGTCAAAAACAAAGGATTTGAGCCAAGATGATTACTGTTAAAACTTGCGGAAAACTATACTGGGCGGGTGAATATGCTATTTTAGAGCCAGGACAGTTAGCTTTGATAAAGGCTATCCCCATCTATATGAAGGCTGAGATTGCCTTTTCTGACAGCTATCGTATCTACTCAGATATGTTTGATTTCGCAGTGGACTTGACGCCAAATCCTGCCTACAGCTTGATTCAAGAAACGATTGCTCTAGTGGAAGATTTCCTCGTTTATCGTGGGCAAACCTTGCGACCTTTTTCCTTGGAAATCCGTGGGAAAATGGAACGGGAAGGGAAAAAGTTTGGTCTGGGTTCTAGTGGTAGCGTTGTTGTCTTGGTGATCAAGGCCCTACTGGCTCTATATGATATTACGGTTGATCAGGAACTCTTGTTCAAGCTGGCTAGCGCGGTCTTGCTCAAGAGAGGCGACAATGGTTCTATGGGAGACCTTGCCTGTATTGTGGCAGAGGATTTGGTTCTCTACCAATCTTTTGATCGAAAGAAGGTGGCTGCTTGGTTGGAAGAAGAAAACTTGGCGACAGTTTTGGAGCATGATTGGGGATTTTCTATCTCACAGATGAAACCAGGTCTAGAATGTGATTTCCTAGTGGGATGGACCAAGCAAGTGGCCGTATCGAGTCAAATGGTCCAGCAAATCAAACAAAACATCAATCAGAATTTTTTAACTTCCTCAAAAGCAACAGTGGCTACTTTGGTAGAAGCCTTGGAGCAGGGGAAGGCAGAAAAAATCATCGAGCAGCTGGAAACAGCCAGTCAACTTTTAGAAGGTTTGAGCCCAGATATTTACACACCTTCGCTGAGAGAGTTAAAAATGGCCAGCCGAGGTTTGCAGGCTGTTGCTAAGAGTAGCGGTGCTGGTGGTGGTGACTGTGGTATTGCCTTGAGTTTTGATATGCAAACAACTGAAACCTTAAAAAATCGTTGGGCCGATCTGGGGATTGAGCTCTTATACCAAGAAAGGATAGGACATGACGACAAATCGTAAGGACGAGCACATCCGCTATGCCCTTGAGCAGAAAAGTTCCTATAATAGCTTTGATGAGGTGGAGTTGATTCACTCTTCGCTACCGCTCTATGACCTAGATGAGATTGATTTGTCTACAGAATTTGCAGGTCGAAAGTGGGACTTTCCTTTTTATATCAATGCCATGACGGGTGGGAGCGAAAAAGGGCGAGAAATCAATCAAAAACTAGCTCAGGTGGCAGAAGCCTGTGGAATTTTGTTTGTGACGGGCTCTTATAGCGCAGCCCTCAAGGATCCAACAGATGACTCATTTTCTGTCAAATCTAGCCATCCAAAGCTCCTTCTTGGAACCAATATTGGATTGGACAAGCCTATCGAGTCAGGACTTCAGACTGTGCAAGAGATGAATCCTCTCCTCCTGCAAGTGCATGTTAATGTTATGCAGGAATTACTCATGCCGGAGGGAGAAAGGAAGTTCAGAAGCTGGCAATCGCATCTAACAGATTATAGCAAGCGGATCCCCGTTCCTATTATTCTAAAGGAAGTGGGCTTTGGGATGGATGTGAAGACCATCGAGAGAGCCTATGAATTGGGGGTTCGAACCGTTGACCTGTCAGGTCGTGGTGGCACCAGCTTTGCCTATATTGAAAACCGTCGCAGTGGCCAACGTGACTACCTCAATCAATGGGGCCAGTCTACTATGCAAGCCCTTCTCAATGCCCAAGACTGGAAAGACAAGGTCGAGCTCTTGGTCAGTGGAGGCGTTCGGAACCCGCTAGATATGATTAAATGCTTGATATTTGGTGCCAAGGCTGTGGGATTGTCTCGAACCGTTTTGGAATTGGTTGAAAGCTACACAGTCGAAGAAGTGATTGGTATTGTCCAAAGCTGGAAAGGAGATTTACGCTTGATCATGTGTGCCCTTAATTGTTCCACCATAGCGGATCTGCAAAACGTAGATTACATTCTTTATGGTAAATTAAAAGAAGCAAAAGATCAGATGTAGAGAGGTCGGGACAAGAATCCCGCCCTTTTTTGTAGCCTTTTGTCAACTGTTGTGATCTGAAAGAACCTAGCTTGTACGAGCGATTTCTATGCCACTGCCTTTTTCCATCCTCAGACCGAGGTGACTTTTTTAAATTGTGATAAAATAGAAGGGAGAGGATGCGTCTATGAAAAAATTTCAAATCTTTTTATTTATCGAAGCCTGTCTATTGACGGGAGCTCTGATTTTGATGGTATCAGAGCATTTTTCGCGTTTTCTACTGATTCTATTCCTCTTTCTTCTCCTGATACGCTATTATGCAGGCAAAGAGGGCAATAACTTTCTTCTCCTTGTGGCCACCATTCTTTTCTTTTTTATCGTCATGCTCAATCCCTTTGTGATTTTAGCCATCTTTGTGGCAGTTATCTATAGTCTCTTTCTTCTCTATCCGATGATGAATCAAGAAAAAGAGGAGACCGACTTGGTCTTTGAAGAGGTGGTGACGGTTAAAAATGAAAAGAATCGCTGGTTTGGCAATCTCCACCATTTCTCTAGTCACCAGACCTGCCAGTTTGACGATATCAATCTCTTTCGCCTCATGGGCAAGGACACCATTCATCTAGAAAGAGTTATCCTAACCAATCATGATAATGTCATTATCCTTAGAAAGATGATCGGAACGACTAGGATTATCGTACCTGTAGATGTGGAAATCAGCCTCAGTGTCAACTGCCTCTATGGAGATCTAACTTTCCTCAATCAACCCAAGCGAGCCCTCCGCAACGAACACTATCATCAGGAAACCAGAGACTATCTCAAGAGTAACAAGAGCGTCAAGATTTTCCTAACTACTATGATTGGAGATGTGGAGGTGGTCAGAGGATGAAAAAGCAATCGTATCTGTTAATCGGGCTGACTTCTTTCCTCTTTATCCTCTTTTTGGTCAATAGTTTACTTGATATTTTAAATCTTGATTGGTCCTATTTGCTACAGGATATAGAGAAAACAGAGAAACTCATCTTCTTGATCTTGGTCTTTAGCCTTTCCATGACCTTCTTTTTTGTCCTCTTTTGGCGCGTGATAGAAGAAATTTCTCGCAGAAAAATGCAGGTTAATCTCAAGCGACTGCTGGCAGGAAAAGAGGTGATTCCCTTTGCAGATCCAGACTTGGATGCCAGTTTTAAGTCCTTGTCTGGCAAGCTCAACCTCTTGACAGAGGCTGTTCAAAAGGCTGAAAATCAAAGCCTGGTCAAGGAAGAAGCAATCATCGAGAAAGAAAGAAAGCGGATAGCACGTGACTTGCACGATACAGTTAGTCAGGAGTTGTTTGCGGCCCATATGATTTTATCAGGTGTCAGTCAGCAGGCTTTGAAACTGGATAGAGAAAAGATGCAAATCCAGTTGCAAAGTGTCGCAGCCATCCTTGAAACAGCCCAGAAAGATTTGCGGGTTTTGCTCTTGCATTTGCGACCAGTTGAGTTGGAAGAGAAGAGTTTGATTGAGGGGATTCAAATCCTCTTAAAAGAGCTTGAGGACAAGAGCAATCTCAAGGTTAGTCTCAAGCAAAACGTGTCTAAATTGCCTAAGAAGATTGAAGAACACATCTTCCGCATCCTACAGGAGTTGATCAGCAACACCCTCCGCCATGCCCAGGCATCTTGTCTGGATGTGTACCTCTATCAGACTGATTTTGAATTGCAACTAAAAGTGGTGGACAATGGGATTGGTTTCCAGTTGGGGAGCTTAGACGACTTGAGTTATGGACTTCGAAATATCAAGGAGCGGGTTGAAGATATGGCAGGAACAGTTCAACTATTGACAGCTCCTAAGCAAGGACTGGCGGTTGATATCCGTATTCCCTTGCTAGACAAGGAATTATAAAGGAGTAAAGATGAAAATTTTACTGGTAGATGACCATGAAATGGTCCGATTGGGCTTGAAAAGCTATTTTGATCTCCAAGACGATGTGGAAGTTGTGGGCGAGGCTGCTAATGGGGCTCAAGGTATTGACTTGGCCTTGGAACTGCGTCCAGATGTCATTGTCATGGATATTGTCATGCCTGAGATGAATGGGATTGATGCCACCTTAGCCATCCTCAAAGAATGGCCTGAAGCCAAGATTTTGATTGTAACTTCTTACTTGGACAATGAAAAAATCATGCCAGTTTTGAATGCAGGTGCCAAAGGTTATATACTCAAGACTTCTAGTGCAGAGGAACTGCTTCATGCAGTTCGTAAGGTGGCTACTGGCGAGCTGGCCATCGAGCAAGAGGTTAGTAAGAAGGTCGAATACCACCGCAATCATATGGAACTTCATGAGGAATTGACTGCGCGTGAACGTGATGTGCTTCAACTCATCGCCAAGGGCTACGAAAATCAACGGATCGCAGATGAACTCTTCATTTCTCTCAAGACGGTTAAGACCCACGTGTCCAATATCCTTGCCAAACTTGAAGTCAGTGATCGCACCCAGGCTGCGGTCTATGCCTTCCAGCACCACTTGGTCGGGCAGGAGGATTTTTAGATGAGTCTTGAAGATTTACTTGTGGAGCTAGAAGCAGCAAAAGACCCTGAGAAAGCAGGCCCAATGGAAGCCTATATGCGCCATCAATTTCCCTTTCTAGGCGTTGCAGGTCCTGAAAGAAATGCACTCTATAAAAAATACTTTCCAAATGCGAAAAAAACAAAGGTCATCGATTGGAATTTTGTAGACACTTGCTGGGAAAGGGAGCCAAGAGAATACCAATATGTGGCTGCCAACTATTTGAAAGCTATGCAATCTTATCTAACAGAGAGCGATTTACCTAAGCTTGAGCGCCTGGTCGTAACCAAGTCTTGGTGGGACACGGTAGATATCCTAGACCGAGTAGTAGGGAGTTTGGTGGCTAACCATTCGGAACTTGAAGATGTGCTTTTAAAATGGAGCCTATCAGACAATATCTGGCTGAGACGAGTCGCTATTGACCACCAGTTGTTAAGAAAAGAGAAAACAAATGTCCAACTGATGGAAAAGATCCTGCTCAACAATCTGGACTAGACAGAATTTTTTATCAACAAAGCCATCGGCTGGGCTCTAAGAGACTACTCTAAGACCAATCCAGACTGGGTAGCAGCTTTCATCGAAAAAAATAAGGAAAGAATGGCTGAACTTAGTATCAAGGAAGCGAGCAAGTATCTCTAGCATCATTGAAAAGCGCATTCATTACTTGAAAAAAGTCGCCCGTTTATGTTATAATAGACTGTATTTAAAAAATTTTAAGGAGAAATGACAGAATGTCTGTATCATTTGAAAACAAAGAAACAAACCGTGGAGTCTTGACTTTCACTATCTCTCAAGACCAAATCAAACCAGAAGTGGACCGTGTATTCAACTCAGTAAAGAAAACTCTTAACGTTCCAGGTTTCCGTAAAGGTCACCTTCCACGTCCTATCTTTGATAAAAAATTTGGTGAAGAAACACTTTACCAAGATGTGTTAAACGCTCTTTTGCCAAACGCTTATGAAGCAGCTGTAAAAGAAGCTGGTCTTGAAGTCGCTGCGCAACCAAAAATTGACGTAACTTCAATGGAAAAAGGTCAAGACTGGGTTATCACAGCTGAAATCGTGACAAAACCTGAAGTTAAATTGGGTGACTATAAAAACCTTGAAGTATCAGTTGATGTAGAAAAAGAAGTAACAGACGCTGACGTTGAAGAGCGTATCGAACGCGAACGCAACAACTTGGCTGAATTGGTTATCAAGGAAGCTGCTGCTGAAAATGGCGATACTGTTGTGATCGACTTCGTTGGTTCTATCGACGGTGTTGAATTTGACGGTGGAAAAGGTGAAAACTTCTCACTTGGACTTGGATCAGGTCAATTCATTCCTGGTTTTGAAGATCAATTGGTTGGCCACTCAGCTGGCGAAACTGTTGATGTAGTTGTAACATTCCCAGAAGACTACCAAGCAGAAGACCTTGCAGGTAAAGAAGCTAAATTCGTGACAACTATTCACGAAGTAAAAGCAAAAGAAGTTCCAGCTCTTGATGATGAACTTGCAAAAGACATCGACGAAGAAGTGGAAACTCTTGACGAATTGAAAGAAAAATACCGCAAAGAGTTGACTGCTGCGAAAGAAGAAGCATACAAAGATGCCCTTGAAGGCGCAGCAATCGATAAAGCTGTAGAAAACGCTGAAATCGTAGAACTTCCAGAGGAAATGATCCACGAAGAAGTTCACCGCTCAGTAAACGAATTCCTTGGAAACTTGCAACGTCAAGGTATCAATCCTGATATGTACTTCCAAATCACTGGAACTACTCAAGAAGACCTTCACAAACAATACGAAGCAGAGGCTGAGTCACGTACTAAGACTAACCTTGTTATCGAAGCAGTTGCCAAGGCTGAAGGATTTGACGCTACTGAAGAAGAAATCCAAAAAGAAATCGAACAATTGGCTGCAACTTACAACATGGAAGTGGCACAAGTTCAAAACTTGCTTTCAGCTGATATGTTGAAACACGATATCGCAATCAAAAAAGCTGTTGAATTGATCACAAATACAGCAACAGTAAAATAATCTTGAAAGAGAAAAAGCCCACCTGACTAGGTGGGTTTTCTGATGCTCTATTTTCCAAAAATCTCTTTGAGGTCTGCATCTGTAATCCCGATCATTGCTGGGATGCTAGACCAGTTTTCCTCAGTGAGGATGTAGGATAGAGGAGAATTCTCTTGATTTGTCGTTTCGCTAGGAGCTGGGCTGGTTTGGTCAGCCGAATCGACCAGATCCTTAAACCGTTCAATCAGATAGGTCTTGCGAGCAGTTCCAATATGTTTGACGGCATAGTCAAAGGCTTGTAATTCGCCAAGAAGGATGAGCTTACTCTTGGCCCGTGTAATAGCCGTATAGATGAGATTACGCTCCAGCATGCGCTTGCTAGCACTGGTGATGGGCAGGATGACAACGGGAAACTCACTTCCCTGAGACTTGTGGATACTCATGGCATAGGCTAGCCGAATCTTGTACCATTCATTGCGAGGGTAGACGACCTCATTGCCATCAAAATCAATGACAATCTCGTCTTGTTTGGACTCGGTGTATTTTCCAGGAATCAAATCTGTGATGTAGCCTAGGTCTCCATTAAAGACATTGACTTCAGCGTCGTTGACTAGGTGAATGACCTTGTCCCCTGTTCGATAGTGACACTGAGTTGCTTCAAAGCTAACTTGGTCCTTTTGAAGAGGATTGAGCAGGTCTTGCATGAGTTGATTGATGGCGTCAATACCAGCAGTTCCTCGATACATAGGCGCTAGCACCTGAATATCACGAGCCGGAATGCCACTTCTGAGGGCAGCACCGAGGATCTTCTCAATGGTTGCAGGGATATGGCTACTCATGATTTCAAAGTAGGAGCGGTCAGCTTTTTTCTGGGTAAAGTCAGCTGGCAAGATGCCTTGTCGAATCTGGCTAGCCAAGGTGACGATAGTTGATTCTTCACTCTGACGGTAAATCCGCTCCAAACGAGTCTGCGGAATCAGGGGTATCTGGAGCAGATCAGCCAGGACTTGTCCAGGACTAACAGAAGGCAACTGGTCACTATCTCCCACGATGAGAATTTTGCTGTTAGAGGAGATGTTGGAGAAAAGTTGGTTGGCTAGCCAAGTATCCACCATGGAAAACTCATCTACAATGATAAAGTCGGCATCTAGATAATCTTCCAGATGGCTGGTATCATCGTCACCCGTCATTCCCAAATGGCGGTGTATGGTTGCGCTAGGCAAACCTGTCAATTCATTCATGCGTCGAGCTGCTCGACCAGTTGGGGCTGCTAGAAGGATAGGTAAGTTGCTTTTCTTCCTGAGGTCAAGTCCTTCTAAAAGGGCATAGACAGCGATAATCCCATTGATAACAGTGGTTTTACCTGTACCAGGCCCACCTGTCAGGATAAAGACCTTGTTCTGGATAGCGTCACAGATAGCCTGTTTTTGGATGCTATCGTATTGGATACCCAGCTCTTCCTCAACAGTAGCGATATGCTTTTGAATGGTTTCTAGATCCTGACTTTTCTGTTTTCCTTTTTCAAGGATACGAACCAAGTGACTGCGAACACCTTCCTCGGCGAAAAAGAGGCTATTGTCAAAGATTTTGGTATCGATCTGCTGAACCTTGTCTTCTTCGATCAGATGAGATAATTCCTGAGCGACTTGGCTAGGATCGAGTTCCACGGGACGAGAAGACTCGAGGAGAGTCAGGGTCTGTTCCAGCAAATCTCGGGCTTCCATGTAGGTATCGCCCGTATCCATACAGCCTTGAAAGAGACTGTGGACAAGTCCAGCACGGAAGCGTTCAGGAGCCTGACTTTCGATGCCTAGTTCCTCCGCTAGTTGGTCAGCAATGGTAAAACCCAATCCTTTGATATCTTCAACCAGTTGGTAGGGATAGTTTTCGACAATATCCAGCGTTTCTTCCTTGTAAAAGTCTTGAATCTGAAAGGCCAGTTTATTGGGAATGCCGTAGTTAGCTAGTTTTGCCAAGACCATTTCTGTCCCATAGTTGAGACGGAGGGTAGAGAGGAAAGCCTCACGGTTTTTGGCAGAGAGTCCTGCAATACTTTCTAGCTTTTCAGGATGTTCCAGAATTTCGTCAATGGTATTGTCACCATAGCTATCTACGATTTTTTGAGCAGTTTTGAGACCAATTCCCTTGAAATGGCTGCTAGAAAAGTATTTGACAAGCCCTTTTCGAGTCGGTTTTGCTCGTTCATAGCGGCTGATTTGCAGTTGTTCTCCGTACTTGGAGTGTTGAACGATTTGTCCCCAAAAAGTGTAGTCTTCGCCCTCAATCACGTCAGCCATGGTTCCCGTAACGATGATTTCAAAATCGTCAAAGTCCTCAGCGTTGGTATCTTCGATATCTAGGAGGAGGATGCGATAAAAATTACTGGGATTTTCAAAAATAATGCGTTCAATAGTGCCTGAAAAATAAACTTCCATAAATTTCCTTTTTGATAGAAAAAGAGCTGAGATAGAGCTTTCAGTTAGGCTTTTCTTGGATTTAGGGCTTGGTACAAGATATTGCCAAGTTGCAATCTAATCCTAAAAGCTAACTCAAAAAGACTATCACAGCATCTAGTTGCTGATTTTAAAAGATTCCGATACGGTTGAGTGGCCAGAAACGGAATTTGGCTTCTCCTTTGATTTGACTGGCTTTAAAGGTTCCGACATGGCGACTGTCGCTAGAAACCAAACGGTCATCTCCAAGGAGGAGGTACTCACCCTCGGGTACGGTAAAGCTGAAGCTGGTGTTGAAATTTACATCAACAGTAAAGGCCTGGGCTTTCTGGGCTAGACTTCTAAAATAGACACCCTTGTCCCCTTCAAAGCCTTTTCCTGAATAGGCGCTTTGTAGTTTATCATTTTTAAACTGTTGGAGGTAGTCTGCTAGGTAAGGTTCGTCGGTTTCTTGATTGTTGATAAAGAGCTTGTCGTTTTCGTAGCGAATGGTATCACCAGGCATGCCGATGACGCGTTTAACGATGTCTTTATTTCCATCATCTTCATGGGCAACTACAATGTCAAAGCGGTTAATAGGGAGGTGTTTGACGACAAAGAGAATCTCTCCATCAGCTAGGGTCGGATCCATAGAGTGTCCTTCCACACGGACATTGGTCCATAGAAAGAGACGACTGAGACCAACTACTATAATGATGAGGAACGTAAGTCCCCACTCTTTTAGAAATGTTTTAAAATAATTCATAATTTACCTTTCCAGAAGTGCTTTGGCTTTTTCAGTATTTTTAAAATGAAGCTTGGCACAGAAGTTGAGCCCTTTCATGCCATAGGCTTGAAGGATTTTGCTAGCAACCTTATCAGAAGCAGTTCCTGCGCCACTTGGCAGTTGATAGCCTAGTTCTCGTCCAAGGTTTTCCAAGTTTTCGAGGAAGAGATCCCGCGCGATGATGGAACTAACAGCGACAGCAAGGTATTTGCCCTCGGCTTTTTCTTCCAAACTAACCTTGTTTGGAAAACGGTTGGCTTCTTGCGCCAAGTACTTGTCATAGTTTTTAGCGCTTGTAAAAGCATCAATCACGATTTTTTCTGGCTGGACTCCTTTTTGAAGCAGGAGAAAGATGGCCTGATTGTGAAGGGCAACTTTTACAGAAACAGCATTGTAACGTTCTCCGATAACTTCGTTGTACTTGCTCGGTGAGAGAAGGAGCGCTTGATGCTGGATCTTTTCCTTGAGGATAGGGGCAATCTGACGAATCTTTTGATCTGTCAGAGTCTTGGAATCCCCCACGCCGAGTTTTCGCAAGAAGTCATGCTGGTCAGGTGTCACGAAGGAAGCCACAACAGCAAGCCCACCAAAGTAGGAACCATTTCCCACCTCATCAGTCCCAATCATAGGAAAATCTTGTCCACTGTTTTCTTGTTGAACCTGATAGCCAAAGAAACTGGCATACTGTTCAGCAGCTTCGCCCTGCAGGAGGACTTTTCCAGAAGTGTAGATAGAAACTGTTGCCTGAGGCAGTCGCAAAAAATAGCGAATATAGGGATTTTTACTAGGATTGACAGCCTTCTGATACTGACTGATAAAGCTCTGAATTTCCTGTTCACTTGGTGTGAGTGTGATACTTGCCATAGTCTCTATTGTACCACAAAAGCAGGAGAATTGGTAAAAACTGACAAAGTTAGCGAAATTTGGTATAATATCGTGAGGTGAATTTTATGGCAAATCTAAATCGATATAAGTTTACATTCGGGAAAAAAACATTAACCTTGACAACCGAGCATGACAATCTTTTTATGGAGGAAATCGCTAAGGTTGCAACTGAAAAATACCAAGCAATTAAAGAACAAATGCCTGGGGCAGATGATGAAACCATTGCTCTCCTTTTAGCGATTAACAGCCTATCGACGCAGCTTAGTCGTGAGATTGAGTTTGACGATAAGGAGCAGGAGCTTAAAGACCTTCGAAATAAGTTAGTGGCTGTCAAGCAAGAGCAGAGCAAGATTGAGGATTCCCTATGATTTCGATCCTTCTCTTACTGGTTCTAGCTTGGGGTTTTTACATCGGCTACCGTAGAGGTCTGGTGCTGCAAGTTTATTATTTCCTCGTGGCAGTGATTTCAGCCTTTATTGCTGGGCAGTTTTATAAATCGCTGGGAAATCAATTTCACTTGCTTGTCCCTTATGCCAATCCTCAGGAAGGACAGGGTACCTTTTTCTTCCCCTCAGCCCAACTTTTTCAGCTAGATAAGGTCTTTTATGCGGGTCTGGCCTATCTCCTAGTTTTCGGAATTTGTTACAGTATCGGACGTTTTATCGGTTTGTTCCTACATTTGATTCCAGTTAAAACACTAGGTGGTAAGTGGTTCCGAGTTAGTGCGGGGGCTTTGTCGTTATTGGTAACCTTATTTGTCTTGCAAATGGCTTTGACCATTCTTGCAACTGTACCTATGGCAGCCGTTCAAAATTCACTTGAAAAAAGTATCGTAGCTAAACACATCATCCAAAGTATCCCTTTTACGACAAACCTTATCAAACAACTCTGGGTGACAAATTTAATCGGATAAAAAGGGCGGGATTTTTCCTAGCCCTTTGTTTACAGATTGGAGGACTAGGTCAAAACCTCTAGTTGCTATAATCTTGTAAACCAGCATACAAGGAAAAAATATGAATACAAAAATACTAGAAACCTTAGAATTCAATAAAATTAAAGCCTTGTTTGAACCTCATCTCCTGACAGAACAAGGCCTAGAGGAGCTAAAAGGCTTGGCCCCAACTGCAAAGGTGGAAAAGATCAAACAAGCCTTTACAGAGATGGAGGAAATGCAAGCTCTATTTGTGGAGCAACCTCACTTTACTATCCTAGCGACACGTGAGATTTCAGCTGTCTGCAAGCGTCTGGAGATGGGGGCGGACCTCAATATCGAGGAGTTCCTGCTTCTCAAACGGGTCTTGCTTGCTAGCAGAGAGTTGCAAAGTTTTTATGCCAATCTCGAAAATGTACGCTTGGATCAGTTGGCGAGATGGTTTGAAAAACTACATGATTTCCCACACTTGCAAGGGAGTCTTCAATCCCTAAATGATGCAGGATTTATCGAAAATTTCGCCAGTGAAGAGCTAGCACGCATCCGTCGGAAAATCCATGATAGCGAGAGTCAAGTTCGAGATGTCTTGCAAGACTTGCTCAAGCAAAAAGCGCAGATGTTGACGGAAGGCATAATCGCTAGCAGAAATGGCCGTCAAGTCTTACCTGTGAAAAACACTTACCGTAACAAGATTGCAGGTGTTGTCCATGATATCTCTGCTAGTGGGAATACGGTCTATATCGAGCCGCGTGAGGTGGTCAAACTGAGCGAGGAAATCGCTAGTCTACGAGCTGACGAACGTTATGAGATGATTCGTATCCTGCAGGAACTATCGGAACGGGTTCGTCCTCATGCGGCAGAGATTGCTAATGACGCTTGGATTATCGGCCATCTGGATCTGATTCGTGCTAAGGTGCGTTTCATCCAAGAAAGACAAGCAGTTGTTCCTCAACTTTCAGAGAACCAAGAGATTCAACTTCTTCATGTTCGCCATCCTTTGGTCAAAAATGCTGTTGCAAACGATGTACACTTTGGCAAGGAATTAACGGCTATTGTCATTACAGGTCCCAATACGGGTGGGAAGACCATCATGCTCAAAACCCTGGGCTTGACTCAACTCATGGCCCAATCTGGATTGCCCATTTTAGCTGATAAGGGAAGCCGTGTCGGTGTTTTCGAAGAGATTTTCGCAGATATCGGGGATGAGCAGTCTATAGAGCAAAGCTTGTCTACCTTCTCCAGCCACATGACCAATATCGTAGATATTCTTGGCAAGGTCAACCAACATTCGCTCTTATTGCTAGATGAGCTTGGGGCAGGTACCGATCCGCAGGAAGGAGCAGCGCTTGCTATGGCTATTTTGGAGGATCTTCGTCTCCGTCAGGTTAAGACCATGGCGACGACCCACTATCCAGAACTCAAGGCTTATGGTATCGAGACAGCCTTTGTGCAAAATGCCAGCATGGAGTTTGATACAGCCAGCTTGCGTCCGACCTATCGCTTTATGCAGGGAGTTCCTGGTCGAAGCAATGCCTTTGAAATTGCCAAACGTCTGGGCTTGTCAGATGTCATCGTCGGGGATGCCAGTCAGCAGGTCAACCAAGATAATGACGTCAACCGTATCATTGAGCAATTGGAAGAGCAGACATTGGAAAGCCGTAAACGCTTGGACAATATCCGTGAGGTGGAGCAAGAAAACCTCAAGATGAACCGAGCACTCAAAAAACTCTACAACGAACTCAATCGTGAAAAGGAGACAGAACTCAACAAGGCGCGTGAACAGGCTGCCGAGATTGTGGAACTTGCTCTAAATGAGAGTGACCAGATTCTCAAGAATCTCCACAGTAAGTCTCAACTCAAACCCCACGAAATCATTGAAGCCAAGGCTGAGCTGAAAAAACTGGCTCCTGAAAAAGTGGACTTGTCTAAAAACAAGGTCCTTCAAAAGGCCAAGAAAAAACGGACTCCAAAGGTGGGGGATGATATTGTGGTCCTCAGTTATGGACAACGTGGAACCTTGACCAATCAGCTTAAGGACGGTCGCTGGGAAGCCCAAGTTGGTTTGATCAAGATGACCTTGGAAGAGAAAGAATTTGACCTTGTTCAGAACCAACAAGAAGCCCCAGTCAAGAAAAAACGAGTCAATGTTGTCAAACGAGCTTCTGGTCGTGGTCCGCAAGCCAGACTGGATCTTCGTGGCAAACGGTACGAAGAGGCCATGAATGAGCTGGACGCTTTTATCGACCAAGCCCTGCTCAATAACATGGCGCAAGTCGACATCATCCATGGTATCGGAACAGGCGTCATCCGTGAGGGCGTCACCAAATACCTGCAAAGAAACAAGCATGTCAAGAGTTTTGGCTATGCTCCACAAAATGCTGGAGGCAGTGGTGCCACCATTGTAACCTTTAAAGGATAGAGAGAAGAAGAAGTCAACCTTTCTGAAAAAAGGAGAAATGAAAAATCAAAAATTTTCATAGAAAATATTGACAAAGGCTAACTTTTCTTGTAGAATAATAAAAAATAAAATACCAACACCGAATGAAGTTTAATAGAAATGGAGAAAGGTTTGTTTTCCATGACTGTAAATGGACGGAACTCTGGAGAGACCGTAAAGGCACCGAAGGGGCAAGGCAGGCAACTGCTCAAACTCTCAGGTAAAAGGACAGAGCTAAGATAGACCGCTTTTTAGCATTTATCTAAGCATTCCAGAGTACATGTATCTTGCATGTGCTCTTTCTTTTGGGGTTGAAAAGATAGGAGAAGGAAATGTTAGAATTGCTAAAAGCGCTTGATGCTTTCGTTTGGGGGCCTCCCCTCTTGATCTTATTGGTCGGAACGGGTATCTATTTGACCATCCGACTAGGCCTTTTGCAGGTAGCTCGTCTCCCTAAGGCCTTTCAGTTGATCTTTACCAAGGACAAGGGACATGGCGATGTGTCAAGCTTTGCTGCTCTCTGTACGGCTCTAGCAGCCACCGTTGGTACGGGAAATATCATTGGGGTCGCGACAGCCATCAAGGTTGGTGGGCCAGGCGCTCTCTTTTGGATGTGGATGGCTGCCTTCTTTGGGATGACAACCAAGTATGCCGAAGGTTTACTGGCTATCAAATACCGTAGCAAGGATGCAAATGGAGCTGTAGCTGGAGGACCCATGCACTACATTCTTTTGGGAATGGGAGAAAAGTGGCGACCACTTGCTATCTTCTTTGCCCTAGCTGGTGTATTAGTGGCGCTTCTAGGGATTGGTACCTTTACCCAAGTCAATTCGATTACAGAATCCATTCAAAATACGGCCCAAGTTGATCCAGCTATCACGGCTCTCGTTTTGTCCATTTTTGTAGGGATTGCCGTCTTTGGTGGCCTCAAATCCATATCAAAGGTTTCGACAGCAGTGGTTCCTTTTATGGCTATTGTCTATATTCTAGGAACTCTTACAGTTATTCTCTTCAATATCGAGAAAATCCCAGCCACACTTGCACTCATCTTTACTTCAGCCTTTAGCCCAGTAGCTGCGGTAGGAGGTTTTGCAGGTGCCAGCATTCGAATGGCTATCCAAAATGGTGTGGCGCGAGGAGTCTTTTCTAACGAATCTGGTCTTGGTTCAGCTCCCATTGCAGCGGCTGCAGCTAAGACAAATGAGCCTGTCGAGCAAGGCTTGATTTCCATGACAGGAACCTTTATTGATACTTTGATTATCTGTACTCTGACAGGTCTAACAATCTTGGTAACTGGGGTTTGGAGCGGAGATTTGAATGGAGTTGCCTTGACCCAGTCAGCCTTTTCAACAGTTTTTTCACACTTTGGACCTGCCCTCTTGACCATCTTCCTTGTGCTCTTTGCCTTTACGACGATTCTCGGATGGAACTACTACGGAGAGCGCTGTTTTGAGTTTCTCTTTGGTGTTCGTTTTATCTGGCTTTACCGTGTAGTCTTTGTAGTCATGGTCTTGTTGGGAGGTTTTATCGAGTTGGATATGGTTTGGATTATCGCAGATATCGTCAATGCCCTGATGGCTTTACCAAACTTGATTGCCCTCTTAGTCTTGTCGCCAGTCGTCATTGCTGAGACTAAAAAGTATTTTAAACACTAACCCAATCACACTTTTCGTGTGATTTTTTTCATTTCATAAACATTTCCTATCAAGGCGATTGAAAATATATATTATCCAAGGGGGAAATTCTATGATAGACTAAATGACAATAAAATGAAAAGAGGTTTCTTATGGTAACATTTACAATCCACACAGTAGAATCAGCACCAGCAGAAGTAAAAGAAGTTCTTGAAGCAGTACAAAAAGACAACAACGGCTATATTCCCAACCTAATCGGTCTCTTGGCCAATGCCCCTACCGCCCTTGAAGCTTACCGAACTGTCGGAGCTATTAACCGCCGCAATAGCTTAACACCAGTAGAACGCGAAGTAGTGCAAATCACAGCTGCCGTAACCAATGGTTGTGCTTTCTGCGTCGCAGGTCACACAGCCTTTTCAATCAAACAAATCCAGATGAATGATGATCTTCTCCAAGCCCTCCGCAACCGTACCCCAATCGAGACAGATCCAAAACTAGATACTCTAGCTAAGTTTACCTTGGCGGTCATCAATACCAAGGGTCGTGTAGGAGATGAAGCTTTGGCTGAATTCTTAGAAGCCGGCTATACGCAACAAAATGCCTTGGACGTAGTTCTCGGTGTCAGCCTAGCCAGCCTTTGCAACTATGCAAACAACTTAGCTGATACGCCAATCAACCCAGAGTTGCAACCCTATGCCTAGTTCGAATCATAAATAAAATGAAGGCTGATTCATCCAGTCTTCATTTTTCTATGCTATTTTAAAGGCTTTTATGCTATACTGATAATAATATGATTAACGGAGGTTGCCATGAAAAAACTCCCCTTGGTATTTTCTGGTTGTTTGTTAGGTTTGGCAGGTGCAGGAAACTTGATTGCGGATACTTGGCCTGTTCTTTCGCACCTATTTAGTTTGACTGGATTGGTCTTATGGATTTTCTTTCTGATTCTTCATCTTTTTAATTGGGAAGAAACCAAGAAAGAATTGACCAAGCCCCCTCTTTTATCTGGTATAGCTACCTTTCCTATGGCGGGGATGATTTTATCGACCTATGTCTTGCGACTAGTTCCGTCTATGCCTATCCTATCCCAGCCTTTGTGGTGGTTTTCTTTTATTTTGGATTTTGCTTTGATCGCTTATTTTTCTCGTCGCTTTCTTGGAGTGGAAGAAAGAGCTAGTGCAACACCAAGCTGGACGGTACTCTATGTGGGGATAGCAGTAGCAGCCTTGACCTATCCAGTCGTTGGCCTGATTCAGATTGCCTACCTAACGGTGACTTTCGGCTTTCTCGCTACTTTTTTTCTCTATCCGTTGATTTACAGTGATCTAAAGAAACAGCCATTGACTCCAGCTCTACTAGGGCAAGAAGGAATCTACTGCGCTCCTTTTTCTTTGCTCTTAGCAGCTCTGGTGCGTATCGGTGGAGTTACTCTTCCGACCTGGGCCTTGTTACTGCTGATGCTTGTCTCTCAGTCTTTTTTCATCTTCGTTTTGACTCGCTTGCCCAATATTTTAAAACAAGGCTTTCAACCAGCTTTCTCAGCCTTAACCTTCCCAACCATCATCACAGCTACCTCGCTTAAAATGGCTCAGGGAATTTTGAAACTTCCTTTTCTGGACTATCTGGTATTTGCTGAAACTGTTATATGCCTCACTATTTTACTCTTTGTCTTGAGTGGTTATCTAATTTGGTTACGAAAAAAGGTCTAGCTAGAAATAGCTAAACCTTATTTTTATGGTTTGATAACTTCAGCTCCACCCATATATGGACGAAGAACTTCAGGGATGGTCACAGAACCATCTGCGTTTTGGTAGTTTTCAAGAATAGCAGCCACTGTACGTCCAACTGCAAGTCCAGAACCGTTCAAGGTGTGAAGGAGTTTAACCTTGCCATCGGCTTCATCACGGTAACGGATTTGAGCACGACGTGCTTGGAAATCTTCAGTATTTGAACAGCTTGAGATTTCACGGTAGGTATTTTGGGCTGGAATCCAAACTTCCAAGTCATAAGTCTTGGCAGCTGAGAAGCCCATGTCCCCAGTAGAGAGAGCAACGACACGGTATGGAAGGTTGAGTTTTTGAAGAATATTTTCAGCGTTGGCTGTCATTTTTTCTAATTCTTCATAAGATTCCTCTGGTTTGGCAAATTTGACCATTTCAACCTTGTGGAATTGGTGCAAACGAATCAAGCCACGTGTGTCACGGCCTGCTGAACCTGCTTCAGAACGGAATGATGGGCTCATAGCAGTGAAGTAAATTGGTAGGTCTTTTCCATCAAGGATTTCATCACGGTAGTAGTTTGTAAGAGGCACTTCAGCAGTAGGAATGAGTACATAGTTGGTGTCACTCAATTCAAAGGTATCTTCCTTGAATTTTGGATATTGACCAGTACCAAACATAGAATCATGGTTAACCATGTAAGGCGTGATGACTTCTGTGTAGCCTTCCTTGCCATGCTCATCCAACATAAAGTTGTAGATGGCACGTTCCAAACGAGCCCCAAGTCCTTTATAGAAGAGGAAGCGAGCGCCTGTTACTTTACCGCCACGTTCCCAGTCAAGGATACCCAAGTCTTCACCAAGATCCCAGTGAGCTTTTGGTTCAAAGTCAAATTCGCGTGGAGTTCCCCAACGACGGACTTCCACATTGTCATCTTCATCAGCCCCAACAGGAACGCTGTCAGCAGGAATGTTTGGAAGTGTAGTGGTAAATTCTGTCAATTTAGCATCGATTTCTGCCAATTCAGTATCGAGAGCTTTTACTTCAGCAGAGAGAGCTTGCATAGCAGCAATCTTGTCATCTGCATTTTCCTTGTTACGCTTAGCTTGGGCAATTTCAGCAGAAACTGTGTTGCGCTCAGCCTTGAGGTTTTCGACTTTGACTAAGATATCACGACGTTTAGCGTCGATTTCTTTCATTTCATTCAAAACAGCAGCATCTACACCACGTGTTGCCAATTTTTCAGCGACAGCATCAAAGTCTGTACGAATACGTTTGATATCTAACATAAGAACTCCTTTATGAAAAAAGCACACCTAACAAAGCGTTGGAGTGGCAGGGCCACGGTTCCATCCAACTTCACAGGTGTGCACTTGATTCTGTATTTAATTGTGAATAACGGTAGAATTTCACCTATCCCTCCTATCTGCTCGCAGCACCCGCAGACTTTCTGAAAGAAGAGGACAACCTACTTATCCGTTGTTATGATTATACTAAAGTTTCTACTTTTTTGCAAATAGATTTTTAAATTTTTGTCCAATGGTCTGGAGTAGAGTCGGAAGTTTCACGACCTTGTCATTTCCTAATTTTTCCCGAGCGATTTTGAGGATAGCCCCAGAGTCTTTTGAGGCAAAGAGGAATTTTCCTTGATCGGTGAAGACTTCAAAGTGACGGCTGATTTTGCGTCCACTTACGTTGGCTCCGATTTGCTGAATGCTTGACCAGGGAATTTGGATATATTGTTCGACATTGACATCGGGATAAAACTCCAAGGCTTGGTCCCCGACTAGAAATTTTCCAACTTTTCCAGAGATAGAGAGGTAAGATGTTCCAGTGGTTTGGAGGTCAATGACTTTATTGAGTGATTGAGCCATGATTAGTCTTCCTTACTTTCACCGAAAAAGGCATGATAGAGCGCCTTAATAGCGGCCTTCTCTTGCTCTTTATTGACAACAAACATGATGGAAACTTCACTTGACCCTTGGGACATCATCTGGATGTTGATTTTATTCTCAGACAAAGCACGTGTGGCAGTAGCAGTTACCCCGATATGACTCTTCATCTTTTCCCCGACAATCATAATAATTGAAAGATCATGTTCGATTTCAGCATGGTCCACTTCAGCCTTTTGAACGAGCTGACGCAGAATTTCTTCTTCCTTGATAGGAGTCAATTCACGAGAACGGAGAATGATTGAAAGATCGTCAATACCTGTTGGCATGTGTTCCCATCCGATGTTAAGATCTTCGAGAATTTGCAGAACCTTGCGTCCAAATCCAACTTCGCGGTTCATGAGGTATTTAGACATGTTGATGCTGACGAATCCTGAGTCACCCGCAATCCCTACTACTGGGAATTTATCACTACTGTGTTTCAGAACGATACGAGTACCCGGATGGTCAGGGTTATTGGTATTTTTGATAACGAGAGGAATTTTCCCACGGTAGGCAGGGAGCAGAGCTTCATCGTGAAGAACTGAGAAACCTGCATAAGCCAATTCCCGCATTTCACGGTAGGTCAATTCAGGGATAGAATGAGGCTGGTGAATGATACCTGGATGGGCAGCAAAGATACCGTCTACGTCCGTAAAGTTTTCATAGAGATCAGCCTTAACACCTGCAGCGATGATGGAACCAGTTATGTCGGATCCACCACGGGAGAAGGTACAGATTTGATTTTCCTTAGTGACCCCAAAGAAACCAGGAATAACAAGGACCTCGTTGCTATCAGCCAAGCCTTCAATCTTGTCATAACTAGAGGGAATGATGCGAGCATTCCCAGGTTCGCTTGTTACAACGATTCCAGCTTCTCTTGGATGAACATAGCGTGCATCGATGCCGTTTTGGTTAAAGTAGGCTGCAATAAGTTTGGCGTTGTTGTTTTCTCCAGCCGCAAGGAAGGTGTCATAGAGAAAGTCATTTTCCTCAATGGGAAGAGTCGCTAAGGCACGGATGCTTTTAGAAATTTTTTCTAGAACTGATGGTTTTAAGCCTAGTTCGCTCACCATAGCCGCATAGCGATCGATGATCCAGTTTTGGCTCTTGCTGATATCATTTCCCGCTACATAGTCACGATAGTATTTGATCAAGGCATCGGTTACCTTGGTATCTTCAGCATTGCGTTTACCCGGTGCAGAAACGACTACAAAACGGCGTTCTTTATCACTTTTAACGATGTTTAAAACTTTTTCTAACTGACTAGCAGAGGCAAGAGAGCTTCCGCCAAATTTTACAACCTTCATAGGGACTCCTCAAGTAAGTATTTTATACGATTATAGCAGAAAGAGGGGCTTTTTTCAATGAAGAAAATAGTATCGTCTTTAGTATAAAGTGAGCGTTTTGATCAGCCGAGACACTTTCGATTGGTTTTCTCTTGCCTCTTTATCTAAAAAAAGGTATACTTTGACAATGAAATAATTTTATCACCTTATAAAAGGAGAAGCTATGAATCATATCTTATATCAGATCGTAGATGATCTTGCTATCATTACTTTGAATCGTCCCGAAGTGGCAAATGGTTTCCATATCCCAATGTGTGAGGAAATTTTAGAAGCTTTGACCCTAGCAGATCAGGATCAAGCTGTGCAGTTCATCTTGATTAATGCTAATGGGAAGGTCTTTTCAGTTGGGGGAGATCTGGTTGAGATGAAACGTGCAGTGGATGAAGATGATATCCCATCTTTGAATAAGATTGCAGAATTAGTCAATACAATCTCCTATAAAATTAAGCAGATCCCTAAACCTGTTTTGATGGAGGTAGATGGAGCAGTTGCTGGTGCTGCAGCCAATATGGCAGTGGCAGTCGATTTTTGTTTGGCGACTGATAAGGCAAAATTCATCCAAGCCTTTGTTGGAGTGGGATTGGCGCCGGACGCTGGTGGGATTCATCTCTTGAGTCGTAGTATCGGGGTAACACGAGCTGCGCAACTTGCCATGACAGGAGAAGCTTTGACTGCGGAAAAAGCACTGGAATGGGGCGTGGTATACCGTGTCTGCGAAGCTGATAAATTAGAAAAAACTAGAGAACAAGTTCTGAAGAAATTAAGACGAGGCTCAGCAAACTCATACGCAGCCATTAAAAAGTTGGTTTGGGAAAGCCAATTTAAGGATTGGCAGAATTATGCTGAATTGGAATTGAAACTGCAAGAATCTTTGTCTTTGACTGAAGATTTTAAAGAAGGAGTCCGAGCTCATTCTGAAAGAAGACGACCAAAATTTTCAGGAAAATAAAAAAATACTTGCACAATTCTTTGAAGTTTGATATACTTTTTGTGTCAAATGTTTTGAATGCAAAAGTTTTTTTGAGAAGGAGGGAAAGCTTTGGACTACCAACAAGTGAATGAGTATTTAACATCTATTTTTAATAATGTCCTTGTGATTGAGGAGGTTAGCTTACGAGGTAGTCGTTTCAAAGACATCTCCATCAAAGAAATGCACACGATTGATGTGATTGGCAAGTTTCCGGAGGCAACGCCAAGTAAGGTTTCAAAAGAACTGATGGTAACTCTTGGGACAGTGACGACGAGTTTAAATAACCTAGAAAGAAAAGGTTATGTTGAGCGCATTCGTTCTGATCAGGATCGTCGAGTGGTCTATCTGCATTTGACAAAGAAAGGTCGTTTGGTTCACCGCCTTCATAAACGTTTCCACAAGGCCATGGTCGAGAAAATTATCGATGGTATGAGTTCTGAAGAAATAGAAGTGATGGGCAGGGGCTTGACTAACCTTTATCAATTTTTGGAGGATTTGAAATAATGGCTTTTGCAAAAATAAGCCAGGTTGCTCATTATGTTCCAGAGCAAGTGGTCACTAATCAAGACTTGGCCCAAATCATGGATACAAGCGATGAGTGGATTTCAAGTCGTACAGGAATTAAACAGAGACATATTTCAAAAATGGAGTCAACGAGTGATTTGGCGACAGAAGTAGCTAAAAGCTTACTGGCTAAGGCGAGCATAAAAGCTGAGCAGATTGATTTTATCATTGTAGCGACGATTACTCCTGATTCGATGATGCCTTCTACGGCAGCTCGGGTTCAGACAAATATCGGAGCGCATAGAGCTTTTGCCTTTGATCTTACAGCAGCTTGCAGTGGCTTTGTATTTGCTCTCTCAACTGCTGAAAAGTTTTTAAGTTCTGGACAGTTCAAAAAAGGGATTGTTATCGGGGCTGAGACCTTATCCAAGGCAGTTGATTGGTCAGATCGTTCGACAGCCGTTCTCTTTGGGGATGGTGCTGGTGGGGTTCTCTTGGAAGCGAGCGAAACACGGCACTTCCTTGTGGAAAGTCTCTATACAGATGGCTCTCGGAGCGAGTGTTTGACCTATGGTCAAACGGCTTTGGCTTCTCCTTTCTCAGATCAAGAAGCAGTTCCTGCTTTTTTGAAGATGGATGGACGAGCAGTTTTTGATTTTGCAAATCGAGATGTTGCTAGATCGATCAAAGAAACCATTGAAAATGGTCCAATCGCAGCATCGGAATTGGATTATCTCTTGCTTCATCAGGCAAATATCCGCATTTTGGATAAGATGGCTAAGAAGATCGGTGTAGATCGAGACAAGCTTCCTGCCAATATGATGGAGTATGGAAATACCAGTGCAGCAAGTATCCCGATTTTGCTCTCAGAGTGTGTGGAGAATGGCATGATTCGTTTAGATGGCAGCCAGAAGATTCTCCTATCAGGCTTCGGCGGAGGTTTGACATGGGGTACACTCATTCTCACAATCTAGGTAATCATGTGGTAAACACATAGTTATAAATTTTTTATATTTTAAAGGAGTCCTATCATGGCAGTATTTGAAAAAGTACAAGAAATTATCGTTGAAGAACTTGGGAAAGACGCATCAGAAGTAACACTTGAATCTACTTTTGATGATTTGGATGCAGATTCTTTGGACTTGTTCCAAGTAATCTCTGAAATCGAAGATGCTTTCGATATCCAAATCGAAGCAGAAGATAACTTGAAAACAGTTGGTGACTTGGTTGCCTACGTTGAAGAGCAAACAAAATAAGAACAAATAAGATATAGAAGGAGTTGGGGAAACCCACTCCCTCTTGTTTAGGTAATGGTTTGAGGCTCAAATAATATACTAATCGAACTATTACGTAAGCAAGGACTGATGGAGGCACTATGAAAACACGTATTACAGAATTATTGAACATTGATTATCCTATTTTTCAAGGAGGAATGGCCTGGGTTGCGGATGGTGACTTGGCTGGTGCAGTATCAAAAGCTGGTGGTCTAGGGATCATCGGTGGTGGAAATGCACCTAAAGAGGTTGTAAAGGCTAATATCGATAAAATCAAATCACTTACGGATAAACCTTTTGGTGTTAACATTATGCTCCTGTCTCCATTTGTAGAAGACATCGTTGATCTCGTGATTGAAGAAGGGGTCAAGGTGGTTACAACTGGTGCAGGAAATCCAAGTAAATACATGACTCGTTTCCATGATGCAGGAATTACAGTTATTCCTGTTGTTCCAAGTGTTGCTTTGGCAAAACGCATGGAAAAAATTGGTGCAGATGCGGTTATTGCAGAGGGAATGGAAGCCGGTGGACATATTGGTAAATTGACGACGATGACCTTGGTTCGCCAAGTTGCTGCAGCTGTTTCAATTCCAGTTATCGCAGCTGGAGGAATTGCGGACGGTGAAGGTGTCGCTGCAGGCTTTATGCTTGGTGCTGAGGCTGTTCAGGTTGGTACGCGTTTCGTAGTAGCTAAGGAATCTAACGCCCATCCAAAATACAAGGAAAAAATCTTAAAAGCGCGTGATATCGATACGACTATTTCAGCTCAGCACTTTGGACATGCTGTTCGTGCCATTAAAAATCAGTTGACACGTGACTTTGAGCAGGCTGAAAAAGATGCCTTTAAACAAGAAAATCCGGATTTAGAAATCTTTGAACAAATGGGAGCTGGTGCTCTTGCTAAAGCCGTTGTTCATGGAGATGTAGAAGGTGGATCTGTCATGGCAGGTCAGATCGCTGGTTTGGTTTCTAAAGAGGAAACTGTTGAAGAAATCCTAAAAGATTTATACTATGGCGCAGCTAAAAAAATTCAAGAAGAAGCCTCTCGTTGGGCAGGAGTTGTAAGAAATGACTAAAACAGCCTTTCTATTTGCAGGTCAAGGTGCTCAGTATCTAGGGATGGGGCGTGATCTCTATGATCGCTATCCTATTGTCAAGGAAACAATTGACCAAGCCAGTCAGGTTTTGGGTTATGACCTTCGTGACTTGATTGATAAGGAAGAAACCAAGTTAAACCAGACTCGCTATACGCAACCAGCTATTTTAGCGACTTCGGTTGCTATTTACCGACTATTGAAAGAAAAGGGCTACCAGCCAGATATGGTAGCAGGATTGTCTCTTGGGGAATATTCTGCTCTTGTAGCAAGTGGTGCCTTGGACTTTGAGGATGCAGTTGCTTTGGTTGCTAAGCGTGGTACTTATATGGAAGAGGCTGCACCTGCAGGTTCTGGAAAGATGGTTGCAGTCCTTAATACCCCAGTTGAAGTGATCGAGGAAGTTTGTGAAGCAGCCTCTAAAGTTGGAGTAGTGACTCCAGCTAACTACAACACCCCAAGCCAAATCGTTATCGGTGGTGAGGTGGCTGCGGTTGACCACGCAGTTGAACTCTTGCAGGAAGCAGGAGCAAAACGATTGATTCCTTTAAATGTATCTGGTCCTTTCCATACAGCCCTTCTTGAACAAGCCAGTCAGCAACTAGCTGGAGCTATTGAGGGAGTGAGTTTCGCTGATTTCACTTGCCCACTAGTCGGCAATACGGAAGCTACTGTTATGGAAAAAGATCGAATCCAAGAGCTTTTGACGCGTCAGGTGAAAGAACCTGTTCGTTTTTATGAAAGTATTGCTGTGATGCAGGATGCTGGGGTAACCAACTTTATTGAAATTGGTCCTGGTAAGGTCCTATCAGGCTTTGTCAAAAAAATCGATAAAACAGCTAAGCTAGCTAACGTTGAAGACCAAGGAAGCTTGGATGCTTTGTTAGGAAACTAATGATCCCTTCTCCCACAAAATACAACAGGAAACTGGAGAAATAGAATGCAACTTACAAACAAAAATGTCTTTGTAACAGGTTCAAGTCGTGGTATCGGACTTGCCATTGCTCACAAATTTGCCCAACTAGGCGCTAATGTAGTTTTGAATAGTCGCGGGGCAATCTCAGAAGAATTGCTGGCTGAGTTTTCAAACTATGGTGTCAAAGTAGTACCGATATCAGGTGATGTTTCAGACTTTTCAGATGCCAAGCGTATGGTAGATCAAGCGATGGCGGAACTCGGTTCTGTTGATGTCTTGGTTAACAATGCTGGGATCACTCAAGATACGCTTATGCTCAAGATGACCGAAGAAGACTTTGAAAAAGTGATTAAGATCAACTTGACAGGTGCTTTCAACATGACGCAAGCGGTCTTGAAACAGATGATCAAGGCACGTGAAGGTGCGATCATCAACATGTCTAGTGTGGTCGGTTTGATGGGAAATATCGGACAAGCCAACTATGCAGCTTCTAAAGCAGGTTTGATTGGTTTTACCAAGTCAGTAGCACGTGAAGTTGCCAATCGCAATGTACGCGTAAATGCTCTTGCACCAGGAATGATCGAGTCAGATATGACTGCTGTTTTGTCTGATAAGGTCAAGGAAGCGACATTGGCCCAAATCCCAATGAAGCATTTTGGTCAAGCAGAACATATCGCAGATGCTACAGTGTTCCTGGCTGGACAGGATTATTTGACTGGACAAGTTCTCGCTGTTGATGGCGGACTTAGCATGTAAAAAATAAGGAAAGATATAGGTAAGACAGATGAAACTAAATCGAGTTGTAGTAACAGGTTACGGATTGACCTCTCCTATCGGAAATACTCCAGAAGAATTTTGGAACAGTTTGCAAACTGGTAAGATTGGAATTGGAGAAATCACTAAATTTGACCACAGCGAATTTGCTGTGCACAATGCAGCAGAAGTTCAAGATTTCCCATTTGATAAATACTTTGTCAAAAAAGATACCAACCGTTTTGACAACTATTCTTTGTATGCCTTGTATGCGGCTCAAGAAGCGGTGACAAATGCAAATCTTGATGTAGAAGCAATTGATAAAGATCGCTTTGGTGTCATCGTGGCTTCTGGTATTGGGGGAATTAAAGAAATCGAAGATCAGGTTATCCGTCTTCATGAAAAAGGTCCAAAACGCGTTAAACCAATGACACTTCCAAAAGCCTTGCCAAATATGGCTTCAGGAAATGTTGCCATGCGTTTCGGAGCAAACGGTATCTGTAAATCAATCAATACAGCCTGTGCCTCATCAAACGATGCCATTGGAGATGCCTTCCGCTCTATCAAGTTTGGTTTCCAAGATGTCATGTTAGTTGGTGGATCAGAATCATCTATCACTCCTTTTGCTATCGCTGGTTTCCAAGCATTGACTGCCCTATCAACTACAGAGGATCCAACTCGTGCGTCTATTCCATTTGACAAAGACCGTAATGGTTTTGTGATGGGAGAAGGTTCTGGGATGTTGGTTCTTGAGAGTCTGGAACATGCTGAAAAACGTGGTGCAACTATCTTGGCTGAAGTAGTTGGTTATGGTAATACCTGTGATGCTTATCATATGACTTCACCTCATCCAGAAGGTCAAGGCGCAATTAAGGCGATTAAACTTGCTTTGGAAGAGGCAGAAATTTCTCCAGAGCAAGTGGCTTACGTCAACGCCCACGGAACTTCAACTCCTGCTAATGAAAAAGGAGAAAGTGGTGCGATCGTAGCTGTTCTTGGTAAAGAAGTACCTGTATCTTCAACCAAGTCCTTTACAGGACACTTGCTTGGGGCTGCAGGGGCAGTTGAAGCAATTGCTACCATCGAAGCTATGCGTCATAACTTCGTGCCAAAAACAGCTGGAACAAGCGAGTTGTCAGACTATATCGAAGCGAATGTCGTTTATGGACAAGGCTTGGAGCAAGAAATCCCTTATGCTATTTCAAATACCTTTGGTTTTGGTGGACACAATGCGGTTCTTGCTTTCAAACGTTGGGAGAATAAATAATTATGAATTTAAATGAGATCAAGGACTTGATGGCTCAATTCGACCAATCAAGTTTGAGAGAATTTTCTTATAAAAACGGAACGGACGAATTGCAGTTCAGTAAGAATGAAGCAAGAATGGTTTCTGAAGCGCCAGCTCAAATTGTTCCAGCGCCAACTGCAGTAGCGGCAAGCCCAGTAGTTTCTACTCCTTCAACTCCAGTAGAGAGTGCAGTGGAAGAAGCACCAGCTCCAGCTGAAACGACGGTTGCTCCAGAGGGTGATGTCGTTGAGAGCCCACTTGTAGGGGTGGCTTACTTGGCTGCTGGACCAGATAAACCTGCCTTTGTCACAGTCGGAGACAGTGTTAAAAAAGGCCAGACTTTAGTGATCATCGAAGCCATGAAGGTCATGAATGAGATTCCTGCACCTAAGGATGGTGTGGTGACAGAAATTCTCGTTTCAAATGAAGAAATGGTTGAGTTCGGTAAAGGATTGGTACGTATCAAATGATCGATATTCAAGGAATCAAAGAAGCTCTACCCCATCGTTACCCTATGCTCCTAGTAGATCGTGTCTTGGAAGTGAGCGAGGATACCATTGTTGCCATTAAAAATGTGACCATCAACGAACCTTTCTTCAATGGTCATTTTCCTCAATACCCAGTCATGCCAGGCGTTCTTATCATGGAAGCATTGGCCCAGACCGCTGGTGTCTTGGAATTGTCCAAACCTGAAAATAAAGGGAAACTGGTCTTCTATGCTGGCATGGACAAGGTTAAGTTTAAGAAGCAAGTTGTACCAGGTGATCAATTAGTCATGACGGCTACTTTTGTTAAACGTCGTGGGACGATCGCCGTGGTTGAAGCAAAGGCTGAAGTAGATGGTAAGCTTGCAGCGAGTGGTACTCTTACCTTTGCAATTGGAAACTAAGGAGGTTCTCCATGTTTCGTAAAATTTTGATTGCCAACCGTGGTGAGATTGCGGTTCGCATTATTCGAGCTGCGCGTGAATTGGGCATTGCGACCGTAGCAGTTTATTCAACTGCTGATAAGGAAGCTCTTCACACGCTCCTAGCGGATGAAGCTATCTGTATCGGACCTGGTAAGGCGACAGAGTCTTATCTCAATATCAATGCGATTTTATCTGCTGCAGTATTGACAGAAGCAGAAGCCATCCACCCAGGTTTTGGTTTTCTTAGCGAAAACTCCAAGTTTGCTACGATGTGTGATGAAGTGGGGATTAAGTTTATCGGCCCTTCTGGGGCTGTAATGGATACCATGGGAGATAAGATCAATGCGCGTGAGCAAATGATCAAGGCTGGGGTTCCAGTTATCCCAGGATCTGATGGTGAAGTTCATACGGCTGAAGAGGCACTTGCAGTTGCAGAAAAAATTGGCTATCCAGTCATGCTTAAGGCATCGGCAGGTGGTGGTGGAAAAGGGATTCGTAAGGTTGAAAAGGCAGAAGACTTGGTCGCAGCCTTTGAAACAGCATCCAGTGAAGCCAAGGCCAATTTTGGAAATGGCGCTATGTATCTTGAGCGTGTGATTTATCCAGCTCGTCATATCGAAGTTCAGATTCTTGCGGATCAAGAGGGTCATGTTGTCCATCTTGGTGAACGGGACTGTTCACTCCAACGGAATAACCAAAAGGTCTTAGAAGAAAGCCCGTCCATTGCGATTGGCAAAACCCTTCGTAATGAAATTGGTGCTGCAGCCGTTCGTGCAGCAGAGTCTGTTGGCTATGAAAATGCAGGGACGATTGAATTTCTTCTCGATGAAGCGAGTGGCAATTTCTACTTCATGGAAATGAATACTCGTGTGCAAGTGGAGCACCCAGTCACAGAGTTTGTTTCAGGTGTTGATATCGTGAAGGAACAGATTCGCATTGCAGCAGGGCAACCTTTACCTTTCAAACAAGAAGATATCGTCCTACGAGGCCATGCTATCGAGTGCAGGATCAATGCGGAAAATCCAGCATTTAACTTTGCTCCAAGCCCAGGTAAAATTACCAATCTCTATCTACCAAGTGGTGGAGTTGGCTTGCGTGTGGACTCGGCAGTCTATCCAGGCTATACCATTCCTCCTTACTATGATAGTATGATTGCCAAAATCATTGTTCATGGGGAGAATCGTTTTGATGCCTTGATGAAGATGCAACGGGCACTTTATGAACTTGATATTGAAGGAGTGCAAACCAATGCAGACTTCCAGTTGGATCTGATTTCAGACCGCCGAGTTATCGCTGGTGACTACGATACTTCCTTCTTGATGGAAACTTTCTTGCCAAAATACCAAGAAAAAGAATAGACTTTCAAACAGTATGAGAACTAAAAGGGGGAGTTATGGCTCTATTTAGTAAAAAGGATAAGTATATTCGGATTAATCCTAACCGTTCCGTAAGGCAGAAACCACAAGCCAAGCCTGAGGTTCCGGATGAACTCTTTTCCCAGTGTCCTGGTTGTAAACACACCATTTACCAAAAGGATCTTGGGAGCGAACGAATTTGTCCCCATTGTAGCTATACTTTCCGTATTTCAGCTCAGGAACGCTTGGATTTGACGATTGATTCTGACAGTTTTGTGGAGATGTTTACAGGTATTGAAACTCAAGATCCCTTGAACTTTCCTGGTTATCAGAAAAAACTGGCTAGCATGCGTGAAAAAACAGGACTAGATGAAGCTGTCCTGACTGGTACAGCTAGCATCAAGGGACAAAAAGTTGCCCTTGGAATCATGGATTCTAACTTTATCATGGCTTCTATGGGAACCGTTGTGGGTGAAAAAATCACGCGCTTGTTTGAGTATGCAACGGTAGAAAACTTGCCAGTCGTTCTCTTCACAGCTTCTGGTGGAGCCCGTATGCAAGAAGGAATCATGAGCTTGATGCAGATGGCTAAGATTTCTGCGGCAGTTCAACGTCATTCTAAGGCAGGACTTTTTTACCTAACTATTTTAACCGATCCGACAACAGGTGGGGTGACTGCTTCTTTTGCTATGGAAGGTGATATCATCCTAGCGGAGCCTCAGAGTTTGGTTGGTTTTGCTGGGCGTCGTGTTATCGAAAATACAGTTCGTGAAACCTTGCCGGATGATTTCCAAAAGGCAGAATTTCTGCTTGAACATGGATTTGTTGATGCAATTGTCAAACGGAGAGAATTACCTGAAACAATTGCTAAATTAGTGAGATTGCATGGAGGAAGTCGCGGATGAATATTGCAAAAATAGTCAGAGAGGCACGTGAGCAGAGTCGCTTGACTGCACTTGATTTTGCCAATGGAATCTTCGATGAGTTTATCGAATTGCATGGAGATCGCTCTTTCCGCGATGATGGTGCGGTTATTGGTGGAATTGGCTGGTTAGGTGACCAAGCAGTAACTGTCGTCGGTATCCAAAAGGGGAAGAGTCTTCATGACAACCTCAAACGGAATTTCGGCCAACCACATCCAGAAGGCTATCGTAAGGCTCTTCGCCTGATGAAACAGGCAGAAAAGTTTGGTCGTCCAGTTGTGACCTTTATCAATACGGCGGGTGCTTACCCTGGTGTAGGAGCCGAGGAACGTGGGCAAGGGGAAGCAATCGCTCGAAACCTGATGGAAATGAGTGACCTCAAGGTTCCAATCATCGCGATTATTATCGGTGAAGGAGGATCTGGAGGTGCATTGGCACTAGCCGTAGCTGACCGTGTCTGGATGTTAGAGAACTCAATCTATGCCGTACTTAGCCCTGAAGGCTTTGCCTCTATCCTTTGGAAGGATGGGAGCCGTGCCATGGAAGCAGCAGAGTTAATGAAAATCACTTCACATGAACTCCTAGAAATGGGAATCGTAGATAAGGTAATCTCAGAGGTAGGCCTCTCCAGTAAAGAACTGCAAGCTCGTGTTAAAAATGAATTGCGTGCAGAACTAGATAGGTTGCAAGAACTACCACTTGACCAACTTATTGAAGAACGTTACCAACGCTTTAGAAAATACTAAGAATGACTAAATGAGACTAGAAAGGTCTCATTTTTTATGGAAAAATGTAATTCAGGACGAAAAATTGACAGTTGAGGAGATGGACTATAAAATAGATAAAAAAGATGTATACTGTAGATGTAAGCTTACAAAAATTTATTTTAAAGATGTACTTGCAATGACAGGTACAGAAACATTTACAGTTCTTTCAACTGAGGACTTAGAGCAAACTTCAGGTGGTCTTGCTGTTTGGGAAGATGGATATGGTAGATGCTTATATTATAGAGAATTTTCTCCCTATATGGGGCAAGGGGCACTTAATTCTTATAGGGATACTTGGAAGTACGGCTTCCGAGCAGGATAATCTTTCAAAAAAAGTACGATGAGAAACACAAAGAAACTAAGACAATTTGGAATATTTTTGCTTATTATTTTACTATCTACCTATTTACCACAAACAATTGGATTGTATGTGACGATCATTTTAGGGTTAGGAGCTGATGTCTATTCTCTTATTTTAACAATGGGATTAGTGGGAAGTTTCCTTCTATTAATTTGGTGGTTAAAAAAGAAAAAGATGCTCTTTATCTTTGAGAAAAAGAGCTGGAACTGGTCATTTGTCTTCTACTTATTTGCAACTTATGTGGTTTATCAGATTCTCGGTAATTTTTGGACACGCTATGCTCATTTGATTAATCATAGGAATATTCATGATGAGTATTTTACCGTGATTCTTTCAAATGGACAACCAACTTTTCTATCTACAGTTCTTAGTTTTATCTTAACAGTAGTTATTGGTCCTATTTTGGAAGAGACTCTTGATAGAGGGTATTTTATGAATACCTTCTTTCCTAAGTCAAAGTACTATTTAGATGTCATCTTATCAGGCCTTATCTTTGGGCTTAGTCATTTGATACTATCTCACAGAGACCCAATTAGTTTATTATATTATAGTCTGATTGGTTTCTTTTTCGCTCTTGTCTATCGTTCTACAGACAATCTTCGATTGACCATCCTGTGCCATAGTTTTTTCAACTTTCTCATTTATGCAAAACCCATCTGGATTTTTGTTTATAATTATATCTATTACCACTTTTTTAGATAGTGGGTAGCAAAGAAAAAAGTGTTTGATAGTTGTCAAACACTTTTTCTATTTACTGTTCTTCTGTTACAAACTGGCTGAGCAGTCCATTGATAAAACGGGCAGACTTTTGATCTGAGAAGTTCTTTGCAAGCTCGATAGCTTCATTAACAGCAACTAGCTGAGGGGTGTCAAATGAAGTGATTTCAAAGATTCCCAAGCGAAGGAGGTTTCTCTCCACGAGCGTTAAACGTTCAATGGTCCAACCTGCTTTTAAATGCTGTGTGATTTGCTTGTCTAGTTCTTCCTTTTTAGCCTGAACACCAGAAACTAGCTCTGTCAAAAAGGCTGGAAGTTGCACATCCATATCTTCACGATCGTGTGTGTAGGCGAAACGACAAGCAGTTTCGACATCTGTACCGAACTCAAGGCTCATGAGAGCTTGAAAAGCGCATTTACGGAGCTCACGTCTAGATTCTAATAGTGGACTAGTCATTGAGGAAATCCTCATCAAACAAGTCTTTCAAGTCTGGTTTTGGTGTTTTATCTGGAACAATACCTGCAACGTGGATATTGATAGCAGCGAGTTCTACATCAGCCATATTGCGAACTGCATCTTTGACAGCTTTTTGGATAGCAACAGCTACCTTAGGAACTTTTACTCCGTACTCAAGGTAGAGGTAGATATCTGCTGTGAGTTCTTCGTCCACGTTTTTAAGATAAACGCCGCGGCCGAGTGAAAGTTTTGAAAGGGTATCAGATACTGATTTGTTTGAAAAAGAGTGAACACCCTCTACTTTTGCTGTAGCGATAGCAATGATTTTTTCAAGTACACGTGGGGCGATAACGATTTCGCCAAGTTGTTCTTCAATTCCCATAGAATGACCTCTTTCTAGAGATTAGGCACGAGAAACGTAAGTTCCTTCTGCAGTGTTGATGACGAGTTTTTGTCCTGCTTCGATGAAGTCTGGAACGTTTACGACAAGTCCAGTTTCCATCGTTGCTGGCTTACCAGAACCTGTAACAGTAGCACCTTTGATAGATGGTTGAGTTTCTGCAACTGTCAATTCAACAGTAGTAGGAACGGTGACACCGATCACTTCAGTTCCGTAGAATTGGATTTTCACATCAGAGTTTTCAAGGATGTAAAGCAATTCGTTTTCAACGTTGACTACAGGAATTTCATATTGGTCGTAAGTTTCTGTATTCATGAAGTAGGCTGTGTCATCCATTTTGTACAAGTATTGAGCTGGGACAGTCTCGATGATAGCTTGTTCAAATTTTTCCTCTGGACGGTAGCTTGTGTCAAATGTAGAACCAGTACGGACATCACGCAATTTCATACGCATGATTGTGTTTCCTTTACCTGGTTTGTGGTGGCTAGCTTCCAAAACGCGGATCAATTTTCCGTCAGCTGTTTCAAATGTCATACCAGCTTTTAATTTACTTGCTTCAATCATGTTTTTACCTCTTTAATAAATATTATTACTCTTCATTTTACCATAAAATACTCTGGAAATAAAGCCAAAATAGTTATTGGGAGTTGGTAGAGAAGAAAAAACCAACCTTAGGGCCGGTTTTGTTCTGTCTAGTTTTCTTTCAACTTGGCCAATTCTTGTGCAAGTAGTTTAAGGGCAACTTGTGGGTTGGCTTGCCCTTTGGTTGCCTTCATGAGGAAGCCTGTGAAGGCCTTGTCTGCGTTGCGTTTACCTGATTTGAAGTCAGCAACAGCAGCTTCGTTATCCGCAAAGACTTGGTGGATAATTGGAATCAAGATAGCTGGATCTGAGATTTGCACCAAGCCAGCTTTTTCCACGTATTCACGCGCGCCACCGCCATTTTTAGCCAGATGGACAAAGACTTTCTTGGCAATCTTAGAGGAGATGGTACCATCTTCGATGATGGCAATCATTTCAACCAAGTTTTCTGGTGTCAATTCGATTTGTTCTAGTGTTTTGCCTTCAGCATTCAAGAACTGAGCGACTTCGCCTTGGAGCCAGTTAGAGACTTGTTTGGCATCGCCACCGAGGGCAACAGCTTTTTCAAAGAAGTCAGAAGTGACTTTGTTTGTCGTCAACTGGCTAGCATCGTAGTCTGACAAGCCAAGCTCAGATACGTAGCGCGCACGGCGTTCTTTTGGAAATTCTGGCAATTCTGTTCGCATTTCCTCAATCCACTCATCTGAGATTTCAAAGAGTGGTAGGTCTGGTTCTGGGAAGTAGCGGTAGTCTGCAGCACCTTCCTTAACACGCATGAGGATAGTTGCCTTGTTAGCTTCATCGTAACGGCGTGTTTCTTGACGAATTTGACCACCTGAGCGCAGGATTTCAGCTTGACGTTGGACTTCGTACTCAAGACCTTTGCGGACATTTGAGAAGGAGTTCAAGTTCTTCAACTCAGTCTTGGTACCGAATTTTTCTTGTCCATAAGGACGAAGGGAGATGTTGGCATCCACACGCATAGAACCTTCTTCCATCTTAACGTCTGAAATGCCAGCGTACTGGATGACTTCCTTGAGAGCAGTTAGATAGGCATAGGCTTCTTCAGGAGAACGCATGTCCGCTTCAGATACAATCTCAATCAAAGGCACCCCTTGGCGGTTGAGGTCAACATAGGAGTAGCCATCTGTACCGTGGGTGTTTTTACCAGCGTCTTCTTCCAAGTGTGCGCGTTCGATACCGATTTTCTTGGTCGTACCGTCTTCTAGCTCCACTTCAATCCAGCCGTTGTAGCCGATTGGCTCATCAAACTGAGAAATTTGGTAGGCTTTTGGATTATCAGGATAGAAGTAGTTCTTGCGGTCGAAGTGCATCTTTTTGTGGATGTCCATGTTAAGAGCAAGAGCTGCCTTGATACCAGCATCGACAACCCCTTTATTGAGAACTGGCAGTACTCCTGGGAAAGACCAGTCAATCACGTTGGTGTTGGCATTTTGGTCATTTCCAAAGTGGGCAGAAGTAGGTGAGAAGATTTTTGAATTGGTGTTGAGCTCTACGTGGACTTCAAGTCCAATGACTGTTTCAAAGTTCATTAGTTATCACCTCCAAAAATCACGGGTTGTTGTTTGTGGTAGTCTGTTGTTGCTTCAAAGGCAGCAGCAGCTTGGTAAATGGTTTCCTCAGAGTACTTAGGACCGATCAATTGGAGACCGACAGGTAGACCTTGAGCAAATCCAGCAGGGATCGAAATTCCTGGGAGACCTGCCAAGTTGACAGGGATGGTCAAAAGGTCAGCCAAGTACATGGCAACGGGGTCATGGTTGAGTGAGTCTAAATCATAGGCAACGCTTGGAGCAGTTGGTCCCAAAATCAAGTCGTAATCCGCAAAGACTTTTTCGAAATCTTGGATGATGAGGGTACGGACTTGTCCAGCCTTCTTGTAGTAGGCGTCGTAGTAACCTGATGAAAGGCTGAAAGTACCTAGCATGATACGGCGTTTCACTTCTTCACCGAAACCTTGGCTACGGCTGTTGACATAGATTTCATCAAGATTCGTCGCATCTTCTGCACGATAACCGTAACGGATACCGTCAAAGCGTTGCAAGTTTGAGGATGCTTCTGATGAAGCGATAATGTAGTAAACGGCAACACCGTATTTAGAGTGAGGAAGGCTGACTTCTTCAACGATGGCACCGAGTTTTTCAAAGTGTTTAGCGGCGTTCAGGATAGTTTCCTTAACCTCTGGGGCAATTCCTTCACCAAGGTATTCCTTAGGCAAAGCAATTTTCATGCCCTTGATGTCTTGCCCGATTTTTGAAGTAAAGTCGGCGATGTGGACAGGAGCAGAAGTAGAGTCTTTAGCATCTTCGCTAGCAATCGCGTTGAGCAAGAGGGCATTTTCCTTAACAGTAGGAGCAAAAGGTCCAATCTGGTCTAATGAGCTACCAAAGGCAATGAGACCGAATCGAGAAACTGTTCCGTAGGTAGGTTTGAGACCAACAATCCCGTTGAAGGCAGCAGGTTGGCGGATGGAACCACCAGTATCAGAACCAAGTGACAAGCGGACTTGCCCTGACGCTACAGCTGCAGCAGAACCACTTGATGAACCACCAGGAACCTTGCTGTGGTCCCAAGCGTTTTTAGTGGCACCGTAGTGAGAAGTTTCACCTGATCCACCCATGGCAAACTCGTCCATGTTGGTTTTCCCAACGACAATCATACCCTTGGCTTTTGCATTGGCAACGGCTGTTGCATCAAAAATAGGCTCGTAGTTGTAGAGCATTTTTGAGGCTGCAGTTGTGAGAATACCGTCAGTAGAGATGTTATCCTTAACAGCCAGCGGAATTCCTGAAAGGACATTATCCACGTCAATTCCTGCTTGGTCAATGGCTTTGGCTTGGGCAAGAGCTTGCTCCTCAGCGATAGTGACAAAAGCGTTGATAGATGTCTCGCGAGACTTAATATCTTCAAGTGTAGCTTGGGTCAATTCAGTTGCTGAAATCTCCTTAGAGACAAGGAGATTGTGCAACTCTTCAATAGTTTTATGATTAAAAGTCATTAGGCATCTCCTCCATCGTCTAGGATAGCTGGTACCTTGATATAGTAGTTTTCTTTTTCAGGTACGTTTTTAAACAAGCGATCACGGTCTGTTCCTTCTTCGGCCACATCAGGGCGGAGTACAGTCTTGCGGTCAGCCATGGTCGTAGTAGGTGCGACACCAGTTGTGTCGACTTCGCCTAGCAACTCAACCATATCTACAATCTTAGACAGGGTGGTCGCAAAGGCAGCAGTTTCTTCTTCAGAGAATCTTAATTTTGAAAGATTGGCAACGTGTGTTACCTCTTCTTGCGTAATTTTCATCTTGCATCCTTTCGTGAAATGATGATTTTTAGTCTGTTCTATTTTACCATATTTTCCTATAAATAAGGGAGCCAAACTGAAAAGAAATAGAAATTGAAAAATCGCTTTTAATTCGCTATAATGGTTAAACTAGAAAAAGAAAAAATAAGAGTTAGGATAAAAATATGTTCCATCAATTTATCACCAGAACTCAGACGGTCCCTCCTCCCATTCCGCTTTTTTGGTATGGGGTTATGATGCTTCTTTTAGTGCTTTGTATTTATGGGGCGCTTGCTTATCACAAGAATCCACGCTTTGTTTACTTGTTTAAGGGGATTCAGATCCTCCAGTTATTAGTACTTTATAGTTGGTATGTTGGTTTTGGCATTCCCTTTTCTAATAGCCTTCCTTTTTATCATTGCCGTTTGGCGATGTTTGCGGTGGTTTTCTTGCCAGATAAATGGCGGAGCAAGCAATATTTTGCCCTCTTAGGAGCAAGTGGAGCGGTCTTTGCTTTGGTTTACCCCGTTTTTGACCCCTATGATTTCCCCCATATTACCAGTTTTTCATTTTTGATTGGCCACTATGCCCTTCTTGTGAATTCCTTGGTTTACTTGATGAATCACTATGACAAGACCTTGCTCAAGAAATATATGATTGTAGCCTATACCTTTATCCTCAACCTCTTTCTAGTTGGGGTTAATCAGGTGACGGGTGGAAATTATGGTCTCTTAAGGGATACACCGTTTATCTCGAATGCTCCTCTATGGCTAAAGTACCTCCTTGTGTCGGCCATCCTCTCACTGGCTCTGGTTCTCTTTGATATCTTGTTCAAGAAACGGTGGAAAAAGAGAAATCAGGTGAAATCTATACTCTAGCTTGCCTTTTCATCGGATGAGCAATTGAAAAACTCCCCAAAATCCGATATAATGAAGAGTTGAAAGGAATGGTAAAATTTAATGTAAACATCATTCTTAGCTACTGAAACAACTAAAAATAGAAAATCAAAGAAAGAGAACTTATGACTATTCAAGAAGAAATAAAGAAACGCCGTACCTTTGCCATCATCTCTCACCCGGACGCCGGGAAAACAACTATCACTGAGCAGTTGCTCTACTTTGGGGGCGAGATTCGTGAGGCTGGTACGGTTAAAGGGAAGAAAACAGGGACTTTTGCCAAGTCTGACTGGATGGATATCGAGAAACAACGTGGGATTTCGGTCACGTCATCTGTTATGCAGTTTGACTACGATGGCAAGCGCGTGAACATCCTCGACACACCAGGACACGAGGACTTCTCAGAAGATACTTATCGTACCTTGATGGCGGTGGATGCTGCCGTCATGGTTGTGGACTCTGCCAAGGGTATCGAGGCCCAAACCAAGAAATTGTTTGAGGTTGTGAAACACCGTGGTATTCCCGTCTTTACCTTTATGAACAAATTGGACCGTGACGGTCGTGAGCCGCTGGATCTCTTGCAAGAACTAGAAGAAGTCCTAGGCATTGCGAGTTATCCAATGAACTGGCCAATCGGGATGGGGAAAGCCTTTGAAGGATTGTATGACCTCTATAACCAACGCTTGGAGCTCTACAAAGGAGATGAGCGTTTTGCCAGTCTGGAAGAAGGGGACAAACTCTTTGGAAGTAACCCATTTTATGAGCAAGTCAAGGATGATATTGAGCTTTTGAATGAAGCAGGAAATGAGTTTTCGGAAGAAGCCATTCTTGCAGGTGACTTGACACCGGTCTTCTTCGGTTCAGCTTTGACTAACTTTGGTGTGCAGACCTTCCTTGAGACCTTCCTCAAGTTTGCTCCAGAACCTCATGGTCACAAGAAAACAGACGGAGAAATTGTTGATCCTTATGACAAGGACTTCTCAGGATTTGTCTTTAAAATCCAAGCCAACATGGACCCTCGTCACCGTGACCGTATTGCCTTTGTCCGTATCGTTTCGGGTGAGTTTGAGCGTGGGATGAGTGTTAACCTGCCTCGTACTGGGAAGAGTGCCAAACTGTCTAATGTGACTCAGTTTATGGCGGAAAGTCGTGAAAATGTAACCAATGCTGTGGCAGGTGATATTATCGGGGTTTACGATACCGGTACTTATCAAGTTGGGGACACTTTGACAGTTGGAAAAAACAAGTTTGAATTTGAACCACTGCCAACCTTTACACCTGAGATTTTCATGAAGGTTTCAGCCAAGAACGTCATGAAGCAAAAATCTTTCCACAAGGGGATTGAGCAACTGGTGCAAGAAGGAGCTATCCAGCTTTATAAAAATTACCAAACAGGGGAGTACATGCTAGGAGCTGTGGGACAACTCCAGTTTGAAGTCTTTAAACACCGCATGGAAGGCGAGTACAACGCGGAAGTGGTCATGAGCCCAATGGGTAAAAAGACGGTTCGTTGGATCAAGCCAGAGGACCTAGACGAACGCATGTCTTCAAGTCGAAACATCTTGGCCAAAGATCGTTTCGACCAACCTGTTTTCCTCTTCGAAAATGACTTTGCCCTCCGCTGGTTTGCGGATAAGTATCCAGATGTAGAGTTGGAAGAGAAGATGTGATTCAGTAAGTCTACTTGATTGCATAGCAATCTAAGTAGACTACGGCAAGCCCTATTAGACTTGCCTAACTACCTCACTAACTGAGTTTTACAAATGGAATCGATTTGTAAAACTCAGTGTCGTAATCTAACAATCGGTAACTGCTATGGTGGCTTACCTAAACGCTTCACTAGGAAAAATCCACGAATATTATCGATTCGTGGATTTTTCCGTCGTAACTACGTTTTACAAATCGATTTCATTTGTAAAACGTAGTGTCATAGTTCAGGAAATTTATTTGTTTGTGTAACAATCTAAGTAGCTAACGCCAAGTTTCTATGGAACTTGACTAGGCGCTCCACTAGCAAAGTTTTACGAATATAATCGATTCGTGGATTTTTTCATATAGTAAAGGTAATTGAAGTCAAAGGTAAATTAAAAACCCCAGAGAAATCATTGTATGTGAATTCTTCTGAGGTTTTTCTAGTTTCCATATTTTTGATAAAAATCGACCTTGACCTGAATGAAGGTTTCGGCTTCGCGTAGTAGTTGCAGGAGGGTGGCACGGGTCTCAAACTCCTCGCGTGTTTTCGGGAGACTCCGATTGCGGAAGACTTCCAGATAGCGTTCGATGTCATCGAGTAAGTCATAAGCAGGATTGGCCTGGCTTAGCTGGGCAGCAATCTTAGCAAAGAGCTGGGCTAAGATCAAACTTTCACTGGCGGCTAGGTGACAAGTATTGATCTGCTGGGCCATATTTCGCAGGATACGACTTTGCCGTTGTCTCATCTCAAAGTAGTGGATATGGTAGTCCGTCTGGTGAAAGAGGTGATCCGAGTAATCCAAATAAACTAGCTTGAGGGCTTCATCGAGGAGCTCATCTAATTCGTCAACGAGTTGGGCTTGATTGCGTCCGTCTCCTCTTGACAGATAGTATTTAAAGCGAAGCAGGATGTCTTTTAACTTTTCTTCGACCTGAAGGTGGTAGCTGCGAATGGCCTTTTCCCGAGAAGGCATATAAAGGTTGACCAACAGAGCAAAGCTTGTTCCGATGAGAAAGAGGAGTACTTCATTGAGCAAGAGTTCTGGAGAAGTAGACTCCTGTACCAAGAGATGACCTACCAAGACACTGCTAGGGGTGATGCCAATTTCCCACCCCATTTTATAGGCTAGAGGCACATAGAGAGCCAGATAGAGGCCCAGACTCCAGATGTGATAACCTGTCAGTTGAAAGGATATAACACCGATAGCGAGCGCTAGGAGCATGGAAAAGAGGCGGTTACGTGCCAATTTCAGTGTGCTTCGGCGCGTGTCGGATAGGCTTAAGAGGGCGATAATGCCAGCTGAAACAGCTGAAGACAAATCTAAAAAATAAGCTAGAAAACAAGCGAGACAGGTTGCTAAGATTAGTTTTGTCGTACGTTGGGTGATAGACATGAGAATTTCCTATAATACTAGAATAAGAGTATAAAAGACAAGGCTTGGAAGACTTGTCTTAAAAAATCTATTTTTTACGTGCAGACGCGTACTCAGCTACTGCTGTGAAGAGAACATCGGTAGAAGAGTTTAGGGCAGTTTCGCAGGAGTCTTGAACGACACCGATGACAAAACCAACTCCGACTACTTGCATAGCAACATCGTTTGAAATCCCAAAGAGACTACAAGCGACGGGAATGAGGAGGAGTGATCCACCAGCGATTCCAGAAGCTCCGCAGGCAGAAATGGCAGCGACGACACTGAGCACAAAAGCTGTACCAAAGTCGACAGAGATTCCTAGAGTATTGACTGCAGCTAGAGTGAGAATGTTAATGGTTACGGCTGCGCCAGCCATGTTAATAGTGGAGCCAAGGGGAATAGAAACAGAATAGGTATCTGGATTGAGTCCTAGATCTTGGCAGAGTTTCATGTTTACAGGAATATTAGCAGCAGAACTACGAGTAAAGAAAGCTGTAATTCCACTGACACGCAAACATTTAAAAACAAGAGGGTAGGGATTTTTTCTCATAAAGAGAAAGGCAATGAGGGGATTGATGACAAGGGCCACAAAAGCCATAGTTGCAATCAAGAGTCCTAGCAAAATTCCGTAGTTAGCAAGGCTGGTGATTCCTTTATCAGAGATGGTCTTGAAGACCAAGCCCATAATTCCGAAAGGAGCCAAATTGATAATCCATTCCACAATCTTGGAAGTTACTCCTGCCATGGTTTTGAGCAATTCCTTACTGTTTTTGCTAGCTTCCCTCATAGCAAGTCCAAAGACAACAGCCCATGATAGGATCCCGATATAATTAGCTTGGACGATAGCGTTTAGGGGATTGTCCACGAGATTCAGTAGGAGGTTGCTGAGAACTTGACCGATGCCGTCTGGTGGGGCAATCTCTGTGCTCGCACTGCTGAGAGTAATCTGGACCGGGAAGAGAAAACTAGCCAGTACAGCAATCAAGGCAGCTGCAAAGGTACCGAGTAGATAGAGAAAAATAACGGTCTTCATATTGGTATCTTGCCCTTTTTGATGTTGTGAGAGGGCATTTGCGACGAGGGTAAAGACCAAGACAGGAGCGATGGCTTTCAGACCCCCAACGAATAGGTCACCGAGAATGCCGAGCCCCGACAGATTAGGAAAAAGTAGCCCTAGAGAGGCTCCCAGAAGCATGCCGATTAGGATACGTTTGATGAGGCTGGCCTTGTTCCAGGCTCGAATGATTCTTTTCATAATAGTCTCCTTCAAAATGTATTGTTTATGATTATAGTATAAATATGCCGTTGAGGCAAGTCTTTTTTTGAGATTGGGGGAATATCGGAATATTTATGAGGGATTTGAACGGGATGATTTGTGGTATAATACTAAAAAGGAGTTTTGTATGCAAGAATTTTTTCAACGTTATCTTGATAAATTGGATGTAACAACTGTATTAGAGAATGTCTTGACCAAGCTGATTTCTCTTTTGATTTTGTTTCTGTTATTTTATATAGCTAAAAAGATGCTTCATGCGACTGTACGAAAGATTGTCAAGCCCTCGCTTAAATTTTCAAATCGGGATGCTGGCAGACAGAAGACCATTTCTCGTTTGCTTGAAAATATCTTTAACTATACCCTTTATTTCTTTTTAATCTACTGTATCTTGTCCATTTTAGGATTGCCAGTTTCCAGCCTCCTTGCTGGGGCAGGAATTGCTGGGGTTGCCATTGGGATGGGGGCACAAGGCTTTCTATCCGATGTCATCAACGGCTTTTTCATCCTCTTTGAACGCCAGCTCGATGTGGGCGACGAAGTGGTCCTCACAAATGGTCCTATTACCGTATCTGGAAAGGTTGTCAGTGTAGGAATTCGTACGACCCAACTTCGCAGTGACGACCAAGCCCTTCACTTTGTTCCTAACCGAAATATCACTGTTGTTAGCAACTTCTCTCGTACAGAGTAGGTCTGCTATTTTGGCAGATTTGTGGTACAATAGAAAGAGTTTGGTAAAGGAGAGAGTATGCTATTTGTAGAGAAAAAACTAGGTCATGATTGTACTTGGATAGACCTTGATGTGGACAAGATTAAAAACATGGAAGATCTTTCTGACGTCTATGGATTGGACAAGGAAACCATCGAATATGCTCTAGATAGAAATGAACGAGCCCACATGGATTATAACCGTGAAACGGGGACGGTAACCTTCATTTATAATGTTCTTGATTTAGAAAAAGACAAGGAATATTATGAAGCGATTCCGATGACCTTTATCGTTGAAAAGCAACGACTGATCACAATTAGTAATCACAAGAATACTTATGTGATTAAACGCATGGCAACCTACCTTGAAAGCCATGAAATTATTTCAATCTACAAATTTCTTTTTGCCAGTTTAGAGATTATTAGTAATGCTTATTATCCAGTTATTGAAGAGATGGATAAAAGTAAGGATGAAATCAGTGCACTTCTTCGTCAAAAAACAACTAAAAAAAATCTCTTTGCCCTTTCTGACTTGGAAACCGGTATGGTTTACCTGACAGCTGCTGCCAAACAAAATCGTCTCCTCTTGGAACATATCCAAGGGCATGCTCTTTATCGCAATCTTAATGAGGTAGAAAGAGAGCAGTTTGACGATGCTATGATTGAAGCCCATCAGTTGGTTTCAATGACAGACTTAATATCTCAAGTCTTGCAACAACTCTCAGCCTCTTACAACAACATCCTAAATAATAATTTGAATGATAATTTGACAACTTTGACAATTATCTCAGTCTTGCTAGCTATCCTTGCGGTTATTACAGGATTCTTCGGAATGAATGTTCCTTTACCGTTTGCAGATGAACCGAATGCTTGGATTTATATTTTGATAGCTAGTCTCATTTTATGGGCAGTCTTAGCCCAATGTTTAAAGAAAATTGCTAGAAATTAAAAAAGGAGCCAGAATGGCAATTGAAAACTATATGCCAGATTTTGCTGTGGAAGCAGTTTATGATCTGACAGTCCCAAGCCTGCAGGCGCAGGGAATCAAGGCTGTTTTGGTCGATTTGGACAATACCCTCATTGCTTGGAACAACCCTGACGGGACTCCAGAAATGAAGCAATGGCTACATGACCTCCGTGACGCGGGCATTCGCATCATCGTGGTCTCAAATAACACCAAAAAACGAGTTCAACGTGCAGTTGAGAAATTTGGGATTGATTACGTTTATTGGGCCTTGAAGCCTTTCACATTTGGGATAGACCGTGCCATGAAGGAATTCCACTATGAGAAAAATGAAGTGGTCATGGTTGGCGACCAACTTATGACGGATATTCGTGCAGCGCACCGTGCAGGTATTCGCTCGATTTTAGTCAAACCCTTGGTTCAACACGACTCCATCAAAACGCAGATTAACCGAGCTCGTGAGCGCCGTGTCATGCGCAAAATCACTGAAAAGTACGGACCGATTACATATAAAAAAGGAATTTAACTATGGAAGAAATTCTCTGTATTGGTTGTGGAGCAACCATTCAGACGACAGACAAGGCTGGTCTTGGATTTACCCCCCAGTCGGCACTCGAAAAAGGTTTGGAGACAGGCGAAGTCTATTGTCAACGCTGTTTCCGTCTCCGCCACTACAATGAAATCACAGATGTCCAGTTGACGGACGATGATTTTCTCAAACTCTTGCACGAGGTGGGAGACAGTGATGCCTTGGTGGTCAATGTCATTGATATCTTTGACTTTAATGGCTCTGTTATTCCAGGCTTACCACGCTTTGTATCGGGCAATGATGTCCTCTTGGTGGGAAATAAAAAAGATATCCTGCCCAAGTCAGTTAAGCCGAGCAAGATTAGCCAGTGGCTCATGGAACGTGCCCACGAAGAAGGGCTTCGTCCTGTGGATGTCGTCCTGACTTCAGCCCAAAACAAACATGCCATTAGGGAAGTCATTGACAAAATCGAGCACTACCGTAAGGGCCGCGATGTCTACGTAGTTGGGGTAACCAACGTTGGAAAGTCAACCCTTATCAACGCCATTATCCAAGAAATCACAGGTGACCAAAATGTCATCACGACTTCGCGTTTCCCAGGGACAACCTTGGACAAGATCGAGATTCCGCTTGACGACGGATCTTATATCTACGATACACCAGGGATTATCCACCGCCACCAGATGGCCCACTACTTGACGGCTAAAAATCTCAAGTATGTCAGCCCTAAAAAGGAAATCAAGCCCAAAACCTATCAGCTTAACCCTGAACAAACCCTGTTTCTAGGTGGTTTGGGACGATTTGACTTCATTTCAGGAGAAAAGCAAGGTTTCACAGCCTTCTTTGACAATGAACTCAAACTCCACCGTACCAAGCTTGAAGGCGCTAGTGCCTTTTATGACAAGCACCTCGGAACCCTCCTCACACCACCTAACAATAAGGAAAAAGAAGATTTCCCAAAACTAGTCCAGCATGTATTTAATATCAAGGACAAGACTGATCTAGTCATCTCAGGTCTGGGCTGGATCCGCGTAACAGGCACCGCCAAAGTCGCCGTCTGGGCACCAGAAGGCGTCGCCGTCGTCACACGAAAAGCAATCATTTAAACACAGAAAGGAAAGGGTTGTCTGGATTAGGGCGAGCTCTGCGAGCCTATAACGAATACTTTTCGCCGTGGTGTCAGTTGGTACAAGGAGTTGTACCAACTGCGGAAAATTTGAGACCTTAGGCTCAAATTTTAGTCATGAAAGTCCGAAGGACTTTGCTGACGTCCGTCACCACTTCAGAAAAGTATAAAAAGAAACTCTTTTAAAGAAATTATGTCATTAACATCGAAACAACGTGCCTTCCTCAACAGTCAGGCACATACCCTCAAACCCATCATTCAAATCGGGAAAAATGGTCTCAACGACCAAATCAAAACCAGCGTCCGTCAAGCTCTTGATGCTCGCGAATTGATCAAGGTTACACTCTTACAAAACACAGATGAAAACATCCACGAAGTAGCTGAAATTTTAGAAGAAGAAATCGGTGCGGATACTGTCCAAAAAATCGGACGCATCTTGATCTTGTTTAAACAATCCAGCAAGAAAGAAAATCGCAAGATTTCCAAGAAAGTCAAAGAAATCTAAAACCTACTCCAAACAACTGTTTTTACAGAGAATTAAAGGAAGACGAGCCTATGGCAATCGAATTATTGACTCCCTTTACCAAAGTAGAGTTGGAGCCAGAAATCAAGGAGAAAAAACGCAAACAAGTTGGGATTTTAGGGGGAAATTTCAACCCTGTTCACAATGCCCATCTTGTTGTGGCGGACCAAGTACGACAACAGTTGGGACTGGACCAGGTCCTGCTTATGCCCGAATGCCAACCACCTCATGTAGATAAAAAGGAAACCATCCCCGAGCACCATAGGCTCAAGATGCTTGAGTTGGCGATTGAGGGAATTGAAGGCTTAGCCATTGAAACCATTGAGTTAGAGCGCAAGGGCATTTCCTACACCTACGACACCATGAAGATTTTGACAGAGCAACATCCAGATACGGATTATTACTTCATTATCGGGGCTGATATGGTGGACTATCTGCCTAAGTGGTACCGAATTGATGAGCTGGTCGACATGGTTCAGTTTGTGGGGGTTCAGCGCCCACGCTACAAGGCTGGAACTTCTTACCCAGTTATCTGGGTGGATGTGCCTCTCATGGATATCTCATCTAGCATGGTGCGTGACTTCATTGCCCAAGGACGGAAGCCAAACTTTCTCCTACCTCAGCCGGTACTAGACTACATTGAGAAGGAGGGGCTCTACTGATGGACTATCAAGACTATATCAACTGCTCTCGTGAGGCTTTGTTGGAAAAAATGGCAGAGCTTCTACCCGAAAAACGTTTAACCCATTGTTTGGGGGTGGAGAGTGCAGCCATAGAACTGGCCCAGCGATTTGGAGTAGATGCCGAGAAGGCAGGATTAGCAGGCCTTCTTCATGACTATGCTAAAAAGCTGTCAGATCAGGAATTTCTAGACTTGATTGACCGTTATCAGCTAGACCCTGACCTTAAAAACTGGGGCAATAATGTCTGGCATGGGATGGTTGGCATCTACAAGATTCAAGAAGATTTGAATTTGCAAGACCCTGAAATCCTGCGAGCTATTGAAATCCATACAGTCGGGGCTGGTCAGATGACTGATCTTGATAAGGTTATCTACGTCGCAGACTATATCGAGCATAATCGCGCCTTTCCAGGGGTAGATGTGGCGCGTGAGATTGCTGAGCGATCCCTCAATAAGGCAGTGGCCTACGAAACAGCTCGTACCGTGGAGCATCTAGCTCATCAGGGATTCCCTATCTATCCCCAAACCCTTGAAACCTATAACGCCTTTGTGCACTATTTGAAAGAGGACTAAATGAACGAAAAAGAATTACTAGAACTAGTCGTGAAAGCGGCTGATGAGAAACGCGCGGAGGATATCCTCGCACTTGATGTACAGAATTTGACCAGCGTGACAGACTACTTTGTTATCACTAGCTCGATGAATAGCCGTCAGTTGGACGCTATCGCTGACAATATCCGTGAAAAAGTAGCTCAAGCAGGCTTTAAAGGCAGCCATGTCGAAGGCGATGCAGCGGGAGGCTGGGTTTTGTTGGACCTAGGCGGTGTCGTTGTGCATATCTTCTCAGAAGAAATGCGTGCCCACTATAACCTAGAAAAACTATGGCATGAGGCGGAGTCTGTAGACTTATCTGAAACTTTATAGTCTTTTCCTTTATCTTTTATTACGGCGTTAACTCATTTTGCCTAACTGTAGTTATGCCTGCAATTCGTTGCCTAGTACTAAAAGCAAACGAAAAGACTATAGCGTTACAATTGAACTCAGTTGTAGTCAACTGGGTTTCTTTGCTTATTTTAAAAGAAATTGATGGAAAGGTGAGGGCGTCGTGTTTTGTTCATTTCAGAATTGAACACGAGCTAAAAGCTGCGAGAAAAAGATAAACTTCCTTTGTATCTGACGATACAGCAGAAAGTTTCCTATTTTCTCCTTGCTTTTAACGCTCTTTGTATCTTAGAAAGGATTTGAACCCGTCCTGTAATCGTCGGAAAATAGATAGCTTAGTCTTGAATCAGGATCCTAAGTCCAAGCTCCTAATTTTCATTCCGATTACGGGCGGACTTGGTATCATGACTATGGCAACTTATGAAACCTTTGCGGCTGTTTACGATGCTGTGATGGATGATAGTTTATACGATAAATGGACGGATTTTTCGCTGCGTCATTTGCCTAAGACCAAGGAGAGAAAGAAGCTTTTGGAATTGGCTTGTGGAACAGGCATCCAGTCTGTGCGCTTTTCTCAGGCTGGTTTTGATGTGACAGGACTTGACTTGAGCGCGGATATGCTGAAGATTGCGGAGAGGAGAGCTGCTTCAGCCAAGCAAAAGATTGATTTTATTGAAGGCAATATGCTAGATTTGTCCAAGGCTGGTCAATATGATTTTGTCACTTGCTATTCGGACTCTATCTGCTACATGCAGGATGAGGTGAAGGTAGGAGACGTCTTTAAGGAAGTGTATAATGCCCTCAATGAAGACGGAGTATTCATCTTTGACGTGCATTCGACCTACCAGACAGATGAGGTTTTTCCAGGCTATTCCTACCATGAAAATGCGGAAGATTTTGCCATGCTTTGGGATACCTATGAGGACGAAGCTCCTCACTCCATCGTGCATGAGTTGACCTTCTTTCTCAAGGAAGCGGACGGTTCCTTTAGTCGCCACGATGAAGTGCATGAGGAGCGGACCTATGAGGTCTTGACCTATGATATTTTGCTGGAACAGGCTGGTTTCAAGTCCTTCAAACTCTATGCGGACTTTGAGGACAAGGAGCCGACAGAGACAAGTACCCGTTGGTTTTTCGTCGCGCAGAAGTAGGAGAACATCATGACCATCACAGGTATTATCGCGGAGTTTAATCCTTTTCATAATGGGCACAAATACCTGCTGGATCAGGCGGAGGGACTGAAAATTGTGGCCATGTCTGGGAATTTCATGCAGAGAGGCGAGCTCGCTATCGTGGACAAGTGGACACGAGCCCAGATGGCGCTGGAAAATGGAGCGGATCTAGTAGTGGAATTGCCCTTTTTAGTCAGTGTTCAGGCGGCGGATTTCTTTGGCCAAGGGGCTGTGGATATCTTGGCTCGGTTGGGCATTGATAGTCTCGCTTTTGGGACAGAAGAAGTTTTAGATTATCAAAAAATCGCTGACTTATACACAGAACAAGGTAGTGAGATGGAGAAATTTGTGGAAAATCTGCCTGATTCCCTCTCCTATCCTCAAAAAACCCAAGCCATGTGGAAGGAATTTGCAGGTCTTGATTTTTCAGGCAATACCCCCAATCATGTCCTTGCTCTAGCTTATGCCAAGGCAATTGCAGGACGAAACATCAAAGTTCATCCAATTCAACGCCAGGGCGCGGGTTACCATTCTGTAGATAAGGATGTGGACTTTGCTTCAGCGACAGCTATCCGCCAGCATCAATCAGACAAAGATTTCTTAGACCGTTTTATGCCTTCTCTTGCCCTCTTTGAGCAGGCTAGTAAGGTGAGCTGGGATGACTATTTTCCCTTGCTCCGCTATCAAATTTTGTCAAATCAAGACCTAACGACCATCTATCAGGTCAATCAAGAAATGGCTGTGCGCATCAAGGAAGCTATCAAGACGGCTCAGTCTGTTGACGAATTGGTCGAGGCAGTTGCCACCAAACGCTACACCAAGGCGCGTGTCAGACGCCTCTTGACTTATATCTTGGTGCAAGCCAGAGAAAGTGACTTGCCAGACAGCATCCATGTCCTTGGATTTACCGAAAAAGGCAGACAACACCTCAAATCTCTGAAAGACCAAGTCCAACTAGTCAGCCGAATTGGTAAAGAACCTTGGGATGCCATGACCCAAAAAGCAGACCAGATTTACCAACTAGGGAATCCAGGTATAGCAGAGCAGAATTTCGGCAGAGTACCCATTAGAATAGAATCAAACTAAGTCTACTGAAAGGTAGGCTTTTTTAGAAGATTTTCGAATAAATAGATAGAAAAGAAAAATCTTGTACAAGTTCCTGACAATTTCTTTCTTTTCGTGTATAATAGTGGAAAAGAGGTAAAACGAGGTATGGTTATGGAAGCAGTTCTTTACTCAACATTCCGAAATCATTTAAAGGACTACATGAAGAAGGTAAACGATGAATTTGAGCCTTTAACGGTGGTCAATAAAAATCCAGATGAGGATATTGTAGTCCTTTCAAAGAGCGAATGGGACAGTATTCAGGAAACCCTGAGAATCGCTCAGAACAAGGAACTTTCTGACAAGGTCTTGCGAGGAATGGCTCAAGTTCGTGCTGGAAGCACTCAGGTACATGTGATTGAGGAGTGAGAAATGCTACTCAAGTTTACAGAAGATGCCTGGGCGGATTATTGCTATTGGCAAAACCAAGATAAGAATACATTAAAGAGAATCAATAAATTAATCAAGGATATTCAACGCGATCCTTTTGTAGGAATTGGTAAACCAGAACCACTCAAGTATGACTACCAAGGAGCTTGGTCACGTCGCATTGATGCAGAAAATCGCTTGATTTATATGATAGATGGGGATAGCGTGGCTTTCTTGTCCTTCAAAGATCACTACTAAGCCTACTGAAAAGTGGGCTTTTTATTTTAGAAATTTTAGTTAGCAGATTGAAGATAAAATTTTTTGGAGAATGACAGACTTCCTAAGTTAAAAAATCAGTGAAAAATTTTAGTATAATAACTAGATTCTTGTCCCTTGAATCCGCTTTATAACTCTTATTTTGTGGTATAATGAAGAAAATTGTTAATATTAAAAATCATAAATTGAATATAAAAGACAAACAGATTTTTATATTTATAAACAATGATAAACCCTTATTTATGATTATATAACAGAAAAGAAGAAAATTTCGAAGGATAATTTGTATTTAGATAATACAAGCTAATGATAGGATGGTTCAAATATGGAAGAAAATTATAACTTATCTATAACTCAACTAAAGAATTCTATTAAAGAAAATTCTTTAATTTTGTTTGTCGGTGCAGGGATTTCAGCAAATTCTAATTTACCAACTTGGGGCGAATTGATTCAATCATTAAAAAAAGAGTTGAACTTACCAGAAGAAAGAACAGATAGTCCTCTGAGAATTGCACAGTATTATTATGATACTTTTGGGAACAATCAGTACACAAAAAAGATAGAAGAAATTTTCTTTAAGAGGGGATTAAGTAAACCAAATGAGTTACATAAATTAATAGAAAAAATAGCACCAAAACATATTATTCAACAAACTATGATTCACTTCTGGAGAGTCAGTTTGAAAGTGGTTTGTTAAAATACAATGTAGTAGCTGAAGATAAAGACATCCCCTATACGAGTTCGGAAAGATACTTGATTAAAATGCATGGAGACTTCAGTAAGAAAAATATTGTTTTGAAAGAAGAAGATTATTTGGACTATCCTTTGAACTTCCCAATGATTTCTACTTTAATCCAGTCATTGATAATGAATCATACTTTATTATTTGTGGGGTATTCTCTAAGTGATTCGACTTTTAATTCAATTTTTAGAATGATTCAAAATACATTTAAATTGGATGCTAAATTTGCCTATTTTTATACACCTGAAGAAACTTCCATGATTATTAGAGAGTATTATAAGAAACAAGGCATTATCATTGTTTCTAACGAAACTTCTTCAGTTGAAGAAACGGACAATCAGCACCAAAAGTATTTTAGTACAAAGAGATTTTTAGAAATTCTTGCTGAAAATAGGAATATCACGGTAAAGAATGCTGAAGATTTATGGAATCAACTTGCTTTTTTAGATAGACTTAGTTTTATTGATGCGAAAGATTTTTCTAGATATTCTGCTTTAAAGAAAAGGGCTTTAAACTGGGATGATGAATATCGCTGGTTTGGAAATAATCAATTAAGGTTTGAAATTGATGGTCATGAAGAATTACGAAATATGGTATATAAAAAATCTTTATTAAACCGGTTTCTAGATATGGATATTGATGAACCTAGAGATTTAGAGGGGAATCGCTTCTTAAGTGAGGCTTTTAAGTTGTATAAAGAAAAACAATATTCTTTAGCAAAAGCAAAGTTTAGAGAGTTAGCGAATATAGCATTTCGTCAAAAAGACTATTTTAATTTCCTTGTGTGTGAGTTTAATTTCAAGCATATTCCAATGCATCGATTTGATGATGGAAAAGAATTTAGATATGCTAAACCTTTATATGATGGAGAGTTAAGTGAACTAACGGAACAAATTATTAACTCGGTTACAGGTGATGAGAAAAAAATTATAGAATATTTTAGAGATTCTATCCTCAACCTTAATTTTCTATATAGAAAATTAGAAGCTATTAATGAACTATTTGATAAAATTCGTGAAGAGCATGAAAACTATAGAAGAGGAGGATGGTCTGATAATAATCATCTCTTTAATGCGGAGTTTACAATAAAAAATCTTTATAACTTTTTAAAATTAAATTGTTTATGTGTTGAACATTATAAGATTTATAAATCAATCATTAATAGATATTTAGAAATATTATTACTCAGTTATGATAATTCATATGTAAATCCTGAGGCAAGTATTTTCGATAGAACAGCCTCTTGGCTTAAAAATCTTGATTTGGATGATGTTCAATTAATTCTGCCGAGTATAGATTTTAAGATTGTAAATTTATATTTTAGAAACTATTCATTTAGCAAAATAAAAGTTACTGAGGAAGCGAAAGACTACTTGTTGAATCGAATTGCTTATCTTCAAGAAAGACTTGAAATTACTGAAGATGAAAACCTCCGAGAACTTAAAAATATACTAACTTTTCTTCCTCTTGTTGATGATATTGACATAGAAAGAGTAATAGATATTTTAAATACTCAAACACTGTATTATAATTGGAGAGAGGAAGTTAGGGGACTTATTAAAATAGTTCTCGCCAATATGGATGCTATTGATAAAAATTCATTGAAATCTAAGATAATTGGGATTGTAAATAAACATTTAAATGAAATTTTGGAAAAAAATTTTTCGTTATATTATTCAATGTATCCACTCTATTCGCAGTTACTAGAATACTGCTCAACTGATCAGGAAACTGCAATAATAGTACTCGAAAAATTTAATACAGATATTTTAAGAATAAAATATAAAAATGATGATGTAAAAAGTATTGTAGAATATTCTGATTTGATATGCCACTTTTTTAAGTATTTTGAAGAGGATGTTAAAGATGATATTCTAGATACTCTAAAAGCTTATGAAGAATCAGAGAACATTATTTACTACAAAGTAATTGATCTGATGAGTTCGAATGTCTATGATTTTCCTCAGATACAAAATAAAATCTACCATCATTTGATTAAAAGAATTAATGATAAAAGAGACGAGGGGGTTAAAACTTTCCCAGACCCAAGAGAAAAATCTGTATCAGATTTATACAACTTAAGTAGAAAAGGATATTTTTCTGATTTTGAGATTTTAAAAGATATTGAAGAAGATATTCAAGGTCTTTATCCTGAAGTAGATTGGACCTGGTTCCATGATAGAAGTGATGATGTTATCCATCGTCTATTAGAACATAGAACTCCAATTATTATTAAAACGCTATTTTCAAAAAATGAAGAAGATAATAAATTGATTGATGAGTATATTTTAAAAGCTGTTGAAGAGGATAAACTAATATTTAAGAAATAAATTGATACAACTAAATAAAAAAAGTTAATTTATGACAAATTTGATCTTGAAGATAAGTTGTAATTTCCCAAAGTGAATTTTCAAAGACTTGAAAGCAAAATGTTTGAATCTAGTGGAACACTATTTGGCACAACAATAAATAATCCATAGCTGTAGAGATTCGGTGGAACTTTTTGATAGCGACACTGAATTATCTCCTCAAAAATTCAAGAAACTGTAGTCCTAAAATTCACACAAAACTCTTCAATTTGGGTTTGTGGAAATCGGTTTTTTATGATAGAATATTAAGGAATGTATGTCATTCGATAAACAAATTTAATGAGGTAAAAACATGGAAATCATGACACTTGCGATTGCTGTTTTTGCCGTCATCATTGGTTTAGTCATTGGATATGTCAGCATCTCAGCTAAGATGAAATCATCTCAAGAAGCTGCAGAGTTGATGCTTCTAAATGCTGAACAAGAAGCAACTAATTTACGAGGACAAGCTGAGCGCGAAGCGGATTTATTACTAAATGAAGCCAAGAGTGAAAGCAAGTCTCTTAAAAAAGAAGCACTATTGGAGGCCAAAGAGGAAGCCAGAAAATACCGTGAAGAAGTGGACGCTGAATTTAAGTCAGAACGTCAGGAACTCAAGCAAATCGAAAGTCGTTTGACGGAACGTGCAACGAGTCTTGATCGCAAAGACGACAATTTGACGAACAAAGAAAAAACACTTGAACAAAAAGAACAAAGTATTTCTGATAGAGCAAAAAACCTTGATGCACGTGAAGAGCAATTAGAGGAAGTCGAAAGACAAAAAGAAGCTGAACTTGAACGTATCGGTTCCCTTTCCCAAACTGAGGCTCGAGATATTATCTTGGCTCAGACAGAGGAAAATTTGAGCAAGGAAATTGCTAGTCGCATTCGTGAGGCTGAGCAAGAAGTCAAGGAACGTTCAGACAAGATTGCTAAAGATATCTTGGTGCAAGCTATGCAGCGTATCGCTGGTGACTATGTAGCGGAGTCAACAAACTCTACAGTTCACCTACCAGATGATACCATGAAGGGTCGCATTATCGGTCGTGAAGGTCGAAACATTCGTACCTTTGAAAGTTTGACAGGGGTTGATGTGATTATCGACGATACACCGGAAGTGGTAACCTTGTCAGGATTTGATCCGATTCGTCGTGAAATTGCTCGTATGACCATGGAAATGTTGCTCAAGGATGGCCGTATTCACCCAGCTCGTATCGAGGAGTTGGTGGAAAAAAACCGTCAAGAGATTGACAATAAAATCCGTGAATATGGTGAGGCTGCTGCCTATGAGATTGGTGCGCCAAACCTTCATCCAGACTTGATGAAGATCATGGGACGTTTGCAGTTCCGTACTTCATATGGACAAAATGTCTTGCGTCATTCGATTGAGGTTGCTAAGTTATCTGGTATCATCGCGAGTGAACTTGGTGAAAATGCAGCTCTTGCCCGTCGTGCTGGATTCCTTCACGACATCGGGAAAGCTATTGACCGCGAGGTTGAAGGTAGTCACGTTGAGATTGGTACGGAATTGGCACGTAAGTACAAGGAACACCCAGTTGTGGTGAATACTATTGCTAGCCACCACGGTGATGTCGAAGCCGAAAGCGTCATTGCAGTGATTGTTGCTGCAGCAGATGCCTTAAGTGCAGCGCGTCCAGGTGCTCGTAGCGAGTCTCTTGAAAGCTATATCAAGCGTCTCCATGATTTGGAAGAAATCGCAAATGGCTTTGAAGGGGTGCAAAATAGCTTTGCCCTTCAAGCAGGACGTGAAATCCGTATCATGGTTAATCCAGGACAAATCAAGGACGACAAAGTCACAATCTTGGCTCACAAAGTTCGTGAGAAAATTGAAAACAATCTCGATTACCCAGGAAATATCAAGGTAACCGTGATCCGCGAACTTCGTGCAGTAGATTATGCTAAATAAATAAGAAAGAGCAGTTGAAAAATTACTGCTTTTTTGTTACACTAGATAGAAAGACTGTAGAAGGATAACTGACGCGATCATCAGTATCCGAGAGAAATTTTACTTTATTTCACAGACTAACTAAAGGAGACATAATGGCAGACCGAGGCTTGCTAATCGTTTTTTCTGGTCCTTCAGGAGTTGGGAAAGGGACGGTTAGAAGAGAGATTTTTGCGAGTTCTGAGAATCAATTTCAATACTCTGTATCGATGACGACGCGTGCGCAACGTCCTGGTGAGGTGGACGGAGTGGATTATTTCTTCCGTACTCGTGAAGAGTTTGAAGAGCTAATCCGTCAAGGTCAGATGTTGGAATATGCAGAATATGTCGGTAACTACTATGGAACTCCTCTGACCTATGTCAACGAAACCCTAGACAAGGGAATCGATGTCTTCCTTGAGATTGAAGTTCAAGGAGCCCTTCAGGTTAAGAAAAAGGTTCCAGATGCTGTCTTTATCTTCCTAACACCACCAGATTTGGATGAATTGCAGGATCGTTTGGTAGGTCGTGGAACAGATAGCGCTGAAGTGATTGCCCAACGAATCGAAAAAGCCAAGGAAGAAATTGCCCTCATGCGTGAGTATGATTATGCCATTGTCAACGATCAGGTGCCCCTCGCTGCTGAACGTGTCAAGCGTGTGATCGAAGCAGAACACTTCCGTGTGGACCGTGTCATTGGTCACTACCAGGAGATGTTGCCAAAATCTCCAACTACTCGATAAACTATAGGAAACAGGTACAAGCAAATGATGTTAAAACCCTCTATCGATACCTTGCTAGACAAGGTACCATCAAAATATTCACTCGTAATCTTGGGAGCAAAACGTGCCCACGAACTAGAAGCAGGCGCGCCAGCAACTCAAGAATTTAAGTCTGAAAAATCAACTCTTCGCGCTTTAGAAGAAATCGAGTCTGGAAATGTAACCATTCACCCAGATCCAGAAGGAAAACGTGAAGCGGTTCGTCTTCGTATCGAAGAAGAAAAACGCCGCAGAGAAGAAGAAGAAAAGAAAATCAAAGAGCAAATCGCTAAAGAAAAAGAAGATGGTGAAAAAATTTAAGGTTGGGGGGACTCAATCTTATTTTTTCTATTGCAAGAATTTACTGACAAGAAGGAGGTGAGAAAATGGCTATCGCAAAGATTATCGTGGATGTTCCCCTGATGCAGACGGACCAGCCCTATAGTTATAAGGTCCCTGAAGAATTTGTAGAGATGCTGGAAGTCGGTATGCGGGTCCATGTCCCCTTCGGCAAGGGCAATCGTTTGATCCAAGGAATTGTGCTAGGTTTGGAGTTCCAGTCGGATGAAGAAGTGGCTGATCAGGGCTTGAAAGAAATTGCGGAGGTGCTGGATTTTTCCCCGGTTCTCACTCAAGAGCAACTCTGGCTGGCTGAGGAGTTACGCAAGTCTGTCTTTTCTTACAAAATCTCCATTCTAAAAGCCATGTTGCCAGGATTTTTAAACTCCAGTTATGATAAGATTCTCTATCCTCTAGAAGGTCTCAGTCAGGCAGACCGAGAGCGTCTGTTTGGTTCAGAAGATTCGCTAGCCTTTTCTTCTCTAGACCTTGCCAAGCAGGCAGAAATGATGCGTTTGACTAGGAAAGGGCTACTCCGTCTAGAATACCAAGCAGTCGATCAAAGGAAGGTCAAAACCCAGACTTGGTATGAGGTTGATGCTACTCGACTAGAGCAGATTGAGATTTCTGCGCGTGCTAAGAAAAAGGCAGAGCTGAGAGACTATTTACTGTCTCATCCTGAAATTGCCCCTCTGGCTAGTTTGTTAGAATCTTACTCGCGGGAGCAAGTCAACTTCTTTGTGGAACAAGGTGCTGTGTCCATAGTCCAAAAGGAAGTGCAACGTTCAGCTGCTTATTTTGAAGGCATTGAAGCCAGCCAACCTTTGGAATTGAATCCTGAACAAAGACAGGCGTGTGATGCTGTTGTCAGTGCTATTGGTAGTCAACAGCCTCCATTCCTCCTTCAAGGGATTACAGGAAGTGGGAAAACGGAGGTTTACTTACAGATCATCCAAGGAGCCTTGGACAAGGGCAAGACAGCTATTTTACTGGTTCCTGAGATTTCTCTGACGCCACAGATGACGGAGCGTTTCATTGCTCGTTTCGGTGAGAAAGTAGCCATTCTCCACTCAGGTCTGTCCAATGGTGAAAAGTACGATGAATGGCGCAAGGTTGAACGTGGCGATGCCCAAGTTGTTGTTGGCGCCCGATCAGCTATCTTTGCTCCTCTGAAAAATCTAGGTGTCATGATTATCGATGAAGAGCATGAAGCTAGCTACAAACAAGACAGCAATCCCCGTTATCATGCTAGAGAGGTCGCTATTCTACGGGCCCAGTACAATCAAGCAGCCCTAGTCCTTGGTTCGGCAACACCGAGCTTAGAAAGTCGTGCGCGTGCTGGAAAAGGCGTCTATCAACACTTGCGACTAACCCAACGGGCCAATCCTTTAGCCACTATTCCTGAGGTTCAAGTAATTGACTTTCGGGACTATATCGGGCAGAATGAGACATCAAACTTTACCCCTCCTTTGCTGGAAGCCATTCAAGACCGTTTGGCTAAAAAAGAGCAGGTAGTCCTCATGCTCAACCGTCGGGGTTATTCTAGCTTTGTTATGTGTCGAGAGTGTGGGACGGTAGATAGCTGCCCCAACTGTGACATTTCTCTGACTCTACACATGGATACCAAGACCATGAACTGCCATTACTGTGGCTTTTCCAAGGGAATTCCTCATGTCTGTCCCAACTGTCAGAGTCGCAGCATTCGCTACTACGGGACGGGAACTCAGAAAGCCTACGATGAGCTAGCAGAGCTCTTTCCTCAGGCTCGCATTCTGCGGATGGATGTGGATACGACCCGCAAGAAAGGCAGTCACCAAGCTCTTCTTAACCAGTTTGGGCGAGGGGAGGCAGATATCTTGCTGGGAACTCAGATGATTGCCAAGGGCTTGGATTTTCCCAATGTGACTCTGGTCGGAGTTCTCAATGCGGATACGGCCTTAAATCTACCTGATTTCCGTTCTTCTGAGAGAACCTTCCAACTCTTAACCCAGGTGGCTGGTCGCGCAGGTCGTGCAGAAAAGGCTGGGCAGGTCTTGATTCAGTCCTACAATCCGCAGCACTATGCCATTCGTTTTGCCAAAGACCAAGACTACGAAGGTTTTTATGCTTATGAAATGAGTATCAGGCGCCAACTCGGCTATCCGCCTTATTATTTCACTATTGGGATTACCCTCTCTCACAAGAAAGAAGAAGAGGTTGTCAAACGTGCCTATGAAGTCATGGGAATTTTGCGCTCAGGTTTATCGGAAACTAGTAAAATCCTTGGACCAACGCCAAAACCCATCGCCCGTACCCACAACCTCTATCATTACCAGATTTTGATTAAATACCGTTTAGAAGATGAGCTGGGACCGACTCTAAATCAGGTTCTGGCCTTAACTCAAGAAAGGGAAAATAGCGAGCTTCGTCTCAGTATTGATTACGAACCGCAGCAATTTTTATAAGAAGGAGAAGAAATGACAAAACTAATCTTTATGGGGACACCTGAATTTTCAGCGACAGTTTTGAAGGGGTTGGTATCAGATGACCGTTACGAGATTCTAGCTGTTGTGACTCAGCCAGACCGCGCTGTCGGTCGTAAAAAAGTAATCCAAGAAACCCCAGTCAAGCAGGCTGCAAAAGAAGCAGGCCTTCCTATCTACCAGCCTGAAAAATTATCTGGAAGTCCAGAGATGGAAGCCATTATGAAGCTAGGAGCTGATGGGATTATCACTGCTGCTTTTGGGCAGTTTCTCCCAAGCAAACTTCTTGATAGCATGGACTTTGCAGTCAATGTTCACGCTTCCCTTCTTCCAAAACACCGTGGTGGAGCTCCCATTCATTATGCCCTGATTCAAGGGGATGAGGAAGCTGGTGTGACCATTATGGAAATGGTTAAAGAAATGGATGCAGGAGATATGATTTCCCGCCGTAGTATTCCTATTACAGATGAGGACAATGTCGGCACCTTGTTTGAAAAATTAGCGATTGTTGGTCGTGACTTGCTTTTGGACACCCTTCCTGCCTATATTGCTGGGGAGATCAAACCTGTGCCTCAGGACCCAAGCCAGGTCACTTTCTCACCAAATATCAAACCAGAGGAAGAAAAGTTGGACTGGAATAAGACTAACCTTCAACTCTTTAACCAAATCAGAGGCATGAATCCATGGCCTGTTGCCCATACTTTTCTCAAGGGAGACCGCTTTAAGATCTATGAAGCCCTACCTGTAGAAAGTCAGGGAGCTCCAGGTGAGATTCTCTCTATCGGCAAGAAAGAATTGATTGTCGCTACGGCAGAAGGGGCTCTGTCTCTCAAGCAAGTCCAGCCAGCTGGGAAGCCTAAGATGGATATCGCTTCCTTCCTCAACGGAGTGGGACGGACATTGACAGTAGGAGAACGATTTGGTGACTAAAGTAGAAACGGCTAGAAGTCTAGCTCTTGCAGTGCTAGAGGATGTTTTTGTTAATCAAGCATATTCAAATATTGCATTAAATAAACACCTCAAGGGGAGTCAAATCTCGGTAGCAGATAAGGGTTTGGTGACAGAGATTGTCTACGGAACGGTAGCCCGAAAACTGACTCTAGAATGGTACCTGTCCCACTTTATCGAAGACCGGGATAAGCTGGATAACTGGCTCTATATCCTGCTCCTTCTGAGCGCCTACCAACTCCGCTATCTGGATAAGATTCCTAATCACGCTGTTGTTAATGAAGCGGTAGAGCTAGCCAAAGCCCGTAAAAAAGGCAGTGAAAAATTGGTCAATGCTGTTCTTCGTCGTATTTTGAGAGAAGGCTGGCCAGATATTGACAGCATTAAGCGAAAAAATAAGCGTGATTCCATTACCTATTCTCTCCCAGTTTGGCTCGTGTCTAAACTTAAGGAAGAGTACGGGGAAGAGCGAGCACAAGCCATCTTTGGAAGTCTCTTGGTGCGCAACAAAGCCAGCATCCGGGTGACCAACTTGAGCCGAAAGGAGGAAATCAAAGCCTTGTTAGAGGCGAGTGATTCTCTCTTGGCAACCACTGGTCTGGTCAAGGAGCAAGGTCACTTTGCAGGACATGATTTGTTCGCAGAAGGGGCCATTACCATACAAGACGAGTCCAGTCAATTGGTTGCTCCGACCCTTCGTCTACAAGGTGATGAGCAGATACTGGATGCCTGTGCCGCTCCTGGCGGAAAAACAGTCCATATGGCCTCTTACCTCACATCGGGTAAGGTGACGGCTTTGGACCTTTATGATCACAAGTTGGACTTGATCCAAGAAAACGCCCAACGTTTGGGGGTAGCAGATCGAGTGCAAACGCAAAAATTGGACGCCAGAAAAGTACATGAGTTTTTTGGGAAGGATTCGTTTGATAAGATTTTAGTAGATGCTCCTTGTTCTGGAATTGGTCTTTTGCGTCGCAAACCAGATATCAAATACAATAAAGAAACGGCGGATTTCGCAACATTACAGCAAATTCAGCTGGAAATACTAGGTAGTGTTTGTCAAACCTTACGAAAAGGTGGTATAATAACGTATAGTACTTGCACTATCGTCTCAGAGGAAAACTTTCACGTCGTTGAGGCATTTTTAGAAAGTCACCCCGAGTTTGAGCAGGTTAAACTAGAACACGAATGCAAGGATATTTTGAAGGACGGCTGTATCTTAATCACTCCTGAATTGTACGGAAGTGATGGATTCTTTATCAGCCAATTCCGCAAGATATCTGATTAGGAAGGAACTGACACAATGGAAATAGCATTATTAACAGATGTTGGTCAGAAACGAACAAATAACCAAGACTATGTCAATCACTTTGTCAACCGAGCAGGACGCACCATGATCCTCTTGGCTGATGGGTTGGGAGGACACCGTGCAGGCAATATCGCTAGTGAGATGGCGGTAACAGACCTGGGCGTGGTTTGGGTTGATACCCAAATCGACACCGTCAATGAGGTCCGTGAATGGTTTGCCCACTATCTGGAACTTGAAAATCAAAAAATTCATCAGATGGGGAAAGACGAAGCCTATAAGGGGATGGGAACAACGCTTGAAGCAGTAGCCATTATTGGAAATCAAGCTATTTATGCCCATATCGGTGATTCTCGTATCGGTTTGATCCGTGGTGAAGATTATCGCCAGCTCACAAGTGATCATTCTTTGGTTAATGCTCTGCTAAAGGCTGGCCAGCTAACTCCAGAGGAGGCAGAAATTCATCCGCAGAAAAATATCATTACCCAATCCATTGGGCAAAAAGATGAAATTCAACCAGATTTTGGCATGGTTAGCCTAGAGTCAGGAGACTACCTCTTGCTCAACAGTGACGGCTTGACCAATATGATCTCAGGAAGCGATATCTACGATATTGTAACAAGTGATATTTCCTTGGCAGACAAGGCGGCAACTTTGATTCGTTTTGCCAACAATGCAGGTGGTTTAGACAATATCACGGTTGCCCTTGTTCACATGAATGAGGAGGAAGTAGAATGATCCAGATCGGCAAGATTTTTGCCGGACGATATCGGATTATCAAACAGATTGGTCGAGGAGGCATGGCGGATGTTTACTTGGCCAAGGATTTGATCCTAGACGGGGAAGAAGTGGCAGTTAAGGTCCTAAGGACTAACTATCAGACGGACCCGATTGCTGTGGCACGTTTTCAACGTGAAGCGAGAGCCATGGCGGATCTGGATCATCCCCATATCGTTCGAATAACAGATATCGGTGAGGAAGACGGTCAGCAGTATCTAGCTATGGAGTATGTGGCAGGGCTGGACCTCAAACGTTATATTAAAGAACACTCTCCTCTCTCGAACGAAGAAGCCGTCCGTATTATGGGACAGATTCTCTTGGCGATGCGTCTGGCGCATACGAGAGGGATTATCCACCGAGATTTGAAACCTCAAAATATCCTATTGACACCAGATGGAACTGCCAAAGTTACAGACTTTGGGATTGCCGTGGCCTTTGCAGAGACCAGTCTGACACAGACCAACTCCATGCTCGGTTCAGTTCACTATCTCTCACCTGAGCAGGCCCGTGGTTCCAAGGCAACTGTGCAGAGTGACATCTATGCTATGGGGATTATTTTCTATGAAATGTTGACTGGACATATCCCTTATGATGGGGATAGTGCAGTGACTATTGCCCTCCAGCATTTCCAAAAACCACTCCCATCTGTTATTGCTGAGAATCCAGCAGTACCACAAGCTTTGGAAAATGTCGTTATCAAGGCAACGGCCAAGAAATTAACAGATCGCTATCAGTCTGTATCAGAAATGTATGTGGACTTGTCGAGTTGTTTATCTCACAATCGTAGGAGAGAACCAAAGCTAGTCTTTGATGAGGCAAGCAAGGTTGATACCAAGACCTTGCCTAAAGTTCCACAAAGCACTCTGACCTCTATTCCGAAGGCTAAGCCACAATTAGAGCGACCTCAATCAAAACAGCAGACTCATCAGGTGGTAGATGAAGCACCAGTACCAAAACCAACGAAAAAACGGAAGTTTAAAGCTCGCTACATGATTTTACTGGCCAGTGCCTTGCTAGTTGCAGCCTCTTTGATTTGGATCTTCTCCCGAACTCCAGCGACTATTGCTATTCCAGATGTATCGGGACAGACAGTTGCTGAAGCTAAAGAGACACTGAAGAAAGCTAATTTTGAAGTCGGTGAAGAAAAGACCGAGGCCAGCGACACAGTAGCCGAAGGTCGCGTCATTCGAACAGATCCAGAAGCTAGAAGCGGTCGAAAAGAAGGAAGCAAAGTAAATCTAATCGTTTCATCAGGTAAGCAATCCTTCCAACTAAGTAACTATGTAGGACGTAAGTCCTCGGATGTTGTCGCAGAGCTCAAAGAGAAAAAGGTTCCAGAAAATCTTATCAAGATCGAGGAAGAGGAATCTAGCGAAAGCGATCCAGGAACAGTCATTAGGCAAACCCCAGCTGCAGGAAGTACTTACGATCTCACGAAAGCCAGCACGATTACCTTAACAGTTGCTAAGAAGGTGACCAGCGTTTCGATGCCAAGTTACATTGGTTCAAGTCTCGAATTTACTAAGAACAATTTGACTCAGATTGTTGGTGTAAAAGAGGCTAATATCGAAGTTGTGGAAGTATCAACTGCTCCTGAAGGAACTACTGCAGGAACAGTTGTTAGTCAGGACCCTAAACCTGGAGAAAAGGTAGATCTCAATAAAACACGTGTTAAGATTTCTATTTATAAACCAAAACCGCTTCCTTCTTCATCAAGTTCGTCTCAACACGGAAATTCAGGAACAGACACGACGCCTTCACAGAGTAACAATCAAGGTAGCAACCCTACAACGGATTCTTCAGATGGCAGTAGAACGTCAAGCAATGAACGAAATTAACCCAATCTTTGTCATGATTTCATGACAAAGATTTTTTTTCATGAACTTTTGTGATAGAATAAAGGGAGTAGAAAATAGGAGTAGAAAATGGACGAATCAAAAGAGTTAAATGCTGTCATTGATGTGATTATGCTAGCTGGAACCATTCTCCTGAAAAGTGGCTCAGAGATTCATCGAGTTGAGGACACCATGATTCGCATTGCCCATTCACAAGGGATTATGGATTGCAATGTACTTGCTATGCCCGCTGCTATTTTCTTTTCGATTGAAAACACTAATATTTCTCGGATGAAGCGGGTGACGTCATCCTCTTATAACATCGAAAAAGTTTGTGATGTCAACCAAGTATCACGAGAACTTGTTGGAGGGCAGATCGATCTCTCGACAGCCTTTAAAAAGCTCAAAGAAATCGGCAATCAAGCCCTTCCTTATAGCAAGCTTCAAGTGACTGTAGCAGCGACCCTCAGTGCCCCTTTCTTCTCGATTATGTTTGGAGGCAATGTTTATGATGCTTTTGGAGCAGGCGTTGCGACTTTGTTTGGTTTTGCCTTCTCTCTCTATGCCGAGAAGTTTATCCGAATTCCTTTTGTAACAGCTTTTGCGGGCGCCTTTGTTTTCGGCTTGATTGCCCAGTTCTGGGCTCGCTATACTGGATTTCCTTCGACGGCAGATCTGATCATAGCAGGAGCCGTCATGCCCTTTGTTCCAGGGATTGCTCTGACAAATGCGGTACGGGATATCATGACCAACCATATCAACTCTGGTATGAGCAAGATGTTTGAATCTTTGCTCATTACCCTCGCTTTAGGGGCTGGCACCTCTGTCGCCCTGGTTTTGATGACATAAGATGACTCTAACAAGTATTTTGCTCCAAGCAGTGGCGAGTTTACTCGCCATTATCACCTTTCTAATCGTACTGAATGTTCAACGCTCCATGCTCCTACCTGGTGGTATTTTGGGAATGGGTGTTTGGCTCCTCTATCTCGTGCTCAAAGAACCAACCAATGTTATTGTCGCGACCTTTATCGCAGCAGTAATTGGCTCTTGCATCAGTCAGATTTTAAGTATTGTCTATAAGACACCAGCGGTAGTTTTTGTCTTGGCCATTCTTGCCCCCTTGGTGCCAGGTTATCTTTCCTATCGAACGACAGCTTTCTTTGTGACAGGAGATTACAGCCATGCCCTTGCCAGCGCGACTTTGGTGGTTATGTTAGCCCTTGTTATTTCCATTGGAATGGCAAGTGGAACGGTAATTTTAAAGCTCTATTACTACATCCGAAAACAACGAGGAATCTCTTCCTAAGACCGTCAAAGCAAAGGCTTGATTTGGTGAATCAAGTCTTTTTTCTCTCTTTTGCTCCTATTTGTGATAAAATAGGATGAAACGATTTTTTACAATGAATGAAAAAACAGAGGTAAATATGACAATCGGTATTGATAAGATTGGTTTTGCGACCAGTCAATACGTCTTGAAATTACAAGATTTAGCAGAAGCGAGGGGAGTTGACCCCGAAAAATTTAGCAAGGGACTCTTGTTAAATGAAATTAGTATTGCGCCACTGACTGAGGACATTGTTACCTTGGCAGCTAGTGCAAGTAACTCTATTTTAACAGATAAAGAAAAAGAAGAAATCGACATGGTCATCGTGGCGACCGAGTCAGGGATTGACCAGAGTAAGGCAGCAGCGGTCTTTGTTCATGGCCTATTAGGCATTCAGCCTTTCGCTCGTAGCTTTGAAATCAAAGAAGCTTGTTACGGAGCAACAGCTGCCCTCCATTATGCCAAGTTGCATGTGGAAAATTCTCCAGAGTCCAAGGTCTTGGTCATCGCTAGCGATATTGCCAAGTATGGTGTAGCGGCTCCAGGTGAACCAACTCAGGGAGCTGGGAGTGTGGCGATGCTGATTACGCAAAATCCGCGTACCATGGCCTTTAACAATGATAATGTTGCCCAAACGCGTGATATTATGGATTTCTGGCGTCCGAACTATTCAACTACTCCTTATGTAAACGGCTTGTACTCAACTCAGCAATATCTTGACAGTCTTACGACGACTTGGGATGAATACAAGAAACGCTATGACTGGACTATGAATGATTTTGCGGCTATCTGCTTCCACTTGCCTTATCCCAAATTAGCCCTAAAAGGCTTGCGCAAGATGATGGATAAGACTTTGTCTCAGGAAAAAAAGGATAGTCTGCAAGAAAACTTTGATAAGTCCATTCTCTACAGTCAGATGATTGGGAATATCTACACAGGTTCCCTCTTCCTTGGGCTTCTCTCCCTTTTGGAAAATGCAGAAAATTTGAAAGCTGGAGATAAAATTGTCCTCTACAGTTACGGAAGTGGAGCGGTTTCAGAGTTCTTTAGTGGAGAACTGGTTGAAGGCTATGAGGCCTACCTTGATAAGGATCGCTTGAGCAAACTCCAGCAACGTACAGCATTGTCTGTTGCAGACTATGAAAAAGTCTTCTTTGAAGAGGTGCAGTTGGATGAATCTGGTTCAGCCCAGTTTGCAGGTTTTGAAAATCAAGACTATGCCTTGGTTGAAATTCTCGACCACCAACGCCGTTATAGCAAGGTTGAAAAATAATGAAGTTAAGTTGGAATGGATTTTCTAAAAAATCATACCATGAGCGCCTTGAGTTACTGAAAGCTCAGGCGCTCCTTAGTCCTGAAAAGCAAACCAGTCTGGAGCAGGATGAACAAGTCAGCTTGACAGTTGCAGACCAGCTGAGTGAGAATGTAGTGGGAACTTTTTCTCTGCCTTATTCGATCATTCCAGAGCTTTTGGTGAACGGTCAAGACTACACAGTTCCCTATGTGACAGAAGAACCCTCAGTGGTTGCCGCGGCTAGCTATGCCAGCAAAATCATCAAGCGAGCAGGTGGCTTTACTGCTCAAGTACATGAGCGCCAGATGATTGGTCAGGTAGCCCTTTATCAAGTTGCTGATTCAGAGCTAGCGCAAGAGAAAATTGCTAGCAAGAAGGCGGAGCTCTTGGAACTTGCTAATCAAGCCTATCCTTCTATCGTCAAACGTGGTGGCGGGGCGCGTGATTTGCGTGTAGAGCAGATCAAAGGTGAAACAGACTTTCTCGTTGTGTATCTCCATGTCGATACTCAGGAAGCCATGGGAGCCAATATGCTCAACACTATGCTGGAAGCCTTGAAACCAGTCTTAGAAGAACTCAGTCAGGGACAGAGTCTTATGGGAATTTTGTCCAACTACGCGACCGATTCTCTGGTGACTGCAAGCTGTCGTATCGCCTTTCGCTACTTGAGTCCCCAAAGGGACCAAGGACGAGAAATTGCGGAGAAAATAGCCTTGGCTAGCCAGTTTGCGCAGGCTGATCCTTACCGAGCAGCGACTCACAATAAAGGGATTTTTAATGGTATCGATGCCATTTTGATTGCCACTGGTAATGACTGGCGTGCCATCGAAGCTGGGGCCCATGCCTTTGCTAGTCGAGACGGACGCTATCAAGGCCTTAGTCAATGGACGCTGGACATGGAAAGAGAAGAATTGGTCGGTGAGATGACCCTACCAATGCCGGTAGCGACCAAGGGCGGCTCTATCGGTCTCAATCCTCGTGTAGCCCTCAGTCATGAACTACTAGGAAATCCTTCAGCTAAGGAATTAGCTCAGATTATCGTGTCCATCGGTCTCGCCCAAAACTTTGCGGCCCTCAAAGCCTTGGTAAGTACGGGCATCCAGCAAGGCCACATGAAATTACAGGCTAAATCCCTAGCTCTCCTAGCTGGTGCTAGTGAGTCCGAAGTTGCTCCCCTAGTTGAGCGCCTCATCGCAGACAAAACCTTTAACTTAGAGACAGCCCAGCGCTATCTCGAAAACTTAAGATTATAAAAAACTCAGACGAATCAGTCTGAGTTTTTTTGTGTTTAAATACTTTTTCCAGGTAATAGGGTGACTGGTAAGAAGTAACCAGTTGTCGCAACTTCCTTGCCTTCAATCCTCTGCAAGAGAAGATCGACAGTGAGTTGGGCAATCTCTTTCATAGGTTGCTTAATCGTTGTCAGGTGAGGATAGTAGTTCTCGATAAAGTAAGTTCCATCATAGCCGATGACCTTGAGCTCTTCAGGAACAGAAATTCCCAGCTCTTGAGCGATTTTGATCACCAGGATAGCTGTCAAATCATCCGAAGCAAAAATCGCATCTGGTTTCTGATGGGTCAAGATATTCTTGATTTCCATTTCTTTTCGGACGGGAGAAAAGTCACTCGAAACATTGATAATAGGCGCTTTTGGGAGTACAGAGGCAAAGCCAGCGTGGCGCAGTCCAGTAGGTGAGTTGGAATTATCATTTCCTGTAATCATGATGATAGACTGGGCGCCTGTCTTAACCAGAGTTTGGGCTGCGAGGACCCCGCCACCGTAGTTGTCAGAGGAGACAACAGGGATGTCTGGAGACAAGTTTCTGTCAAAGGAAATGATCGGTGCCGTCACACGATTGTAGTCTTCGATTCCCAAGTTGTGACTTCCAGAAATGATACCATCGACCTGGTTGGCCTCCAGCATTTCAATGTACTCCCGTTCTTTTTCAGAGTCATGTTCGCTGTTGCAGATGATGGTCTTGTAGCCATTTTTGAAGAGTTGGTGTTCCAACTTGTCAATCAACTCCGCATAAAAGACATGACTGATGTTTGGAAAAATAAGTCCAATCAACTTGGCAGATTTTCCTTGGAGACTTCGAGCCAGATTATTGGGCTTATAGCCTAGCTCTCGCATGGCTTCATTGACCTTTTGAATGGTTTTCTCAGATAGATACCCTTTTTTGTTGATGACCCGAGAAACGGTAGTGGGGCTGACGCCTGCAAGTTTTGCGACATCAGTTAGTTTTGCGACCATAATCTAATTCATAGTAAGTTCCAGTTGGGTTTCCAGACTTAATCAGGATACCGTTTTGGTCCGCATGTGGGAAGACACGACCAGAAAATACTTTTTCTCCTTTGTTGATGAAAATTTCAAAGACTGACTTGTCGATGAAGATAGTGGCAGTAGTAGCTTGCTTGTCGATTGGGCAAGAACGAGTCGTACCAAATTCTTGGGCGTACTGTTCACCAGCCTGACTACGATCCACTGTCACCTGTCCATTGACAAGGTCAAAGTTGATGGAAAGCCCCTTGCCTTCTTTATCAGCGAGCAAGACAATCTCGCTTTGGCTATTGGCCTCCAAGTTGAGCTCCAGTTCATAGGTGTTTTTGGTTTGAGTACGATTTGAGAAGACCTCTTCAGAAGAACGAAGTTCTTTGACGGCTGAGACAGGATATTGGTAGAGTTTGCCATCTTTGATAGTGAGTTCTTTGACCAATGAGAAGGTTCCTTGGTGGTCAAAACGGTCAGATGGGTAAGAAACATCTGGTAACCCAAGCCAACTTACTGCTAGTGCACGTCCACCTGGAGCGTTGAAGGCTTGAGTTGCATAGGCTTCAAAACCATAGTCTAGATTTTGTAATGGAGATACATCTACCATTTTGGCATTTTCAGGATCAAAGGAAGCCCCGATTTTGTACATGTTTGGATAAATATTGTCATAGTCTAGAACACTCTTATTCAATCCTTGTGGACAGTAGAGAAGGACAGGTTGCTCCCCTACAAAGACCAGATTTGGGCATTCCATCATGTAGGCAGTACGGTCGTTAGCAAAGTCAAGGTCGCCAACTGCTTGCCAGTTTGTATAATCATTGTCTACGGCCTTGTAGAGACGGACGAAGCCTTTTTTCTCCAAGTCCTGTCCACCGACGATAGCATAATATTGACCTTTAAAGTTAAAAATTTGTGGGTCGCGGAAGTGGTCTGTAGAGTCAGAAGGCTGATCAATCAAGACTTTGTCAATCTTAGTAATCTTGCCATCTTTATCCATCAAAGCACCAATCTGGTAAGGGTGACGAATCCAATTTTCATCACGGACATTTCCAGTATAAAATAGGAACAACTGATCGCCAAACTGCATGGCAGAACCAGAGTAGGCACCGTGGCTATCCAATGGAGTATCTGGCAAAACTTTGACTCCAGTTTCTGTAAAGTGCACTAAATCATCACTTTCAAGCTGCACCCAAGACTTCAACCCATGGGCTGCACCAAAGGGGAAGTTCTGGTAAAAGAGAATCCATTTGCCATCAAAATAAGAAAAGCCATTTGGATCATTGAGAAGCCCCATTTTAGGATCAACATGGTAACGAGCATGCCAAGGAGATTGTGCCATCTTTTCCTTGATTTGCTTGATTTCATCATTAGACCAGTCTTCATAGCGTCTATAACGGCGCTCGGTTGTCCATTCCATTTTATCTTTCCTCCATAAGTTCTATTCTATTATTAATAGTAAACGTTTTCGGCAAAAAAAGCAAGTCTTTTATGTTAAAAAAGAGAAAAATATGTCAAACGATTGCCAGAAACCAAGCGAAGGAAATCTGGCAAATTTTCACGAAAAAATGAAAGAAAATGTAAATAAAGCCCTTTATTCCTCAAGTATAAAGATATTTTTTTGAGAAAAAAGAAAAAATCCCTCAAAAACGAGCAAGAATAATCAGGAACAAAAGAAAGGAAATAAAAATACTGCAAAACGCTTGACATATTTTAGAAACATGATAAAATAATAGTCGTAGGGCGAATAAAATCGCTTTCAAACACTTTACAAAATTTTTATAAGGAGATTATTGCTATGGATTATAATAAAGTAGCTTCCGAGGTCATTGAGGCTGTTGGAAAAGATAATCTAGTAGCTGCAGCGCATTGTGCCACTCGTCTTCGTCTTGTATTAAAAGACGAATCAAAAGTGAATCAAGCAGCTTTAGATAATAATGCTGATGTGAAAGGTACATTTAGCACAAATGGACAATACCAAATTATTATTGGTCCTGGAGACGTTAACTTTGTATATGCAGAAATCATCAAAAAAACAGGTTTGAAAGAAGTTTCCACAGATGATTTAAAAGAGATTGCGAATAAAGACAAAAAATTTAATCCATTGATGGATTTGATTAAGCTTTTGTCAGATATTTTTGTTCCAATCATTCCTGCATTGGTTGCAGGTGGTCTTTTGATGGCATTACGTAACTTCTTGACATCACCAGACTTATTTGGACCTCAATCAATTGAAGATATGTACCCTGCTATCAAAGGGATTTCAGCGATGATTCAATTGATGTCGGCTGCTCCATTTATGTTCTTGCCTGTTTTGGTAGGTATTTCAGCGGCTAAACGCTTTGGGGCAAACCAATTCCTTGGTGCAGCTATTGGTATGATCATGACCACTCCAGATTTGGGTGGTAAAGAAGCTTTTTGGGATATTTTAGGTTACCATGTTACACAAACAAACTATGCTTACCAAGTTATTCCAGTTCTTGTGGCTGTCTGGTTATTGGCGACTCTGGAAAAATTCTTCCACAAGAAATTGCCATCTGCAGTTGACTTTACTTTCACACCGCTCTTGTCTGTTATGATTACAGGATTCCTAACTTTTACAGTTATCGGTCCGGTGATGTTAGTAGTATCTGATGCGATTACTAATGCTATTGTATGGTTATATAATACTACAGGTGCATTCGGTATGGGGCTCTTTGGTGGAACCTACTCATTGATTGTTATGACAGGGCTTCACCAATCATTCCCTGCTATTGAAACACAGTTGCTATCAGCCTACAATAATAACGGTACTGGATTTGGTGACTACATCTTTGTTGTTGCTTCAATGGCAAACGTTGCGCAAGGTGCAGCGACTCTTGCTATTTACTTCTTGACTAAAAATGCTAAAACTAAAGGATTGTCAAGTTCTGCGGCTGTCTCTGCTTTCCTTGGTATTACTGAGCCTGCTCTCTTTGGGGTAAACTTGAAATACAAATTCCCATTCTTCTGTGCTCTTGCTGGTTCAGCAGTTGGTGCCTTTGTGGCAGGATTGACTCATGTCATTGCTGTTTCTTTGGGAGCGGCTGGATTTATCGGATTCCTATCTATTAAAGCCGGTTCAATCCCTATGTATATAGTTGCAGAAGTGATTTCATTTGCTGCAGCCTTTGCCTTGACTTATTTCTATGGTAAAACAAAAGCAGCAGTTGTCTTTGCTGATGAAGCCGCAACAGCAATTGCAGAAACAGTTACTGAAACTACAATAGAAGCGCCAGTAGTGGAAGAGTCTGATACTCCTCAAAAAGAAACAATCCAAACTCCTATCGTTGGTGACGTAGTTGCTCTTGAGAATGTTAATGACCCAGTCTTTTCAAGTGGTGCTATGGGACAAGGAATCGCAGTGAAACCAAGCCAAGGCGTGGTTTACGCACCAGCTGATGCCGAAGTATCGATCGCATTTCCAACAGGTCACGCCTTTGGTTTGAAGACAGCTGATGGAGCTGAAATCTTGATCCACGTTGGTATCGACACTGTATCTATGAACGGCGAAGGTTTTGAAGCAAAAGTTGCTCAAGGCGACAAGGTCAAAGCAGGTGACGTTCTTGGAACCTTTGACTCAAACAAAATCGCTGCAGCTGGTCTTGATGACACAACAATGGTTATCGTTACCAATACAGCTGACTATGCTTCTGTGACACCAGTCGCAAGCGGTTCAGTTGTCAAGGGTGATGCTATCATCGAAGTGAAAGCCTAGTCCTCTTCGAAAATCAAATCTAAAAACAAAACGAACAAATATTATGTTTGTTCGTTTTTACTTGGATGGTAAGATTTACAGAGGAAAATCTAAAATATTGAGAAATCTAGCCCTTTAAAATGTGCTATAATAGAGAAAACAAAGATAAGAGGTTTATCATGACAAAATTATATGGAAGCTTAGAAGCGGGCGGTACAAAGTTCGTCTGTGCTGTCGGAGATGAAAATTTTAATGTTGTAGAAAAGACACAGTTTCCTACAACAACTCCAATCGAGACCATCGATAAAACCATCGAATTCTTTTCAAAATTCGATAATCTTGCAGGCCTTGCCATCGGTTCCTTCGGTCCTATCGATATCGATAAAAACTCAAAAACCTATGGCTTTATCACAACGACTCCAAAACCTCACTGGGCAAATGTAGACTTGCTTGGTGCCCTCCGTCGCGCCCTCAACGTACCCATGTATTTCACAACAGACGTAAACAGCTCTGCCTATGGTGAAGTGGTTGCTCGTAACAATGCTGGCGGTCGTATCGAAAACTTGGTTTACTACACGATCGGTACAGGGATTGGTGCAGGTGTCATCCAGCGTGGTGAGTTTATCGGTGGTGTCGGTCACCCTGAGATGGGCCACTACTATGTGGCTAAACACCCAATGGATGTAGAAAAAGAATTTAACGGTGTTTGTCCTTTCCACAAGGGCTGTTTGGAAGGCTTTGCGGCTGGTCCAAGTCTCGAAGCTCGCACAGGTATTCGTGGTGAAAACATCGAACTGAACAGTTCTGTCTGGGACGTTCAAGCCTACTATATCGCTCAAGCTGCGGTCAATGCTACTGTAACTTTCCGTCCAGATGTGATCGTCTTTGGTGGTGGGGTTATGGCCCAACAACACATGCTGGATCGTGTGCGTGAGAAATTCACAGCTCTCCTCAACGGCTACCTACCAGTACCAGACGTGCGTGACTACATCGTGACACCTGCAGTTGCTGGAAATGGTTCTGCCACACTTGGAAACTTTGTCCTTGCTAAGAGTGTCGCAAAATAAAACAAACAGAAAAATCCGCTTGGGAAACCAAACGGATTTTTCTATTCTCAAAACATCTGCCAGAAGAAATCAATAATATAGGTCAAACCATAAGTATAAACCACTAGGGTAAAGGGCTTGGTCAAAACGATGATAATCATATAGCGTTTGAAGGTCATCTTGGTGAGGGCAGCCAGCATACAGAGAAAGTCAGCTGGGCTAACAGGCCAGATCATCATAAAGATAAAGAAACGCTCGAAACGATTGCCCTTATCTAGCCAACCGATGTACTTGTCATAGGTGCGCTTGCTGACGACAGACTGGACAAAGGCAGCTCCGTAGAGACGGACGAGGTAAAAGATAATGGCACAGCCAATCACGATGCCGATATAGTTATAGATAGTTCCGATGATGTGGCCGTAAATAAAGACCCCAGCCACTGAGGTCAAAGCTCCCGGAATAATCGGAACAACAGTTTGTAGGATTTGTAAAAAGATAAAGAGTGGTGGCCCCCAAAGCCCAGCTTGCTGAATAAAGTCTGATAGGGTTTCCTTTGACTGTAAAACACCCGCCTGATAGGCCCAAATACAGAAAATCAAGGTGCCGACTCCCCCGACGATAGATGAGATATTGATGACTTGCTGTAGAAGGGGAGAAACAGCTTTCATTTGCTTATCCTGTGACATGTAAACTCCTCATAGATAGTATGATTCTACTATACCATATTTTGTGGAGAAAAACTATCTGGATTATCTGACTGGAGAAATAAGTGTGGTAAAATGAGAATAAGAAAATGACGGAATAGAATGAGGGAGTATCATGTTAGGTTTAAACTTTAAAGGAAGCTGGCGCCAATATCAAAAACAGGTATTGGATCGTTTTCAGGACTATCAAGCAGACGGTCATGTTCATCTAGTGGCTGCTCCAGGGTCTGGAAAGACAACCATTGGTATCGAGCTAATCGCTCGTTTTGCCAACCCAGCCCTCATCTTAGTTCCGACTGTCACCATTCGTGAACAATGGGTAGATAGGATTCAAACTGCATTTCTAGGGGAGGGTCAGAGGCTTTCAGACCTCGTTTCCCAAAACTTAAAGGAGATGAAGGCATTAACGATTGTGACCTATCAGGCTTTTCATAGCGCCATGAACCAATTGCAATCACAAGAAGATGGAGAAGCAGAGGATTTTGTGGGGTTTGATTTGCTTGCAAGCCTAAGAGCTCAGAAAGTTGCGACTCTTTGTTTGGACGAATGCCACCACCTGCGCAATGAATGGTGGAAAAGTCTGGAAGCCTTTCGCAAACAGTATGGACAGTTGCAAGTCATCTCCCTGACAGCGACACCACCTTATGACAGCGAGCCTGAACTTTGGGAACGCTATATCCGTATGTGTGGGGAGATCGATCAAGAAATCACGGTACCTGAACTAGTAAAGGAAGACACTCTTTGCCCTCATCAGGATTTTGTCTATATGTGTTCACCAACAGCTGAAGAGGCGGAACGTCTCAAATGGTTTGAGGAGACTAAGTGGGACTATATTCATCACCTTATAGTCGATCCTGATTTTCAAACATTTGTAGCAGGGTCTAAGGTCCTCAAAGAGGATATTTCATCTGATATACTCTTAGAAGATCCCAAGTACTTATCCGCTATATTGATTTATATGTATTCTCAGGGATTAACGATTTCTCCCTCTTTACAAAATTTACTGGGAACCCAGAAGCTTCCAGCATTGACCTTCTACTGGCTGGAGACGCTGTTGCAGAGCATACTCTATCAGACACCAGATTGGTATGAGGATCCAGATGGATACAGGAAAAAGTTAGAGGCTGACTTGAAGGCGCGTGGGTTGGTGGAAAAACGTCAGGTTTATCTGGTTAAGTCTAAGGCTTCTGACCAGCTTTTAACCCAATCTCTGGGGAAGTTGTCTGCCATTGCCGATATCTTCTGGGCAGAGTATGAGAGTCTAGGTCAGGAACTGAGACAGTTAGTACTAGCTGACTATATTCGCAAGGATTTTGCCACCTATCTGGGAGATAATCAGGCAACCATTTCTCAGTTGGGGGTTCTCCCTTATTTTGAAAGCATTCGTCGCAAAGCTCAGGAGCAAGAGATAGCTGTATCTTTGGCTGTCTTGTCAGGTAGTGTCGTTATTCTTCCCACCAATGTGGCATCAGAGTTGAAGGAACTCTTGCCTCAGGTTCATCTTAGTTTCTCATCTATTGGTCACTTGGATCCAAAAGATTATGTGCAGGTTGGTTTTCCGAGCTCAGCTAAGGGAATCGTAGCGGCAGTGACGGAGCTTTTTCAACGAGGGCGGATCCAAGTCCTAGTCGGAACTAAATCTCTCCTCGGAGAGGGTTGGGATGCTCCTTGTGTTAATTCCCTAATACTCGGAAGCTTTGTAGGGAGCTTTATGCTGAGTAACCAGATGCGCGGGCGTGCCATTCGTATCTGGCCGGGACATCCAGAAAAGACCAGCAACATCTGGCATCTGGTAGCCGTTCAAGCGCAAGCACTTATCACTCTTCCTGGTGAGGAGCCTAGACCAGAGAGCAATCAGGATCTGCAGACCTTGTCGCGACGGATGGAGCATTTTCTTGGCTTAGCCTATAATCAGGAGAGTATTGAGACCGGTTTGGATCGTTTGGATTTTCCAAAGCCCCCTTTTAAGAAAAAGCAAATCAGCGAGTACAATGAGCGAGTTAAGAGTCTCTCCAAGGATCGAGCAGGCTTGAGACTAAAATGGCAAGATGCTCTTGTCGTAGCGGATCAGTTCGAGATAGTTACAGAAGTCGCGACTCAAAGACAGAAGGTCCCAGTCGTGCTCTTGCTTGATGCATTAAAATGGGTTCGCATGTCATTGCTCTTGTTGGCAGTGGATTTATTGGTTTTGTTGTTTAGAATGAGACTGACTGGAGTTTGGTGGCTTACGACAGCCTGTCTCCTCTTTTTGGCCTTCGCATCTTGGCGCTACCTCCGCTATAAGAGTCCCTATAAACGTTTGCAATCTCTGGGTGAGCAGATCCGAAAGGCTCTGCTAGATTCGGGGCATCTAACGGATGATCAATCCCGTGTTCAGGTAGAGGAGGACAAAGAAAACTATATGGTTTTCGCCTATCTCAAGGGAGGAAACATGAGGGACAAGGAGCTGTTTGCGCAGACTGTGGGAGAATTCTTTGCACCAGTGGACAACCAGCGTTATCTCTTGAAGGCAGAGAAAGTCCGACAAGGTCAGTCACCTTACTATGTCGTGCCTAGTCTTTTTGACAAGCGCAAGGAAGAAGCGCAGAAATTTCTCGACTTACTGACGCCGACTATCGGACGTTATCACCTCGTCTACACACGAACAGAGGCTGGACGGAAAATCCTTCTCGAAGCTCGTATCCAAGCTCTCTCTAACAAAAACGACCGTATCTTGACTAAGAAGAAGGTTAAAAGCCAGTTGGAGTAGGGGAGGTAGCTATTCGAAGTTTCGAAGATATGAATTTACTAAAGTTTATATGCATTCTAAACTTAGAATGGTAAGAAATACATAAATTTATGAGCATTCTAAGCTTCGAATGGTCTAGCTGAGAAAGTTTTGAGGTCTTCGAACTTTCGAATAGTCGTCTTTCCTAAAGTTTAGATGTATTCTAAAGCTAGAAGAGTTAAAATCTAAAAATAGTAAAAGTCTCTATCTGACAGACGGATATGTTTCCAGTCAGATAGGGATTTTTTGTTTTTGAAATGCCTAGATTCTCCTGTAAAAGTAAGAAATAGACTGAAAAAGTGCTGTTGGGACGATAAAGTAGACAGTTGAGCGGATGAGTGTCATAAGTTCTTTGCTATTTGTTAGAATTGTCTTATCAACTTAAAGGAGAAAATCTGATGAAGAAAGATAAAGAAAATGAGGAGAGTATGCTATTGACACTTCCTTTATGGGGGCTCCTATTGTTGTTCTGTGTTTTGTTTCAAGTCTTTGTATTTAAGGATAGACCTTTGATTCAACCTGATAGACAAGGAAGCATTGTAAAAACAGATCAAAAACAGGTCTATCTTCCAGAACTAATCCAGTCTTGGTTTGATAAAGAAAAAACTAAATGATTCGTTAAATAGAAAGGCTATCATCATGACAAAAACATTCACTATCCGTCCTCTAAGCTACACCAACTTTACCAACCGTGAGTTTGAAAGTCTCATGGTAGACACGGGTCAACTACTAGAAGTTTTTGCCAAGGCACATAAGGACGAGCCTATGTATAGCAAGCACCTTGCTTCCTTCAAGAGCAAGCTAGCAGACTTCCAAGCTCAACTAGCTATCGTAGAAAAGAAAGAGGCGACGAATCTGACCGAAGTCGATCGCAATCGTGACAGTGCCCTAGTCGGTCTCTTTACCCTTCATAGAGGATTTGCTAAGATTAAGGAGACTCAACTCAAAGAAGCCCATGAGACCTTGAAACCAGTCTTTGCCAAGTACAAGGACATCACCAAGCATAGCAATGATGTGGAAACGGCAGAAATCAAGAGTCTGCTTAAAACCCTCAGCGAAGAACCCTATCACACGGCAGCGACCAGTCTAGGACTGACGCCTATGCTGACGGCGGTAATCAGTGCGCAGGAGGAGTATGATAAGGTGGAAAGTCAGGCGCGTGCTCATAAGTCTGCCAAGGAAGTCGGCAAGACCAGACAAGTCCGTACCGAACTAACCAGCATCTACGACCTCTTTATGCGCTATACCGCAGCCAGCGCAGAAGCCTATCCTGAAAAAGAACACCTGACCAAACTCCTTAAAGACCTCAACACAATACGAGATAGTAAACGACGATTGAGTGGCTCAAGTAAGAAGGAGAAAAAAGTAAAGGTAGAAGAAGTAACAACAGTAGCTGGATAAAAAATAAACGTCCTTAGATATATTATTATCTAAAGGCGTTTTTTGGTGGATTCGTGGTATAATTTTTATAAAAGTAGGCGCTATGAAATATTTTGTTTTTTAGAAAGAAATACTATGGATGATAGATTTATTACATTAAAGTACATTGATACTTCAGTAGCAGCTAAAAATGTTGCTAAATTACTTGAAGAAAATAAAACTTATTTCTTAAATGGGAACTGGGGTTCTGGGAAAACAGAATTTCTAGTTGAAGTTGGTAAGAATACTAATAAAAAATTAGTTACGATAGACTTTTGGAGATTAAGCGATAACCGCTCAACGATTGAGATTGTTTTTTCAAAATTACACCCGTTGGTATATAGCCTTTTAAGGATTTTCATAGTTTTATGTGTCGCAGTTTCTATCTTAATGACTAATGTAGTTGATTTGGGTTTAAGTTCTTTTTTTGAATCTTTTTGTGTTAAATTAATTATTGGGAGTATTGTTTTATTAGTAGCAATCTATCAATTTTTTAAAATCAAATCAGATGGTTTTTACAGTTGTTTACTAACTTCTAAATGTCTATCATTATCTCGAAAAGTATTAGTTATTGATGATTTTGATCGAATGTCTAACAAACAACAAGAGGAGAGTTATAAAATTTTTAGCTTGCTTAATGGCAAGATTCCAATTGTTTTTGTTGGAGATATTGAGAAAGTGCATCTTAACGACAATAATTTTCTTTCTAAAATAATTGATAGAAGGATAGAGCTACCATTTGTTCTTCATCCATCAAATATTTGGCAAGATTATTTTGACTTGCTAGGAAAGAAATTTAGTACGAGATTGTCAGATGAGTTTTGGAGAAGGTTTAGCTTTGAAAATAGAAACTTGCGAGATAGAAATCATTTTAATGACTATGTCAATCAAGAATTCTTTTCAAGGGGTAAATTAGGGCATGTTCAGGAGGAACAGCAACTTTGGATTATCTATACCTACCTTTTTTATCCTGAATTATATAAACAATTATTAAAGGCTGAAGAAATAAAAGTCAAGGATGATGAAAAAACTAGTTTTACATGGCTGTTCAAGTTTGGACGAAGCATACAAGAAATACTGTCCGATATTCAGCAGTCAAATCTTAACCAATATCCACCAAGCTATAAAAAGAATAGCTCGGCCTATTTTCTTTATGAAGAATCTCTAAATCGTACAAAAGAGGAATTGGATACATTACTTGAGACAGATAGTGAGGGATTATCAAGAGAACTAAGAGAGGGGAATCATAAGACTGATTTTTATCAATATCTTTCAAGTGAATATAAATCTTTTTCTGAACATCAGAAAGCTAAACTACTACGTATTACTATACAGGAATCTCTGAAATTTTATAATAGCCCTGCAATGGACTATATTGTTGGAGAAAAGTTAAATGAAGAAATTCCCCAATATGAGAGGAATAGTCCTTTAAGTGAGGAAATAATAGGTAGAATTGTGAATTTCTGGGAAACTATTCTGAGAAAAGAAGGTTTGGATCAATCTGAAGTCCTTTATTTTATGGAAAAACATAGAGTACTTACCTTCTATGATTTAGGGCTTCACTATTCAAACTTAGAAATTAATAATGAAAATTTCTCTAAGCTAAGACGAAAAGATTTCTTCCTCTTGACCTATCTTAGTTCAATTGAAAAATTTAATGAATTTGAAATTTGGGATAGAAGTATCTGGGATGCCATGGAGCAGTTTGGAGGCAGAGAGTTCTTAGTATTTTGGGAAATTCAGGGAATTCTTTCAAATGGATTGGGTTATTACTGTTTTGATGTTGTTCCTAGAAACAAAAAATATTTTCTTATGATGGATGAAAATCAAGATAAAATGAAAAAGAATAGGTCTGTCATTGAAAAGATTCAGCCGCAACTTGAGGAATTAGAAGCTAAAGGATTTACATTCGAGGAGAAAATAGATAGGGAATACTGGTAGGTAATCTATGAGTTTTAAAGGATAATTGGTTAGTATGTTCTCCTTTTAGTAATATCCTTCATGCTTGTACCCTTTTTTCGTGTTAAATTTCGCTCCCACTCGTCCTCCCTAGGTCGAGTGGTTTTTCTTGAAATATGATAAAATAGAAAAGATAATACATTAATTAAGGGAAATAAAAATGGCAAGTAAAGAAAATGCAGAACGCAAGGAGCTGCATCGTAAAATTTGGGCGATTGCAGACGATGTGCGTGGGGCTGTAGACGGTTGGGATTTTAAGCAATATATCCTAGGAATTCTGTTCTATCGCTTTATTTCTGAACACATGGCAGACTATTTTGACCGTGCTGAGCACGAAGCTGGGGACTTAGAATTTCGTTATGCTGGCTTAAGTGACCAAGAAGCTGAGCAAGATTTCAAACCAGGTACAGTTGAAGATAAGGGGTTCTTTATCCTTCCAAGTCAATTATTTGAAAATGTCGTCAAGAACGCCTCGCAAAATGAAAATCTAAACGAAGAATTGGCAAATATTTTCCAAGATATTGAGAAGTCAGCGATTGGCTTCAAATCAGAAGATGATATCAAAGGTTTGTTTGATAACTTGGACACACGAAGCAACATCCTTGGTGGAACTGTTCCAGAAAAAAATAAACGCCTTTCTGATATTCTTAATGGTATCAATAGTATTAACTTTGGCAATTTTGAGGAAAATGATATTGATGCTTTTGGGGACGCCTATGAGTTCTTGATTTCCAACTATGCTAGCAATGCAGGAAAAAGTGGTGGTGAATTTTTCACTCCTCAGACAGTCTCTAGACTACTAGCTAGACTAGTCATGGTTGGTAAGAACAAAATTAACAAGGTCTATGACCCAACATGTGGTTCAGGCTCTCTCCTTCTTCAAATGAAAAAACAATACGAAGATCATATCTTGGAGGATGGTTTCTTTGGTCAGGAAATCAATATGACCAACTACAACTTGGCTCGTATGAATATGTTCTTACACAATATCAACTACAACAACTTTGATATTAAGCGAGGAGATACCCTTTTAAATCCTCAGCATTTGGAAGAAAAGCCTTTTGATGCTATCGTTTCTAACCCTCCGTATTCTGTCAAATGGGTGGGAGATGGAGACCCGACTCTGATAAACGATGACCGTTTTGCGCCAGCAGGGAAACTAGCACCCAAGTCAAAAGCTGACTTTGCCTTTATCATGCATAGTCTCAATCATTTGTCCAATAAAGGTCGAGCAGCTATTGTTTGTTTTCCAGGTATTTTCTATCGTGGTGGTGCTGAAAAGACCATTCGTCAGTATCTAGTAGATAACAACTTTGTTGAAGCGGTTATTGCCCTTCCAGACAATCTCTTCTTTGGAACTTCTATCGCAACTACGATCTTGGTTTTGGCGAAGAATAAACTTGAAAATAAAACACTCTTTATTGATGCAAGTAAGGAATTCAAAAAAGAAACCAATAACAACGTCTTGACAGATAGCAATATCGAGCATATTGTTGAATTGTTCACTAATTATCAAAGTGTAGACTATAAAGCAGCTCTTGTTGATAATGAAGTGATTGGCTCAGAGCAAGACTACAATCTATCTGTCTCAACCTATGTCGAACAAGAAGATACACGTGAGAAGATTGATATCGATGAGCTCAATAAAGAAATTGCTGAGACTGTTGCCAAGATTGACCACTTGCGTGCGGAGATAGATAAGATTGTAGAGGAGCTTAGCCATGACAAATGATGTGATTCTCTATAGAACTGATGATGGGGAGTCCGCTATTGAACTTCACTTGGATAATGGAACGGTCTGGCTGACCCAACAAGAACTAGCTGAGCTCTTTCAGACTTCCAAGCAAAACATTAGTAAACATATCAAGGCTATCTTTGAAGATGTTGAATTAGCGGAAGAGGCAACTGTCAACTATAAGTTGACAGTTCAAAATGAGGGTAATAGAAGTGTTCAGCGGAATGTCGCCTACTATAATCTCGATATGATTTTAGCGATTGGTTATCGTGTGCGTTCCCCTCGTGGAATCCAGTTCAGACACTATGCTTCGACAGTCTTGAAAGAGTATCTGATCAAGGGATTTGCTATGGATGATGAGCGCTTGAAAAACTTGGGTGGAGGCTCTTACTTTAAAGAACTCCTGGAAAGAATCCGAGACATTCGCTCAAGTGAAAAAGTCTTTTACCGTCAGGTTTTAGATCTTTTCGCGACATCTAGTGACTACAATGCAAACTCACCAGAGGCAAAGAAATTCTTTGCGACGGTGCAAAACAAGATGCATTATGCCATTCACCACAATACTGCGAGTGAACTCATTTATAACCGTGTTGATAGTGAAAAGGAGTTTATGGGCTTGACCACTTTTAAGGGAGACCTTCCTACTTTATCCGAAGCAAAAGTTGCCAAGAACTATCTGACAGAAAAGGAACTCCGTGGGCTTAATCAGCTTGTATCAGGATATCTAGACTTTGCTGAAAGACAGGCAGAGCGAGAAGAAGTCATGACCATGGCTGACTGGGTGGCTCACGTAGATCGCATTCTTCTGGCTACTGGAGAAGACTTATTGGACAATAGTGGTTCTATCTCTCGTGAACAGATGAAGCAGAAGGTAGATAAGGAATATAAGAGCTACCAAGCCAAGACCCTCAGTCAAGTTGAAAAAGATTACCTCAAGGAAATTAAAAGCATTGAAAATCTAGCCAAGGAAGGAGGTAAGTGATGAACATCCTAGAAGAAATCCAGAACTGTCCCGTTGAGTGGAAAGAGTTGGGGGATAAAAATGTAGCGAAATTATCTCGTGGCAAGGTAATGTCAAAACAGTTCTTAGAAGAAAATAAAGGAGAATATCCAGTATATTCTTCTCAAACAGCTAACAATGGGGAAATTGGAAGAATTTCAAGTTTTGAATACGATGGAGAGTATATAACTTGGACAACTGATGGGGCAAACGCAGGAACAGTTTTTTATCGCAAAGGAAAATTTAGTATCACCAATGTCTGTGGATTAGTAGAGATTAATAGTGACCAACTCCTTACAAAGTTTGTTTATTATTATTTAACGATTTCAACTAAGAAATATGTTTCATCTGGAATGGGAAATCCAAAACTGATGTCTAATGTTATGGGGAAAATCAAAATCCCCATTCTTCCCCTAGAAATTCAAGAAAAAATCGTGCAAATACTTGACAAATTCACTGAGTATGTTACAGAATTGACCTCAGAATTGACCTCAGAATTGACCTTACGCCAAAAGCAATATTCTTATTTTAGAGATTATCTCTTGAACTTTGATGAAGATGGTTCGGGGGGGGAGAACAATAAAGTATATCAGGTGGAGTGGAAGACGTTAAATGAGTTTCTTAAAAAAGGGAAAGGAACTAAAATTACAGCTAGTCAGATGAAATTACTTCACAAAGAAGGTGCACCAATCCGTATCTTTGCAGGAGGAAAGACTTACGCTGATGTGAACTATGGAGATATTCCCGATAAAGATATTCATATAGAAGAGGCAATTGTTGTAAAATCTCGTGGAATTATTGATTTTGAATACTGTACAGAACCATTTAGTTTTAAAAATGAATTTTGGTCATACAGTTCAGACAATGAAAATATCAACTTAAGATATATCTATCATTACTTAGTTCATAATAAAGAACATTTTCAAAACATCGCTAATAATATGCAGATGCCACAAATTTCTAGTAATGATACTGAAAAATTCAAAATCCCAGTCCCCTCCCTCGAAATTCAATCACGCATTGTTCAAGTTCTAGACAATTTCGATATGGTTTGTAATGACCTAAATATAGGACTTCCCAAGGAGATTGATCTACGCCAAAAACAGTACGAATTTTTTAGAGAAAAACTCTTGACATTCGTCGCCGAAGGCGAGTACACTGAGAGTAGAGTAGAGTAGAGGAGTGGGACAATTCCGTTCTTATCAAACTATTGCAGTGGGTATTTGGACCAATTCGAGTGGAGTTAGGGCAAATTTTCAATACCAAGAATGGCTATACCCCTACTAAAACAAATTTAGATAACTGGAGAAACGGTACCATACCGTGGTTCAGAATGGAAGATATTCGTGAAAATGGAGGGATATTATCAGATTCGATCCAACATATTACTGAAGGTGCAGTAAAGGGAGAACTTTTCCCTGAAAATTCTATTATTATTGCTACTTCAGCTACAATAGGATATCATGCATTAGTGACACGGAAATTTTTAGCAAACCAAAGATTTACTTGTTTGTTAGCAAAAGAAGGAATTTCTGGATTGTTCATCCCCAATTTTTTATACTACTACTGTTTTAAACTGGATGAATTCTGTCGTCAAAATACTTTGCAAGGAAACTTTGCTACAGTAGATATGACTAAATTTAAAAAGTTTAAGTTCATTATTCCATCTATTAAGAGGCAAAGGGAGATTGTCTCCATCCTTGACAATTTTAACACCCTAACCAACTCTATTTCAGAAGGTCTTCCTAAAGAGATAGAACAGAGACAGAAACAGTATGAATACTGGAGAGAACAATTATTAAACTTTACTAGATAAATTCTTTACTCATTTTGAGATAGAATCTCAATTAAAACAAAAAAAGGAAGCATGCTATGGTTGATTATTCAAAAGTACATGAAGTAATTGCGGAAACAAATGAAGGGATTCTCTTGGCTGAGTATCAACCAGAGTATCGCACGGATAGAGAGTATCAGTCAGAGGCAGACTTGGAAAATCAGTTAATTTCTGATTTGGTACATCATCTTAACTACGAACGCTTGGATATCCACACACCTACCGAACTCTTAGCAAATGCCAAGGTTCAGATTGAAAAACTAAATAAGATAACCTTTACGGAAGCTGAGTGGAATCGCTTTGTGGTGGAATATCTGGATTGTCCCAATGAAGGATTGGTTGAAAAAACACGAAAAATCCAAGAAAATCATATCTACGACTTTGTATTTGATGATGGACGGATTAAAAATATTTTCATCCTTGATAAGAAAAACATTCACAATAACAGTATGCAGGTCATAAATCAAGTGACTCAGGTGGGGAGCCATGCCAACCGTTATGATGTGACCATCCTAGTAAACGGCCTTCCCTTAGTTCAGATTGAATTAAAGAGACGAGGGGTTAGTCTTAAAGAAGCTTTTGAACAAATCCATAGATATAGTAAGGAAAGTTTCAATAGTGAAAATTCTTTATACAAATATATTCAGATTTTTGTCATTTCTAATGGGACCTATACACGCTATTTTGCCAATACAACAGCTCAAAATAAAAATCATTATGAGTTCACCTGTGAATGGGCGGACCGCAAAAATAAAACAATTCATGACCTTGAAGACTTTACTGTTACATTCTTGAGCAAGCGAGTCCTCTTAGAAGTTTTGACCAAGTATTGTGTTTTTGATGCTGATAATACCTTGCTTATTATGCGCCCTTATCAGATTGCAGCAACTGAGAGTATCTTGCGCAAGATTCATTCTTCCAATGAAATGAAGAACTTTGGCTCTATCAACGCATGTGGCTATATCTGGCATACGACAGGGTCAGGGAAAACCTTGACCAGCTTTAAGACTGCGCGCCTGACGACAGAGTTGGCCTACATTGACAAAGTGATATTCGTCGTCGATAGAAAAGACCTAGACTACCAAACCATGAAGGAATATCAAAAATTCCAGCCAAATTCAGTCAATGGTAGTAATAATACAAAAGAACTCCAACGAAGTATCGAAGAAAATGATGATCGAATCGTTGTCACAACCATTCAAAAGTTAAATAAATTTATAACAGCAAATCCAAATCATGAAATCTATAGTAAAAAATGTGTTTTAATCTTTGATGAGTGTCATCGATCTCAGTTTGGGAAGGCACAGAAGCGCATTAAGAAGGCCTTTAAACAGTACGCCTTGTTTGGATTTACAGGAACACCGATTTTTCCAGAAAATAGCTTGACGGGTGAAACGACACAAGAGGTTTTTGGAGAACAACTTCATAACTACGTTATCACAGATGCTATTCGAGATAAAAAAGTATTGAAGTTCAAGGTTGACTATAACTATATCAAGCCCGAAATCAATAAATATAGAGAAGCAGAAAAAGCAGTTGGTCAAGAGCTTGATGAGAAGAAACTCAAAAAGATGGAGAAGGAACTCCTTTTGCATCCAGAACGGATAGCAACCATCACAGAGTACCTGTTGAGAGTTTATAATGACAAGACGCATCGAAATCAACATTATACTCATAAGCAAAAACAACTGTTTGGATTTAATGCCATGCTAGCTGTACAAAGTATTGAAGCTGCTAAGTTATACTATGAAGAACTCCAGCGACAACAGGTAGCTCTACCAGAGGCTAAGCGTTTGAAAGTTGCTACCATCTTTAGCTTTGCACCTAACGAAGAACAGTCTGCTTATGGGGAAATTCAAGACGAAGAGCTAGACCCTCAAGATACAGCCATGCCTCTTTCATCTAAAGAGTTTCTTGCTAAGGCAATCTACGACTATAATCAAATGTTCAAGACGAACTTTTCGACAGATGGCAAAGAGTTTCAAAATTACTATCGTGACCTTTCTAAACGAGTTAAGTCCAAGGAAGTGGATTTACTGATTGTAGTGGGGATGTTCTTGACAGGATTTGATGCTCCGACTATGAATACTCTCTTTGTCGATAAAAACCTTCGTTATCATGGATTAATTCAGGCATTCTCGAGAACCAATCGAATTTTTAATAAGGTTAAACCTTTTGGAAATATTGTTTGTTTCCGTGATCTAGAAAAGGCTACGCAAGAAGCAATTAAGACTTTTGGGGACACCAATAAGCTTGAAATCATCTTAGAAAAAAGCTTTAGTGAATACATGGATGGTTTCGTCGATCAAGTAACGGGTATCGAGGTCAAAGGATATACTGCGGTTTGTCAGGAAATTCTGGAAAGATTCCCGAACCCGCAAGAAATTGAGACAGATCATGAGAAAAAAGAGTTTGTTAAGTTATTTGGTGAGTTGTTGAAACTTGATAATGTTCTTCGAAATTATGATGAATTCCAAGAAATCAACAAACCTATTTCAGAAGGTTATCTTCAGGATTTAAGAAGTGCTTATGTGGAAATTCGAGATGAATTTTTGAACCTTAAAAACTATGAAAAGTCCAAGGATTTGGATGTTGATCTTTCAGATGTTGAATTTGAAATCGAACTCTTAAAAACAGATGAGATTAATCTGGATTATATCTTGGCATTGATTGTTGAAAAATCGAAGAATTCTGAGTCTAAAGAAGTAATGAAAGCAGAAGTTAGTCGTGTGATTCGTTCTAGTATTGATATTCGTGCCAAAGAAGAGTTGGTTATTGGATTTATAAATGACACCGATTTGCAAAAATTGAAAGACCATGATGGGATTATCAATGCTTTCTACGAATATGGCAAGGAGCGCAAGAAAATTGCGATTCACGACCTAGCTGAGGCTGAGAAACTTGTAGCTGATTATCAATTGTTCATCGACAAATCAATTCAACGAGGTTATGCTGAAAATAGTGGGACTGATTTGGATTCGATTATTCCACCAACTTCTCGTAGACAGGGAGCGCGTGAACGGAAAAAGCAAGAAGTTTTACGTAAGATTCAGTTGTTAGTAGAGACTTATTCAGGTATTTAAGGATTTGTCGAACAAGGCTTATTAGAAAAATCAGGCTCTACAAAAAATACTCTTTATTCGCTCATTTTTTAGATACAACTTTGTTTCCATATTCCCTGGAAACTGATAGAAAGCAAGGAAAAATATGGAACAAACTAATCAAAAATCCCAGTGCCAACAACTCTGGGCTAGAAACAAATACCTCGTTTTGAGCCATTCCAGCAATATTTACAATGAGATTCGCCAATACTTGAAGAATGAAAAAGTGGAGCTGAGTCTGGTTCAAGAGATGATTGACCGTGCCTGTCAAATCCCAGAACACAGAGGTCAGGTTTGCAATGCCTTTCAGCATATTTGGGGATATTTCAAAAAGAAAGCGACAGATTCCGAGCGCAAGGACTATATGCTCTTGCTGGATCGCTACCGCTTTGGTCAGGCTTCCAAGGAAGACTTAGTCGCTAAAACTCGAGAGTTGCTTGAACACTATCCAAATACCTACTTGCAACATTCGACTTTACTGAAAGGAGACCCCCATGAGACTTTGGCATGAGGCTTTGATTTCACAACTTCCCCGTCCGCAGCTTTTAGGCCAACATCGAGAGTGCTGTGCCCTGCGTGGCAATGGCTGGGGCAGAAAGCATTCGACGGTGGACTATGTCTTTAACCACTCGCCCTATCATCTCTATGCTTATCATCGCTTGATCATGGAGGAAATGGCTGACCGTGGCTACAATGTCAGTCCAGAGTGGCTGGACAAGAACTACCGTGGTAAGACTTGCTCTTCTTATCAAGACTTAGCAGAGGAGAAGCTAGGTAAGCCCATCTATAGTGAACATGATGCAGGATACTATGAGGAGTGTTTAGATAATCTCCGAGAGAAGGGGATAGAGCTGGAGTAAGAGTCAGGATTAGCTCCACATTATAACTCTTCTAATAATTTTTTCGAATAATAAAAATGAGACCTTTAGAATGATTCTAAGGTCTCATTTTTATGAGTATTAGGATTTACTTTTAATAACTTTTGAGTTATAATTGAATTAGAAAGAGGCTACTTGGTGCATACGATTTACTTCTATAAGGACAAAAATGGAAACGAGCCAGTCTTAGATTATATGAGAGAATTGGCTAGAAAGAAGAGTAAGGATAGTCGCATCAAACTGAATAAACTAAACGACTATATCGAGTTGCTTAGTCAACATGGAACTAGAGCTGGTGAACCCTATATCAAACATTTGGAAGATGAGATTTGGGAACTAAGACCTCTTAGGGATAGGATTTTATTTGTAGCGTGGCTTGATGGGAGTTTTGTTCTCTTACATCATTTTGCCAAAAAGACTCAGAAAACTCCTAGAAGAGAGATTGAAAAAGCCAAGCGGGAATTAAAGGACTTAAAAGAAAGAGGGTTAAGTGATGAAGAATAGTGCCGTTGGGAGTAATTGGAAGGATGTCCGATCTGAACTCTTTACCAAGGAGGAAATTCTTGAAAGTGATGTGCGAGTGGCTATCATGAGCGAGCTGATTGAGGCTAGGCATGAGCAAGGTATCAGTCAGAAAAAGCTAGAGGAACTCAGTGGAGTAAGCCAGCCTGTTATAGCTAGGATGGAGACAGGAAAGACCAGTCCTCAGTTGGATACGGTCTTAAAAGTTTTAGCCAGTTTAGGAAAGACACTAGCAGTCGTTCCACTTGAACAAGAAAAAAATTGATAGGGATGAAATTCCTTGGATTTCTAAAATCATCCACTGGACAATTTCATCTCCCGTCCGCACTTTTCAAGGGAAATATCAAAAATACCGAAGGAAAATCAACCTATAGTCTTTTCTAATAATAAGCCATAGTCACTTATAAGAATCGTCAATAGCTCGTTTGAGAATTTCGACTAAAAGACGATATAAAGCAAGCTATACAAAGGATTTGAGGCACTGGTCTCAAGTCCTTTTCTTTTGTCTAAAAGAGTGATATAGTTTCAAACTATATCAAAGCCTAATTTTTTACAATTATACAGACCCTTTCTTTTCTGTTAAGATAGTTTCAACAACAAATTTTGGAGGACACATCATGTCAACTACGATCATCGGTTTCCCTCGTTTGGGCGAATTCCGCGAATTAAAATTTACAACTGAAAAATACTTTAGAAAAGAAATCTCAGAAGAAGAACTCTTGGCTGCGGCTAAAGAATTGCGTGCAAAACACTGGAACATTGTCAAAGAAAAAGGCATCACTGAAATCCCATCAAATGACTTTTCTCACTATGACAACTTCCTAGATGCTGCTTTCCTTTTCAATGTGGTACCTGCATCCGTTCAAAATTTGGACTTGTCTGACCTTGAGCGCTACTTTGCTTTGGGACGTGGTTACCAAGGAGAAAAAGGAGACGTGCGTGCCCTTCCGATGAAGAAATGGTTCAACACCAACTACCACTACATCGTGCCTAAATTTGAAAAAGACACTCAAGTTAAATTGGCTGGTCACAAGATCTTTGATGAGTTCCAAGAAGCGAAAGAACTTGGTCTCAACACTCGTCCTGTCCTTGTAGGTCCATTCACTTTCCTTCAATTATCAGACTTTGAAGAAGGCGTGAAAGCAGAAGACTTCGTAGACAGCTTAGTAGCTGCATACCAAGAAGTTTTTGCTAAATTGGCGGAACTTGGTGCGACTCGCATCCAACTCGACGAAGCGGCTCTTGTCAAAGACTTGACAGCTGAAGAAAAAGCTCTCTTCTTGAACCTCTACAATAAACTCTTGGCTGATAAAAAAGGTCTTGAAGTCTTGCTTCAAACATACTTCGGTGATGTGCGTGACGTCTACTCTGACCTTGTGAACTTGCCAGTAGATGCCATCGGTTTGGACTTCGTTGAAGGTAAGAAAACTCTTGAACTCGTTAAAGGTGGCTTCCCAGCTGACAAGACTCTCTATGCAGGTATCGTCAATGGTAAAAACATCTGGCGCAACAACTACGAAAAGAGCTTGGCTGTTCTTGAGCAAATCCCAGCTGAAAACATTGTTTTGACTAGCTCATGCTCACTTCTTCATGTGCCATTTACAACTGCTAATGAAGAATTTGAACCAGCTATCTTGAACCACTTTGCTTTTGCAGTTGAAAAATTGGAAGAACTTCGTGACTTGGATGCTATCCGCAATGGTCAAGGTGCAGAAGCTCTTGCAGCTAACAAAGAACTCTTTGCGACTGAACGTGTTGGTGAAAATGCAGAACTTCGTGCGCGCATCGCTGGATTGACAGACGCTGACTACACTCGTTTGCCAGCCTTTGCAGAACGTGAAGCTATCCAAGAAGAAGCCTTCAAACTTCCAGCTCTTCCAACAACAACCATCGGTTCATTCCCTCAAACTAAGGAAGTCCGTGCCAAACGTTTGGCTTACCGTAAGGGTGAATTGTCACAAGAAGAATACGATGCCTTCCTTGCTGAAACCATCGACGAATGGATCAAATGGCAAGAAGAAGTTGGATTTGACGTGCTTGTACACGGTGAGTTCGAGCGTAACGACATGGTTGAGTACTTCGGTCAAAACTTGTCCGGTTACCTCTTCTCTAAGAATGGTTGGGTACAATCATACGGTATGCGTGGAGTGAAACCACCAATTATCTGGGGTGATGTGACTCGTCTCAACCCAATCACTGTGAAATGGTCTAGCTACGCACAAAGCCGTACTGACAAACCTGTTAAAGGGATGTTGACTGGACCGGTTACCATCCTCAACTGGTCATTCCCACGAGAAGACATCTCTATCAAGGATTCTACTCTTCAAATTGCTCTTGCCATCAAGGATGAAGTTCTTGACCTTGAAGCTGCAGGTGTGAAAATCATCCAAATCGACGAAGCTGCTCTCCGTGAGAAATTGCCACTCCGTCGTAGCGACTGGTACGAAGACTACCTTGACTGGGCTATTCCAGCCTTCCGCTTGGTACACTCTACAGTAGCGCCAGATACTCAAATCCACACTCACATGTGTTACTCAGAATTTACAGATATCATTCCAGCTATCGACAACATGGATGCGGACGTTATTTCCTTTGAAGCAAGCCGTTCAAACCTTGAAATCTTGGACGAACTCAAAGCGAAAAACTTCCAAACAGAAGTGGGACCTGGGGTTTACGATATCCACTCACCTCGTGTGCCAAATGAAGGCGAAATCGACAACACAATCGATGCTATTCTTGCCAAAGTTCCAAGCAAGAAAGTTTGGATCAACCCTGACTGTGGTTTGAAAACACGTGGTATTCCAGAAACAAAAGAAAGCTTGATTCGCCTTGTCGAAGCAGCAAAAGCTGCGCGTGAGAAATTGTAAGATAAGATTTCGCTCGTGACACTGACTGATCAAGGAACTGCTTGGCCCTAGCTGGCTCAGCAATCATGAAATCAAAAAGAAAAGGATAATGACTATGTCACGCCAAACACCGTCACTTTCATTTGAAGTGTTCCCTCCAAACCCAGCAGTGGGTAATGATAAAATTATTTCAGCCTTGCAGGATATGCGGGAGCTGACACCACACTTTATCAGTGTGACTGCCAGCAATAATAAATTTAATATCAAGGAAACAACGGTTCGTTTGGCTGACTTTATCCAAAATGATTTGGCGATTCCAACCATTGCCCACTTGCCAGCTATCTATCTGACTAAGGAGAAGGTTGCAGAGACGCTTGCGGACTTGGACAAGGTTGGTGTGCGAAAAATCTTGGCTCTACGTGGGGATATCATCCCTGATGTGGAACCACAAAAGGATTTTCGCTACGCAACAGATTTGATCGAGTTCATCAAGGAACAAGCGTCGCATTTTGATATTGTCGGAGCTTGCTATCCAGAGGGGCACCCTGACTCGCCAAACCAGATCTCAGATATTCAAAATCTAAAGAAAAAAGTGGATGCAGGTTGCTCAAGTCTCGTAACTCAACTTTTCTTTGACAATGAGCGTTTCTATGATTTCCAAGATAAGTGTACCTTGGCAGGGATTGATGTTCCCATTCATGCGGGAATCATGCCGATTCTTAACCGTAATCAAGCGCTTCGTCTCTTGAAAACATGTGAGAATATTCATCTTCCACGCAAATTTAAGGCCATCTTAGACAAGTATGAGCATGACCCTGAGTCGCTCAGAGCAGCAGGACTTGCCTATGCAGTGGACCAAATCGTGGACTTGGTCACCCAGGATGTCGCTGGTGTGCATCTCTACACCATGAACAATGCTGAAACAGCCAAATACATCCACCAAGCAACCCATGCCTTGTTTAATCATCAGTCTCTAGGGTAATAAAAAGCAAACCATTCTTCTCAAGCGAGGGGGATGGTTCCTTTTTAATAAAAAAGCCCGCACTTTTTAAGAAAAATATGATAAAATAGACTCTGTACGTACTTGATACAAAGATGAGGGTATTTAAGTTATAGAAGTTTTTTATTAAAACCTGATAATAGGTGTCTATAAAAAATACGAACGAAGTGAGTATTAAAAGATATTTCACGCTATAGTGGTATCTTAGATGATAACAATGTTATTATCTAAGACGGGATTTTTGAGAGTAAAATAGTTCGGGGAACTATTTTAGCCTGAGCATAGAAATAAAAAGGCGAAGTGCTCAAAAATTAGGGATGAAATTCCACTGGATTTCTAAAATCACCCACTGGGTAATTTTACCTCCCGTCCGCACTATTTCAGGGAAATATCAAAAAGATACTTAATTGAATTTTGGTCTCATTTCTTAGGAAAAAAGATAAGCTTCCTAGCACTCATCGAGTGCGGCGTCACCTTCCTATTTTTCTACAGAAATGTTCGGCAAGCCGAACCGTCCAAAATATCCTGATCTTTGTAGGCAAGGCGTATAATATAATTAATCCAAAGGGGATTTTAATGACAAAACAAGTATTTCAAACGACTTTTGCGGGTCGTGAGTTAATCGTAGAGACTGGTCAGGTTGCTAAGCAAGCAAATGGCGCTGTTGTCGTTCGTTACGGTGAGTCAACTGTCTTGACTGCTGCCGTTATGTCTAAGAAAATGGCAACTGGGGATTTCTTCCCTCTTCAAGTCAACTATGAAGAAAAAATGTATGCGGCTGGGAAATTTCCTGGCGGCTTTATGAAACGTGAAGGACGTCCTTCAACTGATGCGACTTTGACAGCGCGTTTGATTGACCGTCCAATCCGTCCAATGTTTGCGGAAGGTTTTCGTAACGAAGTCCAAGTTATCAACACCGTCCTTTCTTATGATGAAAATGCATCTGCACCGATGGCAGCTATGTTTGGTTCATCCTTGGCACTTTCTATCTCAGATATTCCATTTGACGGACCTATTGCTGGGGTACAAGTGGGTTATGTAGATGGCCAAATCATCATCAACCCTACTCAAGAACAAGCAGAGCAATCTCTTCTTGAATTGACAGTAGCTGGTACCAAGCACGCTATCAACATGGTTGAGTCTGGTGCCAAAGAATTGTCAGAAGAAATCATGTTGGAAGCCCTTCTCAAAGGGCACGAAGCTGTTAAAGAATTGATTGCCTTCCAAGAAGAAATCGTTGCTGCGGTCGGTAAGGAAAAAGCAGAAGTGGAATTGCTTCACGTGGATGAGGAATTACAGGATGAAATCATTGCAGCCTACAACAGTGACCTCCAAAAAGCGGTTCAAGTAGAAGAAAAATTGGCTCGTGAAGCTGCAACTCAAGCAGTTAAGGATCAAGTAACTGCTGTTTACGAAGAAAAATATGCAGACCACGAAGAATTTGACCGTATCATGCGTGATGTGGCTGAAATCTTGGAACAAATGGAACATGCTGAAGTACGCCGTTTGATCACAGAAGACAAGGTTCGTCCTGACGGTCGTAAGGTCGATGAAATCCGTCCTTTAGATGCACAAGTGGACTACCTTCCTCGTGTGCATGGTTCCGGTCTCTTTACTCGTGGACAAACTCAGGCTCTTTCAGTCTTGACCTTAGCTCCAATGGGAGAAACTCAAATCATCGATGGTTTGGACCCAGAGTACAAGAAACGCTTTATGCACCACTATAACTTCCCACAATACTCTGTAGGGGAAACTGGTCGTTACGGAGCGCCTGGTCGTCGTGAAATTGGTCACGGTGCTCTTGGTGAGCGTGCCCTTGCTCAAGTCTTGCCAAGTTTGGAAGAATTTCCATACGCGATCCGCTTGGTAGCTGAGGTCTTAGAATCAAACGGTTCATCTTCTCAAGCCTCTATCTGTGCGGGAACTCTTGCCCTTATGGCTGGTGGTGTGCCAATCAAGGCGCCAGTAGCTGGTATTGCTATGGGACTTATCTCAGATGGAAATAACTATACAGTATTGACAGATATCCAAGGTTTGGAAGACCACTTTGGAGACATGGACTTCAAGGTTGCCGGTACTCGTGACGGGATTACAGCCCTTCAAATGGATATCAAGATCCAAGGGATTACTGCAGAAATCTTGACGGAAGCCCTTGCCCAAGCCAAGAAAGCTCGTTTTGAAATCCTTGATGTGATTGAAGCAACCATTCCAGAAGTTCGTCCAGAATTGGCTCCAACTGCTCCGAAAATTGATACCATCAAGATCGATGTCGACAAGATCAAGATTGTCATCGGTAAGGGTGGAGAAACTATTGACAAGATCATCGCTGAAACAGGTGTTAAGATTGATATCGACGAAGAAGGTAATGTGTCCATCTACTCTAGCGACCAAGATGCCATTAACCGTACCAAAGAAATCATCGCTGGTTTGGTTCGTGAAGCCAAAGTGGATGAAGTTTACCATGCTAAGGTTGTTCGTATCGAGAAATTTGGAGCCTTTGTCAACCTCTTTGATAAGACAGATGCACTTGTGCACATTTCTGAAATGGCTTGGACACGTACCAACCGTGTCGAGGATTTGGTAGCTATCGGTGATGAAGTCGATGTTAAGGTTATCAAGATTGATGAAAAAGGCCGTATCGATGCCTCTATGAAGGTCCTTCTTCCTCGTCCGCCAAAACCTGAGCATGATGAAAAAGGCGAAAAGTCTGAGCGACCTCACCGTCCACGTCATCACAAGGATCACAAACCGAAGAAAGAAGTTACAGAAACACCAAAAGATTCAGAATAAGAAAAGGAGAAATGTATGGGATGGTGGCGCGAAACCATTGATATCGTAAAAGAAAATGATCCAGCGGCACGCAACAGTTTGGAAGTTTTGCTGACTTATCCAGGTGTTAAGGCCTTAGCTGCCCACCGTCTCTCGCATTTTCTATGGAAGCACGGCTTCAAACTCCTAGCTCGGATGCACAGTCAGTTTTGGCGCTTTTGGACCCAAATCGAGATTCATCCGGGTGCCCAGATTGACTCAGGTGTTTTTATCGACCACGGTTCAGGATTGGTGATTGGAGAGACAGCGATCGTTGAAAAAGGCGTTCTTCTCTATCACGGAGTGACTCTGGGTGGAACAGGGAAGGATGTTGGCAAACGCCATCCGACTGTGCGTAAAGGAGCTCTCATATCGGCCCATGCCCAAGTTATCGGACCGGTAGAAATCGGTGAAAATGCCAAAGTTGGAGCGGGGGCAGTCGTCGTGGCGGATGTGCCTAGTGATGTGACCGTAGTTGGAATCCCTGCCAAGATTGTGCGCGTCCACGGTCAGAAAGACGAGCCGACTATCCACGAAGTCGAAGAAAAACGAGAATACTACGTCAATAAACTCGAACATGCTCGAGAAGCCAGCCACAGATCGTCGGGGTTGTAGAGGGTAGTAATGCCTTGGGTAGGAGGTTAGGCAAATGCTATTAGAAGAATTCGAAAATGTACCTGCGGTTATCGAACCAACTGATCGAAGTATTCGTGATGGTGGAGAAATCTGTGACACGATTATTTTATCTTTTAATGGAGAAATCGTTGAACGAGTAAAGCAGTGTGAAGATGTTTACGAAGGCGGCTATCTAACCAATCTAAATGGTAGATTTCCATGGTATATCCATGGTATATCTATGAGAAAGATGGGAGTAAGGTAGCAGTTGCTATAGCTACGATTGGAGCCCCAATGGTTGTAGGTTTCTTAGAAGAACTCAAAGCAAGAGGATTTAAGAACTTTATCATTTTAGGTTCTTGCGGAGTCCTCGATCAGTCTATTCAGGCAGATAAGATTATCCTACCAAGTTCAGCTCTACGTGATGAAGGTACAAGTTATCATTACGCTCCTGCAAGTGATGAGATAGCTTATGACGAAACTTTGCTTTTAACCATGGAAGAAGCTTTGAACAAATCTTGCATTGAGCATATCCGCACCAAGTCTTGGACGACTGATGCCTTTTATCGAGAAACGCCAGATAAGGTCAAGCGTCGCTTGGCTGCTGGGGCTCAAGTGGTGGACATGGAAGCTTCAGCTATCATGGCTTGGAGTCAATTTCGCAAGAGCAAGGTCTATCAATTCTTCTACACAGCTGACTATGTGGATCATCATAACCGAACATGGGATGCCCGCCATGAAGAGCGGACAGCTGATGCCATGACTTTTTTCACTATCGCTTTGACAATAGCAAAGGAACTAGAAAGGTAACTACAAGAATGGCAGTATATTTTTACGGCTGTATCACCATGGATGGCTACTTGGCAGACAGCCAGCACAGGATAGACTGGCTGCATCAGCTTGGTTCTGTAGAGGATACAGGCTATGATGACTTTTACAGGCAAATGGATATCACCATCATGGGCAAGCGGACTTTTGAGGAAATCCAAGATTTGCAAGATGTAGAAAGTTTTTATCAAGCTACGGAAAACTATGTCTTTACGCATGATAGGCACCTGCCTGTCAGCAATTACCAGCCAGTAGCTGGGGATGTGGTGGACTTTGTTCACCAGATTGACAAAGGCAAAAATGTCTTTGTGATTGGTGGTAATTCCTTAGTAGGACCGCTCTTGGATGCGGATCTTTTCGACCACCTCATTATTCAGATAGCGCCCCTTATCCTAGGAAAGGGAGTTTCCCTCTTTACCCAAGAGGAAGGGCAGCGCTTTTATCAACTGGATAGCCTCAGACAATTTGGCCCTTTTGCAGAGCTGGTTTTCAGCCGAAAAAGTCAGAAATAGAGAAGGGAGTGGACCGTATGATTAAAATTTACGACACCATGACCCGCAGCCTACGTGAATTTGTGCCCATTGAAGAGGGCAAGGTTCGCATGTATGTCTGTGGGCCAACCGTCTACAACTATATCCACGTGGGGAATGCTCGTTCAACGGTAGCCTTTGATACCATTCGTCGCTACTTTGAATATCGTGGCTACGAAGTTACCTATATTTCCAATTTTACGGATGTGGATGATAAGATTATCAACCGTGCCAAGGAAGAAGGCATCACTCCTCAAGAGGTTGCGGACAAGTATATCGCTGCCTTTCGTGAGGATGTGACGGCCTTGGGCGTCAAACCTGCTACTCGCCATCCGCGTGTAGTGGAGTTTATGGCGGACATCATTCGTTTTGTGGAAGACTTGATTGAAAAAGGTTATGCTTACGAGAGTCAAGGGGATGTTTACTTCCGTGTGGAAAAATCCCACAATTACGCCAAATTGGCTAACAAAACCTTGGAAGATTTGGAGCTGGGTGCTTCAGGTCGTACCGATGAAGAAACGGCTCGCAAGGAAAATCCTGTAGACTTTGCCCTTTGGAAAGCTGCAAAACCAGGCGAGATTTCTTGGGACAGTCCTTGGGGACCTGGTCGTCCGGGCTGGCATATCGAGTGTTCGGTCATGTCGACAGAGATTCTAGGTGATACTATTGATATCCACGGTGGGGGAGCCGATCTGGAGTTTCCGCATCATACCAATGAAATTGCCCAGTCAGAAGCAAAAACAGGCAAGACTTTCGCCAACTACTGGATGCACAATGGCTTTGTCAATATCGACAATGTCAAGATGTCTAAATCCTTGGGGAATTTCATCACAGTCCATGATGCCCTTAAAACTCTAGATGGGCAAGTGCTTCGATTCTTCTTTGCGACCCAACACTACCGTAAACCTATCAACTTTACTGAAAAGGCAGTGCGTGATGCAGAGACCAATCTCAAATATCTGAAGAATACTTACGAGCAACCATTTACAGGAACTGTGGATGCACAAGAGTTACAGGCTTTTAAAGATAAGTTTGTTGCCACTATGGATGAGGATTTCAACTCTGCTAACGGTATCACAGTAGTCTTTGAAATGGCCAAATGGATCAACTCCGGCAACTATGATGCAAGTGTCAAGCAAGCTCTTTCGGATATGTTGGAGGTCTTTGGGATTGTCTTTGTTGAGGAAGTTTTGGATGCAGACATTGAAGCCTTGATCCAAAAACGTCAAGAAGCGCGTGCTAATCGTGACTTTGCGACAGCAGACCAAATCCGTGACCAACTGGCTGCTCAAGGAATTAAGCTCCTTGACACCAAGGATGGAGTGAGGTGGACTCGTGATTGATGTCAACCTCATTAACGGGATTGCGCTGGCTTTTGAGGGAGATGCAGTTTACTCCATGTATATTCGTCGCCATCTCATCCTCAAAGGCATGACCAAGCCCAACAAGCTCCACCAAGAAGCAACTAAGTATGTATCCGCCAAGGCTCAAGCCCGCCTGATTGCCCTCATGTTGGAGGAGCAAGTTCTGACGGAAAAGGAAGAAGAAATCTATAAACGTGGTCGCAATACCAATAGCCACACAAAGGCTAGAAATGCGGATGTCGTTACCTATCGGATGTCGACCGGCTTTGAAGCAGTCATGGGCTATCTCCATCTGACTGAAAATGTGGAGCGGCTAGAGACCATAATTTCTTGGTGCATCCAAAAAGTGGAGGGCTAGGATATGATTGCAAAAGAATTACAAGACTGGTTTCCTGAAGTTCAGATTTCAGATCAGCCGATAGAGAAATTAGGATATCTTACTCTTCCTCTGTCTTCACAGCAGTGGATTTTACTGGAAGAGACCAATCTCACTGAACGTGAAAAGCAGTTAATTGCTCTTTTAACCCAGCAGGAGCAGGCTCGTTCGCTCAATCCTTGGTATTCCTATCTGATTGAGGGAAAGGGGCAGGCGCCTCAAGCTTTTAAAAAGATTCAGCTGGTTTATTGCCATCTTTCCTATTTTCAGCAGGAGAATCTAGCGTCTTGGCTGGATATGATGCGGACCCTCTTTCCCAACTGCCAGACAGTGCTACAGGTCGGTGCTCAGGATTATGTATTTGTGCTTCAACAAGATAAGTACACCTCTGTACGAGCTATTTTAAGTGATACGATTGAGGCAGTAGAGTATGACTTTGGTCTTCGTCTATCTATCATGTTGGGGCAGGTCTGGTCTCAGACTGGGTATCAGGCTCTGTCAGATTTAATCCAAGCAGAGCGGGACTTGTTTAAGGCTTGGTGGCGTCAAGGTCATCAAGGTGTTCATACTTTTTCACAGCTCTATCTCTGGAGTCTTGGGGAAGGACTGGTTGACCAAAGAATTATCAAAGACTACCTTCGTCAGTTGATTCTGGACCAAGATCAGATTCAGGAAATCATTCTCTCCCTTTGGGAAAACAGTGCTGTTCTGACTAAAACAGCCCAGCAACTCTATCTGCACCGCAATTCTCTCCAATACAAGATTGATAAATGGGAAGAATTGACAGGGATACAGTTGAAGGAGTTGACCGACCTAACCTTGTGTTATCAGTTGATTTTACCAGATATTCTCTAAAGTTTTGTGCAAGTTGCACAGAACTTTTTTATTTTTTTGGTCACCTTGCCATAGAAATGTAAAGCGTTTTCATCTATAATAAAACTATCAAAAGACAAAAGGAGTTCACCTCGATGGTAGAATTAAATCTTAAAAATATTTACAAAAAATATCCAAACAGCGAACACTACTCAGTTGAAGACTTCAACTTGGACATCAAAGACAAAGAATTTATCGTTTTCGTAGGTCCTTCAGGATGTGGTAAATCAACAACTCTTCGTATGATTGCTGGTCTTGAAGATATCACAGAAGGTACTGCATCTATCGATGGCGTGGTTGTCAATGATGTAGCTCCAAAAGACCGTGACATCGCCATGGTTTTCCAAAACTACGCTCTTTACCCACACATGACTGTTTATGACAACATGGCTTTCGGTTTGAAATTGCGTAAATACAGCAAGGAAGACATCGATAAACGTGTGCAAGAAGCAGCAGCAATCCTTGGTTTGAAAGAATTTTTGGATCGTAAACCTGCTGACCTTTCAGGTGGTCAACGTCAACGTGTTGCCATGGGTCGTGCAATCGTCCGTGATGCAAAAGTATTCTTGATGGACGAACCTTTGTCAAACTTGGATGCCAAACTTCGTGTATCGATGCGTGCTGAAATTGCGAAAATCCACCGTCGTATCGGAGCTACAACTATTTACGTAACTCACGACCAAACAGAAGCGATGACACTTGCGGACCGTATCGTTATCATGTCAGCTACTAAGAACCCAGCTGGTACAGGTACTATCGGACGTGTAGAACAAATCGGTACTCCTCAAGAAGTTTACAAAAACCCAGTTAACAAGTTTGTAGCAGGATTCATCGGAAGCCCAGCTATGAACTTCATCAATGTGAAATTAGAAGGCAATGAAATTGTTTCTGACGGTTTCCGCTTGAAAGTTCCAGAAGGAGCTTTAAAAGTTCTTCGTGAAAAAGGCTACGAAGGAAAAGAATTGATCTTCGGTATTCGTCCAGAAGATGTGAATGCAGAACCTGCTTTCCTTGAAACATTCCCAGAATCAGTTGTCAAAGCTACTATTTCAGTATCAGAATTGCTTGGTTCAGAATCTCACCTTTACTGCCAAGTTGGTAAAGATGAATTTGTTGCAAAAGTGGATGCTCGTGACTACTTGCAAACAGGTGCAACGGTTGAACTTGGATTCGACTTGAACAAAGCACACTTCTTCGATGTAGAAACTGAAAAAACAGTTTACTAAGATAAATAAAATAACAAAGCACTGCAGAGTCTCTCTTGCAGTGTTTTTCTTTTAATTGCTTAGGCTAGGCATGAAAACAGGCTTTTCTAGTTTTAATATTCTTAAAAAAGTGATAAAATGGTAGGAAGAATTGGAGAAAATAGATGCCGAAAGAAGTGAATTTGTCGGGCGATGAGGTTGTCGCTTTAACGCAAAAATATTTATCGAAAGAAGATGTTGCATTTGTACATAAAGCCTTGGTTTACGCAGTTGAATGCCATAGTGGTCAATACCGTAAATCTGGCGAGCCCTATATTATTCATCCCATTCAGGTGGCAGGGATTCTGGCTAAGCTCAAGCTGGATGCTGTAACTGTTGCCTGTGGTTTTTTGCATGACGTGGTTGAGGACACAGAGGCGACACTGGATGATTTGGAGCGGGAGTTTGGTCATGATGTTCGGATTATCGTTGATGGGGTGACCAAGCTTGGTAAGGTTGAGTACAAATCGATTGAGGAGCAATTAGCGGAAAACCACCGCAAGATGCTCATGGCCATGTCTGAGGATATCCGCGTTATCTTGGTTAAACTATCTGACCGCTTGCATAACATGAGAACGCTTAACCACCTACGAAAAGACAAGCAGGAACGCATTTCAAGAGAAACTATGGAAATCTATGCACCACTTGCTCATCGTCTGGGTATTTCTAGCGTCAAGTGGGAGTTAGAAGACTTGTCCTTCCGCTATCTCAATCCAACTGAGTTTTACAAGATCACTCACATGATGAAGGAAAAACGCAGAGAGCGAGAGGCTTTGGTCGATGAAGTCGTGACAAAGTTAGAGGACTACACTTCCGAACGCAATCTAAAAGGGAAAATCTATGGCCGTCCCAAGCATATCTACTCTATCTATCGCAAGATGCAGGATAAGAAGAAACGCTTCGAGGAAATCTATGACCTGATTGCCATTCGCTGTATCTTAGATACCCAGAGTGATGTTTACGCCATGCTGGGTTATGTGCATGAACTTTGGAAACCTATGCCAGGTCGCTTCAAAGACTATATCGCCAATCGTAAGGCCAATGGATACCAGTCTATCCATACGACTGTCTATGGACCAAAAGGGCCGATTGAATTCCAGATTCGTACCAAGGAAATGCACGAGGTGGCTGAGTACGGGGTAGCAGCTCACTGGGCCTATAAGAAAGGAATCAAAGGGCAGGTCAACAGCAAAGAGTCTGCGATTGGTATGAACTGGATCAAGGAAATGATGGAATTACAAGACCAGGCTGACGATGCCAAGGAATTTGTCGAGTCTGTTAAGGAAGAGTATCTGGCGGAGGAGATTTACGTCTTTACCCCAGATGGTGCAGTTCGATCCCTTCCAAAAGATTCAGGCCCGATCGACTTTGCCTATGAAATCCATACGAAGGTCGGTGAAAAAGCAACTGGTGCTAAGGTCAATGGCCGTATGGTTCCTCTGACAACCAAGCTCAAAACTGGGGATCAGGTCGAAATTGTAACCAACCCCAACTCTTTTGGCCCGAGTCGTGACTGGCTCAACATGGTTAAGACCAGCAAGGCACGCAACAAGATTCGTCAGTTCTTTAAAAATCAAGACAAGGAATTGTCTGTTAATAAGGGACGCGAACTGCTGATTAATCAACTCCAAGAGAATGGCTATGTGGCTAATAAGTATATGGACAAGCGGCACATGGACCAAGTCCTTCAAAAGACCAGCTACAAGACAGAAGACTCCCTCTTTGCTGCTATCGGTTTTGGAGAAATCAGTGCTATTACCGTCTTTAACCGTCTGACTGAAAAGGAACGCCGTGAGGAGGAACGTGCCAAAGCTAGGGCTGAGGCTGATGAGTTAGTTAAGGGTGGCGAGGTTAAGGTTGAAAACAAAGAAACCCTCAAGGTCAAGCATGAGGGTGGGGTGGTGATTGAAGGTGCCTCAGGTCTCCTAGTTCGGATTGCTAAGTGTTGCAATCCCGTTCCTGGTGATGACATTGTTGGCTATATTACCAAGGGTCGTGGTGTGGCCATTCACCGTGTGGACTGTATGAACCTTCGCGCCCAAGAAAACTACGAGCAACGTCTCCTTGATGTGGAATGGGAAGATCAATTCTCAAGCAAGGAATATATTGCCCACATCGATATCTACGGCCTCAACCGTACAGGTCTCTTAAATGATGTTCTGCAAGTTCTCTCAAACACGACCAAGAATATCTCAACCGTTAACGCCCAACCAACCAAGGATATGAAATTTGCTAATATCCATGTCTCATTTGGTATTTCCAACCTCTCTACACTGACCACAGTCGTGGACAAGATTAAGAGTGTGCCAGAGGTTTACTCTGTCAAACGGACCAACGGCTAATTCTCTCTTCAGTTACCAGAAAGGATATTATGAAAATCATCATTCAACGAGTCAAGAAAGCCCAAGTCAGTATCGAAGGTCAGGTTCATGGGAAAATCAATCAGGGACTCTTATTACTGGTCGGTGTTGGCCCAGAGGACCAAGAGGAAGATCTGGACTATGCTGTGAGAAAGCTCGTCAACATGCGGATTTTTTCTGATGCAGAAGGCAAGATGAATCTGTCTGTCAAGGATATTGAAGGAGAAATCCTTTCTATTTCCCAGTTTACCCTCTTTGCAGATACCAAGAAAGGTAATCGTCCAGCTTTTACAGGTGCTGCCAAGCCGGATATGGCAACTTCCTTCTATGATACTTTCAACCAAAAGCTAGCTCAGGAAGTGCCAGTTCAGACAGGCATCTTTGGAGCGGATATGCAGGTGGAGCTGGTAAATGATGGACCAGTCACCATCATTCTTGATACTAAAAATAGATAAGAAAACCAAGCCAGCTGGCTTGGTTTTTGTTTATAGACACTCCCAGAAAGAGATGTGTTTGTCGTAAAAGTCGGGATAGTTTTCTCTTAGGTGGCTAGCCGTCAGATAATATAAAGTAGAATGACAGGAAGTAAAGACTGGAGTAAGAGAGTAGAAATATTGAGGGCCAGTGATGGCTAAAAAGACAAATAATAGAAGGTCAACGGAGATAATCCCTAAGTAGTAGAGACGAATTTTTTTGTTCATCTGAGGATAAATCTCAAAGAACTGTTTTTTGAGTCGGAAGACCAAGCGAGACAGCAGTAGTCCCTGAGCAAGGATGAAAATGAAGCAAAAAAGCAGGCCTCTCTCCCAAAAAAGTTCGTATCTGGATCTGAAAGTTACCAATAGTAGCAAATCGCTGACTGCAATGGCTGCAAAATGGATTCTAAAGAGCTTTTTCATAGGAAGACCTCCCTCTTTTATCTAGCTTCATTCTACACCAAACGAATGGAACTTACAACTAAAATAATAAAAAATCCCTGAAAGGAATTTCTTTCAGGAATAAGGGCTTAGTTGATTTTTTCGACATAGAGTTGTTTGGCGATATCGATGCTAACTTGGAGATCTTCACCTCTGTTGACCAGTGTAAAAGTATTGGAAAAATTATCAAACTGCTTGACTTGGAGTTGGTCACCGATATGAATTTCATGCTTTTCTAAGTATTTGAGCAGATCAAAGCTATCATGAACCCGAGTCAGGAGGTAGGTTCCAGCTTCCTTGGTCTCTGCTAGTGGTAAGTTATTGATTTCGACCAAGAGCTCTCCCTTGGCTGGGATGGTTCCTCCGTGGGGACAGGTTTTAGGAAAGCCCAGTAGTTTATCCAGTCTCTCTACGAAGAGGTCGGATACAGTGTGCTCTAGGACCTCAGCTTCCTCGTGGATTTGATCGCTGGTATAGTCTAGATGGTGAACTAGAAAGACTTCAATCAACCGGTGTTTGCGATAGAGCTCGGAGACTAGTTTGAGGCCAATATCTGTCAATAGATAGCCATTCTCCTTGTCCTTGAGGATGAGATTTTCACTTTTCATGCGTTTGATCATCTCTGTTACGGCAGGTGGAGAGACCTGCATACGGGCAGCAATTTCCTTATTGGTGATTTTCTGCATCTCCGTACCGATTTCATAAATACATTTTAGGTAGTCTTCTTTATTTGGCGTCATTCGTTTCCTCTTGTCTTTTCTCTCCATCTAGTATATCAAAAAAAGCTAGATTTCTCTAGCCTTCAGCCCTAATGGATTTGATTTTAGTCCAGTTCTTTGACTGCAGCAATGGCAGCTTCAAAGTCTGGTTCCGTGTTAATGTTGTCAACGTATTCTACGTAACGGATGACATTGTCAGTATCGAGAACAAAGACGGCACGTGCAAGGAGATGCCATTCGTTGATTAAGAGGGCATAATCACGCCCGAAAGAATGGTCAAAGTAGTCTGAAAGCATGATGGCATTGTCAAGGCCTTCAGCCCCACACCAGCGTCCTTGGGCAAATGGTAGGTCCATAGAAACGGTAAGAACGACGGTGTTGTCAAGGTTGGCAAGTTCTTGGTTGAATCGACGTGTTTGCGTTGAGCAGACACCAGTATCGATAGAAGGGACAACACTCAAGACTTTTTTCTTTCCATCAAAGTCAGCTAGCGTTTTTTTAGAGAGATCGGTTGTTGTAAGAGAAAAGTCAAGTGCCTTGTCTCCGACTTGCAGTTGTTTACCTGTAAAAGTTACAGGATTTCCGAGAAAAGTGGTCATGAAACTACTCCATTCTTTTTTCTTTTATTTTACCGAGAATTGTCAGATTTTTCCAATGATTTGACCGGAAATTAAGGGACAAAAAAACGTCTGTTCACGTGAGAACGACGTTTTTTAATGGATTATTTAGACAAACCTTCAGCGATCTTGTCAAGGTTGTATTTCATCATGCTGTAGTAGCTGTCCCCTTCTTTGCCTTCTTCAGCGATTGAGTCAGTAAAGATTTGTGCGTAGATTGGGATATTTGTGTCTTGTGAAACAGTCTTCATTGGACGGTCATCGACACTTGATTCAACAAAGAGTGATGGAACTTTTGTTTGGCGAAGTTTTTCAACCAAGGTCTTGATTTGTTCAGGAGTACCTTCTTCTTCCGTGTTGATTTCCCAGATGTAGGCACTTGGAACTCCGTAAGCTTTAGAGAAGTATTTGAAGCATCCTTCGCTGGTTACGATGAGTTTCTTCTCAGCAGGGATATTGTTAAATTTCTCTTTGGCTTCCTTGTCCAGTTTGTCTAGTTTTTCAGTATAGTCTTTGAGATTTTTTTCGTAGAATTCCTTGTTGCTAGGGTCCTTGGCAATGAGCTGTTTAGCGATATTTTTAGCATAAATCATCCCATTTTCAAGGTTGAGCCAAGCGTGTGGGTCTTCTTTACCTTTTTCGTTTTGACCTTCAAGGTAGATGATGTCTACGCCTTCGCTGACTGCAAAGTAGTCTTTGTTTTCAGTTTTCTTGGCATTTTCGACCAATTTTGTAAACCAAGCATTGCCACCAGTTTCAAGGTTGATACCGTTATAGAAAATCAAATCAGCTTGAGAAGTTTTCTTAACATCTTCAGGAAGTGGTTCGTATTCGTGTGGGTCTTGACCAACAGGAACGATACTGTGAAGATCAATCTTGTCACCAGCGATATTTTTGGTAATATCAGCGATGATTGAGTTTGTAGCAACAACTTTTAGTTTTTGACCAGAAGCAGCATCTTTTTTTCCGCTAGCACATGCTACAAGTGCAATGACGGAAAGAAAGAGTATAAGCAATGTACCTAATTTTTTCATTAGATTCCTCCAGAAGGGTTTCCCCGTTATTTAATGATTTTTTTGTTTTTCAGTTTCAAGTATCGTTGCTTAGGAGAGATAAAGAAACTGATTAAAAAGAAGCTGGCGGATGTGAGCACAATGCTGGATCCTGCTGCGAGATTGAAACTATAGCCGATAAAGAGCCCTACAACAGAAGCCAGAGCTCCTAGGCCTGATGAAAGAAAAATCATGCTCTTTAGGCTATTGGCATAAAGGTAAGCCGTCGCAGCTGGGGTGATCAACATGGCCACGATAAGAATGGTTCCAACACTTTGCATGGCAGTGACTGACACAAGGGTCAAGAGCACCATGAGCAGATAGTGGTAGAAATTAACGGGCATTCCCATGGCTTTAGCCAGGAGCTCGTCAAAGGATGTAATCAATAGTTGTTTAAAGAAAATCCCGATAATCAAGAGAATCAATGCCCCCACACCAATGGTAATCCACATGTCCGTATCTTGGACAGCGAGGATATTCCCAAAAAGGATATGGAAGAGGTCTGTCGAACTCTTGGCAACACTAATCAAGATGACACCTAAGGCTAAGAAAGATGAAAAGGTAATACCAATGGCAGTGTCACTCTTGATGATAGAGTTTCCCTTGATGTAGGTAATGATGATGGAAGCCATCAAACCAAAGATGATCGCTCCAATAAAGAAATCAATTCCCAGGATAAAGGAAAGGGCTACGCCGGGCAAAACTGCGTGAGAGATGGCATCTCCCATGAGAGACATTCCACGCAGGATGATAAAACATCCCACAGCTCCAGCAACAACTCCGATGACAATAGCTGTGATCAAGGCGTTTTGTAGGAAATGGAAATTTTGCAATCCATCGATAAATTCTGCTATCATAGGTCACCTCCATTGAAAAAGAGTTTGCTACCGTAGGCCTTTTTGAGATTGGCCTCGGTAAAGGTTTCTTCGGTCGGACCAAGGTCTATTAATTCTCGATTGAGAAGCAAAACTTGGTCGAAATAATGGGGGACTTTGCTGAGGTCATGATGGACGATGAGAACGGTTTTAGCAGCTTTTTTGAGGTCTCTCAGCGTATTCATGATAATCTCTTCACTGATCGAATCAATCCCGACAAAAGGCTCATCTAAAAAGATGTAGTCAGCATCCTGCACTAAACAGCGGGCAATCAAAACACGTTGGAATTGTCCTCCTGAGAGCTGGCTAATTTGGCGTTCAGCATAGTCTGAGAGTCCAACGATTTCAAGTGCGTCCGCCACTTTTTTCCAGTGGCTGGCCTTTAAAGTGTGAAAGAGCGGGATAGATGGATAGAGTCCTAGAGAGACGCATTCCTTGACCTTGATAGGGAAATTGTAGTCGATATGGATTTTTTGCTCGACATAGGCAACCCGATTTAAAGATTTCTTGACTTCTTTGTCATCGAGAAAGGCCTGACCTTCATGTGGGATAATTCCCAACATACCTTTTAATAAAGTTGATTTTCCAGCACCGTTTGGACCAATAATTCCGGTAATAGTTGGTCCTTGGAGCACTAGTGAAATATCCTTTAGTGCCAACGTTTCTTTGTAGGAGACACTGAGGTTTTCGATACGTATCATACAGTTGTATTCCTCCCGTCTTTTAATATACCTTAAAAAAAAAATTAAGTCAAGTTAATTTTTGAAAAATTTAAAATAATAACTGAAAAATGAAGAAAAAAGAGAAACCATTTTTAATTGCATTCCCAAGTGTTTTTTGCTAAGCTAAGAATAAGTGAAAAAATGAAAGCGAGAACAAGATGACACGTTATCAAGACGATTTTTATGATGCAATCAATGGCGAATGGGAAAAAACAGCTGTCATTCCAGCTGACAAATCTCGAACAGGTGGTTTTATTGACCTTGACGAGGAAATTGAAGAGTTGATGCTGGCGACTACGGACAAGTGGTTGGCAGGTGAGGATGTTCCAGAGGATGCCATCCTCGCAAACTTTGTTAAGTACCATCGTATGGTACGTGATTTTGACAAGAGAGAAGCAGATGGGATCAAGCCCGTTTTGCCAATGCTCAAGGAATACCAAGACTTGGAGAGTTTTGAAGATTTTACCAGCAAACTGGCAGAATTTGAACTAGCTGGTAAGCCAAACTTTCTCCCATTTGGTGTATCACCAGACTTTATGGATGCCAGAACCAATGTTCTCTGGGCCAGTGCACCAGGGACGATTTTGCCAGATACGACTTACTATGCTGAAGACCATCCTCAACGTGAGGAACTCTTGACTCTTTGGAAGGAAAGTACTACGAATCTTCTCAAAGCCTATGATTTTTCAGATGAGGAAATTGCAGACTTACTAGAGAAACGATTGGAATTGGACCGTCGTATTGCAGCTGTGGTGCTTTCTAACGAAGAAAGTTCAGAATATGCCAAACTCTACCATCCATATGCTTATGAAGATTTCAAGAAATTCGCCCCTGCCCTACCTTTGGATGATTTCTTCCAAGCAGTGCTTGGACAGACTCCAGATAAGGTTATCGTAGACGAGGAACGTTTCTGGCAAGCAGCAGATCAATTTTATAGTGAAGAAGCATGGCCTTTGCTTAAGGCGACTTTGATTTTGGGTGTGGTCAATCTTTCAACCAGCTATCTGACAGATGAGATTCGTGTCTTGTCAGGTGCCTATGGTCGCGCCCTTTCAGGTATTCCAGAAGCTCAGGACAAGGTCAAGGCAGCCTATCACTTAGCCCAAGGTCCCTTTAAGCAAGCCCTTGGTCTCTGGTATGCGCATGAAAAATTCTCCCCAGAAGCTAAGGCAGACGTAGAGAAAAAAGTAGCGACGATGATTGACGTTTATAAGGAACGCTTGGCTAAGAACGACTGGCTCACGCCTGAAACGCGTGACAAGGCCATTGTCAAACTCAATGTCATCAAGCCTTATATCGGTTATCCAGAGGAATTGCCAGCCCGCTACAAGGACAAAGTAGTGGACGAAACTGCCAGTCTCTTTGAGAATGCCCTAGCCTTTGCGCGTGTGGAAATCAAGCACAGCTGGAGTAAGTGGAACCAACCAGTTGACTACAAGGAGTGGGGCATGCCTGCTCACATGGTCAATGCCTACTACAATCCTCAGAAGAACTTGATTGTCTTCCCAGCTGCCATTTTACAGGCTCCATTCTATGACTTGCATCAGTCGTCTTCTGCCAACTACGGTGGGATTGGTGCAGTTATTGCCCATGAAATTTCTCATGCCTTTGACACAAATGGTGCGTCCTTTGATGAAAATGGTAGCCTTAAGGATTGGTGGACAGAAAGCGACTATACTGCTTTCAAAGAAAAAACACAGAGGGTGATTGATCAGTTTGACGGACAAGAATCCTACGGCGCAACGATCAACGGAAAACTAACCGTATCAGAAAACGTTGCAGACCTAGGAGGAATTGCTGCAGCCCTTGAAGCAGCCAAGAGAGAGCCAGACTTCTCAGCTGAAGAATTCTTCCACAACTTTGCTCGTATCTGGCGCATGAAAGGCCGTCCTGAGTTGATGAAACTTATGGCCAGTGTCGACGTGCACGCGCCTGCCAAACTCCGTGTCAACGTCCAAGTACCAAACTTCGATGACTTCTTTACAACTTATGATGTCAAAGAAGGTGACGGTATGTGGCGTTCACCAGAGGATCGTGTGATTATTTGGTAAGACAAAAACCAAGGATGCTATCCTTGGTTTTTTGCTTGCTAGGAAAAGGGATTAAAGGTCTTTTCGTGAGCGATAGTTGTAGCTGGACCATGCCCAGGATAGACATCGTAGTTAGGAAGAGTAAAGAGTTGCGTCCGAATGCTATGGAGAAGTTGTTCCGTGCTACCAGTAGGAAGGTCTGTCCGTCCGATGGTTTCTCGGAATAGAGCATCTCCGGTCAAGACTAGATGAGCATCAGGAAAGACGATAGAAACGCCGCCGATAGAGTGTCCTGGAGTTGGTAGAACTGTAAAACGAAATTCCTCAAGCTGGTATTCTTCATGAAAGACAAAGGTGTGCTCTGCTGGTTTTGCGACCACATCTGCCATATCATCATGACGAGGGAGACCAGAGAGATTGTCAACGGGGGTATAGAGCCAGCTAGCTTCACTCTCTGCTACATAAACTGGGGGATTTCCAAAAGTCTCACGCACCAAGTCCAGACTCATAATATGGTCGTAATGGGTGTGGGTCAGCAGAATCGCACAGACGGGTTTGTTGATTTTCTCGATGGTCTTGCGAATGGCTTCCCAATGGCTACCTGGGTCAACCACAATCAGGTGTTGGTCTCCCTCTATGTAGTAGGTGTTTTCATAGGCAACAGGATTCACAGTTTTATGGATTTTCATAGGATTTCCTCTCTCAAAGAATGTACTGATATCAGTATAACACAGAAGAGAAGGCTTAGGGTATTAGAAAGTCTTTTTCTACCTTAACGATTTTTCCAAGCTTGGTAGCGGGTGTCAATCAAGAGTTGGGTTAAGCGTCCCATGGTTTCTCTTTCTTCAGGAGTGAGGGATTGAGCTTGGACAAAGAGATGGTGAATGTGTTCAATGACCTTGAAGGAAGAGAGGTCGTTGATAGAGGAGATGCCTGCATCAAGAATGATTCCAAAAAAGAGGTCGAAGTAGAGCTGCAATTCTTCATCAGGAACTGTTTCAACCCATTCCTTAAAAGTTGTATCGACTTGTTGGCTGTCACTATTGGTCTCATCCAGTTGGACAAAGTGTTTGTCTTCAACCTGCCAACTAAAGGTGTCGTGCTGGGCAAGACCACCTAGGGCAGTGCTTCGAACGACGATTTTTTTATCAGGAATTTCCAGCATCATCCCGATGATAGAACCTTGTGGGACAAATACTTTTGTTCTTTCCATCATGTTTTGATAGCCAGCTGTTTCGGTCAGTTCCTTGTGAAGTCCAGGGGCATCAAAAGTATAGACAGCGACAATATTTTTTTGTAAAAGTGGATCGAGTTGACTAGCAGCATAGACGGCTAGATTGCCCCCTTTTGAGTGCCCTGCTAGGACAACCTTTTGGTTAGGATGTTGAGCAAAAAAGTCCTGTAAATACTGGAGGGCATTTTTTTGAGCTGGGATTTCCTTCATATAGGTCATATGGAAATCTTCTTTCCAACCAATGATGCTGTCATCCGTTCCGCGAAAAACAAGCAGATAAGTATCAAGACTGATACGATAGGTCATGGCTGCAAACTGTTTTTGCAATTCAGGGTCAATATCATTGATAAAATCTGAGAGCTTGCAATTTTTAAATCGTTTGTGTTGAGCGAGTTGATCCAACAATTGGAGGCGGTTTTTATTGGTCAACATCGTCGTTTCTCTAGGGATTTGAGATGCAAGATATATGAGACGCTTTGGTTCTTGGATGACTACATTATCAAAAGCTAGGTAGGTTAATTCAGTCAGGGCAAGAACATCTAACTCATTCACGGGGAGGTCATAAAAGGAATCGTATGCTACATCATTCAAGTAGTCAAAAATATTAGCCATAAAAGCTCCTTTCTCTATGTTTATCCTATCACATTTACCTAGAATTAGCTAGTAGGCTTGTTCGAATGACCTAGTAGGGGTTGATTCAGATACATAGAGGATAGATTGCTCCTATTTCAAACCTCTAAACGAGCTTACTTGTATGTTTTTGCTATCAATCCCATTTTCCTTTAAAAAATTCTTCATCTCTTTAACATCATCAGGCTGTCCTGTGATAAGATAGCTAGCTTGATTGCCGTATTCATCAACAGCACGTTTTAAAAATTCTTGACTTTGAGAAAAATCATCGCTAGTTTTATAAGTGAAATTCGGTGTTTTTTGAGCCAGTTCTTTCATCTCATTATCGAAAATAGTAACTCCTTTGTCAAAATGGTTGAGAATAATCGGACATTTACCAGCCCATTCTTTGATAAGGGGGCGTAGAGCAGAGATGCCGACATCAGATGCAAAGCAAACTAGTGGCTGATTCATATCTTTAACGGTCAAAGAGGAATCCAGCCAACTCATCTCAATCTCACTGCCAGCGGGTAAATGTGTCAAGGTTTCCTTAAAGAGGCTACCACTATTATGGGTTAAAATGAGGATTTCATCTTCATCAGGTGTGGAGGCAATGGTTAGCCATCGACTGGTTTGCTCTCCCTTAGTTTCATATTTACTAGCAGTAGACGAGGTATCAGGGAGTGTAAACTTAGCATAAGCCCCAGCTTTCAAGATTTGGTGACTCGGTTTTGTGATATGAATTAAATATAAATCTCCGCTGGGGTTTTCGATGGATTTTATCGATAATGTCTGGCTTCGTCCAAGATAAGCGATGGCACCCCAAGTTATAAGGCCTAAGACTCCAAGTGTTGATAGAATGATAATAAACATTTTTTTACCTCTTTTCATTTTTTATGACTCCTGTTCTTAATTTTATGAATGAACTATAAAACAATTCATTCATATCTTTTCAAAAAATAAAGAAATCCATTCTTTATTTTAGAACTCCTTTAATGAAGTTGGTTGCAAGTATTTCGACAGTTTTACCAATATCTGGAAAATCTTTTTCCGTGATATGCATATCCATGTAGTAAAACAGATTATAAACCTGTAAGATATCTTGAATCTTTTCTTGCGAGTACCCTTCAGCCTGCATACGATTTGTAAAAGTTTTAACTAGAAACTGATGAAAAGGATTTGCGACTTTGCCTTCTTCCGAGGAATAGTAGCTGTGCAACTCATCTGCTATGGCAGGATTATACCATTCTGCAAGGATCTTATTGGAAGAAACGAGAATTCTGGACTGAGCAAAGAGTTGACCAATGAGGTCGGTCATGTCAATTTCCCAATCCAGTTCTTCGATCATAGCTTGGCGAACACGGTTGTTTTCATCTATATAGATGTCTAGAAAAATGGCTTCTTTACTCTCGTAATAGTTATAAAAAGAGCCAACTGCCACCCCAGCTTGCCTAGCAATTTCTGAAATTCCTGTCGCCTTGTAACCTTTTTTCGAAAAAACTTCATAGGCCGCTGTCTTTAAAGATTGTTTTTTGTCCAATATGATTTAGCCTCCTTTGTTTAATGAATGAATAAGTTTATTTGTTCATTCATATTCTAACAAATCATGGCTAGCTTGTCAATAAGAAGGCTAGATCTATTAAATAAGTTAAAGAAACGCTAACTAAATGAGCACAAAAAGGAAAATATAGGATAAGGCTGGAACTATAATTAAAAATAAGGTATGATATCAGTGGGAATGTTCTCTATTTAGCATCTGTTTTCTAATTTGGATTTGGGAAATAGGCTGCTAAACAGTATGAGATACTGATCCGTAAATCTGATATGAAGGGTTTTGATACTTTGAGAAATAGCAAAGGAGGAGCTGATGCACAAGATTTTACTAGTAGAGGATGACCAAGTCATTCGTCAACAAGTGGGAAAACTACTCTCTGAGTGGGGGTTTGAGGTCGTTTTGGTAGAAGATTTTATGGGGGTATTGAGCCTTTTTGTTCAGTCAGAACCTCATTTGGTCCTCATGGATATTGGCCTGCCTCTTTTTAATGGTTACCACTGGTGTCAGGAGATTCGCAAGATTTCCAAGGTGCCCATCATGTTTCTATCTTCAAGAGATCAAGCGATGGATATCGTCATGGCGATCAATATGGGAGCTGATGACTTTGTGACCAAGCCTTTTGACCAGCAGGTGCTTCTTGCCAAGGTTCAGGGCTTGTTGCGCCGTTCTTACGAATTTGGGCGAGATGAAAGTCTGCTGGAATATGCGGGTGTGATCCTCAACACCAAGTCTATGGATCTGCACTATCAGGGGGAAGTCCTAAGTTTGACCAAGAATGAATTTCAAATTTTGCGGGTCTTGTTTGAACATGCAGGCAATATCGTGGCGCGTGATGACCTGATGCGAGAACTCTGGAATAGCGATTTTTTCATCGATGACAATACCTTGTCCGTCAATGTTGCTCGCTTGCGCAAAAAGCTGGAGGAACAAGGCCTGGTAGGTTTTATCGAAACTAAGAAAGGGATAGGATACGGACTGAAACATGCTTGATTGGAAATCATTTTTTCTAGCCTATCTGCGTTCTCGCAGTCGCATCTTTGTCTATATTTTTTCATTAGGCTTTCTCGTCCTTCTCTTTCAGTTTTTATTTGCTAGTCTAGGAACTTATTTTCTTTATTTCTTTCTGCTCAGTGGCTTTTTGACCTTCTTATTTTTGACTTGGGATATATTTGCAGAAGCTCAGGTTTATCGTCAGGAAGTACTCTATGCTGAGAGAGACCCCAAGTCTCCTCTGGAATGTGCGCTAGCAGAAAAGCTCGAAGAGCGTGAGTCTGAATTGTATCAAAAGAAGTCTGAAGCGCAAAGCAAGCTGACGGATTTGCTTGATTACTACACCTTGTGGGTTCACCAAATCAAGACCCCCATTGCGGCTAGTCGACTTTTAGTGGCAGAAGTTTCTGATCGTGAGGTCAAGCAGCAACTGGAACAGGAAATCTTTAAGATTGACTCCTATACCAATCTGGTGTTGCAGTATCTTCGTTTGGAAAGCTTCCACGATGACTTGGTATTTGAAAAGGTTCAAGTGGAGGATCTGGTGAAGGAAGTGGTTCGCAAGTATGCCCTTTTCTTTATCCAAAAGGGACTGACGGTCAATCTACATGACCTTGACAAAATCATCGTGACCGATAAGAAGTGGCTGTTGGTTGTCATTGAACAAATCCTCTCAAACAGCCTCAAATACACCAAGGAAGGTGGGCTAGAGATTTATATGGAAGGCCAGGAGCTCTGTATCAAGGATACGGGAATCGGGATTAAAAACAGCGATGTGCTCCGAGTCTTTGAGCGTGGCTTTTCAGGCTACAATGGGCGCCTGACCCAGCAATCATCTGGACTTGGCCTCTATCTATCTAAGAAAATTTCTGAAGAACTGGGCCATAAGATTCGCATCGAGTCTGAGGTCGGAAAAGGAACGACCGTACGTATCAAATTCGTTGAAGTGAAGCTCGTTATTGAGTAAAAATAGATGAGAAAAAGCCTCCGATTTGAGGCTTTTGTGCTAGGTTTTTATTTCTCAACACGAGATTTGTTGGCGATATCAGCAAGTATTGCTGCTACAAACTCATCTACGGGGACAGTGTTCGTTTCTTTTTGTCCATAGCGACGAACGTTGACAGTTCCGTCTTCCATTTCCTTGTCACCAACGATCAATTGGTAAGGAATCTTGCTAGTTTGTGAAGCACGGATCTTGAATTGCATTTTTTCATTGCGCTCATCTACGTCTGCACGGACACCACGGTCACGGAGTTTCTTAGCCACTTCCCATGCGTAGTCCACGTGTTTTTCGTTAGATACCGGAATGAGGGTTACTTGGTGTGGTGCCAACCATGTTGGGAAGGCACCCTTGTAGTTCTCAATCAAGATAGCTGTGAAGCGTTCCATAGTTGAAATAACACCACGGTGAATCATAACTGGACGGTGCTCTTCACCATCAGCTCCGATATATTTAAGGTCGAAACGTTCTGGAAGCAAGAAGTCAAGCTGGATAGTAGAAAGAGTTTCTTCTTTTCCGAGAGCAGTCTTAACTTGGATATCGAGTTTCGGACCATAGAAGGCAGCTTCTCCCTCAGCTTCAAAGTAGTCCACGCCCATTTCATCAAGCGCTGCACGAAGCATGGTTTGGGCATTTTCCCACATCTCATCGTTGTCAAAGTACTTGTGAGTGTCTTGAGGGTCACGAAGAGAGAGACGGAAGCGGTATTCAGTTAAGTTGAAGTCTTCATAAACATCGATAATCAACTGAAGGGCACGTTGGAATTCTTCTTGGATTTGTTTAGGAGTCACAAAGAGGTGACCGTCGTTGAGAGACATTTCACGTACACGTTGAAGACCTGTGAGGGCACCTGATTTTTCATAACGGTGCATCATACCGATCTCGGCGATACGGATTGGCAATTCACGGTAGGAGTGAACATGGTGTTTGTAGACTTGGATGTGGTGTGGGCAGTTCATTGGACGAAGGACAAATTCTTCACCGTCACCCATATCCATGGTTGGGAACATGTCTTCTTGGTAATGATCCCAGTGACCAGAAGTCTTGTAGAGCTCAACAGAAGCAAGTGGTGGAGTGTAAACGTGTTGGTAGCCAGAAGCCAACTCCTTGTCGATAATGTAGCGTTCCAATTCACGACGGATAGTTGCACCATTTGGCAACCAGAATGGCAAACCTTGTCCGACTTCTTGGGAAATCATGAAGAGGTCAAGCTCTTTACCAAGTTTACGGTGGTCACGTTCTTTAGCTTCTTCACGCATTTGAAGGTAGTTCTTCAAGTCTTTCTTGTCAAACCAAGCTGTACCGTAGATCCGTTGCATCATGGCATTGTCGCTATTTCCACGCCAGTAGGCACCGGCTACATGTAGAAGATGGAAGATTTGGATGCGACCTGTTGAAGGGACGTGCGGTCCACGGCAGAGGTCCACGTATTCGCCTTGACGGTAGATAGTTAAACCGCCTTCGTCTTCAGAGTGTTCTTCAATCAATTCCAACTTGTAAGGGTCGTTCTTGAAGATTTCACGTGCTTCGTCTTTGGTAACTTCCTCGCGAATAGATGGGAAGTTTTCTTTAACGATTTTTTTCATTTCTTCTTCGATACGAGGAAGGTCTTCGTTGGAGATTTGACCAGCTGTGTTATCAGTATCGTAGTAGAAGCCATCTTCAATAGCTGGACCAACTCCCAAGTGAATATCTGGGAAAAGGCGACGAGCTGCTTGGGCGAACAAGTGGGCAGCTGAGTGACGCAAGATTGGAAGGGCATCTTCGTGATCAGGTGTCACGATTTCGATGCTTCCATCTTCAGTGATAGCACGAGTCGTGTCGATGAGTTTGCCGTTGAATTTACCAGCCAAGGCTTTTTTAGCGAGGGAATTGCTGATAGATTGGGCAATTTCAAAAGTTGTCACGCCAGCTTCGAATTCACGAACAGCGCCATCTGGGAAAGTAATCTTAATCATGGTTTTCTCCTTTAATATTTATTCTATTTTTGTTGGACAATTTTAAGAGCCGAGCAACTTCTTCCACAGTCTGATTTTCTGATTGACTGCCATCTGTTACGAGGCTAGGATAGCCTAATCTCACCGCTTCCTGCCGAATCATTTGGGCAAAAAGAATGTCTCGTTGCATCCAGTTTTCAAAAGCTTTCTCAGGATTAGTTGTTCCTTCTAAAACATAAGGAACCCATTCTCTCTGTATATAATGCTTTTTTTGAAAATCGGCTGTTGGAGTCAAGCATAGATAGGAAGACACTGGACATTCAAGCTCCTTTACCAAGTGAGGCAAAAGTCCTGCTCCCTCCACCAAGAGCGGTCTATCTTGATTTTTTATCAAGTAAGATTTCACATAAGGAAAAATCTCTTCATAAAAGCGCCATTCTTCATCTGCCATCTCTTCTGGACTTCTCATCCAGATTTGTTCTGGATTTCTATCCTGCCTAAGAAGGCAAATTGGCTGTGAGTTTGCACTTGCTTGACTCATCATCTCTTCTACCAAATCATCCAGTTTGATATGAAGTAGTTGATACTGTCTAGCAAGAAGTGAGGCAATTGTTGATTTTCCACTACAAGGCGATCCGCCAATCATATAAAACATCATTCTTCCTCCTTCTGACAAAATAAAAACGACATCCTCGAAAGGACGTCGTAACGTGGTTCCACCTTCATTTATGCAGGTCAAAAAGACCTACACCTCTGATTGGCTCTAACGTAGCCACCGTTTTATGTTTTCATAAAAGTCAGTAGAGTAGTATCAGTTTAGGCTCTCTATGCGTTTCCAGCAACCACGCACTCTCTAGTAGAAAGGGACTAAGTGACTTGTCTCTATGCATTATTATAGCATGATTGCGAGAATTTTCAAGGATTTTGTGAAAGTTTTTTATTTTTTCCGTGCTGGAGCATGTATTTAATACCTGAACCTGAAGCCATACCAAGTAGGGCAAAGAGTTCATAAGCTAGGAAATAAACGAGAATGAATTCATTGAAAGTAATGATGGTAAAGCAATAGAGAAGAGCAATACCAAGCAGCCACCACAGTGAGAATTGGAAACGGTAGCTATAAAGAAGGGACACGATGAAAGTTGCCAAAGGTGAAAAGAGGATGATGTTGTAAATGTAAAGCCCTTTCAGCGTATAAGGATCAGATATCAGCAGCAAAAGCAACTCATAGAGGGGCCAGTAAAAGAAGAAAATGACAAGGCAGTATGGGACATACTTAAGATATTTCCGCATGGCAATAGTCCTCCAATCTGCAAAAATAGAGAGATGTTGAAGACCACATGATCCTAAATGAAGGGGAACTCTCTACTTATAGTATAGCACGTCTTGGAAGCCTTTACAAGTTAATACAGTGAGCAGTGATAGTGATTTTTTGCAGTGTTTTCTGCTATAATACTAACAGAAGAAGTAAGAGGAAATGAGGAGAAAGAATGACGAAAATAGCAGTTCTTTCAGACATACATGGGAATACAAGCGCCTTGGAAGCTGTACTGGCTGATGCAAAAGCGGAAACGGTAGATGAGTACTGGCTTTTGGGGGATATTCTTATGCCTGGAACAGGACGTAGAAGGATTTTGGACCTCTTGGCTGATTTGCCCATCACAGTAAGAGTTCTTGGAAATTGGGAGGATAGTCTCTGGCGTGGTTTGCATCGCAAGCTAGATCTAACAAAAGCTAGTCATCGTTATCTCCTGCGCCAATGCCAGTATATCTTAGAAGAGATTAGCCCTGAAGAAATCAAAGATCTCCACAATCAACCCATGCAAGTTCATCGTCAGTTTGGTGATTTGACAGTAGGAATCACTCACCATCTCCCTGATAAAAATTGGGGTAGAGAGTTGATTCATACGGGAAAACAAGAAGATTTTGATAGATTGGTGACGGAGCCGCATGCCTCTATCGCAGTATATGGGCATATCCACCAACAGTTGCTTCGCTATGGAAGTGACGGACAGTTGATTCTTAATCCAGGATCGATTGGGCAACCCTTCTTTTTAGATGCGAGGTTGCGTAAGGACCTGCGTGCCCAGTATATGATCTTAGAGATTGATGAAGCAGGTTTGGCTGATGTTGATTTTCGTCGAGTGGATTATGATGTAGAAGCCGAATTGCAGTTGGCTAAGGATGTAAAGCTCCCCTATTTCCAAATCTACTATGAAAGTTTGGTAAATGGGATTCACCATACTCATAATCAGGAACTTCTGTATGAAATTGCTCAAGAACAGGGGCATGATGCCGAGTTGGATGCATGGTTGGATAGTGGTAATGATTGACATTACAACATAAAAGGGTATAATGGGTATCAGATAGGATGTAAAAGGAGACGAAGATGCAAATTTCAAGCCGATTTACAATTGCGACTCATATGATGATTATTATTGCAATGCAGGATACAGATAGTAAAGTGACCAGTGATTTTCTTGCGGCTAGTGTCGGAGTCAATCCAGTCATTATTCGTAAGACTTTATCGCAACTTAAAAAAGCAGGATTGATTTCAGTTGCGCGTGGGACGGGCGGAACTGAAATTATCAAGGAGCTCCAAGATATTAGCCTTTTTGATGTTTATCAGGCTGTTGAATGTTTAGGAAAATCTGGTAAGCTCTTTAGTTTCCATGACAATCCAAATCCTAATTGCCCAATTGGTGCTAATATCCATGCGGTCTTGGACCAAAAGTTATTCGATGTTCAAGCAGCTATGGAAAACCAACTGCGTCAGACAAGTTTGGCTCAGGTTGTGGCAGATGCAGAAGCAAGAATAGCAAAATAAGAGGGCTAGGCTCCTCTTTTTCTATTGCCACAATTATGGTACAATGTAGTCATCAAAGGAGGAGACTATGTACTTTATCACAGGATTTTTTGTCCTACTTTTTCTCGTTTCGTTTTTAAGGGACAATCGCAGTCTCTGGAATCCAGCTCTCTTACTTTTGTCTCTGCTCTTTTCTTATATGTCCATTGCCAATCTTTTTTACGAAGCTGGGCAGAAAGAAGTGCACATGGTTTTCTTTGCAGGGATTTTTCTCCTGCTGCCTCTTTTAGTTTTTCTAAGTAGTTTTTTCCTTATTTATAATGGATTTGTGTTATTGAAAAAAGAAGGAAAATCCAAGGCAAATTATTTGTCTCTAGGATTAGGCTGCGTGATTCTATTCTTTTTTGTAATCATGGCGATTCGAGTGAGCGATACCAAGGGCTTGTTTTACACCAATCATCTAGTGAATATTATCTTTTTCTTTTTGATTTATTCGTATTTGATTTTTGGTTTTGCCTTTGCAGGATTTCTGTTATACTCAATCTTGTATCTCTTCATTCCTAAGAAAAAACATTATGATTTTATCATCATTCACGGAGCAGGCTTGTTGAATGGAGAAAAAGTGACTCCCTTACTAAAGAGTCGCATTGATAAGGCAGTTGAGGCTTATCACCAGTCTCTCAATCCCAATGTTAAAATCATCGCTAGTGGTGGTCGAGGTGGGGATGAGAAGATTTCCGAAGCTCGGGCAATTTGTAATTATTTGCTGAAAGAAACGGATGTTCCGAGAGAAGCCATTCTCCTAGAGGAAAGCTCGACCACGACCTATGAGAATCTTCTCTTCTCAAAAGAAATGGGAGAGAAACTGGTGGCTAGTCCACGTTTTCTCTTTGTAACCAATGACTATCATGTTTTTCGGACAAGTACCTATGCTCGCCGTATTGGGATGAAGGGAGATGGCCTTGGTTGCCGTACAGCCGCCTACTATATCCCATCGGCCTTTATCAGAGAATATATTGCTCTATGTGTGAAGATGAGATGGCTTTTTCTCGCCTTCTATATTTTATTAATTTTAGCTCTGATTTTCTCCTATAGAAGTGTTCTATGGTAATATGTAAAATTCATATTGTAATTCTTGTTAGAATCTCTAAAAAATCTTGTAGTAACCCTAAGGGAAAAATTGTCACTAGTAATGAAAGAGCAGGGTAAGTGATTGTGAGTGCGGTTTTTGGAACGGTTTCATGATTGCTCGTCAATCAATTGAACAATTTCTAACCTAGTTGCAGATTTTCAGAGAGAGTCAAAAATAGGCAACTGAATATGAGTAGACTAGAATTTTACAGTCAACGACAAATAAAAATGTGAACAGCAACAGAGATTCACATTTTCTTTTTGGTCTATGGCAAAATGGCTTTTAGTTCCTTCAGGATAGTTTGCAAGGTTACGATCGCTTGTTCTCCTTGTTGTGGTTGATAGAGTAGTTGGAAGTACTTGCGAATAGTTTCTTCAAATTGCATAGGGAGGAGTGTACAATTGGTCTTTGCGTACTCCAACATTCGTTTTTCACCAGGATGGGTTTGCTCATTGAGCGCAAATAACAAGTCAAAGTAGGAAGCAAAAAATTCACTTGTACGATGATTCATGCTAAGAAGATCTTGGCGTTTGATAGCTTTTTCTATTTGGTGAGAGAAGGCAGGCATGGCTTGGTCTAGCAAAAGGAGTTGCCTTTCAATGATATGCTTTTTGAGTTCCTGTGGATAGGGAATCTGGTAAGTTCTTTGGAGCGAAGCATAGTGTCCATTCGGATCGTATAGAATCTTGCTGTGGAGTAGATTATGCCACATACAAGTTGTATAAGCGTTTTGGGCTTGATGCTGAAAAACAGTTGAGTTTAGTTCTTGTTCAAACGACTCCAGCGAACGATAAATCAACTCGATTTGGATACCGTTGTTTAGTACACAGTCGTCCTCTAATTCCCAAAACTGGTTTCCAATTTCCATATAGGAGCAATAGTTGCTAAGAATGATTTGACGAGTTTTCTCGTCAATAGGTGAGTTAATATAGACATAGACATCATAGTCAGAATTTTGATCGTAGTCTTGTCCTGCACGTGAACCACCAAGAGCGATAGCTTCTACTTGTTCCAGTTGAGAGAATTCTTTGTAAAGTTCTTGGATCATTGTTTTTCTCCTTGCTTTATGGTTTTAAAGTCATTTTATCAAAAAGTAAAACGTTTGCATAGCATTAAGTTGCTGCTTTTTCATTTATAGCAAAAAATGTGAACGTCTATTTTTGTTCACATTTCTTTTTTTATTCTGCTGCTTGTTGCCAACGTTTGGCTAGCATGCGAGACAGGCTAGAGATTGATAGGTTAAAGCTGAAGTAGATGAGGGCAATCAGGATGTAAAGGCTAAAGACCTGCTCTGGTTCAAAATAGCGTCCCATGAGAATTTGGCTGGCGCCAAAGAGTTCTTGTAGGGCGATAACAGAGTAGAGGAGACTGGTATCCTTAATCACGGTTACAAACTGAGAAATGATGGCTGGCAGCATTTTACGGATCGCTTGTGGGAGAATGATGTAGTAGAGGATTTGCGCTGAAGTGAATCCTTGCGACATTCCTGCTTCGTACTGGCCTTTGTCCACGGCATTGAGACCGCCTCGGATAATCTCAGCTAGAGCTGCTGAAGTAAAGAGAGTAAAGGCAGTGATACCAGCTGGTGTGGACTTCATCTTAAACACCAAAAAGATGGTGAAAATCCAGAGGAGGTTGGGAACGTTACGTACAAACTCGATATAAATGCTGGAGATGATCCGTAAGACAGGATTTTTCCCATTTCTCATGACGGCTAGCACTATTCCGATAAGGGTCGAGAGGACGATAGCAATCAGAGAAATGTAGAGGGTCAAGCCAAATCCTTTAAAGATAAAGATTAGGTTATCTGGGGTCAAAACTTCTAAAATAGATTCCATAGTAACCTCCTAAAGTGAATAGGCTTTTTTGTTGGCTTGCTCCATCTTGCGACCAAACTGGGCAACAGGGAAGCATAGGGCAAAGTAGAGAAGAGCAGCGCCTAAAAAGGCTGGGATATAGTTTCCGTTGAGAGCCGACCAAGACTTAGTCACAAACATCAAGTCCACTCCAGAGATGATAGCTACGGTAGAGGTGTTCTTGATGAGGTTAACGATTTGATTGGTCAAAGGTGGGAGAATGATGCGGAAAGCCTGAGGCAAGATAATCAAGCGCATGGCACTGATATAGGTAAAACCTTGCGACAAGGCGGCCTCCATCTGACCACTAGGAATAGACTGAATCCCTGAACGAATAACCTCAGCGATATAAGCGCCGTGATAGAGTCCCACGCAGAGAACAGCTGTCCAATAAATCGGAATCATGATGGTATGGTCACTGATAAGAGGCAAACCATAGAAGACGATGACAAACTGCACCAAGAGAGGAGTGTTTTGATAAAATTCGACAAAAATACGAGCCAAAATTCTTAAAATTTGATGTTTGCTAGTTGACATAGCTCCAAAGAAGATGCCCAAAACCATGGCGAGGATAAAGGATCCAATCGCTAGGGCAAGGGTGAAGAGGAAACCATTGAAAAATTGTCCAAAATCCTGAAAATAGGCTGTCCAAGATGATAAATCTGTCATGAGGGTGTCCTCCTTAATCTGCGGTATGGCTAGATGGTTTGAGCTTGTAACGGTCATAGAGTTTCTGCAAACTACCGTCCTTGCTCCATTTAGTGACCAAGGTATCAAGATAGTCGCTGAGCTCAGTGTTTGATTTCTTGGTAACAATACCGTAGTCAGATGGTTTAAAACTATCATCTAGTAGCTCTGTTCGTTTACTGGTGTAGCCAGACAGGATAGAGCGGTCTACGGAAAAGGCATCAATACGGTGAGCGTGAAGGGAAGTAATCAGCTCTGGATAGGAACCAAGTTCTACGAATTTAAACTTCAGACCTTTCTTTTTACCCAGTTCAGTAATCAGGCGTTGGGTGATGGAACCTTGAGCAACTCCGATCGTTTTACCGTTTAGATCTTCAATGCTTTTGATGTTGGCAGATTTATTGACCAAAAATCCGGAAGCGTCCGTATAGTAGGGACTGGTGAAGTTGTATAATTTTTTACGTTCATCTGTGATGGTGAAAGTTGCGATATCCATATCGACCTGTTCATTGTCTAGGAGTGGTCCACGTGTTTGAGCGGTAACAGGAACGTAGCGAATCTTGACCTTGAGTTCATCTGCAATCATCTTGGCCAGGTCCGTTTCGATACCAGAATAAGTTCCTGTCTTGGGATCTTTGTAACCAAAATTGGGAACGTCTTGTTTTACACCAACAACTAGTTCGCCTCTTTTTTGAATGTCTGCGACACTGGTATCAGCCTGAACTGGTTTGGCAGCAGCAAGGCTGAAAAGGCTAATCAATAATGCGGATAAAAAGAATTTCTTTTTCATAGGCGCCTCCTTATTTGACTTTGTCACTTTCATGGTTGATAATTTTGCTGAGGAATTGTTGGGCACGAGGTTCGCTTGGATTGTCAAAAAAGTCATCGACATCTGTCGTATCCACCAAAACTTCTCCGTCAGCCATAAAGATGATGCGGTCCGCAACCTCTCGAGCAAAGCCCATTTCGTGGGTAACGATGATCATGTTCATCCCATCATGCGCCAGTTTTTGCATAACTGCTAGAACATCACCGATGGTTTCAGGGTCAAGAGCAGATGTTGGCTCATCAAAGAGGAGGAGTTCCGGATGCATGGCAAGACCACGAGCAATGGCGATTCTCTGTTTTTGTCCACCAGATAGCATGGCTGGATAGGAATCTTTCTTGTCCCACATATTTACAAATTCCAGATATTTTTGGGCTGTTTTTTCAGCTTCTTTTTTATCAATTCCTAAAACTTTAACGGGCGCAAGTGTCACGTTTTCTAACACTGTTTTGTGTGGATAAAGGTTAAAATGTTGAAAAACCATGCCGACTTCCTTACGAAGAGGAACTAAATCTTTCTGACTAGCACCTGCTACTTGGTGTCCATTGACCAAGAGACTACCTTTGTCAACAGCCTCCAAACCATTAATCGTACGGATAAGAGTGGACTTCCCAGAACCAGAAGGTCCAAGCAAGACAACGACTTGTCCTTTTTCAAAACGGAGATTGATATCGCGGAGTGCGTGGTAGTCTCCGTAATATTTTTCGACGTGTTTAAATTCTACTAAAGCCATGAGAGATCTCCTTTGTGTTAGATTTTATAACATGATTCTACACCAAAAGATTTGTCTTGTCAAATAATATCAGAAAAAAGTTAGTAAAATTTTTGTACAAAGCAATCTGGATAGAGAAAATGCCTAAATCATGTTATAATGAAACGATAGAATTCTTAGAAAGAGTGGATGTTTTTTTGATAACTCCTACTTATGAATGGCAGTTTGCCCCGCAGGTTGAAGATGCGGATTTTACAAAGATAGCCAAGAAGGCTGGGCTGGGTCCTGAAGTGGCTCGGTTATTATTTGAAAGAGGGATTCAGGATGAAGAAAGTCTGAAGAAGTTTTTAGAACCTTCTTTAGAGGACTTACATGACCCCTATCTGCTCCATGATATGGACAAGGCAGTAGAACGGATTCGTCAGGCCATTGAAGAAGGGGAAAACATTCTCATCTATGGAGACTACGATGCGGATGGTATGACTTCAGCTTCGATTGTTAAGGAAAGTTTGGAACAGCTTGGTGCCGAGTGTCGTGTTTATTTGCCCAATCGTTTTACCGATGGCTATGGTCCCAATGCCAGTGTTTATAAATACTTTATCGAGCAAGAGGGAATTTCCCTGATTGTGACAGTGGATAATGGAGTTGCAGGTCACGAGGCTATTGAATTGGCTCAGTCTATGGGAGTGGATGTCATTGTGACCGACCATCATTCCATGCCGGAAACCCTTCCCGATGCCTATGCGATTGTTCACCCTGAGCATCCGGATGCGGACTATCCATTCAAATATCTGGCTGGTTGTGGAGTGGCTTTCAAGCTGGCTTGCGCTCTTTTAGAAGAAGTGCAAGTGGAATTGCTTGATTTGGTCGCTATCGGTACCATTGCAGATATGGTGAGCTTGACAGATGAAAACCGTATCCTGGTTCAATATGGTCTGGAAATGCTGGGACATACTCAGCGCATTGGCCTACAAGAAATGCTGGATATGGCTGGGATTGCTGCGAATGAAGTGACAGAAGAAACGGTTGGCTTTCAGATTGCTCCTCGTTTAAATGCCTTGGGGCGCTTGGACGATCCTAATCCCGCCATTGATTTGTTGACTGGATTTGACGACGAGGAAGCGCATGAGATTGCCCTCATGATTCACCAGAAAAATGAAGAACGTAAGGAAATCGTCCAATCAATCTATGAAGAAGCTAAGACCATGGTGGATCCTGAGAAGAAGGTCCAGGTTTTGGCCAAGGAAGGCTGGAATCCTGGGGTTCTGGGTATCGTGGCTGGTCGTTTGTTGGAAGAACTAGGGCAGACAGTTATCGTTCTTAATATAGAAGATGGTCGTGCCAAGGGTAGTGCTCGTAGTGTGGAAGCAGTTGATATTTTTGAAGCCTTGGATCCCCACCGAGATCTCTTCATAGCCTTTGGAGGCCATGCTGGTGCAGCAGGAATGACGCTGGAAGTGGAGAAACTCTCAGATTTATCTCAGGTCTTGGAAGAATATATCCGTGAAAAAGGCGCAGATGCTGCTGGTAAGAACAAGTTAAATCTTGATGAAGAGCTAGACTTGGAGACACTTAGCTTGGAAACTGTTAAAAGCTTTGAACGCTTGGCACCCTTTGGGATGGATAATCAGAAACCTGTCTTTTATATCAAGGATTTTCATGTTGAAAGTGCTCGTACCATGGGAGCAGGCAATGCCCACCTCAAACTAAAAATTTCCAAGGGTGAGGCGAGTTTTGAAGTGGTGGCTTTTGGTCAAGGTAGATGGGCAACAGAATTTGCTCAAACAAAAAACTTAGAATTGGCAGTCACCTTGTCTGTCAATCAATGGAATGGCCGAACTGCCCTCCAGTTGATGATGGTAGATGCGCGTGTGGAGGGGGTTCAACTCTTTAATATTCGTGGGAAGAACGCAGCCTTGCCGGAGGGAGTTCCAGTCTTGGATTTCTCTGGAGAGGTGCCAAAATTGGTGAATAGTGAGGCGGTTGTCGTAAAAACCATTCCTGAGGATATTACCTTGCTGAAGACCATTTTTCAAGAACAGGATTTCTCAGCTGTCTATTTCAAAAATGATATTGACAAGGCCTACTATCTGACGGGTTATGGAACTAGAGAACAGTTTGCAAAATTGTACAAGACCATTTACCAGTTCCCAGAGTTTGATATTCGCTACAAGCTTAAGGATTTGGCGGCTTATCTCAATATCCAACAAATATTGCTGGTCAAGATGATTCAAGTCTTTGAAGAACTGGGCTTTGTGACAATCAAAGATGGTGTGATGACAGTCAATAAGGAAGCGCCAAAGCGAGAGATAGGAGAAAGTCGAATTTACCAAAATCTCAAACAAACCGTTAAAGATCAAGAAATGATGGCGCTGGGTACGGTGCAGGAAATGTATGATTTTTTAATGGCAGAAAACTAGAAGGTAGGAAAGAGTTGGGCAACCAGCTCTTTTTTGGAAACAAATCTTCATTTTGAAAATCATCAAAAAAATGGTATAATGGTAGGAAAAGATTCGGCTGAAAGTCTTAGAACTTTTAGAATAAGAGGGTAAACCTACCCTATAATCAAGATGAATTAAGTTTCGGAGGGAAAATGAGTAATATTAGTTTAACAACACTAGGTGGTGTACGAGAAAATGGGAAAAATATGTACATCGCTGAGATCGGCGATTCGATTTTTGTTTTGGATGCGGGGCTTAAATACCCTGAAAATGAACAACTTGGGGTTGATGTCGTCATTCCAAATATGGACTACCTTTTTGAAAATAGTGATCGTATCGCTGGGGTCTTCTTGACCCACGGGCATGCGGATGCCATTGGAGCTCTGCCTTACCTTTTGGCAGAAGCGAAGGTGCCTGTGTTTGGCTCTGAGTTGACCATTGAGTTGGCCAAACTCTTTGTCAAAGGAAATGATACGGTTAAGAAATTCAATGACTTCCATGTGATTGATGAGGATACAGAAATTGACTTTGGAGGAACTGTAGTTTCCTTCTTCCGTACAACTCACTCCATCCCGGAAAGTTTGGGAGTTGTCTTGAAAACTCCAAAAGGTAGTATTGTTTACACAGGTGACTTCAAGTTTGACCAGACGGCTAGTAAATCCTATGCGACGGATTTTGCCCGTTTGGCAGAAATCGGTCGTAAGGGTGTCTTGGCGCTCCTCAGTGATTCTGCGAATGCGGATAGCAATATCCAGGTGGCGAGCGAGAGTGAAGTTGGAGAGGAAATTACCCAGACCATTGCGGACTGGGAAGGTCGTATCATCGTTGCGGCAGTTGCCAGCAACCTCTCTCGTATCCAGCAGGTTTTTGATGCTGCTGCGGATACAGGCCGTCGAGTTGTTCTGACTGGTTTTGATGTTGAAAATATTGTCCGAACAGCGATTCGTCTCAAAAAATTGTCTCTAGCCAACGAAAGTCTCTTGATTAAACCAAAAGAAATGTCTCGTTTTGAAGACCATGAGTTGATTATCCTTGAGACAGGTCGTATGGGTGAGCCTATTAATGGACTTCGCAAGATGTCTATTGGTCGCCACCGCTATGTGGAAATCAAAGATGGGGACTTGGTCTATATCGTAACGACTCCATCTATCGCCAAAGAAGCCGTCATGGCGCGTGTTGAAAACATGATCTACCAAGCTGGTGGTGTAGTGAAACTCATTACTCAAAGCTTGCGAGTATCCGGACACGGGAATGCGCGTGATTTGCAGTTGATGATCAATCTTTTGCAACCAAAATACCTCTTCCCTATCCAAGGGGAGTACCGTGAGTTGGATGCGCATGCCAAGGCTGCCATGGCAGTTGGGATGTTGCCAGAGCGCATTTTCATCCCTAAAAAGGGAACGACCATGTCCTACGAACATGGAGACTTTGTCCCATCTGGAGCAGTTTCTGCAGGGGATGTCTTGATTGATGGAAATGCCATCGGGGATGTTGGGAATGTCGTCCTTCGTGACCGTAAGGTCTTGTCAGAGGATGGAATCTTTATCGTGGCGATCACTGTCAACCGTCGTGAGAAGAAAATTGTGGCTAAGGCCCGTGTTCACACGCGTGGATTTGTTTATCTCAAGAAGAGTCGCGATATTCTTCGTGAAAGTTCAGAATTGATTAACCAAACGGTAGAAGAGTATCTTCAAGGTGATGATTTTGACTGGGCAGAGCTCAAAGGCAAGGTTCGTGACAATCTGACCAAGTACCTCTTTGATCAAACCAAGCGTCGCCCAGCAATCTTGCCAGTCGTGATGGAAGCAAAATAATAAGCAGAGTACCTACAGAAAAAGTCGAATTTCGGCTTTTTCTTATAGAATAGTAAAAGGAGAAAACCATGGCAGTTATGAATATCGAGTATTACTCTGAAGTTTTGGATATGGAGTGGGGCGTTACTGTGCTCTATCCAGATGCCAGTCGGGTGACTGAACCAGATTGCACAGATATTCCTGTCCTTTATCTTTTGCACGGAATGTCAGGAAATCAAAATAGCTGGCTCAAACGTACCAATATCGAACGCTTGTTGCGAGGGACTAATCTCATTGTCATCATGCCCAATACAAATAATGGCTGGTACACAGATACTCAGTATGGCTATAACTACTATACAGCTCTAGCAGAAGAACTCCCCCAAGTCATGAAACGATTCTTCCCCAATATGACCAGCAAGCGAGAAAAGACCTTCATAGCAGGTCTCTCCATGGGTGGCTATGGTTCCTTCAAGCAGGCTCTCGCAACCAATCGTTTTTCTCATGCAGCTAGTTTTTCTGGTGCACTCAGTTTTCAGGAATTTTCTCCTGAAAGTCAGGATTTGGGCTCTCTTGCCTATTGGCGAGGAGTTTTTGGAGAAATCAAAGACTGGACAGCTAGCCCTCATTCGCTTGAAAGTATTGCTGCGAAATCGGATAAAAAAACCAAACTTTGGGCTTGGTGTGGCGAGCAAGACTATCTCTACTCAGCCAATAATCTCGCTGTGAAAAACCTCAAAAAGCTTGGTTTTAAAGTGACCTATAGTCATAGTCCTGGCACTCATGAGTGGTACTACTGGGAAAAACAATTGGAGCGTTTTTTGGCTACTCTACCAATTGACTTTGTTTTGGAAGAGCGCTTATCTTAGTTTTAGGTTTCTTTCAGCTTTCTTCAGTAAAATAGAGAATCTATCTTGATCAAGGAGAATGTGATTTCAAGATAGGTTCTTATTTTTATGAAAGGTGGGGCGTCATGTTCTGGATTATTCGATTATTCTTCCGATTTCTGTTGGGAATTTGGCGTTTCTTCTGGCGTCTGGTTTGGACTGTGGTTATTTTACTACTCATTGCTTTTGGAGTGGTTTGGTATCTGTCTGGTGATTTTCATTCTGCGGCCAATCAGGTTGAAAAAATGAGCCAGATTGGTCAAGGTGGCTGGAATCAATGGAAGGAGACGGGAACGCTGGAAGTCTTGTCTCAGACAGACAGTCACCAACATGCAGAAGGCAAGTGGGCTCAGGCCTCAGCTCGCATCTATATTGAGCCTCAAATGGATGAGACCTTCCAAGGTGCCTATGCAGAAGCTATAAAAAACTGGAATCAAACGGGAGCCTTTACCTTTGAGGTGGTTGCGGATCCTAGTCAGGCAGATATTGTGGCAAGTGAGATGAATGATGGATCTACCGCTGTAGCTGGTCAAGCCGAGAGTCAAACCAATCTGTTGACCAATCAATTTATATCTGTGACGGTTCGCCTGAATCATCATTATCTATCCAATCCAAGTTATGGTTATTCTTATGAACGGATCGTGCACACGGCGGAGCACGAGCTGGGACATGCCATCGGATTGGATCATACCAACGAGATTTCTGTCATGCAGCCGGCAGGTTCCTACTATGGAATTCAGCCTCAGGATGTGAAAGCTGTTCAAGAACTCTATACCAGTAGCGACTAGATGAAGTCAGTGCAATCCGAAATGAAATCAAAGCCTCTCCATCAAGTGATCGGTGGGGCTTTTTGTTCGTCCTGTCACAGGCTTTTTGCTATAATGGAACTATGAACAACTTGATTAAATCAAAACTGGAGCTCTTACCGACTAGTCCCGGTTGCTACATTCACAAAGATAAAAACGGTACCATTATCTATGTTGGAAAGGCTAAAAATCTGCGCAACCGTGTGCGCTCCTATTTCCGTGGCAGTCATGATACCAAGACAGAAGCTCTGGTATCTGAAATTGTGGATTTTGAATTTATCGTCACTGAGTCCAATATTGAGGCACTTCTCCTAGAAATCAACCTGATTAAGGAAAATCAGCCCAAGTACAATATCATGTTCAAGGATGATAAGTCCTATCCCTTTATCAAAATCACCAATGAACGCTATCCACGGCTCATCATTACTCGTCAGGTCAAAAAGGATGGAGGTCTTTATTTTGGACCTTATCCTGATGTGGGGGCAGCCAATGAAATCAAGCGACTACTGGATCGGATTTTTCCTTTTCGTAAGTGTACCAATCCGCCGTCTAAGGTCTGTTTTTATTACCATATCGGCCAATGTATGGCCCACACCATCTGTAAAAAGGATGAGGCCTATTTCAAGTCTATGGCTCAGGAGGTTTCTGATTTCCTAAAAGGACAGGATGACAAAATCATCAATGACCTCAAGGGGAAAATGGCAAAGGCAGCTCAAAGTATGGAATTTGAACGTGCGGCGGAATACCGAGACCTGATTCAGGCGATTGGAACGCTTCGGACCAAGCAACGGGTTATGGCGAAAGATTTGCAAAATCGCGACGTCTTTGGCTACTATGTGGATAAAGGCTGGATGTGTGTTCAGGTTTTCTTTGTCCGTCAAGGAAAACTCATCGAGCGGGATGTCAATCTTTTCCCCTACTACAATGATCCGGATGAGGACTTCTTGACCTATGTGGGGCAGTTTTATCAAGAAAAATCCCACCTGGTTCCCAATGAAGTGCTGATTCCGCAGGATATTGATGAAGAAGCTGTCAAGGCCTTGGTGGATACCAAGATTCTCAAACCCCAGCGTGGAGAGAAAAAACAGCTAGTCAATCTAGCCATCAAAAATGCCCGTGTCAGTCTGGAGCAGAAGTTCAATCTGCTAGAAAAATCTGTCGAAAAGACCCAAGGAGCTATTGAAAATCTGGGACGCTTGCTCCAAATACCGACTCCAGTCCGCATCGAGTCCTTCGACAACTCCAATATCATGGGAACCAGCCCTGTTTCAGCTATGGTGGTCTTTGTCAATGGGAAACCGAGTAAAAAAGACTACCGTAAGTACAAGATAAAAACGGTTGTAGGTCCAGATGACTACGCCAGTATGCGAGAGGTCATTCGCAGACGCTATGGTCGAGTTCAACGTGACGGTTTGACTCCTCCGGATTTGATTGTGATTGATGGAGGACAAGGTCAGGTCAATATCGCTAAGCAAGTCATTCAAGAGGAGCTAGGTTTGGATATCCCAATTGCTGGTTTGCAAAAGAATGATAAGCACCAAACCCATGAATTGCTCTTTGGAGATCCGCTGGAGGTGGTGGAGTTGTCTCGCAATTCTCAGGAATTTTTCCTCCTCCAACGCATCCAAGATGAGGTGCACCGCTTTGCCATCACCTTCCACCGTCAACTGCGCTCCAAAAATTCCTTTTCATCACAATTGGATGGGATTGACGGTTTAGGACCTAAACGCAAGCAGAATCTCATGAAGCATTTCAAGGCTTTGACTAAAATCAAGGAAGCTAGTGTGGATGAAATTGTCGAAGTTGGGGTGCCAAGAGCAGTCGCAGAAGCAGTTCAGAGGAAGTTGAACCCGCAGGAAGAAGTGGAGTTGGCTCAAGTAGCGGAAGAGAGAGTAGATTACCAAACGGAAGGAAACCATCATGATCCATAAAATCGCAATTTTATCAGATATTCATGGCAATGCGGCGGCACTAGAAGCAGTGATTACAGAATTTTCGGCAGATTTAGATAGTTAATATATAAAGCAAGACCGTGAAAACGGTCTTTTGTGGTATAATTATGATTAAACTAAGGTTTAGAGGTGAAAAATGATTCCGATAAAAAAGAGCAATTCTAAACAAGTATATGAATTTTGTCGTGATATTTATGAGAAATTACCAGAAAAAGACGAATTAGATATGTTAATTTTTAAGAATTTTGGATCTCACAATGGATTGGAAGACTATTTTACACAACAAGATAGAGCCTTTCTAAGACTTATGATGGCGGACTACTCTACCTTACTAAACGTAAAGGAAAAAATAGATAGCTCATCTGATGTTGAATGGGTTTTTAAAATACATGTGGAGAAATTTTCTGATTTGGTTAATCAAATTTATAGTCATTTAAAAAACGATTTTATAGAAAAGTGTGATGAGGAAATTAAGCAGTTAAAAATAGGGCATATTAGAGGAGTAAGTACTAGTATTAATCTGAAAAGAATATTATCATATGAGACTGATGATAATCTAGATAAAATTCGAAAAAAGAAAAATTTGACTGATAATATACGGATTATTGTTGATAGAACAAAGAATACAAGAGAATTTATCGACTTGATTAAGAAGAATTTAAAATCTGAATTCTTAAAGGACTTTGAAGATATATTTCCGGATAAAATGGATATTTTGGTTGAAATGATGAGCTCAAAAAAATCGTTTAATGATTTAGTGCAAAGCTACAAGTTTGATGGAATTCATACTAAAAAATCTCATACAGTATTGAAGGATTATATTGTTGAACGATACAAAGAAAAGTTGGAATCCCATTATAATAAAATAGACAAAAAAGAGTTAGTTCGCATAACTGGTGTCACAGTTTGTCCATATTGTAATCGTAATTTTATTAATGTGACGGAAGAAGCAAATACGAGCCAATTGGATCATTTTTTCCCTAAGAATGAATATCCTCTATTCGCTTTATGTTTTTACAATCTGATTCCTTCTTGTTATGGTTGTAATAATAAAAAGAGTACGAGTAAATTTTATGTCTCTACCTATGATGAAAGCATAACTGATATTGATGAATTGTTGAAATTTTCTTTGAATATAAAGTCTGCAGATTTTATTAATAATTCAGAAAGTATTGATATTATAATCAAGGACGACATATCGGAGGAGGAGTTAAAACAATTAGAAAGCAAGGATAAATTAAGTGTTAGACAGAAATTATTGAAGGACAAATATGTGATTGATACAAGAAGTCTATACAAACTACATGCGGATATAGTTCAAGAGTTGCTATGGAAACATGAAATTTATAATAAAGATTATAAAGCAGGTTTATGTCAAATATTTGCGGATTCAGGTAAATCTTTTTCAGACTCTGAAATAGATAGAATGATAGTTGGTTATTACACAGACAAAGAAAATTATGGGAAAAGACCACTTTCAAAAATGGTTACAGATATTAGCAAAGAAATTGGACTAGTAGGAGAAGAAGAATGAAATTAATTGCTTTGGTGATTAAACAGTATAACAAGCTTTTTGAAGAACAGATAATTAATTTCTCAGACGAATATAAAGTTGATTTTAATTTTGAAACGAATGAATTAAAAATTGATAAAAATCCAGATTATATTGAAAATTTTTATGGAGACTCTATTTATAATATTTCGCCAATAGTTGGGATAAATGGGACTGGAAAGACAACAATTTTAAACATAATTAGTAGCCACTCACCATATAAATACGAACAAGACCCTGATAATCAATATTTATCCCTTTTTGAACTAGGAAAACAGGAAGATCGAGTAAGATTTAAGGTTTCTTCCAATAACTTATCTGTTGCAACACTACAAGAATGTTGGGGCCAGACTTTTTACAGAAATCAAGATGGAAGTTTTGATTGTGATCCAGAGTATTATGGTGATACTAAAAATATCTTATACGTTAATTTGCTAAATAAGGGAGGAGGAACTATTGGACATACAACATTGAATCAAGAAGGATTGGCAATGTTTATATATTCGTATTTGTGGTTGAGCGATCGTAAAATTGTTAGTTCAGTTTTATCTTGTTCATTGGAGATTGACCCCTATGGTTTAAAAGATTATAGCGACTCAATTCCGAGAGGGATAAATGCCATAGGTTTTTTTATATATAAGTCCATACATAATATTTTTGATGAAGAAGATAAATTTATAAAGAAATGTTTATCTGAATCTTTATTATCTAAATGTGAAAAATATTTAAAGGAAGATGTTTTTGATTATGAGGACTCTGGATTTAATTTACTTTTAGATATAGTAAAAGAATTAAACCTAAATGAAGTAAAGGAGGAAGAAAATAAATTAAAGGATGAAACAAGAAAAGTTAAAAAAGATTATGTAGAATCAATAATTGATATAGTTAATATTTTTAGAGAAATCCAAGAAAATGGTTCTTTAGTTGATAGTAGTTCTTCTTCAATTTTGTTGAAATACTCTCATACTAACAGAAGATTATTTGAAGACCTTAATAATAGACTTGTTCAGCATACAAAATCCAAAGAATTAATGCGTGATTTATGTTATGATTTAAATAAAAGCTTTAATAATTATGATTTGTTAAAAGAGACTCCTGATTATCATATGTCAACAGGAGAAGGGAACTTGATTGAAATATTTTCACAGCTTTATACGTATCTATATATGCATGAAGAAAGTTCTGGGGATATTATACTGCTAGTTGATGAATTAGAATCGGGAATGCATCTAGAGTGGTCTAGGAGATTAATTAAAATTCTGATTAATAATCTTTCTGAAATATTGGATATTGAGGGAAAGGGGAGAAAGATTCAACTCTCCTTTACAACTCACTCTCCCTATATGTTATCCGATATTAAACCAGGAAATGTGATTATGATTGAAAAAAATCAAGAAACTGGATATTCAGAAGGTAAAGTTCTTCAAAATACTTTCGCTAAAAATATACAAGAAATCATGAAGGAAAATTTGATTGATAACATTTATGGTGATTTTGCCTTAGCAAAGATTAATTCTATGATTGAAAGACTTAATGAAAAAGAGGAGTATGAAGGAAATGAAGAAGAACTATTAAAAGAAATTCATTTAATCAGCGAGTCTATTCTTCGTAATAAATTATTAGAGATGTATGATAAGAAATACAATACCTCAGAATTTAGTATTGAAAAACAACTACAGAAGTTGAATCTAAATGAGGAACAACGCCAGCAGGTCAGAGCAATGATTGAAGAAAATATAAGTAGTGCCAATGCGGATAGATGAGTTTGTAAGTAAATAGATTGAATTATCAATACAATCATTTGAAAATGAATAATAGAAAGTAATAATATGAACAATAAAATCGCAATTTTATCAGATATTCATGGCAATGCGACTGCACTAGAAGCAGTTATTGCAGATGCTAAAAATCAAGGAGTCAATGAATATTGGCTTTTGGGGGATATTTTTCTTCCAGGTCCAGGTGCAAATGATCTGGTCGCTCTGCTAAAGGATCTGCCTATCACAGCGACTGTCCGCGGAAACTGGGATGATTGTGTCTTAGAGGCTTTAGATGGGCAATATGGCTTAGAAGACCCACAGGAAGTCCAGCTCTTGCGTATGACCCAGTTTTTAATGGAGCGAATGGATCCTGAAACGATTGTCTGGCTACGAAGCTTACCTTTGCTAGAAAAGAAAGAAGTTGACGGATTGCGCTTTTCTCTTTCTCATAATTTGCCAAATAAGAACTATGGAGGAGACTTGCTGGTTGACAATGATACGGAGAAGTTTGACCAACTCCTAGATGAGGAAACGGACGTGGCAGTCTATGGTCATGTTCATAAGCAGTTGCTTCGTTATGGAAGTCAAGGGCAACAAATCATCAATCCAGGTACGATTGGTATGCCCTATTTTGATTGGGAGGCGTTAAAAAATCACCGTGCCCAGTATGCCGTGATAGAAGTAGAAGATGGGGAATTGGTAAACATTCTATTCCGAAAAGTTTCTTATGATTATGAAGTGGAGCTAGAATTAGCCAAGTCCAAGGGTCTTCCCTTTATCGAAATGTATGAAGAGCTACGACGAGAAGACAACTATCGGGGGCACAATCTAGAACTCCTAGCTAATTTAATTGAAAAGCACGGGTATGTAGAGGATGTGAAGGATTATTTTGATTTCTTGCAAAGTGAGAAATAAAGCGGGCAGCCCTTATTTTGAAGTGAGGTTTATAGTCGAATCGCTTAGAAAAGAGTCAGACAATGAGGAAGAAAAGATGGCTTATCTAAAGTTTGACATTGAAATTATTTTGTTATACAACGAACTTAATTCTTAATAAAAAGGAGAACATTATGAAGAAAATTATTACAGCCAGTATGTCTCTGTTATCTGTTGTTGTTTTAGCAGCATGTTCAGGGAAAACAACGTCTGACTCTTCGACTAAGACTTCAAGCTCTGTAGAGAAAACTTCTTCAGAGGCTTCATCAACAACGTCTAGTTCAAAGACAGAAAATAATGAGGTTGTTTTGATCACCGATGAAGAAATTGACAATGCTAAAACTGTTGGAGATGTGAAGAAAGTCTTTGGCAAATTAGTCGACAATTATAAAAAGCATGCAGTTGAAATTGGGGAGAAAATTCCAGAGAGTGGAAAAGAAGCATATAACGCCCAAGTTGAACCAGCGCTTAAGTCTATGGAGACTGTAAGAGAGTCATTTAACGAAAGCCTTTCAAGTATTGGTTCTGATGATACAGTAGTGCCAGAACAAACTCGTACTCTATTTGTTCAACAGTTGAAAACTGGACGTGACACAATGAAGAAAGCGCTGGAAGCGGCTTATAAAGCAATTGCTCCATACACATCTGGTCAATAATATAAGAAAGTAGGTGTTCGATCACCTGCTTTTTGATTGCTTCAAATCTAAAGCGATACCTACTTAAATAGCTCCAAATTAATAGCAGAGAGTTTGAAAGAAGTACTAACTCTATGAAAAATCCCTGCAAGCTCTTTCAAAATATGGTAGAATGGAAGCAGTAGAATTAGAAAAGGAAATCGATTATGAAATTTCTTGAATTAAATAAAAAACGTCATGCGACCAAGCATTTCACTGATAAGCCGGTGGATCCCAAAGATGTGCGTACGGCTATCGAAATCGCAACCTTGGCCCCAAGCGCTCACAACAGCCAACCTTGGAAATTTGTGGTCGTTCGTGAGAAAAATGCTGAATTGGCAAAATTGGCTTATGGTTCGAACTTTGAGCAGGTATCATCAGCACCAGTGACCATTGCCTTGTTTACAGATACAGATCTTGCCAAACGTGCCCGCAAGATTGCCCGTGTTGGCGGTGCAAAGAATTTCTCAGAAGAGCAACTTCAATATTATATGAAGAATTTGCCTGCTGAATTTGCGCGTTACAGTGAGCAACAAGTCAGTGACTACCTAGCCCTCAATGCAGGTTTGGTTGCCATGAACTTGGTTCTGGCTCTGACAGACCAAGGAATCGGCTCTAACATTATCCTTGGATTTGATAAATCAAAAGCCAACGAAGTTTTGGACATTGAAGACCGTTTCCGCCCAGAACTCTTGATTACGGTAGGTTACACAGACGAAAAATTGGAGCCAAGCTACCGCTTGCCAGTGGATGAAATCATCGAGAAAAGATAGAAGGAAGAAAAAATGACAGCAATTGATTTTACAGCAGAAGTAGAAAAACGCAAAGAAGACCTCTTGGCTGACTTGTTTAGCCTTTTGGAAATCAACTCAGAACGGGATGATAGTAAGGCAGATGCGCAGCATCCATTTGGACCTGGTCCAGTAAAAGCCTTGGAAAAATTTCTTGAAATCGCAGACCGCGATGGCTATCCAACTAAAAATGTTGATAACTACGCAGGACATTTTGAGTTTGGTGAAGGGGAAGAAGTTCTCGGAATCTTTGCTCACATGGACGTGGTGCCAGCTGGTAGCGGTTGGGACACGGACCCTTATACACCAACGATCAAAGACGGTCGCCTTTATGCGCGTGGAGCTTCTGACGACAAGGGACCAACTACAGCTTGTTACTATGGTTTGAAAATCATTAAGGAATTGGGTCTTCCAACTTCTAAGAAAGTTCGCTTTATTGTCGGAACAGACGAAGAATCTGGCTGGGCAGACATGGACTACTACTTTGAACATGTAGGACTTGCAAAACCAGACTTTGGCTTCTCACCTGACGCTGAATTCCCTATCATCAATGGTGAAAAAGGAAACATCACTGAATACCTCCACTTTGCAGGTGAAAATACAGGTGCTGCTCGTCTTCACAGTTTCACAGGTGGATTGCGTGAAAACATGGTACCAGAATCAGCAACGGCAGTCGTTTCAGGTGACTTGGCTGACTTGCAAGCTAAACTAGATGCCTTTGTTGCAGAGCACAAACTTAGAGGAGAACTCCAAGAAGAAAACGGTCAGTACAAGGTGACTGTGATTGGTAAATCAGCTCATGGTGCTATGCCTGCTTCAGGTGTCAATGGAGCTACTTACCTAGCATTCTTCCTCAGCCAGTTTGACTTTGCTGGACCTGCAAAAGACTACCTCGACATTGCTGGTAAGATTCTCTTGAATGACCATGAGGGTGAAAATCTCAAGGTGGCTCATGTGGATGAAAAAATGGGTTCCCTTTCTATGAATGCGGGTGTCTTCCGCTTTGACGAAGCAAGTGCTGACAATACCATTGCCCTCAACTTCCGTTATCCAAAAGGAACAAGCCCAGAGCAAATCAAATCAGTTCTTGAAAACTTGCCAGTTGCTTCTGTTAGCCTTTCTGAACATGGTCATACACCTCACTATGTACCGATGGAAGATCCACTTGTGCAAACCTTGTTGAATGTCTATGAAAAACAAACTGGTCTCCAAGGTCATGAACAAGTCATCGGTGGTGGTACCTTTGGTCGTTTGCTGGAACGTGGGGTTGCCTACGGTGCGATGTTCCCAGACTCAATTGACACTATGCACCAAGCCAATGAATTTATCGCCTTGGACGATCTCTTCCGAGCAGCAGCAATCTATGCAGAAGCTATCTATGAATTGATCAAATAAAACGATAGAAGTCTGAGATTTTATGCTTAGACTTCTTTTTGGAGGGAAAACAGATGTCTCAAATCGAAAGAATCAAGCAAGCCATTATGGCGGATCCGCAAAATGCCAGCTACACAGAACGCGGAATCGAACCTCTCTTTGCGGCGCCAAAAACTGCTCGCATCAATATTGTCGGTCAAGCTCCGGGGTTTAAAACGCAGGAAGCTGGGATTTATTGGAAGGATAAGAGTGGTGATCGCTTGCGAGATTGGTTAGGTGTAGACGAAGACACCTTTTACAATTCGGGCCTATTTGCAGTTATTCCCATGGACTTTTATTTCCCAGGACATGGAAAATCGGGCGACCTTCCACCCCGTAAAGGCTTTGCCGAAAAATGGCATCCGCAACTCCTCAAGGAATGTCCAAATATTGAATTGACACTTTTGATTGGGCAATATGCCCAAGCCTATTATTTACATGAGAAAATTAGTGGCAAGGTAACAGAAAGGGTAAAACATTACCAGAACTACTTGCCGACCTATTTTCCACTAGTTCATCCCTCACCACGAAATCAAATCTGGATGGCTAAAAATCCTTGGTTTGAGTCAGAAGTGGTGCCAGATTTGAAAAAAAGAATTAAAACCATTTTAGGAGAAAAAGAATGAAAGAAATTTCCTTCGATGAATTTTACCAGCTCTGTCAGAAAGAGTCCCTTTCCGTTTTAGATGTGAGAGAAGTAGAAGAGTTCGAGACGCTTCATTTAGAAGGTGCTCAGAACCTACCACTTAGTCAATTAGCTGAGATCTATGATCAAATGGACAAGGACCTCTTGCATTATGTCATTTGTAAATCTGGGATGAGGTCAGCTCGTGCTTGCCAATTCTTAGAGGAACATGGATACAAGACCATTAATGTTCAAGGTGGAATGACGGCCTTTGAAAATCTTTAAACCTATATGGCGATAGATCCTAATCTTCCCTTGCTCGGTTCCAACTGAGTGAGGGATTTTGTTTTTAGATAATTCTTATTTTTAAAAATATTGAAAACATTCAATATTTAATCAGAGAAGCTTTTTTCAGAGTCTTAATCATGGTATACTAGGTCAGTATTTTAGAAATATGAAGGAGATTTTTATGGCTAAAAAAGGTGCCCTAACAGGCTTGCTCCTGTTTGGAATATTTTTTGGTGCGGGGAACTTGATTTTTCCTCCTTCTCTAGGTGCTTTATCTGGAGAACAGTTTCTTCCTGCCATTGCAGGTTTTGTATTTTCGGGTGTCGGGATTGCTGTCCTAACGCTCATCATCGGAACGCTCAATCCTAAAGGATACATTCACGAGATTTCTAAGAAAATCTCACCTTGGTTTGCGACGCTTTATCTTGCAGTCCTCTATCTATCAATTGGTCCCTTCTTTGCCATTCCACGTACAGCCACAACAGCTTATGAAGTTGGAATTAGCCCCCTCTTGTCTGAAGCAAATAAAGGCCTAGGATTGATTATCTTTACTGTGTTGTATTTTGCAGCAGCCTATCTGATTTCGCTTAATCCATCAAAAATCTTGGATCGAATCGGACGTGTTTTAACGCCAGTCTTTGCCTTGTTGATCGTTATCTTGGTTGTACTAGGTGCCTTCAAATATGGTGGAACAAGTCCTCAAGCGGCCTCAGAAGCCTATCAATCCTCTGCTTTTGGGACAGGTTTCCTAGAAGGGTATAATACCTTGGATGCCCTTGCCTCAGTGGCCTTTAGTGTGATTGCAGTTCAAACCTTGAAACAACTGGGATTCTCCAGTAAGAAAGAATACATTTCAACTATTTGGGTGGTTGGTATCGTTGTAGCTCTTGCCTTTAGCGCTCTTTACATCGGTTTAGGTTTTCTTGGAAATCACTTCCCAGTACCAGCAGAAGTGATGAAGGGTGGAACACCAGGTGTTTATATCTTGTCGCAAGCAACTCAGGAAATCTTTGGTTCAACAGCTCAACTCTTCCTTGCTGTTATGGTAACAGTAACCTGCTTCACAACGACAGTTGGCTTGATTGTGTCAACAGCAGAGTTCTTTAACGGACGTTTCCCACAAATCAGCTACAAGGTCTATGCAACAGCCTTTACCTTGATTGGATTTGCCATTGCAAATCTTGGTCTTGATGCAATCATTAAGTACTCAGTGCCAGTACTGGTAATCTTGTACCCAATCACCATCGCCATTGTGATGGTTGTGATTGTTAATAAGTTTGTCGCCCTATCAAAACCGGGCATGCAGTTAACTATTGGGCTTGTTACAGCGATTGCTCTTGCAAGCGTCCTTGGAAGTTCTTTTAAGATTGAGTTTCTAGCAAATCTCGTCAATGCTCTTCCGTTTGCAGCTGCCTCTCTTCCATGGCTAGTGCCAGCTATTATCGGAATCTTGCTTTCATTGGTTCTACCAAACAAACAAGAGAGTGACGTTTTTGAGATGGAATAAAAAATAGAAATCACTTTTGTAAGTCAACTCTACAGGAGTGATTTTTCTTTTTTCCTCTCTACTGAAATGTGCTATAATAGGTAGCAAAAGAGGTGAAGAAATGAATCAAACTGTAAACTATATCAACGAATTAACCGCTATTGCATCTCCGACGGGTTTTACTCGTGAGATTTCAGACTATCTAGTCCATACTTTAGAGAAACTTGGCTACCAGCCAGTTCGTACAGCCAAGGGCGGTGTCAATGTGACCATTAAAGGTCAAAATGATGAGCAACAACGCTATGTGACAGCCCATGTGGATACGCTGGGTGCTATTGTTCGTGCTGTCAAACCGGATGGTCGTCTCAAATTAGATCGTATCGGTGGTTTTCCTTGGAACATGATTGAGGGGGAAAACTGTACGGTTCATGTGGCTAGCACAGGTAAAAAGGTATCTGGAACCATCCTCATCCACCAGACTTCTTGCCATGTCTACAAAGATGCAGGAACTGCTGAACGTACGCAGGACAATATGGAAGTGCGTTTGGATGCAAAAGTGACCAATGAAAAAGAAACGCGCGCCTTAGGTATTGAGGTTGGAGACTTTATTAGTTTCGATCCGCGAACTGTCGTGACAGAGACTGGTTTTATCAAGTCACGTCACTTGGATGACAAAGTCAGCGCAGCAATTTTGCTCAATCTTCTTCGTGTTTATAAGGAAGAGGGAATTGAGTTGCCAGTAACAACTCATTTTGCCTTTTCAGTCTTTGAAGAGGTTGGTCACGGTGCCAACTCCAATATTCCAGTTCAGGTAGTGGAATATCTAGCTGTGGATATGGGAGCTATGGGCGATGACCAGCAGACGGATGAATATACAGTTTCTATCTGTGTCAAGGACGCTTCAGGTCCCTATCACTATGACTTCCGTCAACACTTGGTAGCTTTGGCGAAGGAGCAAGATATTCCATTTAAGCTCGACATTTATCCATTTTACGGTTCGGATGCTTCAGCAGCTATGTCAGCAGGAGCAGAGGTTAAGCATGCCCTCCTTGGAGCTGGTATTGAATCCAGTCACTCTTACGAACGAACACACATTGATTCGGTCATGGCGACTGAGCGTATGGTAGACGCCTATCTCAAGAGTGCATTGGTAGACTAATATGTGCTTGATTTGTCAAAGAATTGAATGGATCAAGGCAGGGAAAAATCCCTACTTTGTAAAAGAACTAGAAACAGGCTATGTTGTTATTGGAGACCATCAATACTTTAAGGGCTATACCTTATTTCTAGCAAAGGAGCATGTCACAGAACTCCACCATATGGAGACTTCTGTAGAACTTCGTTTTCTAGAGGAAATGAGTTTGGTCCAAGAAGCTGTTGCCAAAGCGTTTAAAGCTGAAAAGATGAACATCGAACTGCTAGGAAATGGAGATGCCCACGCCCACTGGCACCTCTTTCCAAGACGATCAGGTGATATGAGGGGTCATGGATTGAATGGTCGTGGTCCAGTCTGGTGGGTGCCCTGGGAAGAAATGGCGGCAGAAGATTGCCAAGTGCAATCCCGTGAGTTGGAACAAATGATTAAAGCCTTATCCGATGAATTAGAGAAGCACTTGGCCTAAGAGAGGAAGAAAAAAATGAAAAAAAGATATATCGTTTTATCCGGTTTGCTAGCAGTAACCCTAGCAGCATGTTCTCAAGAACAACCTAAAAATGAAGAAAATACTCAAAAAACGGAACAAACTAGCCAATCTGAAGGAACTGTAGGAAGCAAATCTCAAGCTTCTAGTCAGAAGAAGGCAGAAGTTGTCAATAAGGGAGATCACTATAGTATACAAGGAAAATACGATGAAATCGTCGTAGCTAATAAGCACTATCCTTTGTCAAAAGACTATAATCCAGGAGAAAATCCAACAGCTAAAGCAGAGTTGCTGAAACTCATTGCAGCAATGCAAGCAGCTGGCTACCCAATCAGCGATCATTACAGTGGTTTTAGAAGTTATGAAACTCAAACCAAACTTTATCAAGACTATGTGAATCAAGACGGTAAGGAAGCAGCAGATCGCTACTCAGCTCGCCCTGGATACAGTGAACACCAAACAGGTCTTGCTTTTGATTTGATCGGGACTAATGGAGAATTGGTAACAGAAGAAAAAGCAGCTCAGTGGCTCTTGGATCATGCGGCTGACTATGGCTTTGTTGTTCGCTATCTCAAAGGCAAGGAAAAAGAGACTGGCTATATGGCGGAAGAATGGCATCTTCGCTACGTCGGAAAAGAGGCCAAAGAAATTGCTGCAAGTGGCCTTAGTTTGGAAGAGTACTATGGCTTTGAAGGCGGCGATTACGTCGATTAAAAAAGAAATTTTTCTCTTGCATTTTTAGATAAATAGTGTATAATAGATGGGTATGTGTAAAGCATACTTGTGGGAGGTAAAAATCTTACATTACCGCCAAAACCACAAAGGAGGATTTAAAAATGGCTAAAAAAGTCGAAAAACTTGTAAAATTGCAAATCCCTGCTGGTAAAGCTACACCAGCTCCACCGGTCGGACCTGCTCTTGGTCAAGCTGGTATCAACATCATGGGATTCACAAAAGAGTTCAACGCTCGTACAGCTGACCAAGCTGGTATGATCATTCCAGTTGTTATCTCAGTATACGAAGACAAATCATTTACTTTCGTTACAAAAACACCACCAGCTGCTGTTCTTTTGAAAAAAGCTGCAGGTGTTGAAAAAGGATCAGGTACACCTAACAAAACTAAAGTTGCTACAGTTACTCGTGCACAAGTACAAGAAATTGCAGAAACTAAGATGCCAGATTTGAACGCAGCAAACATTGAGTCTGCAATGCGTATGATCGAAGGTACTGCTCGTTCTATGGGATTCACTGTTGTTGACTAATCAATAACACCCCCAATATAACCCGCAAGACTTCATCATTTCGAGAAGTGACGTGGGAGATGAAAATCGATTGAACCACTTACAAGGAGAATAGAAAATGGCTAAAAAAAGCAAACAACTTCGTGCTGCTCTTGAGAAAATCGACAGCACAAAAGCATACAGTGTAGAAGAAGCTGTAGCACTTGCAAAAGAAACTAACTTTGCAAAATTTGACGCAACCGTAGAAGTTGCTTACAACTTGAACATCGACGTTAAAAAAGCTGACCAACAAATCCGTGGCGCAATGGTATTGCCAAACGGTACTGGTAAAACTTCACGCGTTCTTGTTTTCGCACGTGGTGCAAAAGCTGAAGAAGCAAAAGCTGCTGGTGCAGACTTTGTTGGTGAAGATGACCTTGTTGCGAAAATCAACGACGGTTGGTTGGACTTCGACGTAGTTATCGCTACACCTGACATGATGGCTCTTGTTGGACGTCTTGGACGTGTCCTTGGACCACGTAACTTGATGCCAAACCCTAAAACTGGTACAGTAACAATGGATGTTGCTAAAGCAGTTGAAGAGTCTAAAGGTGGTAAGATTACTTACCGTGCTGACCGTGCAGGTAACGTTCAAGCAATCATCGGTAAAGTATCATTTGAAGCTGAAAAATTGGTTGAAAACTTCAAAGCTTTCAACGAAACAATCCAAAAAGCAAAACCAGCTACAGCTAAAGGAACTTACGTAACAAACTTGACTATCACAACTACTCAAGGTGTTGGTATCAAAGTTGACGTAAACTCACTTTAATCAACTAGAATCTCTGGCTTCGGTCAGAGTTTTTTTATTCAAATCTATTAACAAAGGATTGGAGGAAATAAAATTGTTGAGAGAAGCTGTGCAGGAGGATTTATTTGAGTTATTAAATCTCTACCTGTCCTTACATGAGAAAGAGATCCCAGAAGATAGTCTTCATTTGCAGCAAGTGTGGAGTGAGATGATTTCTGACCAGCGCTATCATGTTATCGTGAAGGAGGTGGAAGGAAGAATAGTCTCCTCCTGTATTTGTGTCATTATTCCTAATTTGACAATAGGTGTGAGACCCTATGCTTTGATCGAAAATGTGGTGACTCGTGAAGAAGATAGAGGGAAAGGGTATGCAAGTGCTTGTCTTGAATATGCTAAACAAATAGCTAAAGAAGGAAATTGTTATAAGATGATGCTCCTGACAGGGTCTAAAAATGAAAGTACTCAAAATTTTTATAAAGGAGCTGGTTATAATAGTGAAGATAAAACAGCCTATATTCAATGGTTGGATTAAAGCTTGAATCTTAAATAGTCAGGACGAAATCATGGATTAGCAAATAAAAATCTTCTATTTCTTCTTTCACAGAAAATATGGTATAATAGAGAGTAAAAAACTTTGAAAGAAAGAAAATGATGAATTTAAAAGATTATATCGCAACGATTGAAAATTATCCCAAGGAAGGCATCACCTTCCGTGATATCAGCCCATTGATGGCAGATGGAAATGCCTATAGCTATGCTGTTCGTGAAATCGTTCAGTATGCAACGGACAAAAAAATCGACATGATCGTGGGTCCAGAGGCTCGCGGATTTATTGTTGGCTGCCCAGTTGCTTTTGAGTTGGGAATTGGCTTTGCACCTGTTCGTAAACCAGGGAAATTGCCACGTGAAGTCATTTCTGCTGACTATGAGAAAGAGTACGGTATTGATACCTTGACCATGCATGCTGATGCGATTAAGCCAGGCCAACGTGTTCTCATCGTAGATGATCTCTTGGCAACAGGTGGAACTGTCAAGGCAACGATTGAGATGATTGAAAGACTTGGTGGAGTTGTAGCCGGTTGTGCTTTCTTGATTGAGTTGGATGAGCTTAAAGGCCGTGAAAAAATCGGAGATTACGATTACAAGGTACTTATGCATTATTAATGAAAAACAGTCCTTGGGGCTGTTTTCTCTTCATCTGCTATATAAATTAACTATAGCTAGTTAGAGAAAAACTATAATTGAAAACTATATCTTCATACAGTATAATATAGGGAAGAAGTATTTGGAGGTTTTTACTTTCAAACAGACAAGATCATTCCCGAAATAGAGAACTGTTAGGAGGGTATTATGCCGATTCGAATTGATAAGAAATTACCAGCTGTGGAGATTTTAAGGACAGAAAATATCTTTGTCATGGACGATCAACGGGCTGCTCACCAAGATATTCGACCTTTGAAGATTTTGATTCTAAATCTTATGCCCCAAAAGATTGTGACAGAAACGCAGCTCTTACGGCATTTGGCCAATACCCCTTTGCAATTAGATATTGATTTCTTATATATGGAAACACATCGTTCTAAGACAACTCGTGCCGAACATATGGAAACCTTCTATAAGACCTTTCCAGAGGTCAAGGATGACTTTTTTGATGGAATGATTATCACAGGAGCACCAGTGGAGCATTTGCCTTTTGAGGAGGTAGATTACTGGGAAGAATTCAAACAGGTCATTGAATGGTCCAAGACGCATGTTTTTTCAACCCTCCATATCTGTTGGGGGGCACAAGCAGGTCTTTATGCTCGCTATGGCGTTGAAAAGCACCAGATGGCTCAGAAATTGTCAGGCATTTACCCGCAGGATACCTTGAAAGAGGGCCATCTTCTCTTTAGAGGTTTTGATGATAGCTATGTGGCTCCCCATTCTCGTCATACAGAAATCTATAAGGAAGAGATTTTAGGAAAAACCAATCTGGAAATCCTCTCCGAGGGAGAACAAGTCGGCGTTTCTATTTTAGCCAGTCGGGATCTTCGTGAGATTTATAGTTTTGGTCATTTAGAATATGACCGTGATACTCTAGCAAAAGAGTATTTTCGTGATTATGAGGCGGGACTCGACCCTCATATCCCAGAGAACTACTTTAAAAATGATGATGTGAATGAGACACCCTGTCTCTGTTGGTCTTCTTCAGCTGCTCTCTTTTTCAGTAACTGGGTTAACTATGCTGTTTATCAAGAAACCCCTTTTGACTGGAGAAAGGTAGAGGATGATGCGGCTGCATTTGGATATTTATAAGAGGAATTATGACATATCTCGACGCTTTTAAATCAGGGAACTTGGTTTTGCCAAGTGCCCTGCTCTTGCATTTTAAGGAACTCTTTCCTTCTAGTGATGATTTTCTCGTCTGGCAATTTTTTTATCTACAAAATACATCTGCTTTGGATGAGCTATCGCCAAGCCAAATTGCAGAAACTATTGGAAAAGAACTTGCAGATGTCAACCAATCCATTTCAAACTTGACTGAAAATGGGCTACTACAATATCGAACGATTGAACTAAATGGGGAAATTGAGTTGATTTTTGATGCTAGTTTGGCTTTTGAACGCTTGGATAGCTTGCTAGATAAACAAACTCCAGCTGCAACTGCCCCAAACCCGCAGAATCAGTTGAAGGATCTGGTTGAAACTTTTCAGCAGGAATTGGGGCGCCTGTTAACGCCATTTGAAATCGAAGATCTTTCCAAGACTGTCAAAGAAGATGGAGTTAAGGCGGATTTGATAAAAGAGGCGCTCCGAGAGGCCGTTCTCAATGGAAAGCCAAACTGGAAATATATTCAGGCAATCCTACGAAACTGGCGCCATGAAGGCATTCAGTCTGTGGCTCAGGTAGAGGCCAAACGAGCAGAGCGAGAAGCGAACAATCCCAAACAAGTTCAGGCTTCGGCTGATTTCCTCGATGCCATGAATTTGTGGCAAGAGTAGCCGCTTGAAAAATCTTGAAAATTAGAGTAAGGTTTGCAAGCTCCTTATAAATATGATAGAATAATAGTGAATAAAATGAAAAAAGAGGTATGTGAAATGTCACGTAAACCATTTATCGCTGGTAACTGGAAAATGAACAAAAATCCAGAAGAAGCAAAAGCATTCGTTGAAGCCGTTGCATCAAAACTTCCTTCATCAGACCTTGTTGAAGCAGGTATCGCAGCTCCAGCTCTTGATTTGACAGCTGTTCTTGCTGCTGCTAAAGGTTCAAACCTTAAAGTTGCTGCTCAAAACTGCTACTTTGAAAATGCAGGTGCTTTCACTGGTGAAACTAGCCCACAAGTTTTGAAAGAAATCGGTACTGACTACGTTGTTATCGGTCACTCAGAACGTCGTGACTACTTCCATGAAACTGACGAAGACATCAACAAAAAAGCAAAAGCAATCTTTGCAAACGGTATGCTTCCAATCATCTGTTGTGGTGAGTCACTTGAAACTTACGAAGCTGGTAAAGCTGCTGAATTTGTAGGTGCTCAAGTATCTGCTGCATTGGCTGGATTGACAGCTGAACAAGTTGCTGCATCAGTTATCGCTTACGAGCCAATCTGGGCTATCGGTACTGGTAAATCAGCTTCACAAGACGATGCACAAAAAATGTGTAAGGTTGTTCGTGACGTTGTAGCGGCTGACTTTGGTCAAGAAGTTGCTGACAAAGTTCGTGTTCAATACGGTGGTTCAGTTAAACCTGAAAACGTTGCTTCATACATGGCTTGCCCAGATGTTGACGGTGCCCTTGTTGGTGGTGCGTCACTTGAAGCTGAAAGCTTCTTGGCATTGCTTGATTTTGTAAAATAATCTAGCTTATTCCAGACAGACGGTTAAAAGTACTAGGTGACTTTGACTGCCTGTCTTATTTTTACTTGGAGCATTCTTGTGAAAGAGGGATTTTTCTAGACTAGGAAAGTTCCTTAGGGAAAGAAAGGCGTGCAGATGCGCGCTCTTTTCTATATCAAAAAGTTATGAAAGGGGGAGTTATGCTCTATATTTGGTCTTATTTGAAAAAATATCCCAAGTGGTTATTCTTGGATTTCCTCGGAGCGGTTTTCTTTGTTATCGTCAATCTTGGGCTACCAACTATTCTGGCTCGGATGATTGATGAAGGTGTGAATAAAGGGAATGAACATCAATTGTATGTTTGGGCTGCAATCATGCTGGTGATTATCCTATGTGGAACCTTGGGGCGTATAGTCTTAGCCTACGCTGCTAGTAAGCTGACGACCAATATGGTTAAGGATATGAGGGATGATCTCTATGCCAAATTACAAGAGTATTCTCATCATGAATATGAAAAGATAGGAGTATCTTCACTGGTTACTCGTATTACCAGTGATGCCTTTGTTCTCATGCAGTTTGCAGAACAGACCTTAAAACTGGGTGTCATCACTCCCATGATGATGCTATCTAGTATTTTAATGATCTTTTTGACCAGCCCGTCATTAGCTTGGATAGTGGCTTTTGCAGTACCTTTCTTGGCTGTGGTGGTCATTTATGTTGCTGTTAAAACTCGTCCTTTATCAGAGAAACAGCAGAAAACTTTGGACAAAATCAATCAATACGCTCGTGAAAATCTGATGGGGCTTCGTGTCATTCGTGCCTTTGCCCGTGAGGAGTTTCAAGAGGAACGCTTTGCAGGACAAAATGCAGTCTATGCAGCCAATTCCAATCGTCTGTTTAAACTAACTGGCTTGACGGAACCCTTGTTTGTTCAGATTATCATTGCCATGATAGTAGCTATTGTCTGGTTCGCTCTGGATCCTATTAAACAAGGTAGTTTGCAAATTGGAGACCTCGTAGCCTTTATCGAATATAGTTTCCACGCCCTCTTGTCCTTCCTTTTCCTATCCAATCTCTTCACCATGTATCCTCGTACAGCGGTTTCGAGTGAAAGGTTGAAAGAAGTCATGGATATGCCGATTTCTATTGATCCAAATGAAGGAGGAGTCAGAGAGACAGAAACTCACGGTTATTTGGAATTTGAAAATGTCACATTTGCCTATCCTGGTGAGACGGAAAACCCTGTTTTGCATAATATTTCTTTCAGCGCTAAACCAGGTGAAACCATTGCCTTTATCGGATCGACCGGATCGGGCAAGTCCTCTCTTGTGCAATTGATTCCTCGCTTTTACGATGTCACCCTTGGAAAAATCAAAGTGGATGGTGTTGATGTGAGGGATTATCGCCTCAAGTCTCTCCGTCAAAAGATCGGTTTTATTCCGCAGAAGGCCTTGCTCTTTACAGGAACTATCGCTGAGAATATTCGCTATGGGAAGGAAGATGCTAGTCACAATGACCTACATCAGGCAGCGGACGTGGCGCAAGCCAAAGATTTTATCGAAAGCCGAGAAGAAGGCTTTGCGACTCATCTAGCTGAAGGCGGAAGCAACCTTTCTGGAGGACAGAAACAACGTCTCTCAATTGCCCGAGCGGTTATAAAGAATCCTGATATCTATATTTTTGACGATTCCTTCTCAGCCTTGGATTATCGCACGGATGCTATTTTACGCCGTCGTCTCAAGGAAGTAACACAGAATGCTACAGTTTTGATTGTCGCTCAACGTGTCGGAACCATCATGGATGCGGACCAGATTATTGTTCTTGATAAGGGAGAAATCGTGGGTCGCGGTCGCCATGAGGAATTAATGGAAACCAATGACATCTATCGTGAAATTGCTGAGTCGCAGTTGAAAAATGCATCTCTCACAGAAGAATAGGAGGAAATATGAAAACACAATCTAGTTTGGCTCGTTTGTGGAGCTATTTAAAAGCCTACCGTTTTTCTGTTTTCTTTGCAGTCTTTCTAAAAATTTTGAGTGTGGTCATGAGTGTCTTGGAGCCTTTTGTCTTGGGGCTAGCCATTACGGAGTTGACAAAGAATCTCTTAGATATGACTAAGGGCCTTTCAGACGCTCATATCAATACTGGCTACATCGGAACGGTTTTAATCATTTACCTCTTTAGAGGTCTCTTGTATGAACTTGGGTCTTATTATTCTAACTATTTCATGACCAATGCGGTCCAGTCTATGACCCAAGATCTGCGAAATGAAATGACTGAAAAAATCAATCGTATCCCTGTATCTTTCTTTGACAAACACCAATTTGGTGATTTATTGGGGCGCTTTACCAGTGATGTTGAGACAGTATCTAATGCCCTTCAACAGTCTTTCCTCCAAATTGTCAATGCTGTTCTGACGATTGTCCTCGTCATGGGAATGGTTTTATACTTGAATTTTCAACTGGCTCTAGTAGTGATTCTATCCATTCCAGTGACCTATTTTGGTGCAAGAAGCATCCTGAAACGTTCTCAGCCTTATTTTAAAGAACAGGCAGCTATTTTAGGACGGATGAATGGCTATGTGCAGGAAAATCTCACAGGTTTTAATGTTTTGAAACTCTATGGTCGTGAGGAAACTTCTCATAAAGAATTTTCTAAGATTACAGACGATCTCCAACGTGTTGGTTTTAAAGCCAGCTTTATCTCTGGGCTCATGATGCCAGCCCTTCATGCTGTATCGGACTTGACCTATCTGATCGTTGCAGTTCTTGGCGGTTTGCAAGTGATTGCGGGTCGTTTGACAGTGGGGAATATGCAGGCCTTTGTTCAGTACGTTTGGCAGGTCAGTCAGCCTATCCAAAACATCACACAACTTGCGGGTCAAATGCAAAGTGCCAAGTCTTCGCTCGATCGTATTTTCGACATCTTGGATGAGACAGAGGAAGTCAAGGGAGAAGAACTCGAAATCCTTGAACCTTTAACAGGTCAGGTGACTTTCAAGCAGGTTGACTTCCAGTATGTTGAAAACAAACCATTGATTCGGGACTTTAATCTAGAAGTTCAACCGGGAGAGATGGTGGCGATTGTTGGCCCTACTGGAGCTGGTAAGACGACCTTGATCAATCTGCTTATGCGCTTTTACGATGTCACAGCAGGCGCAATCTTGGTTGACGGGCAGGATATTCGCCAGTTGTCACGTCAAGACTACCGCCGTCAGTTTGGGATGGTCTTACAGGATGCTTGGCTTTATGAAGGTACGATTAAAGAAAACCTACGTTTTGGAAATCTTGACGTCAGTGATGAGGAAATAATAGAAGCAGCTAAAGCAGCAAATGTAGATCACTTTATCCGAACTCTTCCTGGTGGTTACAACATGGAGATGAACCAAGAGTCAAGCAATATTTCCCTCGGGCAAAAACAACTCTTGACCATCGCGCGTGCTCTCCTAGCCAATCCTAAAATTCTTATTCTGGATGAAGCGACTTCCTCTGTTGACACCCGTTTGGAACTCTTAATTCAAAAAGCTATGAAACGCTTGATGAAGGGAAGAACCAGCTTTGTCATCGCCCACCGCCTCTCTACCATTCAAGAAGCGGATAAGATTCTCGTTCTTAAGGATGGACAGATTATTGAGCAGGGAAATCATGAAAGCTTGCTCCAAGAAAAAGGTTTTTATTATGATTTGTACCAAAGCCAATTTTCGGGTAAATCTGATCAAGTCAGTTAATCAAAACTGTCTAGACTATTCTTAAATTATCAGTCTATTGCAACTTTTTTAATATGGGTTAATTTTCTTGCTTTTGTCTACTAGGTGTAGTATACTGAGATAGTAATCAATAAATATGGTTGCAAAAATAATATTATGAGGTGAGAAAAATGGTAGAATTGAAAAAAGATGCATTAAAAGACGTAACAACATTATCTAAAACAGCGCCAGTAGCACTGGCAAAAACAAAGGAAGTATTGAACCAAGCAGTAGCGGACTTGTATGTGGCTCACATTGCCCTTCACCAAGTTCATTGGTATATGCGTGGCCGTGGCTTCTTGGTATGGCATCCAAAAATGGATGAATACATGGATAGCCTTGATGGTTATCTTGACGAAATCAGCGAACGTTTGATCACCCTTGGTGGAAAACCTTACTCAACTTTGACAGAATTCCTTCAACACAGTGAAATTGAAGAAGAAGAAGGAGAATTCCGTAACGTTGAAGAAAGCTTGGAACGTGTTCTAGCGATTTATCGCTACCTCATCGCTCTTTTCCAAAAAGCTTTGGATGTGACTGATGAAGAAGGCGATGATGTTACAAACGATATCTTTGTTGGTGCTAAGGCTGAACTTGAGAAAACAGTTTGGATGCTTGCAGCAGAACTTGGACAAGCTCCTGGTTTGTAAAATATAGTTGCTACCCCTTTTATCATGAGGTGCTTGATAAGTGCCCATGACCAATATCTTTTAAAAGTCATGTAACTGTAAACAGTTGCATGATTTTTTTGTTTGCTGGACTTAGGACACATTGTCAAAAGTAGGATTTTACGGTATAATAGTTGCTGTTCGAGAAATTTTGATTTTCAAAAAATAGTTAAATGTTATAAGGAGAACCCATGAACAACTTACCAAATTGTCCAAAATGTAATTCAGAATATGTCTACGAAGATGGAAGTCTCTTGGTCTGCCCAGAGTGTGCCTATGAATGGAACCCTGCAGAAGTTGCAGAAGTAGAAGAAGGTGTTGTTGCTATCGATGCCAATGGAAATAAATTGGCTGACGGCGATACTGTAACTCTTATCAAGGACTTGAAAGTAAAAGGTGCGCCAAAGGATTTGAAACAAGGAACTCGTGTCAAAAATATCCGTATCGTAGAAGGTGACCACAACATCGACTGTAAGATTGATGGCTTTGGAGCTATGAAACTCAAGTCAGAATTTGTTAAGAAAATCTAGCCATGAAACTGAATTATAAATTTATCTTTTATAGTCGTGTACTTTTGTTCTTAGCGGCATTTACAGGGGTTTATCTAGAGATTACCAAGCACGGTGGTTTTGGTATGCTCCTTTACTACACAGTGTTGTCCAATCTTTTGGTAACGATTTTCACGGGTTATCTGCTCCGTGTGATGAGCCGTTCAGGTGAACATTGGCAAAGTCCGACCTTGCTTCGTCTCAAGGGTGGAGTTACCATGAGTATCATGATTACCTGTGTGATTTACCATTTTATGCTTGCTCCGATTGCGACAGATTTTTACCGTGTGGAAAATTTCCTTTGCCACTATATCGTTCCACTCTGGTTTTTAGCCGACACCCTCTTCTTTGATAAACAGGGTCAATACAAGATCTGGGATCCAGTCTTGTGGACCATCTTACCCTTGGTTTATATGATTTTTGCCTTGTTCAATGGCTTGGTCTTGAAACTCAATATTCCGAATTCCAAGGACAATCCCTTCCCTTATTTCTTTTTAAATGTGAACAAGGGTTGGGACGTGGTTATCAAATGGTGTTTGATCATTTTTGTGGCCTATATGGTTGCAGGCTTCATCTTTTATCTGATCAAGCAAATCAAGCGAAAATAGTCTTCCTATTAGGAAAGTTAGGACGGAGTCTCTAGTTCAATCGGGCTCCTTCTTTTCTTGCCATCTTCCTTTTAAAAGGATAAACAGTGAGAAATATATAGAAAGAAAATCCATGAAACAATTTTTAGAACGGGCTAGTATTTTAGCCCTCTCCCTCGTTTTGATTACCTCCTTTTCCATCTCAAGTGCTCTGCCAGCCATGTTTGACTACTATCAAGGCTACCCCAAAGAACAAATCGAGCTCTTGGTCAGCCTTCCTTCTTTTGGAATTATGATCATGCTGATTTTAAATGGTTTTTTGGAACGTTTGTTTCCTGAGCGTCTTCAGATTAGTTTAGGGCTTCTCATCCTCTCTATTGGGGGAACAGCCCCCTTCTGGTATCAGGATTATAACTTTGTCTTTGCGATGCGGATTTTATTTGGTTTGGGTGTGGGGATGATCAATGCCAAAGCCATTTCTATTATCAGTGAACGCTATCATGGAAAGACACGAATCCAGATGCTGGGGCTCCGCGGATCGGCAGAAGTTGTCGGGGCATCGATTTTGACTCTAGTGGTAGGTCAACTCTTATCCCTGGGATGGACAGTGACCTTCTTGGCCTACAGTGCGGGATTTTTAGTATTGATCCTTTATCTGCTCTTTGTCCCTTATGGGAAAGAAAAGAAAGAAACAAAGAAAAAAGAGGCCGAAACGACTCGTTTGACAGGACAGATGAAAGGCTTGATTTTTCTATTGGCTGTCGAAGCAGCAGTTGTTGTCTGCACCAACACAGCTATCACCATTCGTATCCCTAGTTTGATGGTGGAAAGAGGTCTCGGGGATGCTCAATTATCTAGTTTTGTTCTTAGTGTCATGCAGCTGATTGGGATTGTAGCTGGTGTGAGTTTTTCTTTCTTGATTTCTCTCTTTAAAGAAAGATTGCTCCTTTGGTCAGGCATTACCTTTGGATTGGGGCAGATTGTGATTGCCTTGTCTCCATCATTGGGTGTGATGGTAGTTGGAAGTATTGTGGCAGGTTTTTCTTATAGTGTAGCCTTGACCACTGTCTTTCAGCTTCTTTCTGAAAGAATTCCAGCTAACCTTCTTAATCAGGCAACGTCTTTCGCAGTGCTAGGATGTAGCTTTGGAGCCTTTACGACACCTTTCGTCCTGGGAGCTGTCGGTATGGTCACTCAAAACGGGATGCTGGTCTTCACTATTCTAGGATGCTGGTTGATATTGACTTCCGTATTTGTCATGGTTTCTCTTCGAAAGAAAGCTTAGGATTGATTTCCTAAGTTTTTCTTTTTCATTTTTGTCCCCAGACAATTCTCTTTCTTTAAACTTGTTTGTACTATTATTTCCTGATAAAATAGACACATGACAAGATATAAAGCAACTATTTCCTATGATGGTTACGCTTTTGCTGGCTTTCAGCGCCAGCCTCATACGCGGAGCGTTCAGGAGGAAATCGAAAAAACCTTAACTAGACTTAATAAGGGACAAGCTATCACTGTTCACGGTGCTGGTAGGACTGATAGTGGGGTTCATGCCCTGGGGCAGGTCATTCATTTTGATCTGCCCTATCAGATGGATGAGGAAAAACTCCGTTTTGCTCTGGATACCCAGTCTCCTGAAGATATCGATGTGATTTCGATTGAGGTTGTGGCAGATGATTTTCATTGCCGTTATGCTAAGCATAGCAAGACCTATGAGTTTATCGTGGATAGGGGGCGTCCCAAAAATCCTATGCGTCGTCACTATGCCACTCACTTTCCTTATCCACTTGATGTGGAACGGATGCAGGCGGCCATCAAAAAGCTAGAGGGAACCCATGATTTTACTGGTTTTACAGCATCTGGAACCAGTGTAGAGGACAAGGTTCGAACCATTACAGAAGCAAGTCTAACAGTCGATGAGACAGGGCAGTTTTTGACCTTTACCTTTTCAGGAAATGGTTTCTTGTATAAGCAGATTCGCAATATGGTGGGGACGCTGCTCAAAATCGGAAACAACCGCATGCCAGTTGAGCAGATTGACTTGATTTTAGAGAAGAAGGACAGGCAACTTGCAGGTCCCACGGCTGCACCGAATGGCTTGTATTTAAAGGAGATTCGTTATGAAGAATAATCGTATTTTAGCCCTTTCTGGGAATGATATTTTTAGTGGTGGCGGTTTATCAGCCGATCTTGCTACCTATACCTTAAACGGCTTGCATGGTTTTGTAGCAGTGACTTGTTTGACAGCCTTGACCGAAAAGGGCTTTGAAGTCTTTCCTACGGATGATACTATTTTTCAACATGAGCTAGACAGCTTGCGTGATGTGGACTTTGCAGGGATTAAGATTGGCCTTCTCCCTACTGTCAGTGTGGCTGAGAAAGCCTTGGACTTTATCAAACAACGATCAGGAGTACCTGTGGTGTTAGACCCTGTCTTGGTCTGTAAGGAAACGCACGATGTAGCTGTCAGCCAACTCTGCCAAGAGTTGATTCGCTTTTTCCCTCATGTCAGTGTGATTACGCCAAATCTCCCAGAAGCAGAATTATTAGCTGGTCAAGAGATCAAAACCTTGGAAGATATGAAAACTGCAGCGCAGAAATTGCATGACTTGGGAGCGCCAGCAGTCATTATCAAGGGAGGTAATCGTCTCAGTCAGGATAAGGCAGTAGATGTCTTTTATGATGGACAAAATTTTACGATTCTAGAAAATCCCGTCATCCAAGGGCAAAATGCAGGGGCAGGATGTACCTTTGCCTCAAGCATTGCCAGTCACTTGGTTAAAGGGGATGAACTTTTACCAGCAGTAGAGAGCTCGAAAGCTTTCGTTTACCGTGCTATTGCACAAGCAGATCAATATGGAGTAAGACAATATGAAGCAAACCAAAACAACTAAAATCGCTCTTTTATCTCTATTAACCGCCCTTTCTGTGGTTCTAGGTTATTTCTTAAAAATCCCGACACCAACAGGTATTCTAACTCTCTTAGATGCGGGTATCTTCTTTGCGGCCTTCTACTTTGGTAGTAAAGAGGGGGCTGTCGTTGGAGGTCTAGCAGGTTTCTTGATTGACCTCTTATCAGGCTACCCTCAGTGGATGTTCTTTAGCTTGATCAACCATGGCTTGCAGGGATTTTTCGCAGGATTTAAAGGGAAATCTCAGTGGCTAGGACTTATCTTGGCAACGATTGTCATGGTAGGGGGCTACGCCTTGGGTTCAACTTTGATGAATGGCTGGGCAGCAGCCCTACCAGAAATCCTACCAAACTTCCTGCAAAATATCGTGGGTATGGTTGTGGGGTTTGTGCTTAGTCAAAGTATTAAGAAAATTAAGTAAAGCGGCTGGAGAAAAGTTCTAAAAATCAGAAAAACGCATAATATCAGGTGTTGAAAAACCTTGATATTATGCGTTTTATTGTGGGAAGATTTTTGAAGAATATTAATCAAAATAAAGCAAATCTTTGCTGGTGCTTGTAAAGAGGTCAAAGCCATCCTTAGTAACAACACCACAGTCTTCGATACGAACGCCGACTTTGCCAGGGATATAGATACCAGGTTCGACTGAGAAGCACATGCCTTCTTCGATGACCATGTCATTTCCTTCCATGATAGATGGGAATTCGTGGACATCCATACCGATACCGTGACCGAGACGGTGGTTGAAGTACTCACCATAACCAGCTTTTTCAATGACTTCACGGGCAGCGCGGTCCACTTCATGAGCAGTCACACCTGGCTTGATAAAGTCAAGAGCAGCTTGTTGGGCTTCAAGGGTCAAGTTGTAGATATCTTTTTTGAATTGGTCTGGTTTGCCGACAGCGACCGTACGAGTCATATCTGAGGCGTAGCCATTAACCATAACACCGAGGTCAAAGAGGAGAAGAGCATCATTTTCAACTTTGTTTGCACCAGGAATTCCGTGTGGATTTGCAGCGTTATCGCCAGTCAAGACCATGGTATCAAAGCTCATTTCATAGCCTTCACGTTTCATAGCAAAGTCGATTTGGGCGATGATATCTGTCTCAGTCTTATCAAGGGAAATGTTGTCAAAACCAACTTTGACAGCTTTATCAGCATAGAGCCCTGCAACCATCATTTTTTGGACTTCGTCAGCTGATTTGATGAGGCGCATGCGTTGGATGCGAGGAGTGAGGTTTTCAAACTCAGCAGTTTCAAATACAGTTTTCAAGCCATGGTATTTGGTCAAGATGAGATTGTCAAACTCAACAGCGACACGTTTGAAGTCGTGCTGAGGCAAAGCGTTTTTGATTTTTTGCCAAGGATTTTCAGAATCCACATAGCCCACAACTGGGAAAGAGACAGTGTTGCTTGCACGTTCTACTTCAAGAGCTGGGACAAAGAGGAGAGGTTCCTGATCCGCTAGGACAAAGAGGAACATTTGGCGTTCATGGGGATCACTGTAAAAGCCAGTGAGGTAATTGATAGTGACGGGGTCAGATACGACAGCGACGTCTAGTTTTTCTGATTCAAGATATGTTACGATTTGTTGTAATTTAGACATATGCTACCTTCTTTCTACCCCTCTATTTTGGCAAAAAATGAGAGAAAATGCAAGGGAGAAGGGTAAAAGAACAGGTAAAAAGAACTCCGACAAGATAGGGGAGTTCTTTGATATGGTTTTCTTTGGTTTAAGAAAAGTCAGCTTTGCTTTTGACGTCGCTGTATTCTTCAGCGATTTCTTGGCTGAGAATGTCCTCATAGGCAGGGAGTTGGATATCCTGACCGTATTTTTTCCGGAGGGCAGTAGTGACTAGGCGATAAGCTAGATTGGCATTACGAGAGAGGATAGGTCCGTGGAAGTAGGAACCAAAGACATTCTTATAATGAACCCCTTCACCGACCTTTTCTTCGTTATTCCCATTTCCGTAGACAACTTTGCCGAGTGGTTTTTGATCATCCGAGAGGAAAGTACGACCTTGGTGGTTTTCAAATCCGTAGTAGGTTTCATCGAATTCTTCATTGTGAATCTTGATGTCACCGATAAAGCGGTTATTGGTCTGGTTGAGCGTGTAGTGGTCCATGACACCCAGCCCTTCGATACGCTTGCCTGAAGCTTCAACATAATATTGACCCAATAGTTGGAAACCACCACAGATAGCTAGAACAACCCCGTCGTTTTGGATGTAGTTGTCAATGCTCTCTTTTTTAGCAGGTAAGTCTCCTGCGATGATACTTTGTTCAAAGTCTTGACCGCCACCGAAAAAGGCGATATCGTAGTGATTTTCGTCAAAGACATCATGGAGAGAAACGATGTCAACCGTTACATGAGCCCCCAGCTTTTCAGCCACATACTTGAGCATAAGGATGTTTCCATTGTCTCCATAGGTATTCATGAGGTTCCCATAGAGGTGGGCGATGTTGAGCTGATAAGGGTAGTTGCCAGCTTTTGAGGAAAGTGAAGTATAAACCATTAGTTCATCTCCTTTCTAACAATCTGACGACTAGCCAGCAGTTCGCGGAATTCCAGCATGGCAGTATAGGTAGCCAGGATATAGGCATGTTTGCAGTCTTGGTTCTCAATGGTTTTGAGAACTTGCTCCAGATTGCTTGTCTCAGTGATTTTATCAGCTGGATAGCCTGTCACACGAAGACGGCGAGCGATTTCAGAATGACGAACTCCACCAGCATTGATTTCAGGAATGTCCATGTCAGTGATTTGTTCAAAGTCAGCATCCCAGATCCAGCTAGTGTCAATTCCGTCTGCATAGTTAGCGTTGAGAAGGACAGATAGGCTAAATGGATAAGGCGCTAGTTTGATCATCTCGATAGCTTGGGTCGCGCCAACAGGATTTTTAATCAAGACAAGGGTGCAGTCCTTGTCACCGATATGGAAGGTCTCCTGGCGACCAAAGACAGCGCGACTCTTATCAAATCCTTGTTTGATTCGTTGCGAATCTGCACCGAGGAAACGGGCAATAGCAACCGCAGCAAGGGCATTGTAGATATTATAGAGTCCACCGATTTGGATTCCGTATTCTTGTCCGTCAATGACAAAGCGGGAGCGATTGTTGGTCAACTCAACCAAGTCTGTCAGACGGTAGTCCAATTCAGGACGTTTGCAACCACAATTTTCACAGATATAGGCACCCAAGTTGGCATAGGTATTGTGCTCATATTTGAGGATGTCTTGACAGTCGGGGCAGAGAATCCCTTCGGTATTATAGTGAGCCAGTTTGGCTGGACCTTTTTCCAAATCAAAACCAAAATACTGTACAGGATTTGGAATAGCTGGTTTGTAGAAAAGTGGACTGTCACCATTGAGGAGAACAGTAGCCGTAGGCACCTTACGAATGGCATCCAAAATCATGTTATAAGTCGTGTAAATCTCACCATAGCGGTCCATCTGGTCACGGAAGATATTAGTGATGACAAAAAGGCTAGGATGGATATAGTCACAGATACGAGAAAGACTGGCTTCGTCAATTTCAAGGACTGCAATATTTTTTCCAGTTTTAGAGGATTTGGCCGTCAAGAAGGTTGTCGTAATCCCTGTAATCATATTGGCACCGCTTGGATTGGTCAGAACCTGACCATAAACTTCTTTTAAAATGCCAACAGTGAGGGCAGTTGTCAGGGTTTTTCCGTTGGTTCCAGTGACTACGACAATCTCGTAGTTCTTAGCTAGATTTTGTAAAATATCTTTATCAAATTGAAGGGCGAGTTTTCCTGGGAGCGTACTTCCACGGCCAAGACGGCTCAAAATGAAGTGAGAAGAACGCCCAGCTAGGAGGCCCAAAGTAGTTTTTAATTTCATGTTTCTATTATATCATAAAAGAGGGAAAAGACAGATTTGAGATTTCGCAGAAACAAAAACAGCCCGATGAGGGCTGTGAGATACGAAGAAGTCTCAACTTAAATCGCAAACAAGTCATTCAAGTTCTCAGCCAAGGTTGGGTGAGTGAAGATCTGTTTTGTGAAGTAAGTGTACGGAATCTTGTTGTCCATAGCAACAGTGATGATGTTGATGATTTCTTGAGAACCTTCTGAGAAGATGCTTGCTCCAAGAATTTCTTTTGTTTCAGTATTGACAACAGCTTTGAAGGCTCCGCGAAGGTCTCCATTTACGTGACCACGAGGCATAGCTGCAACAGGGATTTCCTTGACAGCATATGGAAGTTTCAAATCAGCTGCTTGGCCTTCCGTCAAACCAACTTGTGAAAGTGCAGGTGTGATGAACATAGTGTTTGGTACATTGAGACGGTCTTCAAGTGTGTAGCTGCCATCTCCAGCAAGGTAGCTGTAGACAACACGGAAGTCATCAAGTGAAATGTAAGTAAATTGAGGTCCACCGTTGACGTCTCCAACTGCAAAGACACCAGGAACGTTTGTTTGACAATGTTTGTCTACTTTAATAGCGCCACGTTCAGTTAGTTCAATATCTGTGTTTTCAAGTTGAAGTGGTTCTACATTTGGTTTGCGTCCAGTTGCGTAGAGAAGGGCATCGAAACGGTAAGTTTCGTTTTCAGTTACTAGGAGCACTTGGTCACCATCGTTTTTGATTTCAGTAGTACGGATGTTTTGAAGCAATTCAATACCGTCTTCTTCCATGTACTGTTTAGCAAGAGCTGCGATGGATGGTTCTGCACGAGGTAGGAAAGTGTCCAAGGCATCTAGGACAGTGACTTTGCTTCCAAGTTTGTTGTAAAGGCCAGCAAATTCAAGACCAATATTTCCACCACCAAGGACTCCAAGTTTTTCAGGCAATTTGTCCAAGTTTTGGATACCTGTTGAGTCAAAGACATTTTTACTTGTAGCAAGTCCAGGAATTGGCAAGACGTTTGAAACAGCGCCAGTGTTGATGACGATTGTTTCAGCAGTCATTTCTTGTTTTTCGTCACCAGCCTGGATCTCGATCACCTTATTTGACACGAAATGTGCCTCTGCATCAATGACATCAACGCCATTATCGGCCAACATTTTATAATTTTTAGCGTTAAGACGACCAGTCACCGCACCACGCTCTTTCATGGTATCGTCAAATGACCAGCCCTTTTCAGCCGCTACAATCATAGTCTTGGTTGGGATACAAGCAATATTAATGCAAGTACCACCATACATCGCTTTACTGCGCTCGATGACAGCAACTTTTTTTCCAGCCGCATTCATCTTAGCAGCCAAAGTCTTACCGGCTTTACCAAATCCAATGACAATTAAATCGTATGTTAACATTTTTAAATCCTCCTATTTGATTTAATTCTAGCACAAGAAAAAAACTTTTGCACAAATCTGCTACGGGAAAAAATATTGGACTAAAATAGTCTAACGAAAGCTTTCGGGAATCAAGTTCAAAAAATAGAAAAATCGTTTACATGATTTTCCTTAAAGATTCTACTATCTTTTACCCCGTTCTTGTGTTATACTAGATAGGTTGCAAAGAAACTCGTACTTTTCTTTCGTGGAAAAGAAGCAACACGGTATCTCGTTTTTTAAGAAGATACATCATGAAAAGAAAAGTATATACTAAGCGCTATAGGATGGCTTCGCACCATCTTTAGAAAGAAGAAAAACGTGAAATTTAATGAATTTAACTTGTCTGCTGATTTGCTAGCAGAGATTGAAAAAGCTGGATTTGTAGAAGCAAGTCCCATCCAAGTGCAGACCATTCCTTTGGCTCTTGAGGGAAAAGACGTTATCGGTCAAGCTCAGACTGGTACAGGGAAAACCGCAGCCTTTGGCTTACCAACTCTTGAAAAAATCCGTACAGAAGAAGCGACCATCCAAGCCTTGGTCATCGCTCCAACTCGTGAACTCGCTGTTCAAAGCCAAGAAGAACTCTTCCGCTTTGGCCGTAGTAAAGGAGTGAAAGTTCGCTCAGTTTACGGTGGATCCAGCATTGAAAAACAAATCAAGGCCCTTAAATCTGGTGCCCATATCGTTGTAGGAACACCAGGTCGTCTCTTGGATTTGATTAAACGCAAGGCCTTGAAATTGCACGATATTGAAACCCTCATCCTTGATGAAGCGGACGAAATGCTCAACATGGGCTTCCTTGAAGACATCGAAGCTATTATCTCTCGTGTCCCTGAAAGTCGTCAAACCTTGCTCTTCTCAGCAACGATGCCAGATGCCATCAAACGTATCGGTGTTCAGTTTATGAAAGAGCCTGAGCATGTCAAGATTGCTGCCAAGGAATTGACAACGGAGCTGGTTGATCAGTACTATATCCGTGTCAAAGAACAAGAAAAATTTGATACCATGACCCGTCTCATGGATGTGGAACAACCAGAACTTGCTATTGTATTTGGTCGTACCAAACGCCGTGTAGATGAATTAACTCGTGGACTTAAAATTCGTGGCTTCCGTGCAGAAGGAATTCATGGTGATTTGGACCAAAACAAACGTCTTCGTGTCCTTCGCGATTTTAAAAATGGCAATCTTGATGTCTTGGTTGCGACAGACGTAGCAGCACGTGGTTTGGATATCTCAGGTGTAACCCATGTCTACAACTACGATATTCCACAAGATCCTGAAAGTTACGTTCACCGTATCGGCCGTACAGGTCGTGCTGGTAAGTCAGGTCAATCTATTACTTTCGTAGCACCAAATGAAATGGGCTACCTTCAAATCATCGAAAACTTGACTAAGAAACGTATGAAAGGTCTCAAACCTGCTAGTGCAGACGAAGCCTTCCAAGCTAAAAAGCAAGTCGCCCTCAAGAAAATCGAACGCGATTTTGCGGATGAAACTATTCGTGGGAACTTTGAGAAATTTGCTAAAGATGCTCGTAAGTTAGCTGCCGAATTTAGTCCAGAAGAATTGGCTATGTATATCTTGAGCCTGACAGTCCAAGATCCAGACAGCCTTCCTGAAGTGGAGATTGCGCGTGAAAAACCACTGCCATTTAAACCATCAGGTAATGGCTTTGCTGGCAAAGCTAAGGGAGGTCGAGGAGGCCGTCGTGGAGACGACCGTCGAGACCGTGATCGCCGTGGCAATGGTCGTCGTGATGAGTTCAAGAAAGGTAGTCGTGGAAACGACCGTTTTGATAAAGACAAACGTTACCGTAATAAAGACAATAAAAAACCTCGCAACACTTCAAGTGAAAAGAAAACAGGCTTTGTTATTCGTAACAAGGGCGATAAATAAGAAAAAGCGGTTCAAAATGAATCGCTTTTTTATATAAGGAGACCGATAGTAAAAGAAGATGTATAAAAGTAAAGGAAAGGTGAGATGGGAAGGGGAACTTTAATCCATCTTCTTATAATATTATTATATAAAAATCCAAACAGAATGTCAATAAAAAATTGCTATTTTTATAAAATATTTTTGCTTTTAAAAATTGCAATTCAATAAGCAATTTTCAGATAATTATTGAAATAAAGACTTTTCTGTGTTATAATGGAAGCGATTATATGCGAGGTAAAAAATGGCACATTTATTAGAAAAAACAAGAAAAATTACATCAATTTTAAAACGCTCTGAAGAGCAAATGCAGGATGAACTTCCATACAATGCCATTACACGTCAACTAGCAGACATTATTGATTGCAATGCCTGCATTGTCAATAGCAAGGGTCGTCTTTTGGGCTACTTTATGCGCTATAAAACTAATACAGACCGTGTAGAGCAGTTTTTCCAAACCAAGACGTTCCCAGATGACTATGTACAAGGGGCAAACATGATCTATGATACAGAAGCCAATCTTCCTGTTGAACATGATTTGACTATTTTTCCTGTAGAGAGCCGTGCGGATTTTCCAGATGGTTTGACAACCATTGCTCCCATTCATGTATCAGGGATTCGCCTAGGTTCCTTGATCATTTGGCGTAATGATAAGAAATTTGAAGATGAGGATTTGATTCTTGTTGAGATTGCGAGCACGGTGGTAGGGATTCAACTCTTGAACTTTCAACGTGAAGAAGATGAGAAAAATATCCGTCGCCGTACTGCTGTAACTATGGCAGTTAATACCCTCTCCTACTCAGAACTTCGTGCTGTTTCAGCTATTTTATCTGAGCTAAATGGAAATGAAGGACAATTGACTGCATCTGTCATTGCAGATCGTATCGGTATCACGCGCTCAGTGATCGTCAATGCACTCCGTAAGCTAGAGTCGGCAGGAATTATTGAAAGCCGTTCACTAGGAATGAAGGGAACCTATCTCAAGGTATTGATTTCAGATATCTTTGAGGAAGTGAAAAAGAGGGACTACTAATGACAAAGGCTTTAATCTCAATTGACTATACAGAGGATTTTGTAGCGGATCAGGGAAAATTGACAGCAGGTGCTCCTGCTCAAGCCATATCAGAGGCGATTGCTCAGGTGACCAGACTGGCTTTTGAACGTGGGGACTATATCTTTTTCACCATTGATGCTCATGAAGAAGGGGATGATTTTCATCCTGAGAGTAAACTTTTCCCACCTCACAACATCATTGGAACTAGTGGTCGCAACTTGTATGGAAAACTAGCCGATTTTTACCAATCCCATGCTTCTGATAGTCGTGTCTTTTGGATGGACAAGCGTCACTATTCAGCATTTTCAGGAACGGATCTTGATATTCGTTTGCGAGAACGAAGGGTTGAGACAGTCATCTTAACGGGTGTTTTGACAGATATTTGTGTTCTCCATACGGCTATTGATGCTTATAATCTAGGTTATCAAATCGAGGTTGTCAAGCCTGCGGTTGCCTCCATCTGGCCAGAAAATCATCAGTTTGCTCTTGGACATTTTAAGAATACTCTGGGAGCCAAATTACTGGATGAAAATCTTGATGAAATTAAAGAATGATTCCCTTGGAAAAATGAAAAAAATCTGAAAAAAGTGTTGACAAAGATTTTGAAAGTTGATATACTAGTAAAGTAATCGACGCGGGGATGGCGGAATTGGCAGACGCGCAGGACTAAGGATCCTGTGACCGCTTTAGGTCGTGAGGGTTCAAGTCCCTCTCTCCGCATAAGATAAGAGTTAGCTTTGGCTAGCTCTTTTTCTTTTCCAAAGAAGGCTAGAGCTACAGTTCGACTATCGGAAGAGCTTGGCATCAAGAACTATCATTTATAGAATGGAGTCGGTTTTTGATTGGTAAAACGTGTTCTATATGAAGAAAGTTAGCAGTTGCTAGCTTTCTTTATTTTTTCAAAAAATTTTTTCGATTTCATAAACATTTCATATTTGGATTTTATAATAGTCTTACAAATATGGAGGTGACAAATGAATCCAATCCAAAGAGCTTGGGCTTATGTCAGCAGAAAACGACTGAGAAGTTTTATTTTATTTCTGATTTTATTGGTTCTATTGGCCGGAATTTCAGCCTGTTTGACTCTGATGAAGTCCAACAAAACAGTAGAAAGCAATCTTTACAAATCACTCAACACATCTTTTTCTATCAAAAAGATAGAAAATGGACAGACCTTCAAGTTGTCAGACCTAGCATCCGTGAGCAAGATTAAGGGACTGGAAAATGTCTCTCCTGAACTCGAAACGGTCGCAAAACTGAAAGACAAGGAAGCGGTGAGTGGTGAGCAGAGCGTAGAGCGAGATGATTTGTCAGCTGCGGACAAGAATTTGGTTAGCTTAACGGCTCTTGAGGATTCATCCAAGGATGTTACCTTTACCAGTTCGGCTTTCAATCTAAAAGAAGGGCGACACCTTCAAAAAGGAGATTCCAAGAAAATCCTGATCCACGAAGAGTTGGCTAAGAAGAACGGTCTTTCGCTTCATGACAAGATTCGCTTGGACGCTGGTCAGTCAGAAGCTGGAAAAGGGCAAACAGTAGAGTTTGAGATTGTCGGCATCTTTTCTGGTAAAAAACAAGAAAAGTTCACAGGCTTGTCTTCCGACTTCAGTGAAAACCAGGTCTTTACAGACTATGAAAGCAGCCAAACGCTTCTGGGAAATAGTGAACCGCAAGTCAGTGCAGCGCGCTTCTATGTAGAAAATCCTAAGGAAATGGACGGACTCATGAAGCAGGTGGAAAACTTGGCTTTAGAAAGTCAAGGTTACCAAGTTGAGAAGGAAAACAAGGCCTTTGAACAAATCAAAGACTCAGTTGCAACCTTCCAAACCTTCCTCACCATCTTCCTTTATGGAATTATGATAGCAGGAGCAGGAGCCTTAATTTTGGTCTTGTCACTCTGGTTGAGAGAAAGGGTCTACGAAGTGGGAATTTTACTCGCACTTGGAAAAAGCAAGATCTCAATCTTCCTACAGTTCTGTTTAGAGGTAGTTTTGGTATCTCTTGGAGCTTTGCTTCCATCCTTTATTGCAGGAAACGCCATAACATCCTATCTGCTCCAAACTGTACTAGCCAGTGGAGATCAGGCAACCTTACAGGACACGCTGGCTAAAGCAAGCGGTCTATCAACTAGTCTCCTATCCTTTGTAGAATCCTATGCTTTTCTGCTCCTGATTAGTTGCTTGTCTGTAGCCCTTTGTTTCCTATTCTTATTTAGAAAATCACCTAAGGAAATTTTATCATCTATTAGTTAATACTCTTCGAAAATCTCTTCAAACCGCGTCAGTCTTATCTGCAACCTCAAAGCTGTGCTTTGAGCAGCCTGCAGCTAGCTTCCTAGTTTGATCTTTGATTTTCATTGAGTATAAGAAGGAGAAATCATGACTTTATTACAATTGCAAGATGTTACCTACCGTTATAAGAACACTGCTGAAGCAGTTTTATATCAGATCAAGTATAATTTTGAACCCGGAAAATTTTATAGTATCATTGGTGAATCAGGAGCAGGAAAATCCACTCTCTTGTCCCTACTGGCTGGTCTAGATAGTCCTGTTGAAGGTTCTATCCTTTTCCAAGGAGAGGACATTCGAAATAAGGGATATTCTTACCATCGCATGCACCATATTTCTCTGGTCTTTCAAAATTATAATTTGATTGATTACCTTTCTCCGCTGGAAAATATCCGCTTGGTCAACAAAAAGGCGACTAAGGATACCTTGCTTGAGCTTGGTTTGGATGAAAGCCAGATCAAGCGGAATGTTCTCCAGTTATCAGGTGGTCAACAGCAACGTGTGGCCATCGCTCGTAGTTTGGTATCAGAAGCTCCAGTTATTCTAGCTGATGAGCCAACAGGAAATCTGGACCCTAAAACTGCCGGAGATATTATCGAACTGCTCAAATCACTTGCTGAGAAAACGGGTAAATGTGTGATTGTCGTCACCCACAGTAAAGAAGTGGCACAAGCGTCAGATATTACACTTGAATTGAAGGATAAGAAACTGACTGAAACTCGCAATACTACAAAATAAGATGAGCTTGTTTTGATAGAATTATAAAATCAAATCTAGAAAGGGAACCTATGTTACACAACGCATTTGCCTATGTTACAAGGAAGTTTTTCAAATCGATTGTTATCTTCCTGATTATTCTCCTCATGGCGAGCTTGAGTTTGGTCGGCTTGTCGATCAAGGGAGCTACTGCCAAGGCTTCTCAGGAGACCTTTAAAAATATCACCAATAGTTTCTCCATGCAAATCAATCGTCGCGTCAATCAAGGAACGCCACGTGGTTCTGGGAATATCAAGGGTGAGGATATCAAAAAAATCACCGAAAATAAGGCCATCGAGTCTTATGTTAAACGCATCAACGCTATCGGAGATTTGACTGGATATGACCTCATCGAAACGCCAGAAACCAAGAAAAATCTCACTGCAGACCGTGCCAAACGGTTTGGAAGCAGCTTGATGATTACAGGTGTCAATGACTCCTCTAAAGAAGACAAGTTTGTCTCTGGTTCTTATAAGCTGGTTGAAGGTGAGCACCTAACCAACGACGACAAGGACAAGATCCTCATGCACAAAGACTTGGCAGCCAAACACGGCTGGAAAGTCGGAGATAAGGTCAAACTAGACTCTAATATCTACGATGCAGACAATGAAAAAGGGGTCAAGGAAACAGTTGAAGTGACAATCAAGGGGCTCTTTGATGGTCACAATAAGTCAGCAGTAACCTACTCACAAGAACTCTATGAAAATACAGCTATCACAGACATTCACACTGCTGCAAAACTTTATGGATACACAGAAGACACAGCCATTTATGGTGATGCAACCTTCTTTGTAACAGCAGACAAGAACTTGGATAACGTCATGAAAGAGTTGAATGGTATCAGTGGTATCAACTGGAAGAGCTACACACTTGTGAAGAGCTCCTCTAACTACCCAGCTCTAGAGCAATCCATCTCTGGTATGTACAAGGTGGCCAACCTCCTCTTCTGGGGTAGCTTGAGCTTCTCAGTCCTTCTCCTTGCACTCTTGCTCAGCCTTTGGATCAATGCTCGTCGCAAGGAAGTGGGAATTCTCCTCTCTATCGGTCTCAAGCAGGCAAGTATCTTGGGGCAATTCATCACCGAATCTATCTTGATTGCCATTCCTGCTCTTGTTTCTGCTTACTTCCTAGCCAACTACACAGCTCGTACAATCGGAAACACTGTTCTTGCCAATGTCACTTCAGGTGTTGCCAAGCAAGCCAGCAAGGCAGCTCAAGCCTCAAATCTTGGTGGGGGTGCAGAAGTAGACGGCTTTAGCAATACCTTGTCGAGCCTAGACATTTCTATTCAGACATCAGACTTTATCATCGTCTTTGTCCTTGCCTTGGTTCTAGTGGTTCTCGTTATGGCGCTTGCCTCAAGCAATCTCCTCAGAAAACAACCAAAAGAGCTCTTGCTCGATAGCGAATAAAAAACTTGCTACCTATTCTCCCCTAAATGGGGTATAATATAGGTAGCATTTTTATCTATTTCATCTTGATAGTATAAAGCCTTATCAAGATGAAATAGAGAGATTTACAAGAAACTTAAAGGAATGTGAAACTTTTTTCTATGAAAATTTTAATTGTAGAAGATGAGGAGATGATCCGTGAGGGGATAAGTGACTATTTGACGGATTGTGGTTATGAAACCATTGAGGCCGCGGACGGACAAGAAGCCTTGGAGAAATTTTCCAGCTATAAAGTTGCTTTAGTACTGCTAGATATCCAGATGCCCAAGCTGAATGGCCTAGAATTCCTAGCTGAGATTCGTAAGACCAGTCAGGTTCCTGTCTTGATGCTGACCGCCTTTCAGGATGAGGAATACAAGATGAGTGCTTTTGCTTCTCTGGCAGATGGCTATCTGGAAAAACCCTTCTCCCTCTCCCTTTTAAAAGTAAGGGTGGACGCGATTTTCAAGCGCTACTACGATACAGGACGAGTCTTCTCTTATAAGGATACCAAGGTAGACTTTGAAAGCTATAGTGCAAGCCTCGCAGGTCAAGAAGTGGCCATTAATGCCAAGGAGTTGGAAATTCTAGACTATCTGGTGAAAAATGAAGGCCGGGCCTTGACTCGTTCTCAGATTATCGATGCCGTCTGGAAGGCGACGGATGAGGTTCCCTTTGACCGTGTCATTGATGTCTATATCAAGGAGCTGCGGAAAAAGCTAGACTTGGATTGTATCCTCACTGTGCGCAATGTTGGTTATAAATTGGAGCGAAAATGAGACGAACAGGTTTATTTACAAAGATATTTATCTACACCTTCTCGATTTTTAGTGTTCTGGTTATTTGTCTTCATTTAGCTATTTATTTTCTCTTTCCATCGACTTATCTAAGTCATCGTCAGGAAACCATTGGTCAGAAAGCAACAGCCATTGCCCAGTCCCTAGATGGAAAAGATAGGCAAAGCATCGAGCAAGTGTTGGACTTGTATTCCCAGACCAGTGATATCAAAGGAGCTGTCAAGGGAGAAATGACCGAAGACAAGTTAGAAGTCAAGGACAATCTTCCTCTGGACACGGATCGCCAGACCACTTCTCTCTTTATCGAGGAGCGTGAGGTGAAAACGCAAGATGGTAGCACTATGACTCTTCAATTTTTATCTTCCATGGATTTGCAAAAGGAAGCAGAGCAGATTAGTCTCCAGTTTCTTCCCTATACCTTGTTGGCATCCTTTCTGATTTCTCTCTTGGTGGCCTACATTTATGCTCGGACCATTGTTGCCCCGATTTTGGAAATCAAGCGGGTGACCCGTAGAATGATGGAACTAGATGCTCAAGTGCGATTACGTGTGGATTCTAAGGATGAAATTGGTAATCTCAAGGAACAAATCAATAGCCTCTACCAGCACCTTTTGACAGTTATTGCGGACTTGCATGAGAAGAATGAAGCTATTCTCCAGCTTGAAAAGATGAAGGTAGAATTTCTACGAGGGGCTTCTCATGAATTGAAAACTCCTCTGGCTAGTTTGAAAATCCTAATCGAAAATATGAAAGAAAATATCGGTCGTTATAAGGATAGAGACCACTATCTTGGAGTTGCCTTGGGGATTGTGGATGACCTCAGTCACCACGTTCTCCAGATATTGTCTCTTTCTTCTGTTCAGGAATTGCGAGACGAGAAAGAAGAGGTTGACCTCCTTCAGATGACGCAAAGTCTGGTCAAGGATTATGCTTTACTCGCCAAGGAGAGAGAACTTCATGTAGACATTAGCCTAACCCATCAGCAGGCTTACATAAATCCATCTGTGATGAAGTTGATCCTATCTAATCTCATCAGCAATGCCATCAAGCACTCCACTCTAGGCGGCTTGGTCCGCATCGGGGAGAGAGAAGGAGACCTATTTATCGAGAATAGCTGTAGTCCTGAAGAACAAGAAAAACTGGCACAGTCTTTTTCTGACAATGCTAGTCGCAAGGCCAAGGGTTCGGGGATGGGACTCTTTGTGGTCAAAAGTTTATTAGAACATGAGAAATTACCTTATCATTTTGAGATGCAAGATGATCGCTTGACCTTTTTCATACGTTATCCTAAAGTCACTCAGGACTAAGGAGAAGAAAGGGTTTACATTGATTGGATTGGAAGAAATTCAATCTAAAGTATGGGAAAAACTAGCTTTTTTTACCAAAAAGTGATAAAATGAACAATGTAAATGGGATGTCCCAAAAAATATATAGGAGGCCTGACAAATGGCAATCGTTTCAGCAGAAAAATTTGTCCAAGCAGCTCGTGACAACGGTTATGCAGTTGGTGGATTTAATACAAACAACCTTGAGTGGACTCAAGCTATCTTGCGCGCAGCAGAAGCTAAAAAAGCTCCAGTTTTGATCCAAACTTCAATGGGTGCTGCTAAATACATGGGTGGTTACAAAGTTGCTCGCAACTTGATCGCTAACCTCGTTGAATCAATGGGTATCACTGTACCAGTAGCTATCCACCTTGACCACGGTCACTACGAAGATGCACTTGAGTGTATCCGAGTTGGTTATACTTCAGTTATGTTTGACGGTTCACACCTTCCAGTTGAAGAAAACCTTGAAAAAGCTCGTAAAGTTGTAGAATTTGCTCATGCAAATGGCGTGTCAGTAGAAGCTGAAGTTGGTACTATCGGTGGTGAAGAAGACGGAATCATTGGTGATGGCGAATTGGCTCCAATTGAAGATGCTAAAGCAATGGTTGCAACTGGTATCGACTTCTTGGCAGCTGGTATCGGTAACATCCACGGTCCATACCCTGCAAACTGGAAAGGTCTTCACCTTGACCACTTGCAAAAATTGACTGAAGCTGTACCAGGATTCCCAATCGTATTGCACGGTGGTTCAGGTATCCCTGATGACCAAATCCAAGCAGCTATCAAACTTGGTGTTGCCAAAGTTAACGTTAACACTGAATGCCAAATCGCATTTGCTAACGCAACTCGTAAATTTGCTCGTGACTACGAAGCAAACGAAGCAGAATACGACAAGAAGAAACTCTTCGACCCACGTAAATTCTTGGCTGACGGTGTAAAAGCTATCCAAGCATCAGTTGAAGAACGTATCGACGTATTCGGTTCAGAAGGTAAAGCATAATCTAGCTGAACAATACATACAGAACCTGCCCATTGGGTGGGTTTTTTGTGTGGTGGAAATAAATTATTTTTCAAGTTTAGGAGGTGGAATTTAATTTGATTCTAAGAAATTTTTTAATTTATGATAAAATAATATCAGGCTTTCAAAGAGAGGAGGAGAGTCATGAGTTCAGCAGATTTTATCTTTTTAGATGGTTATGAAAATGCAGAATTTGATATCCAAGCATTTTGTGCTGCGCTGAGAGGGAGGTTTTCAGGTGTGATTATAAGGGAAGAAAACGATCATGAAAAAGCCTATCGTCTTTTATGGGATTACCAAAGTCCCGAGGTCTCAGTTGAGGGTGCTTTGAATCGAAAAAATGATGTCTTCGTTATAAACTACTTTGATTCAAAAAATCGGTTACAAGATTATGCCGCCTATATCCTCTGGCTTCGGGAATGGTTTCCATCAGATCAGAAGGTTCTCTTTTGTGATGAGGGCTACACGAAGATATTTCCTATTCCTCACGACATATCTACAAAGGAGATTGAAATGAAACTTCATAATGAAGGATAAAAAAGTGAATCGAATAGATTCATTATTGAATTTCAAAGTATCAGAAGGAATCATTTGAGGCGACAAAGGTCACCTTTTTGTGTGCTGTTGAAGTTGATTAAAGATAGCGAAATTTTTATCGTATATGTATAGCAATGTTGCATCGTATTGGAAAGGTTTTCGTGCTATAATATTAATTAACAATAAAAGTTAGTACATCAAAAATTACTAGAGATGTGGAATGTGAGGTTTAAGATGAGACAAGCAGGACAATTTGATTGGGTAGATTTTTATAAAGAATTTGCGTTTAAACTTGTGAGCTATAAAGAGAAAAGGGCAGAGCTCATTCAAAAGGTTAAGGCAATTTATCAAATGACGGGCATTTCAATGCCAACCTTGGACAAGGACAACAATATCATGGATATTGACCCTTTTACAATTTTTGGTCTATTCAATAAAGGGTTGAAAAATGAAAATCGGATTAAAATTTTGACTGCTATTGCAGAATTATTTGAATTGTCTCATGATGTTCCAACTTCATTCGACAGTATTCCTGTTCTTAACACACAGAATGCAACCTACTATCTTTTTTATGCAGATAGAGGGGATAGCGATATTGATGATTTGTGGGAGCTTTTTATAGCGGCATTAGCTTATTCCGAAGATCCATCATCTGAAAATAAGGAGATTTTCTCAGGATATTTTAATAAAGTCATCAATAGAAAAAATAATGGCAATGCTAAAATTACGATGGGTTTATATTGGATTGCCCCAAATTCATTTCTGAATCTAGATAGTCGAAATAGATGGTATATTTACGAATCCGGGAAATTACCTCTAGAATTAGTCCATAAACTCCCAAAGGTGAATTCGAAAGTTTCAGCATCAGACTATTTTTCTATTGTTGACTCACTTAAAAACTATTTAGATAGTCCACAATCTGAATTGAAAAACTTCAATGAATTGTCTTTTGAAGCTTGGAAGTATTCTGAACAGGTGAATAAAGAAGAACAAGCGAAAAAAGAAGTTAGTGAGAGTTCAGCACCTACATACAATCTAGCATCGGAAGACACAAAAGAATTTGAAAAAGGAGATACTAGCTACGCTAGAGAAGATTTTCTAAAAGAAGTTTTTGTATCAGCAGAGAATTATGATCGATTGGCAACGATTCTTCGCCTTAAGAAGAACATCATATTGGAGGGGGCTCCGGGTGTTGGAAAAACATTTACTGCTGATCGACTAGCTTACTCACTGATGGGTGAAAAAGCGATCGATAGGGTAAAGATGGTTCAGTTTCACCAAAGTTACTCGTACGAAGACTTTATTATGGGATTTAGACCTTCTGCCAGTGGTTTTGAACTAAGAAAAGGTCCCTTCTATCAATTTTGTAAACAGGCTGAGGGCGATGAAAGCAATGATTATTTCTTTATCATTGACGAAATTAATCGAGGAAATTTGAGCAAGATATTTGGTGAATTGTTTATGCTTATCGAAATGGATAAGCGAGGAAGAGATCTACAGCTTCTTTATTCGGATGAACAGTTCTCAATTCCGGAGAACTTATACATTATTGGTATGATGAATACTGCCGATCGTAGCTTAGCCATGCTAGATTTTGCCTTGAGACGAAGATTTGCATTTTTTGAGTTGAAACCAGGATTTGATTCGGATGGCTTCAAAGAATATCAATCACACTTGAAGAATGAAAAATTTGATGCATTAATAAATACTGTGAAGCATCTAAATGAAATCATCGCTTCTGATGAAAGTTTAGGAGAGGGTTTTTGCATAGGCCATAGTTATTTTTGTAATCTAATACCGAATAGTATCGACCAACAAGTTCTTTCGAGTATTGTAGAGTATGAACTGATACCTCTTTTAAAGGAGTATTGGTTTGATGAACCTAGCTTAGTTAAAGAATGGAGTGGCAATCTAAGGAGTGCGATTAAGTGATACCGATAAAGAATGTTTATTACATGCTGACTTATGCTTTTAAGGTTCTTAAGGGGCAAGGATATCAGAAACTTGCCACAGAGGAGTTTCATCATACGGCTGATTTGATGAGTGCTATCTTGGCTAAAGGAATTGCCATACAGCTTAAGAGAGGACTGGGAAAGGAATACCTTGCTCAAGTGGAAGAACTCTCTACACTAAGGGGAAAAATTGAGATTACAGAGTCAATCAAAAGTCAATGTACTCTTGGGAAGAAAATATTTTGTACTTATGAAGAGTTTTCAGTAAATAATAGGATGAACCGTATTATAAAATCAACGGTCAATCTTCTGTTGAAAGCAGATATCTCCAAGGATAGGAAGAAAGAATTGCGGAAATTGATGGTTTATTTCCGTGATGTTGAACCGATTGATTTGGAAACTGTTAACTGGAACCTGCAATACAACAAAAATAACCAATCTTATAGAATGATGATTGCCATTTGCTATTTAGTGGTAAAAGGTTTATTGCAAACAACATCAGATGGTAACATGAAGATGATGAGTTTCTTGGATGAGCGACGAATGAACAGATTGTATGAAAAATTTATCCTTGAGTATTATAAAAAACATTATCCAGAATTAAATGCGAGTGCAGCACAGATACCGTGGGCGTTAGACGATGGTATCGGTGAGATGCTCCCTATCATGCAAAGTGATATTCAGCTTCAAAAAGAGAATTCTATCTTGATTATTGATGCTAAATACTACAAAAGTACAACTCAAATGAATTTTAAAAAGTATTCTCTCCACTCCAACAATCTTTATCAGATTTTTACATATGTCAAAAATAGAGAATACCAAAATCAAGAACATGGTAGCAAAGTGTCGGGGATGTTGCTCTATGCAAAGACAGATGAAGTAGTTCAACCAGATAATGTCTATCAAATGCACGGTAATCAAATCAGTGTTCAGACTTTAGACTTAAATATTTCCTTTAAAGAAATAGCGAATCAATTGGATACCATTGTTGTATCACATTTTGGAAATGTAAAAAAGTTCCGATGAAGCAGCGGAGAGTGAATCTAGTCGTTTTCAAGATATTCGATCACTGGGATATTCTATGCTTTCTTTCCTATCCCACAAAAAACACTTGTTTTCCCTTCTTAATTACTTTATAATAGAGTGTTACTGAGGCCTTCTAATGTGATAAAGAAGGCAGATTTTAGAAGATGAGAAATTGGCTTTTTGTATTTAGAGGACACGGTTTGTTGATTTCTTACTAAGGGGAGATAGATATGGCAATGATAGAAGTGGAACATCTTCAGAAAAATTTTGTGAAGACAGTGAAGGAGCCGGGGTTAAAGGGAGCTTTGCGCTCCTTTATTCATCCTGAAAAGCAGACCTTTGAAGCAGTCAAGGATTTGACTTTTGAGGTTCCAAAAGGGCAGATTTTAGGATTTATCGGGGCAAATGGTGCTGGGAAGTCGACAACCATCAAAATGCTGACTGGGATTTTGAAACCGACATCTGGTTTTTGTCGGATTAATGGCAAGATTCCGCAGGACAATCGTCAGGACTATGTCAAGGATATTGGTGTGGTCTTTGGGCAACGCACCCAGCTATGGTGGGATTTGGCTCTGCAAGAGACCTACACGGTTTTGAAAGAGATTTACGATGTGCCAGACTCGCTCTTTCATAAGCGCATGGACTTTTTAAATGAAGTCTTGGATTTGAAGGAATTTATCAAAGATCCCGTGCGGACTCTTTCACTGGGTCAACGGATGAGGGCGGATATTGCGGCTTCCTTGCTCCACAATCCCAAGGTTCTCTTTTTAGATGAGCCGACTATTGGTTTGGATGTTTCGGTCAAGGATAATATTCGTCGGGCCATTACCCAGATCAATCAGGAGGAAGAAACAACTATCCTCTTGACCACTCATGACTTGAGTGATATTGAGCAACTCTGTGATCGGATTTTCATGATTGACAAGGGGCAGGAGATTTTTGATGGAACGGTGAGCCAGCTCAAGGAAACCTTTGGTAAGATGAAGACTCTTTCCTTTGAATTGGTGCCAGGGCAAAGTCATCTCGTCTCTCACTATGAAGGCCTGCCTGATATGACTATTGAAAAACAAGGAAATAGCCTCAATATTGAGTTTGATAGTTCCCGCTACCAATCGGCTGATATTATCAAACAAACCCTGTCTGATTTTGAAATCCGCGATTTGAAGATGGTGGATACGGATATTGAGGATATTATCCGTCGCTTCTACCGAAAGGAGCTCTAAGATGGTCAAATTGTGGAGACGTTATAAACCCTTTATCAATGCAGGGATTCAGGAGCTGATTACCTATCGAGTCAGCTTTATTCTCTATCGGGTTGGCGATGTCATGGGGGCTTTTGTGGCCTTTTATCTCTGGAAGGCCGTCTTTGATTCCTCACAAGAGTCTTTGATTCAGGGCTTCAGCATGGCAGATATCACCCTCTACATCATCATGAGTTTTGTGACCAATCTTTTGACTAGGTCTGATAGTTCCTTTATGATTGGGGAGGAGGTCAAGGATGGATCCATTATCATGCGCTTGTTGAGACCAGTGCATTTTGCGGCCTCTTATCTCTTCACCGAGCTTGGCTCCAAGTGGTTGATTTTTATCTCTGTTGAACTGCCATTTTTAAGTGTTATTGTCTTGATGAAAATCTTATCTGGGCAAGGTATTGTAGAAGTGCTGGGACTAACAATCCTTTATCTATTTAGCTTGACGCTGGCCTATCTGATTAACTTTTTCTTTAATATCTGCTTTGGATTTTCAGCCTTTGTATTTAAAAATCTATGGGGTTCCAATCTACTTAAGACTTCCATAGTGGCCTTTATGTCTGGAAGTTTGATACCCTTGGCTTTCTTTCCCAAGATTGTTTCAGATATTTTGTCCTTCTTGCCTTTTTCATCTTTGATCTACACTCCAGTCATGATCATTGTTGGGAAATACGATGCTAGTCAGATTCTTCAAGCGCTTTTGCTCCAGTTTTTCTGGCTCTTAGTGATGCTGGGCTTGTCTCAGTTGATTTGGAAACGAGTCCAGTCCTTTATCACCATTCAGGGAGGTTAGTATGAAAAAATATCAACGCATGCATTTGATTTTTATCAGACAATACATCAAGCAAATCATGGAATACAAGGTGGATTTTGTGGTTGGTGTGCTAGGAGTTTTTCTGACCCAAGGCTTGAACCTCTTGTTTCTCAATGTCATCTTTCAACACATCCCCTCGCTAGAAGGCTGGACTTTTCAAGAGATAGCTTTTATTTATGGATTTTCCTTGATTCCCAAGGGACTGGACCATCTCTTTTTTGATAATCTCTGGGCACTAGGGCAACGCTTAGTCCGAAAAGGAGAATTTGATAAGTATTTGACTCGTCCTATCAATCCTCTCTTCCATATCCTCGTTGAGACCTTTCAGATTGATGCCTTGGGCGAACTTTTGGTTGGTGGAATCCTTCTAGCGACAACGGTCACTAGTATTAGCTGGACCTTTCCTAAATTTTTGCTTTTCCTAGTTTGTATTCCTTTTGCGACCTTGATTTATACTTCCTTGAAAATTGCGACAGCCAGTATCGCTTTTTGGACCAAGCAGTCAGGCGCCATGATTTACATTTTCTATATGTTCAATGACTTTGCCAAGTACCCGATTTCGATTTACAATTCGCTTCTTCAATGGTTGATTAGTTTTATCGTGCCTTTCGCCTTTACGGCCTACTATCCTGCCAGCTATTTCTTGCAGGATAAGGATGTCTTCTTTAATATCGGTGGTTTGATTCTGATTTCACTTGTCCTCTTTGTCATTTCTTTGAAACTATGGGACAGGGGCTTAGATGCCTACGAAAGTGCGGGTTCGTAAAAGGAAGAATCTCAAAGCCTTGTCTCAGGACAGGCTTTTTTAATCGTGATGAAAATTCCTTGACATCTATTCTCAGAGTGCTATACTAAAAGGGTAATCGCCGATTTAGCTCAGTTGGTAGAGCAACGCACTCGTAACGCGTAGGTCACAGGTTCGATCCCTGCAATCGGCATTTTGGGAAATGTAAAGAAAAGCAAAGAATATTCAAAATGTTAGTTTAAAGGCAATCATCACAAGTTAGCTTTTTAAAATAGGTTAGTATTTTTGGAATCTTTGACCAAAGTGTGACCAAAATTTGACCAAAAAGTCAATGAATATAGAATAAAGTGGATCAGGAAACTGGTCTATTTTATTTTGTAGTTATTGAACAAAAGTGGTCTATTTTAGGTTGACAAAAATACGCATAATGCGTATAATAATAAGTGTAAGGAGGTAACGATAATATATGCCACTTACAGGTAAAGAAATGGTGAAACTAGCTCTTGAGAATGGATGGGTTGAAGTTCGTCAAAGGGGAAGTCATCATCATTTTAAGAAAGAGGGTTTTTCTTATCTTGTCACGATTCCAGTTCATGGAAATGAAGATTTAGGAAGAGGTTTGGAAAGAAAGATTCTCAAAGATTTAGGATTGTAAGTCTTACATTCCTAAGTCTTTTCATATCGGAGGTAGTAAAATGTTAAAAACGTATCCAGCTATTTTTCATATAGAAGGAACAGGATATTGGGTAGAATTTCCAGAATTTGGTGGTGGTACAGAAGGAAAAAATATCGAAGAAGCGATGAAAAATGCTCGAGAAATGCTTGAAAATGTTTTAGCTTCTTATATCGATGAAGGGATGGCGCTGCCTACACCAAGTGATATTTTAAAGATTGAAGTTTCAGATGGTTTTGTATCAATGATTCAAGTAGATCCTGCACCCTTTGTGAGAAGTAATAAGGCGATTAGGAAGAATGTGACCGTTCCTGAATGGCTAGTTCGTCTTGCTGATCGAGAAAAGATTAACTATTCAGAAGTTTTGGCGCAAGCGCTAGAGAAGAAGTTGCAAGTTTAAATTTAAAGTCTGTGTTTACTAGGGAATAAATTTGTTATGCATTGGTAAAAGTAATACAATAGATATACAAAATAAATTAAGGGGAAATGCCATGTCATAAATTGCTGTTAGGGTAGATGATGAATTAAAAAAGAAGCAACTGCCCTTTTTAATGAGTTAGGCTTGGATATGACAACTGCTGTGAAGTTGTTTTTGAAGCAAAGTGTGTTGACGAGAAGTATTCCGTTTGAGTTAAAACTTGATTCAGATTATGAAATTGAGTTAGAAGATGGTGATTATATTCGTACAAGAAATATAGATGAATATAATGAAGTTACTCAGAAGGCTTTTAAAGAGAGTATTAGTAAATATAAAAATGAGTGGATAACAAAAAGCCCTGCAATCGGCAGAATCAAGAAGTCCTGATGGGCTTCTTTTCTTTTGTTACGAATTTTCAACCACTTAGACCGAGATACAGACCAGATAGGCAAAAGGGCTTGTTCTTGAAAAAATCCTCTGCTATAATGATTTTTGTAAAGGGCGTGAAGTGATAATGTCAGACAATTCAGGTTCCTAAAAAAGAAAATGGAGACAAAAAATGAAAAAATTATTGGGAATCGTATTTTTAGTAGCGGCAACGGTAGTATTGTATTTCGGTTCTGTTGGTTGGCCAAGTTTGGATGTCAACCTCTGGTCACTCATTCCAGTGGGATTGTTCCTCTATTTCACACTAGAAAACTTTTTGAAAAAAGACTACAAGTCTAGTCTGATGTGCTTGATCATTGCCTTTATCATTGCAAATGCTATTTTGGACCTTTTGCCAATTTCAAGTGGTTTGGTGATTGGTGCTGGTGTGCTAGCTTGTGTAGGACTTGGCTACCTCTTCCCTGATAAAGATAAAAAAGAAGGCAAATAAAAAGTCTCGAGATTTCTCGAGACTTTATTGTTATTGACCAGCGTAGTATTTTTGGATGCCTTTCACAATACCTGCGACTAGTCTATCTTGGTATCGATCATCACGAATCCGTTGATTCTCAGTGAAATTATCCATATAACCGAGTTCAAGGAGGACGGCTGGTTTGGCAGTTTCGCGTAGAACGGCAAAACTGCTTTCCAATAAGCCAGCATCCTTGGCACCTGTTTCTGCAAGGAGAGAGGAGTGGATAGCAGCAGCGAGGCGCTTGCTTTCACTCATACGATCAGGGTTATTGTGCCAGTATTTATTAATCTTACTTGGATAATCAGGTTCATCGCTATAGGAGTAGGTTTGAATACCGCTCGCTTTTGAGTGAATGTTTCCAGTAGCATTGAAATGGATACTGATAAAGATATCAGAGTTGGTTTTATTTACCATTCTTGAACGCTCAGTCTTAAAATCAACGTCGATATCACTGTCGCGTGATGTGAGAACGGTATAACCCAATCCTTCTAGTTTCTTACGCAGTTTGCGATAGATTTGCATGTTGAGATCTTTCTCGGCGACATTGTAGTAGAAAGCGCCAGAATCTCGACCACCATGCCCAGGATCTAGGAAAATGGTATTGCTGTATTGACCTTTTACAAATCCACCTTCTGTTGAAACTTCAGAAATCCATTGGCCGTATTTTTGGAACAAATGTTCCTTTCCGTCTATCTTGTAGGTCCCTGATACATAATGTCCGCTATTGTCCAAATAGTAACGAGCCTTGTAATAGTCGTCATAAATCCACTCATTCTTGGCCATATAGCCACCAGACTTGAGATAGTAGGCTCCAATCCATTCACGAGCCGCATAGGTTCCATTCGCTTTTAGATAGAACCAACTGTTGTAGGCCTTGTCAAAGATCCACTCTTTTTCAGCCATGGCTCCACTAGATTTGAGGTAGTAGCTTCCTTTCCATTTATTGGAAAGCATAACCCCATTTTGTTCAAAGGCATACCAAGTTCCCTTGATTTTCTCCCATTTGTCTTGGCTATATTTCCCATATTCATTAGCGTAATACCAATTTTCATCGATTCTCACCCAAGAGTTTTCCGCCATAGCCCCGCTACTGCCGAGCAGGTAAGTACCAACGGTCGTTTTGCTGAGCATCACGCCGCTTTTGTCAAAATAATACCAAGAACCGTTTACTTTTTCCCACTTGTCTTGCGAGATTCTGCCAGATGGTGTGACATAATACCAATTTTGGTCAATCTTCACCCAGCCATTCTCAGCCATGGCCCCGCTTTTAGTAAGGAGATAACCATCAACGATTGTCTGACTGAGCATGACACCATCTTTGTCAAAGTAGTACCAAATTCCTCCGATTTTTTTCCATGTTTGTTGGATGATTTTTCCAGACTCACTGGCGTAGTACCATTTACCCTCAAGAGCTACCCAGCCATTTTCTACCATGACTCCGTCTTTATTGAGAACATAGCCATCAAAGATGATATCACTGAGTCGATTTCCCTCTTGGTCAAAATAGTACCACTTATCTTGAATTTTTTTCCATTTGAGGACAGGTTGATTGTTTTCATAGAAACGCCAGTGTTTGTTTTCCTCCTGCCATCCTTCTTTTTTAGGAGCTTCTTCTTTTGCCTTGTCTTTTGGAAGTGTTGCAACCTCCTCTTCAGTTTTAGTTGAAAGATCTTTCTTATCTTCCTTAGAGTTGCTTTGCTCGGTGGTAGCAGGAGGATTAGCATTGCTTTCCTCTGCGTAGATAGGTGCTTGTGCCAATCCTGCCATTGAAAGGACAACAGCACTTGCCAATATAAACTTTTTCAACGATATTCTCCAATCATTATTTTCTAAGAAATATTATAAAATATGTCTGACGGTTTATCAACTATCAAACTGAACTTCTTCTAGTAAGTATTCGATAAAGCGTTCGCCCATCTTAGACAGGCTGGTTTTTTCATGCTGGATATAGACCAGCTCAATGGGATCGTCAATGTCCAGCGGAATGGAAACGATATTGTCTCCGTTGAGGTTACTGTTCAAAATCCCTGTTGCAATGGTGTAACCATCCAAACCAATCAAGAGATTAAAGAGGGTGGCACGGTCACTGACTACGATGGATTTCTTGTGGTGCTCTTGTGAAAGAATCTCCTCTGAAAAGTAGAAGGAGTTGTGCGTCCCCTGATCATAACTCAGATAAGGGAAGTCTTCCAAATCAGCCAGTTTGACCTTGTCTTTTTTAGCTAGAGGGTTGGTCTTGCTGACAAAGATATGAGGCTGGGCGGTAAAGAGGTGGTGGGCTAAGAGGTGGTTGTCGTCCAGCATTTTCGTTAAAACATCACGGTTGTAACTGTTCAAAAAGAGGACACCAACCTCACTACGGAAGTTCTTGACGTCATCGATAATCTCCCAAGTCCGAGTTTCACGAAGGAAAAGTTCGTATTTTTCCATATCGCTTTTCTTGAGCAGGGAGACAAAGGCATTGACTACAAAGGCATAGTGTTGAGACGAAACGCTAAAGAGTTCGCGGTGGGCGACAGGATTTTTATAGCGTTCCTCCAGAAGTTGGGTTTGCTCGACAACTTGACGAGCGTAGGAGAGAAACTCCATCCCATCACGGGTCAAGGTAATGCCCTTGGGATTGCGGATAAAGATTTCAATGCCCATTTCATTTTCCAAGTCTCGAACAGCATTAGAGAGACTGGGTTGGGTGATAAAGAGTTGCTTGGCTGCCTCATTCATAGAGCCAGTTTCGACGATTTTGATAATATAGTGTAGTTGTTGAATTCTCATGTTTTTATTGTACCACACTTGCGGAAGAATGGGCAATGAAGACGAAGAAAATAGGGTGAAAGAGCCGGTCCAGTATTGAAAAAAAGTCTAGAATTTGCTAAAATGGAAGCTATGAAAACATTCTATGATGTGCAGCAATTTCTCAAACAGTTTGGCATTATTGTTTACATGGGGAAGCGCTTGTATGATATTGAACTGATGAAGCTCGAACTCTCTCGGATCTATGATGCCGGTCTGATGGACAAGCTAGACTATCTAGAGGCGGAAGCTGTTCTTCGCAGAGAGCACAAGATAGAATTAGACTACTTAGAGAAAAATGGAGATAAGAACTTATGACAATTTGGATTTTATGGGGAATTGTACTAGCGATGGCGGCGTGGATGGGTTATAACTACCTTCGTATTCGTCGTGCGGCTAAGATTGTGGACAATGCAGAATTTGAAGCCTTGATTCGAAAAGGGCAATTGATTGATGTCCGTGAACCAGCAGAATTTCACAGAAAACATATCCTCGGAGCTCGCAATATTCCTTCAAATCAGTTGAAGTCAAGTCTTGCAGCCCTTCGCAAGGATAAACCTGTCCTTCTCTACGAAAACCAACGTGGACAACGAGTGACCAATGCAGCACTTTATCTGAAAAAACAAGGTTTCTCTGAGATTTATATCCTTTCTTATGGATTGGATTCTTGGATTGGTAAGGTCAAGACTAGCTAATATTCTATTAAAAACTGTCGAATGATAGATAAAGCTAGCATTTTATGGTATCATCATTTATATTAAATTTAAGGAGATTTTATAATATGAATTCACAACAAAAGAAAAAACCTTCACTTATTTTAGGTATCTTATCTATCGTCCTTGGTTTGCTATTTCCAATAGTAGGTCTGATTTTGGGGATCATAGGATTGGTCTTGGCTTTTTCATACCAAAAAGAATCTGGACTAGACTATAAAACAGAAAAAATTCTCAACATCGTAGGACTTGTAGTTTCTGTACTTAATTGGATTCTAGCAATCGCAATAGTTTTTAGATAAGCAAAAATAAAAAAAGCTTCAAACATAAAGCTTTTTTCTTTTATCCACTTTTCTCTAAGTAGTTTTTAATGATCTCTAATTCTTCTGGATTCAAGGGACGGAATTGACCTTCAGCTAGGTCAGGGTCTAAAGTGAAATCACCGAACTGAACTCGTTTGAGAGAGACAACCTTGACACCGACAGATAGAAACATCTTCTTGACCTGATGAAATTTGCCTTCTGAGATGGTGATGGATGCACGGCTCTCTGTTAGACTTGAGGATAGAATTTCGAGCTGAGCAGGTTTACAGGTGATCCCATCTAAAAAGACAATCCCATCTTGAAACTGCTGGATATGGTCTGGTGTGAGCAGTCCATTAACCTTAACTTGGTAAGTTTTATCCACATGATATTGAGGATGGAGGAGTTGAAAGCCAAGAGGTCCATTGTCTGTTAAAAGGAGCAGTCCTGTCGTATCGCGGTCTAGCCTCCCAATCGCGTAGAGTTGGTCTGACTGGAGATTTCTTGGGAGGAGGTCCATGACGGTTGGAAGTTTCTTATCCTTGCTAGCTGTAACGACTCCGTTTGGCTTATGAAGCATGAGGTAGTTGTGTTCGTAGCCTTGGATTTGTCGTCCTTGAAAGACTAATTTCTGCAACCCAGTGTCGACATTTTGAGCGAGTGAGCGAGCTGGACAATCATCTACTAGGATTTCTTTTTTTAATAGAGCCTGTTTCATAGCCTTGCGACTGACCTTTTCTTGGGCTAATAATCTATCTAAACGCATACCAGCTTATCTTATCATAAGTCTCTGACTTTGAAAAGAGTTGCCTTGACTAGAAAAGCGGAGTGAAAACATTTACACTTACTTGAATTATGTTATTTACTTGAAAATATGGTATAATTGCTCAGTTAGAAAATAAATTTTAAATATTATAGAGGAAATCATGACAAAATTAAGAGAAGATATCCGTAACGTAGCCATTATTGCCCACGTTGACCACGGTAAAACAACCCTCGTTGACGAATTATTGAAACAATCTGAAACTCTTGATGCACGTACAGAGTTGGCAGAGCGTGCTATGGACTCAAACGATATCGAAAAAGAGCGTGGGATTACCATCCTTGCTAAAAATACAGCTGTTGCTTACAACGGAACTCGTATCAATATCATGGACACACCGGGACACGCGGACTTCGGTGGAGAAGTTGAGCGTATCATGAAGATGGTTGATGGTGTTGTCTTGGTCGTAGACTCTTATGAAGGGACTATGCCGCAAACCCGTTTCGTATTGAAAAAAGCCTTGGAACAAAACCTTGTCCCAATCGTTGTTATCAACAAAATCGACAAACCATCAGCTCGCCCAGCAGAAGTTGTAGATGAAGTCTTGGAGCTCTTTATCGAGCTCGGTGCAGATGATGACCAGCTTGATTTCCCAGTTGTTTATGCTTCAGCGATTAACGGAACATCTTCCTTGTCTGATGATCCTGCTGACCAAGAAGCAACAATGGCGCCAATCTTTGATACTATCATCGAACATATCCCAGCTCCAGTAGACAACTCTGATGAGCCGCTTCAATTCCAAGTGTCACTCTTGGACTACAACGACTTCGTAGGTCGTATCGGTATCGGACGTATTTTCCGTGGTACTGTTAAGGTTGGAGACCAAGTTACCCTCTCTAAACTAGATGGCACAACGAAGAACTTCCGTGTCACAAAACTCTTCGGTTTCTTTGGTTTGGAACGTCGTGAAATCCAAGAGGCCAAAGCAGGTGACTTGATTGCCATTTCCGGTATGGAAGACATCTTTGTCGGTGAAACTATTACTCCGACAGACGCAGTTGAAGCTCTTCCAATCCTACACATCGATGAGCCAACTCTTCAAATGACCTTCTTGGTCAACAACTCACCATTTGCTGGTAAGGAAGGTAAATGGGTGACTTCTCGTAAGGTGGAAGAACGCTTGCAAGCAGAATTGCAAACAGACGTTTCCCTTCGTGTTGACCCAACGGACTCACCAGATAAATGGACTGTTTCAGGTCGTGGAGAATTGCACTTGTCAATCCTGATTGAAACCATGCGCCGTGAGGGTTATGAACTTCAAGTATCTCGTCCAGAAGTTATCGTAAAAGAAATTGACGGTGTTAAATGTGAGCCATTTGAACGCGTGCAAATCGATACTCCTGAAGAATACCAAGGATCTGTTATCCAAAGCCTTTCTGAACGTAAGGGTGAAATGTTGGATATGATTTCAACTGGTAATGGTCAAACTCGTTTGGTCTTCCTTGTTCCAGCGCGTGGTTTGATCGGATACTCAACTGAGTTCTTGTCAATGACCCGTGGTTACGGTATCATGAACCATACCTTCGACCAATACTTGCCATTGATTCCGGGTGAAATTGGTGGACGTCACCGTGGTGCCCTTGTTTCTATTGATGCTGGTAAGGCTACAACTTACTCAATCATGTCTATCGAAGAACGTGGTACCATCTTTGTCAACCCAGGTACTGAGGTTTACGAAGGAATGATCATCGGTGAAAACTCTCGTGAAAATGACTTGACAGTTAACATCACTAAGGCGAAACAAATGACCAACGTCCGTTCAGCTACTAAGGACCAAACAGCTGTGATCAAGACGCCTCGTATCTTGACACTTGAAGAGTCTCTTGAGTTCTTGAACGACGATGAGTACATGGAAGTAACGCCTGATTCAATCCGTTTGCGTAAGCAAATCCTCAACAAGGCAGAGCGCGAGAAAGCCAACAAAAAGAAAAAATCAGCTGAATAAGAGCTAGAAAGAGATAAAGATGGTCTATTTAATCATAGGGATACTCTTATTACTACTCTATGTATTTGCGACACCTCAAAGTATCAAAGGAACAGTCAACATCGTTATCTTGGTCTTTGTAGTTGTTGCACTCTTGATTTTGCTGATGTTGTCCATCTTGCAGATCTTCCAATTACCGACAGAATTCTTTGTCACAATCGCCATGCTGGCTCTAGCCTACTTTAGCTTGAGAGATATTACGCTCATGTCTGAAAAAAAGAGCAGAAGAAGATAAAGAGAAAGAGAGCTACGACTCTCTTTTTCTATGCTAGAATGAGGACTAGAGCATTTTCGTTTAGTATTATTTCCATAAAAATGGTAAAATAGTAGAAGTAGAAATGGAGTTTGAGACATGAAAGTAATCGATCAATTTAAAAATAAGAAAGTTCTTGTTTTAGGTTTGGCTAAGTCTGGTGAGTCTGCGGCTCGTTTGTTGGACAAGCTGGGTGCTATTGTGACAGTAAATGACGGCAAGCCTTTTGAGGAAAATCCTGCTGCGCAAAGCTTGCTAGAAGATGGAATCAAGGTTGTCACTGGTGGGCATCCTTTGGAGCTCTTGGATGAAGATTTCGCTCTGATGGTGAAAAATCCAGGTATCCCGTATAGCAATCCCATGATTGAAAAGGCTTTGGCAAAGGGGATTCCAGTCTTGACTGAGGTGGAGTTGGCTTACTTGATCTCAGAAGCGCCGATTATCGGTATCACTGGTTCAAATGGGAAAACAACCACAACGACGATGATTGGGGAAGTTTTAACTGCTGCCGGTCAACATGGTCTTTTGTCAGGAAATATCGGCTATCCTGCTAGTCAAGTTGCTCAAACTGCGACAGATAAGGATATTCTTGTCATGGAACTTTCTTCTTTCCAGCTGATGGGTGTTCAAGAATTCCATCCTGAGATTGCGGTTATTACAAACCTTACGCCCACTCATATCGACTACCATGGTTCTTTTGAGGAGTATGTGGCAGCTAAGTGGAATATCCAGAACAAGATGACAGCAGCTGATTTCCTTGTCTTGAACTTTAACCAAGACGTGGCAAAAGAATTGGCTACCAAAACACAAGCTACTGTTGTTCCATTTTCAACACAGGAAAAGGTTGATGGAGCCTATTTGGAAGATGGTCAACTCTACTTCCGTGGCGAAGTGGTCATGGCAGCTGATGAGATTGGTGTTCCAGGTAGCCACAATGTAGAAAATGCCCTTGCTACTATTGCTGTAGCCAAGCTCCGAGGTATCGACAACCAAATCATCAAGGAAACTCTCTCAGCCTTTGGTGGTGTCAAACACCGTCTCCAGTTTGTGGATGAAATTCAGGGTGTCAAATTCTATAACGATAGCAAATCAACCAATATCCTGGCCACTCAAAAAGCCTTGTCAGGATTTGACAATAGTAAGGTTATCTTGATTGCAGGTGGTTTGGACCGTGGCAATGAGTTTGACGAATTGGTGCCAGATATTACAGGGCTCAAGAGAATGGTTATCCTCGGTCAGTCTGCAGAACGTGTCAAACGGGCAGCAGAGAAGGCTGGTGTGGCTTATGTAGATGCGACAGATATTGCTGATGCGACTCGCAAGGCTTATGAGCTAGCGACTCAAGGAGATGTTGTTCTCCTCAGCCCTGCCAATGCTAGCTGGGATATGTATGCTAACTTTGAAGTACGTGGTGACCTCTTTATCGACACAGTAGCGGAGTTAAAGGGATAATATGAAAAAAATAGTTTTTACAGGTGGGGGAACAGTTGGACACGTCACCCTTAACCTTTTGTTAATGCCCAAGTTCATCGAAGACGGCTGGGAAGTCCACTATATCGGGGATAAGCATGGAATCGAACACCAAGAAATCCTCAAATCAGGCTTAAATGTGACCTTCCATTCCATTTCGACTGGGAAGTTGCGTCGCTATTTCTCTTGGCAAAACATGCTGGACGTGTTTAAAGTTGGTTGGGGAATCATCCAATCCCTCTTTATCATGTTACGACTGCGTCCACAGGCTCTTTTTTCTAAGGGAGGATTTGTTTCTGTACCGCCGGTTATAGCAGCGCGTGTGTCAGGAGTGCCTGTCTTTATTCATGAATCGGACCTGTCTATGGGCTTGGCCAATAAAATTGCCTATAAATTTGCGACCAAGATGTATTCAACCTTTGAGCAGGCTGCTGGTCTCGTAAAGGTCGAGCATGTGGGGGCTGTGACTAAGGTTTCAGACCAAAAAATTCCTGAACCAGATGAATTGGTGGATATCCAAACCCACTTTGATCCAAAATTGCCAACGGTATTGTTTGTCGGTGGTTCTGCAGGAGCTCGTGTCTTTAACCAATTGGTGACAGACCACAAGAAAGAGCTAACTGAACGCTACAATATTATCAACCTCACTGGAGATTCTAGCCTCAATGAGTTGAGTCAAAATCTCTTTCGTGTTGATTATGTGACGGATCTCTATCAACCCTTGATGGAGCTGGCAGATGTGGTGGTGACGCGTGGTGGTGCCAATACGATTTTCGAGCTCTTGGCCATGGCGAAACTCCATCTCATCGTACCATTGGGTCGTGAAGCAAGTCGAGGAGACCAGATTGAAAATGCGGCTTACTTTGTTAAGAAAGGCTATGCAGAAGAACTTCAAGAAAGTGACTTGACCTTGGAAAGTTTGGAGGAGAAACTCAGTCACTTGCTTAGTCACAAGGACCAATACCAAGCTAGCATGAAAGCTTCAACTGAATTGAAATCTCTTGCAGATTTTTACGATCTACTAAGAAAAGACTTATCATAAGGAATATCAATGTCAAAGGATAAGAAAAAAGAATCAAACCAGAAGAAAGAATTGTCTGAATGGCAGAAACGAAACCAGGAATACTTGAAAAAGAAGGCTGAGGAAGAAGCTGCCCTAGCTGAAGAGAAAGAAAAGGAAAAACAAGCTCGAATGGAGGAAAACTCTAAGATGTTAGAGGAAGCCAAGAAATCATCGAGTGAATCATACGAGGAAGCAACAAGCCCAAGTAAGGAACCATCCGAAAAAGAAGAAAAATCTCAAAAGGATGCCCCTAAAGTCAAAGAGAAAAAAGAGAAGAAGAAAAAAGAAAAACTAGAGAAACCAGAAAAACCTGCCAAGCCTAAAATTGCTCCCGTTCATATTTGGCGAGCTGTGAGTATCTTGGTACCGAGTGTTCTGGTTCTCCTCCTTTCTATCTATCTCTTGACTCCTCTTTCGACTATCAAGCATATCGATGTTAAGGGAAATGTCCAGACCCAAGCGGATGACATTAAACAGGTTTCTGGCATTCAGGATAGTGATTATACCTTGTCTTTGTTGTTGAACAAGGAGAAGCACGCTGAGCAGATCAAGTCTAACCATTGGATAGAGTCTGCGAAGATTGACTATCAATTTCCGACTAACTTTACGATTGAGGTTAAGGAGTTTGCTATTGTCGGATATTATGTATCTGGTGAAGAACATTATCCTATTCTTTCTAGTGGTACAGTAGAGTCAAGTCCTGTCAACCTTTTGAACCTGCCTGAGACCTACCTAACAGTCACCTTTAACGATGAGCAGCAGGTGAAGGATTTGATAACGGGTCTTTCTAGCATTAGTGAGGACATAAAGAGTCAAATTCAGAAGATCGAACTAGCGCCAAGTAAGGCAACTGCCGATCTTCTAAAAATTACTATGCAGGATACAGATGAAATAGTAGTTCCCTTGTCAGAGTTGGGTAAGAAATTGCCTTATTATAGCAAAATCAAACCACAATTGTCAGAACCGAGCTTTATTGATATGGAAGCTGGCATCTATAGCACTAGCCTGGTTGATAAACGTTTAGAAGAAGCTGAGGAAAAGGCCAAACAAGAAGCTAAAGAAGCAGAGAAGAAAAAACAGGAAGAAAAAAAAGCTGAAGAAAAGAAACAAGAATAAGAATCTTCAGTTTTTACTTGACAAGTGTCGTTATAAATAATAGAATAGTAGAAAACTTTTAAAGCAGTCCAGAGAGGCAGCTAAGGTTAGACAGTGAAAGGGTGGAGACTACCCGTTTTTCGTGGAACCTAGCTGCTAGCAGGTTCCTTTTTTTGAGCAATGGACTGTCAGCAAAGAATAGGAGAAAAGAATGCGTGAGAGTCGCCCAGTCATTGCTCTGGATTTTCCAAGTTTCGAGGAAGCCAAAGAATTTTTAGCCCTTTTTCCAGCGGAGGAAAAACTCTATGTCAAGGTAGGAATGGAAATCTACTATGCAGTAGGTCCCGAGGTTGTGCGTTATTTGAAATCATTGGGACATAGTGTTTTTTTGGATCTCAAGTTGCATGATATTCCAAATACGGTCAAGTCAACAATGAAAATCTTGTCAAGTCTGGGTGTCGATATGACCAATGTTCAGGCAGCAGGTGGACTTGAGATGATGCAGGCCGCGCGTGAAGGCCTTGGTGATCAAGGGATTCTTATCGCGGTGACCCAATTGACCTCAACATCCGAAGAGCAGATGCAAGACTGTCAAAATATCCAAACTAGTCTGCAGGAATCAGTGATTCACTATGCTATGAAAACAGCTGAAGCTGGATTGGATGGAGTGGTTTGCTCAGCCCAAGAGGCCCAACTCATCAAGGAGGCGACACACGAAGATTTTATCTGCTTGACACCAGGTATTCGACCAGCAGGTGCTGAAGCAGGGGATCAAAAACGAGTAGTGACCCCTGGTCAAGCCTATCAAATCGGTAGTGACTATATCGTGGTAGGCCGTCCAATCACACAGGCAGCAGACCCTGTAGCAGCCTACCATGCTATCAAGGAAGAATGGACACGCGATTGGGTATAAAGTGTATTTGATTATAGATTTAAGGATAAGAAGGAGTATACCATGACACTTGCTAGAGACATTGCTAGCCATCTATTGAAAATTCAAGCGGTTTATCTCAAACCAGAAGAGCCTTTCACTTGGGCATCTGGGATCAAGTCACCTATCTATACGGATAATCGTGTGACCCTAGCTTACCCAGAAACTAGAACTTTGATTGAAAATGGTTTTGTGGATGCTATCAAAGCAGCCTTTCCAGAGGTAGAAGTCATTGCTGGTACAGCGACAGCAGGGATTCCACACGGAGCTATCATCGCGGACAAGATGAATCTACCATTTGCCTATATCCGTAGCAAGCCAAAAGACCATGGAGCCGGAAACCAAATCGAAGGCCGTGTAGCCCAGGGGCAAAAAATGGTAATTGTAGAAGACCTGATTTCAACTGGTGGTTCAGTTCTCGAAGCGGTAGCAGCTGCCAAGCGTGAAGGAGCAGATGTTCTCGGTGTAGTAGCCATTTTTAGCTATCAACTAGCAAAAGCAGATAAGAACTTTGCAAATGCAGGCGTGAAACTGGTGACTCTCTCAAACTACAGCGAGCTCATCCACCTAGCTCAGGAAGAAGGCTACATCACACCAGAGGGATTGGATCTCTTAAAACGCTTTAAAGAAGACCAAGAAAATTGGCAAAATGGCTAAAATATTGAAAATCAGGTAGTCACTAGGATTACCTGATTTCTTTTTATTTTCGGAAAGTATTAGTCAACTTTTCCACCTTCAACAACTAGATCATCTGCCTTAGCAGCGTCACCATAGGTTGGGTGAAGTGTTTTTTCATAGGCCTTGTGGAAGAAGTTTTCCTTGCCCAATTTTTCAATATCTTTATTGATAAAGTCAAGCAATTCTTGGTTTCCTTTTTGGACTGCTGGTGCAATGGTATCTGGGTCACCGAGAGAAGTAATTCCTACTTCGTACCCTTTATTTTCGAGAGCCCAAGCTAGGACTTCAGTATTGTCAGTAGAGAAGGCATCTCCACGTCCGTCAAGAAGAGCCTGATAAGCATCACTGTATTGGTCGTATTTTTGAAGTTTGACTTCTGGATGATTTTTCTCAAAGTAGGTTTCAGCAGTGGTTCCTTTTGTGACAATCAAGGTTTTGCCTTCTAATTCTTTAACGTCTTTGATGACTTTATCTTTTGGTGACACAACACCGAGGGAGACTTTCATGTAAGGGAGGGCAAAATCAACTTGTTTCTTACGTTCGTCGGTAACTGTGAAGTTGGCAAGTGTGATATCCACCTTGTTTGAAATCAAATATTCAGCACGGTTGGCAGCATCAACGGAAACGTATTTGACTTTAACACCTAAGTCTTGAGCTAATTGGTTACCCAATTCGATATCGTAGCCTTGGTAAGAACCGTCGTTGTCAACATAACCAAATGGTTTTTTGTCTCCAAATACGGCGATTCGAAGTTCACCGCTTTTTTTGATTTCGTCGATAGTGCGGGCCTTGGCAGTTGCTTTTCCTGATGAAGCATCAGAGCTTCCACCTGAGCTACAAGCTGTGACAAAGATAAGCGCAAATGCTAGAGCAAAAACAGTTAGAATTGGTTTGAGTAGTTTCATAAAAATCTCCTTTATAGATATGAGCCGAACTGGCTAAAGTCAAAAACGTTTAAAAATTCCTGTGCTCGTTTGGTTTGTGGATTGGTGAAGAATTCCTGAGCCGTTCCTTCTTCAGCAATTTTCCCTTGGTCAAGGAAGATAATGCGGTCCGCAATGGCTTGGGCAAACTGCATTTCGTGTGTTACCAGAATCATGGTACGCCCTTCTTGAGCCAAGTCATTGATAAGTTCCAGAACCTCACGCACCATTTCTGGGTCCAGTGAAGCCGTTACTTCATCAAAGAGGATAATTTCTGGATGCATGAGAAGGGCACGGACAATTGCCACTCGTTGCTTTTGTCCACCAGATAATTGACGAGCGAAACTGTGTTTTTTATCAAGCAGTCCGACACGTTCGAGTAATTGCAGGGCTTCTTCCGTCACCTCTTTTTTGTCCCGTCCTTGTGCCTTGATAGGACCTAAGATAAGGTTCTGCAGAACGTCCAGATGGGGAAAGAGTTCATAACTTTGAAAGACCATGCCAATCTTTTGGCGAACTAAGTGAAAGTCTTTCTGGTTTCCAATAATGGACTGGCCATCAAGAAGAATATCTCCACCTTGAATGGTTTCTAAGCCATTGAGGCAACGAAGTAGAGTGCTTTTTCCGCAACCAGAGGGTCCTAGAATGACGACGACTTCCCCCTTTTTTATATCCAGGGAAAGCCCTTGGAGGATGGGATTATCTCCGAAGGATTTTTTCAGATCCTTGATTTCTAATATAGTATCAGACATTTAGTTCCTCCAGTGTTTTTCTAAGTGAGTAGATAGTTTGGAAATGGGGAAGCAAACTGCGAAATACAAGACCAGAATGGTTCCGTAGATCCAAAAGGAAGCAGTTGGGATGGTCAAGCGATTGCTATCGATGATTTGTTGTCCAACCTTGGTAACTTCCACAACTCCAATCAAGACAACTAAGGAAGTCGTTTTGATCATCCGAGTAACCAAGTTGATGGCCTGCGGAAGCAATCTTCTCAAGACCTGAGGGATGATGATGTGGTAGTAAAGTTGGAAATTTGTTAAGCCAAGCGCCTGTCCGCTTTCAAACTGATGTTTAGGGAGGGAAGTGATGGCCCCACGAACCAAGTCTCCCATTTCAGCTGTTCCCCAGAGGGTGAAAACGATAATAGCAGAAGTCTCTCCCGATATATTGATATTAAAGTTTCGAGCTAAGCCGAAATAAACGATGAAAAGTAGTACTAGCTGAGGCATGATACGGATAAATTCTAGATAAAAACGTGTTAAAAAGCGAACGACTCTAGAATGAGAGGTCATGATGATTCCCATAACCGTTCCGAAAATCATGGATAGAATGACGGAGAGAATGGAAATTCCAATCGTGACGCCCAATCCCTGTAAGATTCGCAGGAGATTATTTCCCTGAAAGAGTACTTGTATTCCCGAATCCTGCATGGCGGAGCCTCCTTTCTATCCAACTAAAGAGCAATGAGATAGGTAGAAGCATGATGAGATAAGCTACTACCAACATAGCCAGTGCAATGTCTGTCTCATAGTAAAGCCCGATCAAGTCCTTAGCAACATACATGAGATCTGCTAAGGCAACTGCAGAGAAAACTGAGGTTTCCTTAATCAAGAAAATCACGTTGGCACTGAAGGACGGCAGAGCTACTGCTGTAGCTTGTGGCAAGACCACGTAGCGAAAAACTTGAACGGGTGTCAGACCGATAGCTAAGCCAATCTCATGCTGGGTTTGACTAACTGCTTCTAGTCCGCTTCGGAAGGATTCCGCCATATAGGAGCCTCCTAAAAAGATGAGGCCAAGAGTTGCACAGACTTCTGAAGAAAGAACAATTCCTATTCGGGGAAGCCCGAAATAGAGAAAGAAGAGCTGAATCAAAAGGGGCGTGTTTCGTGACAATTCGACGTAGGCTGTTGCTAACTGTGAAAAGATAGGAACGCGATAATGACGAATGACACTAACGATTAGGCCAACAAGAAAAGAACCCAAAATTCCCCAAACTGCGATATGTAGGGTCAGAAAGAATGCCTTTTGATAGAGTGGTAAATATTGTTCAACAATGGACCAATCCAAAATAGAACCTCCCATCTAGGAATGATATAGCTATTGTAGCACTAAAGGGCATGTTTGGATAATATGAATTTTTTATCACAATGATAGAAAATATTTATCATGTCTGTGATTTGAAATCTCCAGACAAAATTTTTGAAAGGATTCTGAAAAAGAGGTAAGATAGTTTATGTAAGAAAAAGTAAACGCTTACTTAACAAGGAGGACACTTTATGTCATATAAAACAAGCAATGCAGAAGGACCTGTAGATTTTATTAACACTTATGATTTGGAGCCAATGGCGCAACAAGTCATTCCTAAAGCTGCCTTTGGTTATATCGCTAGTGGAGCAGAGGATACTTTCACTTTACGCGAGAACATCCGTGCCTTTAACCACAAACTTATTGTTCCTCATACGCTTTGTGATGTTGAAAATCCAAGTACAGAGATTGAATTTGCAGGTGAAAAATTATCTTCGCCAATTATTATGGCGCCTGTTGCGGCTCATAAATTGGCAAATGAGCAGGGGGAAGTAGCTACTGCGCGTGGTGTGCATGAATTTGGTTCTCTTTATACAACCAGCTCTTACTCTACCGTTGACCTTCCAGAAATTACGGAAGCTCTTCAAGGGACACCTCATTGGTTCCAATTTTACTTTAGTAAGGATGACGGGATTAACCGCCATATCATGGACCGTGTGAAGGCTGAAGGCTACAAAGCGATTGTCTTGACGGCAGATGCAACTGTAGGGGGCAATCGTGAGGTCGACAAGCGCAATGGTTTTGTCTTCCCAGTTGGCATGCCGATTGTTGAGGAATACCTGCCAGAAGGTGCTGGAAAATCAATGGACTTTGTTTACAAATCAGCCAAACAACGCTTGTCTCCACGTGATGTCGAATTTATCGCTGAATACTCAGGTCTTCCTGTTTATGTCAAGGGGCCACAATGCCGTGAAGACGTTGAACGTTCGCTTGCCGCAGGTGCTTCTGGTATCTGGGTAACCAACCACGGTGGCCGCCAAATCGACGGTGGACCAGCATCCTTTGACTCGCTTCAAGAAGTCGCTGAAGCAGTTGATAAACGTGTGCCAATTGTCTTTGACTCTGGTGTTCGTCGCGGTCAGCACGTCTTTAAAGCCTTGGCTTCAGGAGCAGACTTGGTAGCTATTGGCCGCCCTGTGATCTATGGTTTGGCTCTCGGCGGTAGTGTTGGTGTGCGTCAAGTCTTTGAGCACTTAAATGCAGAATTGAAGACGGTCATGCAATTATCTGGAACTCAGACTATTGAGGATGTCAAACACTTCAAACTCCGTCACAACCCATACAACCCAACCTTCCCAGTTGACCCTCGTGACTTAAAATTGTATTGATAAAGAAGACGGCCTTCACTTTATGTGGAGGTTTTTCTTCGTGTATAGAAAGATTAAATCGTTATCGGAAACTATATAAATATATTTTTTCAGTCAAATATCTTGCTAGGGCTTTCATTTTTTGCTATACTGGTCCAGTAATTAAATAATAAAGACATTTGGGGTGCTTTAGGCTGAGATGATACCCATTGAACCTGATACAGTTAATACTGGCGAAGGGAAATGTGAAAAGGTTTTTTTCGTATGTCGAAAAGAACTGTCTAATCTTGTAAGGTAAACTCTAATTCTCGTTTGTAATTGGAGTTTTTTTGTTTATCAAAAGAGGATAGGCTTGCCGTCAAGCCCTTTGGTAGCTCACCTTGAATGGCCCACTTTTCTTTAAAAAAGGAGTTTTTTATGTTGAAAAAATGGCAGTTAAAAGATGTTATCTTGCTTGCTTTCTTGTCTATCTTTTTTGGTGGCGTTTTTGTTGGTTCAGGCTATCTGTTTGATATCCTCACCCTGATCTTGGCCCCTCTTGGCTTGCAGGCCTTTGCCAATGAAATCCTCTTTGGTCTCTGGTGTATGGCTGCGCCCATTGCTGCTATCTTTGTTCCAAGAGTCGGAAGTGCAACGATTGGAGAAGTGCTTGCTGCGCTTGCTGAAGTCCTTTATGGTAGCCAATTCGGTCTAGGTGCCCTTTTGTCTGGTTTGGTTCAAGGTTTGGGAAGTGAATTTGGTTTTATTGTAACCAAGAATCGTTATGAAAGTTGGCTCTCTCTAACTGCTAATAGTATTGGGATTACCCTTTTTAGCTTTGTCTATGAATACATTAAATTAGGTTACTATGCCTTCTCCCTACCTTTTGTCCTTTCCTTGCTGGTGGTGCGTTTTATTTCCGTCTTTTTCTTCTGTACCATCTTGGTTCGTGCCATTGTCAAACTCTATCATCAGTTTGCAGCTGGAGGAAAGGCATAGATGGGGCTGGAATTACGAGGAATTCAGTCCTCAATCTTCTCAGAGCCGATTGATTTTGCTTTTCATGCGCAAACCTTTACCTTGTTAGTTGGGAGTAGTGGTTCAGGAAAATCTAGCCTCTTTCAAGTCATTGCCCAAGTCAGTTCTCTTCCCTATAGTGGTCAAGTCCTGATAGATGGGATCGAGGTTAGTCAGCTTTCTATCATCGAACGGGTCCAGACGGTTGGCATTCTCTTTCAAAATCCCAATCATCAATTTACCATGGAAAACTTGTTTGAGGAGCTGATTTTTACCTTGGAGAATATCGGTCATCCCGTTCAAGAGATTGATGCTAAAATAGCAGAGGTGGTTCAACAGTGTCGCTGCAAGCTAATCTTGCACCGTCCCATCCATCACTTGTCAGGTGGGGAAAAGCAAAAAGCAGCGCTGGCTGTCCTCTTTGCTATGAATCCTAGGGTCTATCTCTTGGATGAGCCCTTCGCTTCCATTGACCGCAAGAGCAGAATCGAGATATTGGAGATTCTAAAAGAGTTGACTCTTGATGGGAAGACAGTCATCCTGTGTGACCATGATTTAACGGATTATGAAGCCTATATCGACCATATGGTGGAGCTAAGAGATGGACAACTAAGGGAAGTGTTTCAAATCCCTTGCTCTGAGATGACACAGGTTGCTTCAAAGGAAGTTGCTTCTAGCCCAGAACTATTCCATATGGATCGTGTGACTTGTGAGCTGGGGAATCGCCCCCTCTTTTCGATTGCTGATTTCACGTTTTACCAAGGAATTTCCTGTATCCTAGGTGACAATGGTGTCGGGAAATCAACCCTCTTTCGGTCTATTCTTCAATTTCAAGAGTATAAGGGGCGCATTACTTGGAAGGGGACAGTCCTTAAAAAGAAAAAAAGTTTGTATCGTGATCTGACGGGTGTTGTTCAGGAGGTTGAGAAGCAGTTTATCCGAGTCAGTCTGCGAGAGGAACTGCAATTAGATAGTCCAGACTCTGAAAGAAATCAGCGGATACTTCAAGCTTTACGATATTTTGATCTGGAGCAGGCGCTTGATAAGAGTCCCTATCAGTTAAGTGGTGGCCAGCAAAAGATTCTTCAGCTTTTGACCATCTTGACCAGCAAGGCTTCTGTGATTTTGCTAGATGAACCATTTGCTGGTTTGGATGATAGAGCTTGCCATTATTTTTGCAGGTGGATTTTGGAGGACAGAAACCAAGGAAGAAGTTTTTTGATCATTAGCCATCGTTTAGATCCCTTGATCTCTGTGGTCGATTATTGGATCGAGATGACGCGAGAGGGTCTCAGCCATCTTCAAGAAGTGACCATCAGCAAACCTCTCCCATCTCTGAACAATGATGCTCTAGGGGAGGTGAGGTAGTATGATCAAAGTAGCAACCCAGACACCGATAATCGGTCTCTTCTTTCTAATTTTATCCTTGGAAACATCTTTCCTTCCTTCGATTGCTCTTAATCTTTCAGTAGTCGCATTTTGCATTCTCTTCATGCTCTACCACCGTCGATTTAAGATGTTGGCTTGGATGCTCGTACTCGCCATCTTACCATCTTTTGCCAACTACTGGGCAGTACAGTTACATGGGGATGCTTCGCAGGCAGTGATACTTGGAACGAGAGCTTTTGTGACGGTTTGTATCGGTCTTGTCTTTGTTTCCAGTATTTCCCTAAAAGAGCTTCTCTTGTACTTGGCTCAAAAGGGGTTATCGCGTTCTTGGGCCTATGCCTTAATTGTAGTATTCAATGCCTTTCCCCTCATTCAGCAGGAAATCAAGTCCCTCAAGGAAGCGTGCTTACTGCGTGGTCAAAAACTGCATGTTTTGTCGCCCTTGATTTACAGTAAGGTTCTGATGACGGTCTTTAGATGGCGCCATCTTTACCTGAGAGCTCTATCTGCGCACGGATATGATGAGCATGCACAGTTGGAGAATAGTTATCGGACTTTTTATATTTCTCAGAGGACAAAATTGATCTACCTACTTTTCTTTTTATTGCTTCAAACCAGTTTGTTTCTATAAAGGAGTTATTATGGAATTTACAGATATTGCGATGGAATTATCCAAGGAAGCTTGGCAGGCTTCCTTTTATCACCCCTTTGTTTTACAGTTACAAGAGGGAACGTTAGAACCTTCTATTTTCAGCTATTACTTGATTCAGGATGCCTACTATCTGAAGTCTTTTTCAGAAGCCTATCACCTCTTAGCTGATAAGACTTCAAACGAGGAGATGAAAAGACTCTTGAAACAAAATGCCCAGAGTCTAGTGGAGGGTGAATTATTTATCCGTCAACAATTTTTCAAGGAATTAGGAATCAGCGACCAGGAAATGGAGCAACATCCAATCGCTCCAACCTGTTACCATTACATTTCTCATATTTATCGACAGTTTGCAGAGCCAAACTTGGGCATTGCTTTTGCTAGTTTGCTCCCATGTCCTTGGCTATACCATGATTTAGGCAAGGCACTTAATCGCAAACCATCCCCGAATCCTCTTTATCAACAGTGGATTGAAACCTATATCACCGATGAGTTAGAACAGCAGATTAAAGAGGAAGAAGCTCTGGTCAATCAGCTCTATCAAGAAAGCGACGAGACGGACAAACAAAAAATGCTAGAGGCCTTCCACCGAAGTGTCCACATGGAAGCCAAGTTTTGGGAGATGGCTTACCAACATCAAACCTGGACGAGTGATTTGCAGTCCTTAGAAACAGAGAAGAAATAGAAAATGAGAAACCACCAACTACAAGTTCACAAATTAACCATTTTATCCATGATGATTGCTCTTGACGTAGTTCTTACACCCATCTTTCGAATTGAAGGAATGGCACCGATGTCTAGTGTAGTCAATATCCTAGCAGGTATCATGATGGGACCTGTTTATGCCTTGGTCATGGCTACAGTCACAGCCTTTATCCGTATGTCTACTCAGGGCATTCCCCCTTTGGCCCTAACAGGAGCTACTTTTGGAGCCCTCCTTGCAGGTCTCTTTTATAAGTATGGTCGGAAATTTTACTTTTCTGCCCTAGGAGAAATCTTGGGAACAGGGATTATCGGTTCCATTGTTTCCTATCCAGTCATGGTTCTCTTTACGGGATCTGCTGCCAAGCTCAGCTGGTTTATCTATACTCCGAGATTTTTCGGAGCAACCTTGATCGGTACAGCCATAGCTTTCCTCGCCTTTCGATTTTTAATCAAGCAGGAATTCTTTAAAAAAGTTCAAGGATATTTCTTTGGAGAAAGGATAGAATGATGCAGGAATTTATAAATCCCTTTCCTCTAACCTCCAGCTCCTTAATTCACTGCATCACCAATGAGATTTCTTGTGAGATGCTGGCTAATGGCATTTTGGCTCTGGGATCTAAACCTGTCATGGCAGATGATCCCCGTGAGGTTCTTGATTTTACCAAACAAAGTCAGGCTCTCTTCATCAATTTGGGGCATTTGTCAGCCGAGAAGGAGAAAGCAATCCGTATGGCAGCTTCTTATGCAGACCAAGCTTGTCTCCCAATGGTAGTAGATGCTGTTGGCATAGCAACATCTCCCATTCGTAAGACCTTAGTCAGAGATCTTTTAGAATACAAGCCCACGGTCCTTAAAGGAAATATGTCGGAAATCCGAAGTCTTGTTGGCTTAAAACACCACGGAGTCGGAGTCGATGCGAGTGCTAAAGATCAAGAAACTGAAGATTTGCTTCAAGTCTTGAAAGACTGGTGTCAGCTTTATCCTGGTATGTCTTTCTTAGTCACTGGCCCCAAGGACCTCATCGTTTCGGCAAATCAGGTTGCTGTATTGGGAAATGGCTGTGACGAATTAGGCTGGATAACAGGGACAGGAGACCTGGTTGGAGCCTTGACAGCCGTTTTTCTCAGCCAAGGAAAGACCGCCTTTGAAGCTTCTTATCTAGCGGTTTCTTATCTCAATATCTCTGCTGAGAGAATAGTTGTTCAAGGAATGGGATTGGAAGAGTTTCGCTTTCAAACTCTCAATCAGCTCTCTCTCCTAAAAAGAGACGAAAACTGGCTAGAAGCTATCAAAGGAGACTTTTATGAATAGAAAAGTACTTAAACTGTATCTAGTAACCAATCGCTACCAAGATTCCTTGGAAAACTTTCTTGAAAAAGTGGAGACAGCCTGCCGTTCAGGTGTTACCATGATCCAGCTACGAGAAAAAAATCTCACAACCAATCAGTACTATCGACTGGCAAAACAAGTCAAGGAAATAACAGATGCCTATCAGGTTCCCTTGATTATCGATGATCGTTTGGATGTTTGTCTCGCGGTTGATGCTGCAGGTCTGCATATCGGAGATGATGAGCTACCAGTTTCGGTTGCCCGCCAAGTCTTGGGTCCTGAAAAAATCCTCGGTGTCACTGCTAAAATAGTAAAAAGAGCCCTGGAAGCAGAAGAAGGAGGTGCGGATTACTTGGGAACAGGAGCCATTTTCCCAACCACCACCAAGGAAAATGCGCCTATCACCCAGATTTCAACCTTGAAAACCATTTGCCAAACGGTCGCCATTCCAGTAGTTGCTATTGGAGGCTTAACTTCTGAGAACATTGACCAGCTTATTGGCACTGGCATAGCTGGAGTAGCTGTCGTACGTGATCTGATGCAGGCAGAAGATATAGAGGCAAAAACGCAAGCCTTTTTAACAAAGCTAGATGACATTATTTCCTAATCAAAAACACTCTAATTCCCTTAAAGCGGGAACTAGAGTGTTTTTTAATCTTTAAAGCTTGTATGGTTGACTGGACCAGAACCATGACCGAGTTGAGGAGCTTCTTGGATGGCTTTTGTGATAAAGGCCTTGGCCTTATCGACTGCCTGGTAAAGACTTCTGCCCTTGGCTAGTTCAGCTGTAATCACTGCAGCAAAGGTACATCCAGTACCATGGGTGTGACAGGTTTGAATTCGTGGACTTTCCCAGACAAATTGCTCCTCCTTGGTAAAGAGGAAATCCTTGGCACCGCCTTCGAGATGACCACCTTTGATTACCACAGACTGAGGACCAAATTCTTTTAAAATCAGGCGCCCAGCACGTTGCATATCTTCTGGATCATGGATTGAAAAACCAACAATTTCTTCTGCCTCAGGAAGATTAGGAGTGATAATGCTTGCAAGGGGAAGCAGGTTTGTTTTTAGGTAAGTTCTCGCACTGGAATCAATCAGGGTATCACCACTCGTAGCGACCATAACAGGGTCAAGAACATAGGGACAGTCCAGCTTTTTAAGATAGGGTTGGATGATTTCCATGATTTCAGTAGTTGCCAACATCCCAGTTTTTACAGCCTGAGGCTTGATATCCGAAAAGACACTTTCCAATTGAGCTTCCAGCATTTGGTTGGAGACGTGCTCGATTAGCTGAACGCCTCTGGTATTTTGAGCGACAAGGCTAGTCACAACGGCCATTCCATAGACATCTCTAGCTTGGAACGACTTCAAATCAGCCATAATGCCAGCACCGCCACTAGGGTCTGTCCCAGCAATAGTCAGAGCAACGGGTAAATAAGTCATCTAAAACCTCCCAACCAACTGAAGTATGTATTCTCAAGAACAAGCTAGTCTGTTTGAGGAAAGCAATAGAAGACTAGCTAGTCCTCATTATCATTTCCACTTCCATCAGCTAGCATTACCTAGATTGAGTCAAAGGGATCTAACAGTCGTTAATCTCAGCTTTACGCACCCCTAGTGGTTGTTTTCTTTTTTCTTCAGTATAACATATTTTTATAGTTTATATAGTAAAATTTGACTGCAAATCTCTCGTTACAGGATTAGAATTCTATTTTTCGAAAAAATAATAAAAATTATAGTTGACAAATGTAGATTTTGAGAGTATACTTAGAGTAATGATTGACAGATGTAGATTTTGGAGGGGTGTTGATGCAGATTTCAGATGCAGAATGGCAGGTTATGAAGATTGTTTGGATGCAGGGCGAGCAGACCAGTACGGATTTGATCAGGGTTCTGGCGGAGCGGTTTGACTGGTCCAAGTCCACAGTTCAGACCCTTTTGGCTCGTTTGGTTGAGAAAGAGTGTTTGACTAGAAAAAAAGAGGGCAAGTCCTTTGTTTATTCAGCCCTTTTAACTCTGGATCAAAGTCGAAACTTGCTTGTCCAAGATATCAAAGCCAAGGTTTGTTCTCGTAGAATTAAGAACTTGTTGGCTGATTTGATTGTGGAATGTGATTTTACTTTGGCTGATTTGAAAGACTTGGAAGCAGTGATTTCTGAGAAAAAAGCTAGCGCTGTAACAGAAGTAAGATGTAATTGTATGTAAAGGAGACATCATGTTAAATAGTATTGTAACCATTGTTTGTATTACCCTTATCGCGTTTATCTTGTTTTGGTTTTTCAAAAAGCCTGAAAAATCTGGACAAAAGGCCCAGCAAAAAAAGGGCTACCAAGAGATTCGAGTGGAAGTTATGGGGGGCTATACGCCTGAGTTGATTATTCTTAAAAAATCAGTACCAGCCCGCATTGTCTTTGACCGCAAGGACCCTTCACCCTGTCTAGATCAGATTGTCTTTCCAGACTTTGGAGTGCATGCGGATCTTCCTATGGGTGAAGAGTATGTAGTGGAAATCACGCCTGAGCAGGCTGGAGAGTTTGGCTTTGCATGTGGTATGAACATGATGCACGGTAAGATGATTGTAGAGTAGGAGGAAATGATGACAGAAATTGTGAAAGCAAGCCTAGAAAATGGCATACAAAAAATCCGTATCCGAGCTGAAAAAGGCTATCATCCAGCCCATATCCAACTCCAAAAAGGGATTCCAGCTGAGATCACCTTTCATCGTGCAACCCCTTCAAACTGTTACAAGGAGATTCTTTTTGAAGAAGAAGGAATCCTAGAACCAATCGGTGTGGACGAGGAGAAAACAATTCGTTTTACTCCTCAAGAGCTGGGTGAGCATGAATTCTCATGTGGGATGAAGATGCAAAAGGGAAGCTATACCGTAGTTGAGAAGACTCGAAAATCTCTATCCCTCTTGCAACGTTTTTGGATTACTAGCATCTTTACTCTGCCTCTTGTTTTCCTCATGCTTGGGATGTTGACAGGGATTATCAGTCACCCAGTCATGCATTGGGGAACCTTTCTAGCCACAACCCCTATCATGCTGGTAGCAGGTGGTCCTTATATCCAGAGTGCTTGGGCCAGCTTTAAAAAGCACAATGCCAACATGGATACCTTGGTGGCGCTGGGAACTCTAGTGGCCTATCTCTATAGTCTAGTTGCTCTCTTTGCTGGCCTCCCTGTTTACTTTGAAAGTGCTGGATTTATCCTCTTCTTTGTTCTTCTGGGAGCTGTTTTTGAGGAGAAAATGCGAAAAAATACTTCCCAAGCTGTGGAGAAATTACTGGATTTGCAAGCTAAAATAGCAGAAGTTTTGCGTGATGATCGCTATGTTCAAGTTCCCTTGGAGCAAGTCAAGGTAGGTGACCTGATTCGAGTACGTCCTGGTGAAAAGATTGCAGTTGATGGTGTTGTAGTCGAAGGTATGTCCAGTATTGACGAATCCATGGTGACAGGTGAGAGCCTACCGGTAGACAAAACGGTGGGAGATACAGTGATTGGCTCCACCATCAATAATAGCGGCACTCTTATTTTTAAAGCAGAAAAGGTTGGTTCAGAGACTGTCTTGGCACAGATTGTGGACTTTGTGAAGAAAGCCCAGACCAGCCGAGCACCAATTCAAGATTTGACGGATAAAATTTCAGGGATTTTTGTCCCAGCAGTTGTCATTTTAGCGATTCTGACTTTTTGGATTTGGTTTGTCTTGCTTGAGGCTAGCTTTGTGACCTCTCTACTTTATGGGGTGGCAGTTTTGATTATCGCTTGCCCTTGTGCCTTGGGACTCGCAACACCAACGGCTCTCATGGTGGGAACAGGCCGGAGTGCCAAGATGGGGGTTCTCCTCAAGAATGGAACCGTCTTACAGGAAATCCAGAAAGTCCAAACTCTCGTCTTTGATAAAACAGGAACTTTGACAGAAGGAAAACCAGTGGTCACCGATATCATTGGCGACGAGACAGAAGCACTCGGCTTAGCTGCCTCTTTGGAAGAAGCTTCTCAACACCCACTGGCTCAAGCTATTGTCAAGCGAGCGAGTGAAGCAGGACTTGAGCTTAAACCTGTAGAAAATTTCCAAGCCCTTCATGGAAAAGGTGTTTCAGGGCAAATCAATGGGAAACAAGTCTTGCTTGGAAATGCTAAAATGCTAGATAGAATGGATATTTCTAGTGCTTATCAGGAAAAACTTGAAGAACTGGAAAAAGAAGCTAAGACAGTCGTGTACTTGGCTGTTGACAATGAAATCAAAGGCTTGCTTGCCCTGCAAGATATTCCCAAGGAAAATGCCAAGCTCGCCATCAGTCAGTTGAAAAAACGTGGTCTCCGAACAGTTATGCTGACAGGAGATAATGCAGGTGTCGCGCGTGCCATTGCAGATCAGATCGGCATTGAGGAGGTTATTGCTGGTGTCTTGCCAGAAGAAAAAGCGTACGAAATCCATCAACTACAAGAGGCTGGTAAAGTAGCCTTTATCGGAGATGGTATCAATGATGCGCCAGCCCTCAGTGTAGCGGATGTCGGGATTGCCATGGGCGCAGGAACTGATATTGCTATTGAGTCGGCAGGGATTGTTCTTACTCACAATGATTTGTCAGGAGTGGTTCGTGCCTTTGATATGAGCAAGAAAACTTTCAATCGAATTCTTCTCAACCTCTTCTGGGCCTTTATCTATAATGTTATCGGAATTCCGGTTGCAGCAGGAGTCTTTTCAGGAATTGGATTGGCCCTCAATCCAGAACTGGCTGGTCTAGCCATGGCCTTTAGTTCTGTATCTGTTTTAACCAGTTCACTCATGCTAAACTTTAGTAAAATAGACTAAAAGCGAGCAAGCTCGCTTTTTTATTATAAAACAGTTTTCTGAAGCGTTTTCAATCTGTGCTGTAATAGAGAATGCAAACTTCTGAGCACATTCTTAGGATACTCAAAGTAAATGTGGTAAATTAGGATTGTAAATTTACTGAATCGCTTTCAAACAACATATAAAAGCGCTTTTTGTAAATGTATGAAATTATTTTGAAGGAGAGTTATCATTATGACTCAAGGGAAAATTACTGCATCTGCAGCAATGCTCAACGTATTGAAAACATGGGGCGTAGACACAATCTACGGTATCCCATCAGGAACACTCAGCTCATTGATGGACGCTTTGGCTGAAGATAAAGATATCCGCTTCTTGCAAGTTCGCCACGAAGAAACAGGTGCTCTTGCAGCGGTTATGCAAGCTAAATTCGGCGGCTCAATCGGGGTTGCTGTTGGTTCAGGTGGTCCAGGTGCGACTCACTTGATCAACGGTGTTTACGATGCAGCTATGGATAACACTCCATTCCTTGCTATCCTTGGATCACGTCCAGTCAACGAACTCAACATGGATGCCTTCCAAGAATTGAACCAAAACCCAATGTACAACGGTATCGCTGTTTACAACAAACGTGTAGCCTACGCTGAGCAATTGCCAAAAGTAATCGACGAAGCGTGCCGTGCTGCAGTTTCTAAAAAAGGTCCAGCTGTTGTTGAAATCCCAGTAAACTTCGGTTTCCAAGAAATCGACGAAAACTCATACTACGGTTCAGGTTCATACGAGCGTTCATTCATCGCTCCTGCTTTGAACGAAGTTGAAATCGATAAAGCGGTTGAAATCTTGAACAATGCTGAACGTCCAGTTATCTATGCTGGTTACGGTGGTGTTAAAGCTGGTGAAGTGATTACTGAATTGTCACGTAAAATCAAAGCACCAATCATCACAACTGGTAAAAACTTTGAAGCTTTCGAATGGAACTACGAAGGTTTGACAGGTTCTGCTTACCGTGTTGGTTGGAAACCAGCCAACGAAGTAGTCTTTGAAGCAGACACAGTTCTTTTCCTTGGTTCAAACTTCCCATTTGCTGAAGTTTACGAAGCCTTCAAGAACACTGAAAAATTCATCCAAGTCGATATCGACCCTTACAAACTTGGTAAACGCCATGCCCTTGATGCTTCTATCCTTGGTGATGCAGGTCAAGCAGCTAAAGCAATCCTTGACAAAGTAAACCCAGTAGAATCTACTCCATGGTGGCGTGCAAACGTGAAGAACAACCAAAACTGGCGTGATTACATGAACAAACTAGAAGGTAAAACTGAGGGTGAATTGCAATTGTATCAAGTTTACAATGCAATCAACAAACATGCTGATCAAGACGCTATCTATTCAATCGACGTAGGTGACACTACTCAAACATCTACTCGTCACCTTCACATGACACCTAAGAACATGTGGCGTACATCTCCACTCTTTGCGACAATGGGTATTGCCCTTCCTGGTGGTATCGCTGCTAAGAAAGACAATCCAGATCGCCAAGTATGGAACATCATGGGTGACGGTGCATTCAACATGTGCTACCCAGACGTTATCACAAACGTTCAATACGACCTTCCAGTTATCAACGTTGTCTTCTCAAATGGTAAATATGCCTTCATCAAGGACAAATACGAAGACACAAACAAACACTTGTTTGGTTGTGACTTCCCTAACGCTGACTACGCGAAAATCGCTGCAGCCCAAGGTGCTGTTGGATTTACAGTTGACCGTATCGAAGACATCGACGCAGTTGTTGCAGAAGCTGTTAAATTGAACAAAGAAGGTAAAACTGTTGTTATCGATGCTCGCATCACGCAACACCGTCCACTTCCAGTAGAAGTACTTGAGTTGGATCCAAAACGACACTCAGAAGAAGCAATCAAAGCCTTCAAGGAAAAATACGAAGCAGAAGAACTCGTACCATTCCGCCTCTTCTTGGAAGAAGAAGGATTGCAATCACGCGCAATCAAATAATTCCTCTCATCGAAAATCAAATGTAAAATTGAAGATTTTATTCTTTGATTTTCATAGAGCGGAACTTGAAAAGATCGGAGCCATCCGGTCTTTTTCTGGAGGATAGTAAATGAACTTAAATCAATTAGATATCATCGTTTCAGATGTTCCTCAAGTCTGTGCTGACTTGGAGCGTATTTTGGATAAAAAAGCCGATTATGTTGACAACAGTTTTGCTCAGTTCACGATTGGCAGTCACTGTCTCATGTTGTCTCAAAATCATTTGATTTCTTTGGAAAACTTTCAGTCAGGAATCATTCTTCATATCGAGGTTGAGGATGTAGAGCAGAACTACCAACGGTTGAAAGAGATTGGTGTCGACATTTTACACGGTCCGGCTGTAACCGATTGGGGGACAGAATCCTTGCTTGTAAAAGGTCCAGCTGGTCTAGTGATTGATTTTTATCGTATAAATTAGGTAATGCTATTATCAAATTTTTATCTAAAATTTAAACATTCTTGGAGCAGAACTTGAAAAGATCGGAGCAATCCGGTCTTTTTGAATTCTATTGTATATAGACTGTAAAAGATATAGAAGCTGTCAACGATAGATTGTGTATTATAAAAATAAATACAGTTTGAGAAAAATTTTTTGTTCTTCGATATAGAAAATTTTATAAAAACTTCATCGGAAAACGAATAAATAAAGTGTATTAAAATTAGATAAAATTGTTGAAAAAAAAAGCTATTTGATGTACAATTTGTATATAAAGGAGTTAAAAATGTTCAAAAAAGTATTGTTTAAAAATTTTAAATCGTTTTCGGATGTAAACCTTGATTTTGTTAGTAGAGGAAAACCAAAACATATTGTAGCTCTTTATGGAGAAAATGGTTCAGGAAAATCAAATATTGTTGATTCGTTTAAGCTTCTTAGATTATCGATGGATACAATGAGACTTTCTAAAAAAATAACATCATTTCAAGCAAAATTACAAGAAGCGAATGATAAGGGTGATTTTCCTGATATTAACAAGCTAGTTGACTCCATTTTTACTGGCAGAAGTTTTAAAGAACTATCAAAAAATACATCTCGAATTTCTGCTAAGGGAGATACAAAATTAGAATTTTATTTTAGTATAGAAAATAATGACGGTGTCTATATTTTAGAATACGATAGTAAAGGCGAGTTAACCTCTGAATCTTTAGAGTTTGTTATAAATTCTAATAAAGGGAATCATTTTAAAATTAAGCGTAATAGTGAAATGTCAGTTCAACTAAATAAATCAATCTTTAAAAAAGGAGTTTTTACAGATTTACAAGATTTAACAGAAAAATTTTGGGGGAATCATACATTTTTATCCATATATAGAGATTATATTAGTTCGATAAATAAAGATTATGCTAAGGCTAATTTATCTAAAAATTTTATAAGTGTCATTGGGGAGTTTGAAAGACTATCAATTTGGACAGATAATACTCGTGGACCATTTAAGAGTAATAAAATATTACTAGATGAACTTGACAAAGGTGAAATTAGAATAGAAGATAAATCTAGGCTTCTTCAAACAGAAGAAATTATTTATAACTTTTTCAGTGCTTTATATACGGATATTAAGGATGTTAAGTATAACCTTGATGAAGACGGTGATACTATAAAATATGAATTGATAATTTATAAGAATATTGGAGGAGAATTGACAGAAATTCCAATCAGTGTAGAATCTAAAGGGACAAAAAATTTATTGGAGCTACTCACAGTTTTCTTTTGGGTTGTAGGAGGTGGAATTTGTGTTGTTGATGAAATAGATTCTGGAATTCATGATATTTTAATGAATAATATATTGGGGGATTTATCTGACTCTGTTAAAGGGCAACTTATTTTTACAACTCATGACACAGCTTTGTTAAAGGAATTACCACCTAGTTCTGCATACTTCTTAACAGTGGATGTGTATGGAAACAAAATAATTAAGTCAGGAAGTGAAACTGATAAAAAAGTTTGCACTAATAATAATATGGAAAAACTTTATCTAGATGGTTTCTTTGGTGCAGTCCCTGATCCCCTTAATATTGATTTTGAAGAATTGTTCTTGGACAATGGGACGGAGGAATGACGATTGAGGGGAGCAAATTACACGAAAGCGATAGTGATTGTTCATGGTAAAAGTGAATATGATATTGTAAAATATATTAAATCAAAACTAAGAATTCCTATGGAAACATATTCAAGAGATAATGGAAGAAGTAGTATCGAGATTTCGTCGCTTAAAGATATTCTAAATAATCAAGATTTTTCTACTATCCAAGGATTTAGAAATAGATTCCCTAAAGTAGAATGTGATAATAAAGGGAAACCAAAAAATGTTAAAATTTTTATGATTATGGATGTTGATAGAACAAGTGAAGCTGATTTTATCGCATACAAAGATAAATCATTCTTTCCTAAAACTTGGTTAAAGCATATGTTAGTGCCAATTTGGAATAATAATAATTTAGAAGAAGTGTTGGAGCAAATTGGTTATTATTATGCTAGAACCAAAAAACAAAAGAAAGGGTATAAAAGAGCCTTTCCTGTTGAACGTGGTAGTCAAGATATAGAAAGTATTGAAAAGTTGAAGAATAAACTGAAAACTAGTGGAAAGACCAATATGGATGAATTTTTAACATTTTGTTTAGATAATTGTCCTAAATTTTAATCTTTTAAAATTTTTATGATATTTAAGATTTGGAAAATTTAAATTAGTGTTGAAAACATTTGTAATAATAAGTCTAGTTATCTGAGTGCTGCTTTAGGGGTTCCTCCATCAAGTAAAAGATTATTTCGTTACTATTTTTATAAAATCTTCTCCCTACTTTATAAGATGTGAAAAAGAGTTCAACTGGAACTCTTTTTTTGCTATAATGAGGGGAGAAAAATCAGACAGGAGAAGAAGATGTCAGAACCATTATTTTTACAATCAGTTATGCAAGAAAAAATCTGGGGTGGAACCAAGCTACGTGATGAGTTTGGCTATGACATCCCAAGTGAAAAAATCGGAGAATACTGGGCCATCTCAGCCCATCCAAATGGGGTATCTAAGGTAGCCAATGGTCGCTACGAGGGAACAGAACTAGCTACTTTGTATGCGGAACACCGTGAGTTGTTTGGCAATCGTCCAGAGCCTGTATTTCCACTCTTGACCAAGATACTCGATGCCAACGATTGGCTCAGTGTCCAAGTTCACCCAGACGATGTCTATGGACTAGAGCATGAAGGCGAGCTCGGAAAAACAGAGTGCTGGTACATCATCGCAGCAGACGAAGGTTCTGAGATTATCTATGGCCACAACGCCAAATCAAAAGAAGAACTTCGGCAGCAAATTGAGGACAAGAACTGGGATGCCTTGCTGACCAAAGTACCAGTTAAAGCTGGAGATTTCTTCTATGTACCAAGTGGGACCATGCACGCTATCGGGGCGGGTATCTTGATTCTTGAAACCCAGCAGTCTAGCGATACCACCTATCGTGTCTATGACTTTGACCGTAAGGATGACAAGGGCAACTTGCGTGAACTTCACCTTGAAAAATCCATCGATGTTTTAAATATTGGAGAGCCTGCTAATAGCCGTCCTGTAACTGTCAAAGCTGATGATTTGCGTTCAACTCTTCTTGTGTCTAATAACTTCTTCGCAGTTTACAAGTGGGAAATTACTGGAAAAGTTGACTTTGAAAAGACAGCTGACTACAGCTTATTTAGTGTCTTAGCTGGTCAGGGTCAGCTTACTGTTGACGGGAAAAACTATCCAATCCAAAAAGGTAGCCACTTTATCCTACCAAGTGACGTTGAATCTTGGACCTTGGAAGGGCAAGGCTTGGAATTGATTGTTAGTCATCCATAAAAAAGAAAGGGCCTGAGTTTACTACTCAAGTCCTTTTTGATTACATAAATTGGGCGATAAAAACCACAATGATGATAATTGGAATGATAAAACGAAGAAGGAAAAGCCAGACTTGGAAAAGTCCCTGTTTCCATGCTCTTTCATTGATATGGAGTTCCTCCATGGCAAGAGCCTTCTTAAAGATGTAGCCTGTAAAGAGAGAAAGGCAGAGGGCTCCAAATGGCATGAGGAGATTGGAAACCAAGAAATCCATAGCATCAAAGAAGGTCTTCCCAAAGATGTGAACATCCGCCATGACTCCATAGGATAGGGCTGAAGGAATACCAAATACAAAGGTCAAAATTCCTAAAATGGCACTCCACTTGGCACGCTTGCGGTTGTCCTGATTGGTGATATTGCCCACATTGATTTCCAGCATCACGACAGAAGAAGTGACCGTCGCAAAGAGGAAGAGCAAGAGGAAGAGGATGTAGAAAATGGTTCCAAAAGGCATCTTGTCAAAGAGTTGAGGCAAGACGATAAAGAGCAGGCTTGGTCCCCCTTCAGACTGGATATTGAAGGCTGACATGGCTGGGAAAATGGCTAGTCCCGCCATGATGGATACCGAGATGTTCATGGCTACGATGGAAATCCCTGACTGGACCAGATTAGTTTTCTTATCCAAGTAGGAAGCATAGGTCAGCATGGCTGTAACCCCTAGTGAGAGGGCAAAGAAAGATTGTCCCAGAGCATAGAGGAGACCTGCGCTAGTTAGTTTTGAAAAGTCTGGTTTGAGGAAGTAGAGAACGCCTTCCATGGCATTTGGCAAGCTGAGCGAGCGCCCAATGATCACAACAAAGATGATAAAGAGCAGGGGCATCATGACTTTCGAAGCTCTTTCAATCCCTTTTTGAACCCCACGTGATACAATAAAGATATTCAACAAGATAAAGGCAGCTTGTGCGCCAAGGGCAATGGCTGGATTTGAAATGATTGTAGTAAATAACTGAGCATAATCACCCGTTCCACCAAGTTGGAACAATTTTCCAAACTCAATACCTAGATAGACTAAAATCCATCCACCGATAACACTGTAAAAGGATAGGAGGATAAAGAGGGCAAAGGCACCAATCCAACCGATAAAGTTGTACTTGTTATTGTTGCCCAGTTTTCCAAAGGTTCTGATAGCGGAAACGCCAGCACTACGGCCAAGGGCAAATTCAGCCAGCAGGAGCGGGAAACCGATTAAAATAGTGGAAATGAGAAAGACTAGTAAAAAGCCTCCACCGCCATTAGCAGCGGTCATGTAAGGAAACTTCCAAACGGCTCCAAGTCCGATGGCTGAACCAGCAGATGCTAGGATAAAGCCCAGTTTCGATCCCCATTGCGATTTTTCTGACATAGTTGAAACTCCAATCTCGTTTTTTAAACAATCTCGTTTTTTAAAATAAGAAAAGGCTACTTGAGTTGTCAAATAGCCCTCTCTCAATGGCTCTTTATGAGCCTTCTGTTTGATTGATAGACTTGACTATCCTATCATGTTTTCTAAGGTCTGTCAAGAAAACCATTTTCAAGTTTTCACACCTTTCTCAAAAAGTTAAAAATTTTTCGTAAAAACACTTGACTCTGACCTAAGGGGAGGGGATATACTATCCTTGTAAGGAGGAAATCATGTACCATATAAAAGAAGCTGCGCAGCTTTCAGGTGTCTCTGTCAAGACCCTGCACCACTACGATAAAATAGGACTCTTGGTTCCGTTAAAGTCGGAAAACGGCTATCGAACCTATAGTCAAGAGGATTTGGAACGCCTTCAGGTCATTCTGTATTACAAGTATCTAGGCTTTTCTTTAGAAAAAATAGCAGAGCTATTAAAGGAAGAAAGGACAGATTTATTGCTCCATTTGACCAGGCAGTTGGACTATCTAACTCGAGAAAGGCAACATCTGGATACCTTGATTTCCACCTTGCAAAAAACCATTCAAGAACAAAAAGGAGAAAGAAAAATGACCATTGAGGAAAAATTCACGGGATTTAGTTATCAAGACAATCAAAAATACCACCAAGAAGCGGTAGAAAAATATGGTCAAGAAGTCATGGATCAGGCCCTCGAGCGCCAAAAAGGACGTGAAGACGAGGCTACGACTTCCTTTAACCAAGTCTTTCAAGCCTTGGCTCAAAATCTTCAAGCTGGTCTGCCTGAAACAGCAGCTGAAAACCAAGAGCAAGCAGCTAAGCTCTTGCAAGCCCTTCGTACTTATGGATTTGACTGCTCTATTGAGGTCTTTGGCCATATCGGAAAAGGCTACGTCTATAACCCAGAGTTTAAGGAAAACATTGACAAATTTGGAGCTGGAACAGCCCAGTACACATCAGATGTCATTGCGACTTATGTTCAGACAAATGCAGAATAAATAGGCTAGGAATTTCCTAGCCTATTTTTTACTTCAAGTCATAAAGCCATTCGTCACCGTCTTTGTAGTAAAAGAATTCACTGAGATCTTCTTCTAGAAACACACAAAGCATATCAGACATATCATCGGTTGCAAGTTTTAGACGAGAAAGATTTTCAAAGTCCTCCCACCAAACTTTCCCTTCGTCTGAAGACTGGAGTTCACCAGTAAAGTGTTCTGTCTTGTAAAAAAGGACGACATATCGATAATCCTTGTCATCGTACCAGTTTTTGATACCACAGAGTTGGGGCTTGGAAATGGTCAGACCAGTTTCTTCTTTCACCTCACGAATGACAGCATCGACAAAGGATTCGCCACGTTCAACATGACCACCAGGAAAAGTAATGCCGGGCCAGTCGGGACTAACTCGATCTTGAACCAGAACCTTGTCTCCGTTTTTAATCATGCACATGTTGACAAATTCAACTGATTCTCTTCTATTCATTTTTTACAACCTTTGATCTTTAATCATAATGCAGACTTCCTGCCACCCAGCCGGTACAGAGGGCAGAAGTGATGTTAAAGCCACCCGTGTGGGCATTGATATCCAGTACCTCGCCAGCAAAGTGGAGGCCAGGTACCAGCTTACTTTCAAGGGTTTTAGGATTGATTTCTTTGAGGCTGACACCGCCTTTGGTGACAAAGGATTTGGCAAGAGACATTTTACCAGTGACAGGAATTTTGAGAGCCTTGATAGAATGGAGCAGATGTCCGCGTTCTTTTTCAGTTAGCTGTTTAACTTTTTCAGGAAATCCTTGTACAAAAAATTCAGCTAGGCGTTCCGGAAGTAAAGTTTTCAAAGCATTCTTCAAGGATTTTTCCCGATTTTCTTCTAGAAATGCAACCAAGTTACTCTCCGAAAGTTGAGGCAAGACATCGAGAGAGAGAACCTCCCCACCCTTGACAAAGCTAGATATACGCAGAGCAGCTGGACCAGATAAACCAAAGTGGGTAAAGAGCAGATCATGAGTAATGACATGCTTGCCATAGATTAGGGTCACGTCATCTAGGGAAATTCCCTGTAAGGCCTTGTGAGGAAAATCCGTTAATAAAGGACTTTCAGCGGCTTCCAGCTCTGTAATGGTGTGCTTAAAATGGCGAGCAATCTCGTGACCAAAACCAGTCGAACCAGTCGAAGGATAAGATTTACCACCTGTTGTGACTATGAGTTTATCACAAGTGAAGGTTTGGTCTGCGGACTTAAGGACAAACTGGTCGTCTATCTTTTTAACCGAAACAATCTCCGTTTGAGTAGCAACTTGTCCGCCGAGTTCAGTTATTTTCTTTTCCAAGGCTTCGATAATGGTCCGAGACTTGTCGCTGGCAGGAAAGACGCGGCCGTGGTCTTCAACCTTGAGTTTAACACCGTTTTCCGTGAAAAAGTTGATGATATCATGGTTATCAAACTGGGAAAAGACACTGTATAGAAAGCGTCCATTTCCAGGGATACCAGCTAGTAGGTCATCTAAACTTCCGTTATTGGTCACATTGCAGCGACCACCGCCCGTTCCAGCTAATTTTTTCCCAAGTTTGCGATTTTTCTCGATGAGAAGGGTTTTCTGACCATAAAAGCTACTGGAAATCGCAGCCATCATACCAGCAGGTCCACCACCGATGACAATAGTATCAAAATGTTTCATAGCTCTATTGTACCACAAAAAACAAGAGATGCTTGGCATCTCTTGTTGCTCATGATCTTAGTTAATTTCATATCCCATCAACAAACCGCCATCTTCTGCATAGAAACTGCAGAGACCAGATGTTGGAATGATTTTGATATTGGCTTGAGGGAAGGTTTCCAGCAAGCGTTTCGACAATTGCTGACAGAATTTTTCATTGCTGCGATGAGCCATGACGATACGGCCACCAGTATAGCCAGCCTTGATGAGTTCTTCATAGGCTGCTTGAAGGGATTTTTTTGGTCCACGCGCTTTCTGGAGCAGTTCTAAGGTTCCAGTTTCACTTGCTTCCCCGACCATACGGATGTTGAGAAGGCCAACGACTGTACCGATAAGCTTACTCAAACGGCCATTTTTTACCAAGTTATCGACTTTAGCGAGGACAAAGAGCAACTTGGTTTTTTCTTGGTAGGCTGTAATAGCTTCAACAATTTCCTCAAAAGAAAGTCCTTGATCAATCAAATCATTGATTTTTTCGACAATCAAGTCAACCTCACCACCTGCAGACAATGTATCGATCACATGAATCTGAGTGTCAGGATGTTCTTCAAGATAGATATTCTTAGCGAGCTGTGCACTATTATGGCTACCTGAAAGAGTACCAGTAATGGTAACGACAAAGATATGCTTAGCACCTTCGAATGCACGCAAGTAGTCATCAGGGCTAGGACAAGCTGATTTTGAAGCCTCAGAAGTTGCATACATGGTTTCCATCATGTGGTCAATGTCAAGATTGGCATCATCGATAAAGACCTGATTAGCTACTTGAATGGTTAAAGGAACACTAACAAATTCAGTATCAATAGCAGGAGTTGCCAGTTGATGATAATCACAACCAGAGTCAGCTACAATCTTCCAAGTCATAGAAATTCTCCATCTTTGTCACTTATACATTGACAAAGGTTCTGTCTTTTTTTACAATTATATCATGAAAGCCCTTGAAACAAAAGTACCACCTCTCTGTTGTCACAAGTAGAAAGAAATTGTTATGTCTGAACGTAGAATGTCTGAAAAATCTCTTGAAAATCTCAGAAAATCAAATCAAGAATCCAATTTTTTAACCAGAGAAGCAATCGAGACGGCTCTTTTGCAACTTCTAGAAAAAAAAGATTTGGCCAAGATCAGCATTTCGGAGCTGGTCAAGCGAGCGGGCGTCTCTCGTGCCGCCTTCTATCGTAACTATGACTCTAAAGAAGAAATTTTGGAAAGCGTCTTTAAACGCAGTGTCCATAACATCATGGAACAGCTCAGCCACTACGATGTCAAAACGGACCTTTATCTAGTCTGGGTTCACCTTTTTCGAGCAGCAAAGAAAGAAGCTAAGGTTATCCAACTTGCTCTGGACTACCACTTGGAAAAGATTTTCGTCCAAGCCATGCAGGAATTTCTGGAAAAATACCACGGAAAATCAAAAGGTGTCAGCAGCTACCTTCATTCCTTTTGGAGTTCTGCCATCGTATCGGTTCTGCTCAAATGGATCAAGGATGGCATGAAGGTTCCAGCTGAAAAGATTGCTGATCTACGCTTGCCATTTTTCAAAAAATAAAGGACAAGGAGAAGAATTATGAAAGAAAAAAGACTGGCTTGGGATGAGTACTTTGCAGCCCAGGCCCTATTAATTGCCAATCGTTCTACCTGCAAACGTGCCAAGGTGGGAGCTGTCCTAGTCAAGGATAATAAGGTGATTTCAACAGGCTACAATGGTTCCGTATCAGGAACGGAGCACTGTATCGACCACGAATGTCTGGTCATTGAAGGTCACTGTGTCCGAACCCTTCACGCGGAGGTCAACGCCATCTTGCAAGGGGCTGAACGAGGGGTTCCAAGAGGATTTACAGCCTATGTGACGCATTTTCCGTGTCTGAACTGTACCAAACAACTGCTACAAGTTGGTTGCAAGCGTGTGGTTTATATCAACCAGTACCGAATGGATGACTATGCCCAGTACCTTTATCATGAAAAAGGCACCGAGTTGACCCATTTGCCATTAGAGACTGTTCAGACAGCTCTTCAAGAGGCAGATTTGATTTAGAAATTAATAAAAATAAATGGTTTAGAAAGCTTTTTAAACCGTTTTTTGGTATAATAAGAAGAATAAATTGAAAGAAGGAATTCAGAAAATGGGAAAAATTGAAGTCATTAATCATCCACTCATTCAACACAAATTGTCAATCTTGCGTCGTACAGATACTTCTACAAAAGCTTTTCGTGAACTAGTAGACGAGATTGCAATGTTGATGGGATATGAAGTACTTCGTGATCTTCCACTTGAAGACGTGGAAATCGAAACACCTATCACAAAGACCGTTCAAAAACAATTGGCTGGGAAAAAATTGGCGATTGTCCCAATCTTGCGTGCAGGTATCGGGATGGTAGATGGGCTCTTGAGCTTGGTTCCAGCAGCAAAAGTTGGTCATATCGGTATGTACCGTGATGAAGAAACCCTTCAACCAGTTGAATACTTGGTGAAATTGCCTGAGGACATTGACCAACGTCAAATCTTTGTCGTCGATCCAATGCTTGCAACAGGTGGATCAGCAATCTTGGCCGTAGACTCGCTTAAAAAACGTGGCGCATCAAATATCAAGTTTGTCTGCCTAGTAGCTGCTCCAGAAGGAGTGAAAGCTCTTCAAGCAGCTCACCCAGATGTCGAAATCTTTACAGCAGCTCTGGACGAACACTTGAATGAACATGGCTATATTGTTCCAGGTCTCGGAGATGCTGGAGACCGCTTGTTCGGTACGAAATAAGACTCAGATAGAGTCTTAAAGATGAAATTGGAGGATGTTTCTAATTTCGCGAGGAGGTTGAATTTTTGATTCTGTCGATAGTATAGAGCAAAAATTTGACCTTTTTTGACCAAAAAGATATAATAATTCTGTATTGAGTCGCATGACTAAGAAAATTCAACATTAAAAGGAGAAATGAATGATTCCTGTAGTTATTGAACAAACAAGCCGTGGAGAACGTTCCTATGATATTTACTCTCGTCTTTTGAAAGACCGCATTATCATGCTAACAGGTCCAGTAGAAGACAACATGGCTAACTCCGTTATCGCCCAATTACTTTTCTTGGATGCCCAAGATAGTACAAAGGATATTTACCTTTATGTCAATACACCTGGAGGTTCTGTGTCAGCTGGTTTGGCAATCGTTGATACTATGAACTTTATCAAGGCAGATGTCCAAACCATCGTGATGGGGATGGCTGCATCTATGGGGACTGTTATTGCATCAAGTGGTGCAAAAGGCAAACGCTTCATGCTTCCAAATGCAGAGTACATGATTCACCAACCAATGGGTGGTACAGGTGGTGGTACCCAACAGACAGATATGGCAATCGCTGCAGAGCACTTGCTCAAAACTCGTAAGACTTTGGAGCAAATCCTTGCAGATAATTCTGGTAAATCAGTTGAGCAAATTCATGCAGATGCGGAACGTGATTACTGGATGAGTGCCCAAGAAACGCTTGAATATGGCTTTATTGATGAAATCATGGCTAACAATTCTTTGAGCTAAGCAACCTAGAAAGCAAACTCGACGGAGTTTGCTTTTTTTGATATAATTAGGAGAAGATTTCTTAGAAAGAGGATTCACCATGTTTGAAAAGGTCAATCGTTCAGGATTAATCATCTATCTTTACTATAATCGAGATGCAAAAAAACTTCAGGAATACGGTGACATCTGTTACCATTCTAAGAAGCATCGTTACTTGCAGCTCTATGTTCCAACTGAGGAGCTAGATGACTTAGTTGAGAGATTAGGTAAGGAAAGATTTATCAAAAAAATAAGACGTTCCCACATTCAAGAGTTAGAAACTCCCTTTGTTGGCAATCTCTATCGCACTGAGGAAAACGTTATCATTAAAAAATGAAATAAATGTGTTGACAATTTTCTGATAATTCGGTATATTCTTAACATACTATTTTTGAAACAACTATAAGGAGATTAAAAATGAAGAAAAAATTTGCCCTATCTTTTGTGGCTCTTGCTAGCGTAGCTCTTCTCGCTGCCTGTGGAGAGGTTAAGTCAGGAGCGTCAAATACAACTGGAAATCCAGTAGACGAGAAAACAGTTAAGATTGGTTTTAACTTTGAAGAAACAGGTGCTGTAGCTGCCTACGGTACTTCTGAGCAAAAGGGTGCTCAACTTGCTGTTGATGAAATCAATGCTGCTGGTGGTATCGATGGAAAACAAATCGAAGTTGTAGACAAAGACAACAAATCTGAAACAGCTGAAGCAGCTTCTGTTACAACGAACCTTGTAACTCAATCAAAAGTTGCAGCTATCGTAGGACCTGCGACATCTGGAGCAACTGCCGCAGCTGTAGCAAACGCTACTCAAGCAGGAGTGCCATTGATTTCACCAAGTGCGACTCAAGATGGATTGACCAAAGGTCAAGAATATCTATTTATCGGAACTTTCCAAGATAGCTTCCAAGGGAAGATTATTTCTAACTATGTAACAAACAAATTGAATGCTAAGAAGGTCGTTCTATATACTGACAATGCAAGTGACTATGCTAAAGGTATTGCTAAATCTTTCCGCGAAGCCTACAAGGGTGAGATTGTAGCAGATGAAACGTTTGTGGCAGGTGATACAGACTTCCAAGCAGCCCTTACTAAAATGAAAGGGAAAGAGTTTGACGCTATCGTTGTCCCAGGCTACTACACAGAAGCAGGTAAAATCGTAAATCAAGCCCGTGGTATGGGAATTGATAAACCAATCGTTGGTGGTGATGGATTTAACGGTGAAGAATTTGTTCAACAAGCAACAGCTGAAAAAGCATCAAACATTTACTTCATCTCAGGATTCTCAACTACAGTTGATGTTTCTGAAAAAGCTAAAGCCTTCCTTGAAGCATACCGTGCTAAATACAATGAAGAGCCTTCAACCTTCTCAGCCTTGGCCTATGACTCAGTTTACCTAGTAGCAAATGCTGCAAAAGGTGCTAAAAACTCAGGTGAAATCAAGGACAACCTTGCTAAAACCAAAGATTTTGATGGTGTAACTGGTCAAACAAGCTTTGATGCTGACCACAATACAGTGAAAACTGCTTACATGATGACTATGAACAATGGTAAAGTAGAAGCAGCAGAAGTTGTAAAACCATAACATTAGAATAGTAGTTGAAATAGGGAATGAGCCTTTGACTCACTCCCTGTTTCGGTGTTTATGAACTTGTGAAAATGATGAAAATTTTCTAAAAAATAACGATAGAAAAGAGTGAATGCTATGCTCCAACAACTTGTGAATGGTTTAATTCTGGGTAGTGTTTATGCACTTTTGGCTTTGGGTTATACCATGGTTTATGGAATTATCAAACTCATCAACTTCGCCCACGGTGATATTTATATGATAGGTGCCTTTATTGGTTACTTTTTGATTAATTCCTTCCAAATGGATTTCTTTTTAGCTTTGATTATTTCAATGGCAGGAACCGCACTACTTGGTGTTGTGATTGAATTTCTTGCCTACCGTCCTTTGCGACACTCTACACGTATTGCCGTATTGATTACTGCCATCGGAGTGTCTTTCCTACTGGAATACGGAATGGTTTATCTAGTAGGTGCCAATACTCGTGCCTTCCCTCAAGCAATTGAAACAGTCCGCTTTGACTTGGGACCAATTAGCTTGACAAATGTTCAATTGATGATTTTAGCAGTTTCTGTACTGTTGATGGTTTTATTACAATTGATCGTCCAAAAAACAAAAATGGGGAAAGCCATGCGTGCGGTATCAGTTGATAGTGACGCAGCTCAATTGATGGGAATTAATGTAAATCGTACAATCAGCTTTACCTTTGCTTTGGGTTCAGCCCTTGCTGGTGCGGCAGGTGTCCTCATTGCCCTTTACTACAACTCTCTTGAACCTTTGATGGGCGTGACTCCAGGTCTAAAATCATTCGTTGCAGCCGTACTTGGTGGTATTGGGATTATTCCTGGTGCAGCTTTAGGGGGATTTGTGATTGGCTTGTTGGAAACATTTGCTACTGCCTTCGGTATGTCTGATTTCCGTGATGCTATCGTATATGGTATCTTGCTTTTGATTCTGATTGTTCGACCTGCGGGTATCCTTGGTAAGAATGTGAAAGAGAAGGTGTAAACAATGAAGACAAATCTTAAAGTAAATATTCTCTGGTTATTCCTTCTGTTAGCGGGTTATGGATTGATTAGCGTACTGGTTTCTGCTGGTGTTCTCAATCTATTCCATGTCCAAATTTTAGAACAAATTGGGATTAATATCATCCTTGCAGTAGGTTTGAACTTAATTGTCGGTTTTTCAGGACAATTCTCACTCGGTCATGCAGGTTTTATGGCAATTGGGGCTTATGCAGCAGCGATTATTGGTTCAAAATCACCAACCTATGGTGCCTTCTTTGGAGCAATGGTCTTGGGTGCCTTGATTTCTGGTGCAGTAGCTTTGCTTGTTGGGATTCCAACTCTACGCTTGAAGGGGGACTATCTGGCTGTTGCAACACTAGGTGTTTCAGAAATCATCCGTATCTTTATCATTAATGGTGGAAGTTTGACCAACGGTGCTGCTGGTATCTTGGGTATTCCAAACTTTACCAACTGGCAAATGGTTTATCTATTTGTGGTGATCACAACTATTGCAACTCTCAACTTCTTACGTAGTCCAATTGGACGCTCTACTCTATCTGTTCGTGAGGATGAGATTGCTGCAGAGTCCGTTGGGGTAAACACTACAAAGATCAAGATTATCGCTTTTGTCTTTGGTGCTATTACAGCAAGTATTGCTGGTTCACTTCAGGCTGGTTTTATCGGATCTGTTGTCCCAAAAGATTACACCTTTATTAATTCCATCAATGTGTTGATTATCGTTGTATTTGGTGGACTTGGATCAATTACTGGTACCATCGTTTCAGCGATTGTTTTAGGAATTTTAAATATGCTCCTTCAAGATGTTGCTAGCGTACGTATGATTATCTATGCTTTGGCTCTTGTATTGGTCATGATTTTCAGACCAGGTGGACTTCTTGGGACATGGGAATTAAGTCTATCACGTTTCTTTAAAAAATCTAAGAAGGAGGGACAAAACTAATGGCACTACTTGAAGTTAAACAGTTAACCAAACATTTTGGCGGTCTAACAGCTGTTGGAGATGTCACTCTTGAATTGAACGAGGGAGAATTGGTTGGTCTGATTGGACCAAACGGGGCAGGTAAAACAACCCTTTTCAATCTCTTGACTGGTGTTTATGAACCGAGCGAAGGTACAGTGACACTAGATGGTCACCTCCTAAATGGAAAAACTCCCTATAAGATTGCTTCACTTGGTCTCAGTCGTACTTTCCAAAATATTCGTTTGTTCAAGGACTTGACAGTTTTGGAAAATGTTTTGATTGCATTTAGCAATCATCATAAACAACATGTCCTTGCGAGCTTCCTACGCCTACCAGCTTTTTATAAGAATGAGGAAGAATTAAAAAGCAAAGCTTTGGACTTGCTGAAGATTTTTGATTTGGATGGCGACGCAGATACTCTTGCTAAGAATCTGGCCTATGGTCAACAACGTCGATTAGAAATCGTTCGTGCTCTGGCAACCGAACCCAAGATTCTCTTTTTGGATGAACCTGCAGCTGGTATGAATCCTCAAGAAACAGCTGAATTGACAGAATTAATCCGTCGTATCAAAGATGAATTTAAAATTACCATCATGCTTATCGAACATGACATGAATTTGGTTATGGAAGTCACTGAGCGTATCTATGTTCTTGAATATGGTCGGTTGATCGCTCATGGGACTCCGGATGAGATCAAGAACAACAAACGCGTTATCGAAGCTTATCTAGGAGGTGAAGCCTGATGTCTATGTTAAAAGTTGAAAACCTCTCTGTGCATTACGGTATGATCCAAGCAGTTCGTGATGTAAGTTTCGAGGTTAATGAAGGTGAAGTTGTTTCCTTGATTGGTGCTAATGGTGCTGGTAAAACAACCGTTCTTCGTACCCTTTCAGGTTTGGTTCGTCCAAGTGCTGGTAAAATTCAGTTTTTGGGAAAAGAAATTCAAAAGTTGCCTGCGCAAAAAATTGTAGCAGGTGGCCTTTCACAAGTTCCTGAGGGACGCCATGTTTTCCCAGGTTTGACTGTTATGGAAAACTTAGAAATGGGAGCCTTTTTAAAGAAAAATCGTGAAGAAAATCAAGCTAACTTGAAAAAAGTCTTTTCACGCTTCCCTCGTCTGGAAGAACGTAAAAACCAAGATGCAGCAACTCTTTCAGGTGGTGAACAGCAGATGCTGGCTATGGGACGCGCTCTCATGTCTACACCTAAGCTCCTTCTCTTGGATGAGCCGTCAATGGGACTTGCCCCGATCTTTATCCAAGAAATTTTTGATATCATTCAGGATATTCAGAAGCAAGGAACAACGGTTCTCCTAATTGAACAGAATGCTAACAAGGCCCTTGCTATCTCTGACCGAGGTTATGTGCTTGAAACAGGTAAGATTGTCCTATCAGGAACAGGAAAAGAACTCGCAGCATCAGACGAAGTCAGAAAAGCATATCTAGGTGGCTAAAACAATCCAGTGGATTGTTTTAGTCGGTGGATGAGAGTTGCGCAGCAATTCCCTTATAGTCCGGGGGACCTTTTTAGTCGGCAGATAGAGATTGCGTAGCAATCATCAGATCCAGTGGATTGTTTTAGTCGGTGGATGAGAGTTGCGGAAGCAATTCCTCTATAGTTCGGGGGACCTTTTTAGTCGGTAGATAAGGATTACGCAAGCAATTCTCCTCTGGTCTGGGAGACTAGTTTAGGTTGTGGACGGAGATTGCGAACGCAATCGTCAAATCCAGTGGATTGTTTTAGTTGGCATATGAATTTGAAGAGCTCCAAATTTGGGGTTCTTTTTTCGTTTGCTTACTATTTTGATGGGCCTGATTTGAGCATCCGTTTTCTTAATATAGAATCTAACTTGACAAAAGTGTGTGTTCATCATATAATTAAATAAACAAAAATATTGAACAAAGAGGCTGAAGATATGCTATCAGAAAAACAATTTAAACTTTTACGTTTTTTGTTGACTCACAAAGACGAAAACTTTACGCAGAGACAATTGGCTGAACAGCTAGACATCGCTTTGGGGACGGTAAATAATCTTCTCAAGGAATGTAAAGAAGAGAAGTGGATCAGTGAGGAAAATCACTTAACTGACTTAGGTGAGGAGGCTTTGGCTCCGTATCAGGTGAAGAATGCCATTATCATGGCTGCAGGTATGAGTAGCCGCTTTGCTCCTTTGTCTTATGAGCTACCTAAAGGATTGCTTCAAGTTAAAGGTGAGCGTTTGATTGAGAGAGAAATTAAGCAATTGCAAGAAGCTGGGATAGAGGACATTACAGTTATTGTAGGATATCTGCAAGAAAAAATGTTCTATCTGGCAGAAAAGTTTGGCGTTAAAATCGTTGTGAATAATGATTACTACAAGTACAACAACTGTTCTTCTCTCATGCTAGTCAGAGATCAACTTTCTAACACTTATATTTGCTCTTCGGATAATTATTTTGTAGAAAATCCGTTTGAACGATACATTTACAGGGGTTATTATTCGACTATATTTGCAGAAGGGGACACAGACGAATACTGCTCTAAGGAAGACTCCAATCACACGATTATCGATATTCAAATCGGTGGGACGAATACTTGGGCTATGGTAGGGCATGTTTATTTTGATCGTGCATTTAGTGAAAAATTCGTAGACATTTTAGAAACTGAATTTAAGCATGAACCATATCGCGAACAGCTCTGGGAAGATTATTATAGTCGTCACGTCAAAGAACTTCCTTTGGAAGCTCGGCATTATTCAGCAGACATTGTTAAGGAGTTTGATTCACTAGATGAGTTGCGTCAGTTTGATGAACACTATTTGGTGAATACTAATTCGGAAATCATTGATAACATCTGTAAGACATTAGGATGTATAGCTTCAGATATTGTCAATATTAAACCCCTAAAAGACGGTTTAACCAACACTTCGTTTTCATTTGACTGCCTAGGGAAGAAATATGTTTACCGTCATCCAGGTAGAGGAACGGAGAATTATATCGATCGTGCTAGTGAAGCGGCTTCCATGGAAATTGCTGCAAAATTGAAGATTGACCGTACCTTTGTCGCTATGAACAAGGATGAGGGCTGGAAAATTTCAGAATTTATCCCTAACGCCAAGCAACTAGATTATGATAATTGGGATGATGTAGCAAAAGCAATGGAGCTCTTGAGACGCTTGCACCAATCTGGAGAAAAAACGAATCATTCCTTTAATCAATTTGAGGGAATTGATGATTTTAGACAAAAATTAAAGGCTAGCAATCGTTTTGAATTTGATGGGCTTGAAGAGTTAGATAAGAATGTCTCAGTTCTCGAGAAGCTTTTACAAGAAGATCAAACGAAAAAGGTTCTCTGCCACGGAGATTCTTATAGCCCGAATTTCTTGTTGAATGAAGCTGGCGAAATGAGCTTGATTGATTGGGAATATTCTGGTATGGGAGATCCAGCAGGAGATTTAGGAACCTTTATCGGGTGTTCAAATTATACAGTAGAAGAAGCTGAAAAGGTACTTGAAATCTATCTACAAGAAGTTCCGGACAAGAAAACCAAACGTCACTATTTTGCCTATGTATCAGTGACTTCGTATTATTGGTTTTTGTGGGCCCTGTTTCAAGAAAGCGTTGGAAAACCAGTAGGTGAATTTCTTTATATCTGGTATCGTTATACCAAGCAGTATGGAAAACTTGCATTAGATTTATATTTAGAGGAGAATTGAGATGAAACCGACGTCAGAAATTGAAGAATTAATAGCAAATGAAACGAAAAGAAGGCTAGAAGAAATGGAATCACCAAACTATGTGTTTGCTCAGCCATTTCTAAAAAGTGATTTTACTATAGTCATTGGCTTAGTTCTAATTAACCTTATTCTGATTATTCTAGCCATGACAGGAGGTATTCAATAAAATGTCTAAGATGAATGACTTCATTCAACAGGAGACCATAACGGGAATTGTTCCCATGACCAACAAGGATCGTCAGTATTCTTTCTGGGATCTCTTTCTGTCGACAAGTGGTTTTGCCATCGCAACTTGGTGTTATACCCAAGGAGCCTATGTGGCTCAATATTTGACTTTTAATCAGATGTTGATTAATATTTTTAGTTTTAACATTATCTGGGTCTTTATTGAATGTCTCCCAATTCTGTTTGCGGTTAAATATGGAATTGATTTGTGGATTTGGTTGAGGGCTGTCCTCGGAAAAAAAGGAGTGGCCTTGCTATCAACCATTATTAGTTTGGCTAACTTTGGCTGGTATGCCGTTGCGGCCAATCTTTTTGCTAGCTCCATGATTCATTTGGCAAATAATTTCGGTCTTGGTTTAGACAAGGGAGTATGGGCACCTATTCTTGGTACACTCTGTGTTCTTCTTGGAACTCTTATTGCTCTAGGGGGTCCAGAAGTGATTAAATGGACCAATCGATTCTTGGTTATCGCCCTGTTGATTGTCGGTCTCATTATCGTTGGAATCTGTTTTGTAGCTGTGCCTATCACTGACATTATGAACATTCAACCAGCTACCCAAGGAGATTTAACTCCATTAGAACGCTTCATGCTTTCTGGAGAAGGAAATGTTGCCTTTGCCTTTTCTTGGTCTACACAGGCATTGGTTTTACCACGTTTAGCAAAATCAGAACGTAGTGGTTATTGGGCTACAGCCTTATCATACGGAGTTGTGGCTCCATTCTTCGTTGCGACAGGTGGAGTCATGGCTCTAGCCATGTTTGTCAAAACAGGTGTTTATGAAAGTGATCCAACAACCATGCTGTCAACTCTAAGCACCCCAGCCTTTGCCCTCTTAAGTCTACTACTAGTAGCCTTTGCCAATATTGGAACTCAGGGGACAGGATCGTATGTGAATTGTATGATTGTTAAAAGCGGGATGCCAAAAGTAAGCTATAAACTAATGGTTTGGATTGCCATGGTTTACGTGAGCCTACTTACAATCTGGGGAGGAGTGGAAGAGTACTTCGGTTCCTTCATCTCACTAGCCGCCTATATTCAGGGGCCAATTATTGGTATGATCGTTGTTGACTACTTTATCTTAAGAAAACGAAAACTTGATTTGCGTTCAGCCTATTTCCTTGAGGGACATAAAGCTTATGAGTTTACTAAAGGATTTAACTTGGTTGGCTTGTCTTGCGTCTTTATCTCCTTGTTGGTTGCAGTACTATTTGTTTATAACCCTGTAACAGCACAAATTCAAAGTTCAATCTTTTTAATCACAACTGGTAGTGGCTTTACTGCGATCTTTGGAGGTTTATTGTACTGGCTAGCTAGCTTAACTCCTTTAAAACGCTATATGATCAAGGATCGAGATTCCGTTACGATTTAAGGATAAATGAAAACCTTAATCTATATCTATTCGCTTCCTCTTTCTTAAAAGTTTATTTTACATAAGTAATTGATGTGATTCTAGTCAATCATATTCTGATTATCCTAGCCATGACAGGAGGTATTCAATAAAATGTCCAAGATGAATGACTTCATTCAACAGGAGACCATAACGGGAATCGTTCCCATGACCAACAAGGATCGTCAGTATTCTTTCTGGGATCTCTTCTTATCGACAAGTGGTTTTGCCATCGCAACTTGGTGTTATACCCAAGGAGCTTATGTGGCTCAATATTTGACCTTTAATCAAATGTTGATTAATATTTTTAGTTTCAACATTATCTGGGTTTTTATCGAATGTCTCCCAATCTTGTTTGCTGTTAAATATGGAATTGATTTATGGATTTGGTTGAGAGCCGTTCTAGGTAGAAAAGGGGTGGCCGTTCTATCAACCGTGATTAGTCTGGCAAATTTTGGTTGGTACGCCGTTACCGCCAATCTTTTTGCCAGCTCCATGATTCATTTGGCAAATAATTTTGGGCTTGGTTTAGACAAGGGAGTATGGGCACCGATTCTAGGTACCCTCTGTGTTCTCCTTGGAACGCTGATTGCTCTTGGGGGGCCAGAGGTGATTAAAGGCACTAATCGCTTTCTAGTGGTAGCCTTGTTATTTGTCGGTCTCATTATCGTTGGGATCTGTTTTGTTGCGGTTCCGATTAGGGATATTATGAATGTCCAACCTGCCATCCAAGAAAATTTGACACCGATTGAACGTTTTATGATGTCAGGGGAAGGAAATGTGGCCGTAGCCTTTTCTTGGTCTACACAAGCCTTTGTCTTACCACGTTTGGCAAAATCAGAACGCAGTGGCTATTGGGCTACAGCCTTGTCATACGGGGTTGTTGCGCCATTCTTTGCTGCGACAGGTGGAGTAATGGCTTTGGCTATGTTTGTCAAAACAGGTGTCTATGAAAGTGACCCAACGACGATGCTTTCAACTCTAAGCACACCAGCCTTTGCGCTTTTAAGTTTACTACTGGTAGCTTTTGCTAATATTGGAACCCAGGGTACAGGATCGTACGTGAACTGTATGATTGTAAAAAGTGGGATGCCCAAAGTAAGCTATAGACTAATGGTTTGGATTGCTATGGTTTATGTGAGTCTACTTACGATTTGGGGAGGAGTGGATGAATACTTCGGTTCCTTCATCTCGCTGGCGGCCTATATTCAAGGACCCATTATCGGAATGATCGTTGTTGACTATTTTATCTTAAGAAAACGAAAACTCGATTTGCGTTCAGCCTATTTCCTTGAAGGACATGACGCCTATGAGTTTACAAATGGATTTAATCTGGTAGGATTATCTTGTGTAATCATTTCCTTGTTAGTTGCAGTACTATTTGTTTACAACCCTATAACAAAGCATATCCAGAGTCCTATGTTCTTGCTCACAACTGGTAGTGGCTTTACTGCGATCCTTGGTGGTCTATTGTACTGGTTAGCTAGCTTAACTCCTTTAAAACGCTATATGATTAAGGATAGAGATTCAGTTACTATTTAAGGATAGAGGGAACTTTGGTTCTCTCTTTTTTGTGATTAAATGTTACAAAATCTTGAAAAAGAGATGAAAGCGTTTGATAGTTTTTGTAAGAAAGTGTATAATTATAGTAGCAATAAAGAAGGAGAAGTCTCATGGCAGTTAAAGATTTTATGACCCGTAAGGTAGTTTATATCAGTCCAGATACGACTGTAGCACATGCAGCAGATTTGATGCGCGAGCAAGGCTTGCACCGTTTACCTGTTATCGAAAATGACCAATTAGTTGGTCTGGTAACAGAAGGAACCATTGCGGAAGCCAGCCCATCTAAAGCAACCAGCCTCTCTATCTATGAGATGAATTATCTTCTCAATAAGACCAAAGTCAAAGATGTTATGATTCGGGATGTCATCACAGTGTCGGGTTATGCTAGTCTAGAAGATGCGACCTATCTCATGTTGAAGAATAAAATCGGTATTCTTCCAGTTGTGGATAACCAACAGGTTTATGGTGTGATTACAGATCGTGATGTTTTTCAGGCTTTTCTAGAAATTGCTGGCTACGGCGAGGAAGGGATTCGCGTTCGGTTTATTACGGAAAATGAAGTTGGTGTTTTAGGCAAGATTGTAACCTTGATTGTAGAAGAAAATCTGAATATTTCACACACAGTCAATATTCCGCGCAAGGATGGTAAGGTCGTGATTGAAGTTCAAATTGATGGGACGATTGATTTAACCTTCCTGAAGGAGAAATTTGAAGCGCAAGGTATCCAAGTAGAGGAGATTGCTCGAACCTCTGCTAAAAAGTTATAAAATGGAGGGTGAAAGTCCTCTTTTTTGTATACAATTTGAAATAACAAGCAAAATATGGAAAGAAATGAGAGAATGTGGTATAATGAAACGATGTGAATAAAGGAGTATTTATGGACATTTCAGAAATTCGTCAAAAAATTGACGCAAATCGTGAAAAATTAGCTTCTTTCAGGAGGTCTCTTTGACCTCGAAGGACTAGAGGAAGAGATTGCCATCTTGGAAAACAAGATGACGGAACCTGATTTTTGGAACGATAATATCGCGGCCCAAAAAACGTCGCAAGAATTAAATGAATTAAAAAATACCTACAACACCTTTCGCAAGATGGAGGAGTTGCAGGATGAAGTTGAAATTTTATTGGACTTTTTAGCAGAAGACGAGTCAGTCCATGATGAACTGGTTGAACAGTTGACAGAACTGGATAAGATGATGACCAGCTACGAGATGACGCTTCTCTTGTCAGAACCTTATGACCACAATAATGCTATTCTGGAAATCCATCCAGGTTCTGGTGGTACTGAGGCTCAGGACTGGGGGGATATGTTGCTTCGTATGTATACTCGTTATGGAAATGCCAAAGGCTTTAAAGTCGAAGTCTTGGATTACCAGGCTGGTGATGAAGCAGGTATCAAGTCTGTGACCTTGTCTTTTGAAGGACCCAATGCATACGGCCTACTTAAATCAGAAATGGGTGTTCACCGTTTGGTCCGTATTTCGCCATTTGACTCTGCTAAACGTCGCCATACTTCATTTACATCCGTAGAGGTTATGCCTGAGTTGGATGATACCATCGAAGTGGAGATTCGTGAAGATGATATCAAAATGGATACCTTCCGTTCAGGTGGTGCTGGTGGACAGAACGTCAATAAGGTTTCAACAGGTGTGCGTTTGACACACATTCCTACGGGAACTGTCGTCCAATCAACGGTCGATCGTACCCAGTATGGAAATAGAGATCGTGCCATGAAGATGTTGCAGGCTAAGCTCTATCAAATGGAGCAAGAAAAGAAAGCTGCGGAAGTTGATTCCCTTAAAGGTGAGAAAAAAGAAATCACATGGGGAAGCCAAATTCGTTCATATGTTTTTACGCCTTATACTATGGTAAAAGATCACCGTACAAGCTTTGAAGTTGCTCAGGTAGATAAGGTGATGGATGGAGACCTTGATGGTTTTATCGATGCCTACCTCAAGTGGCGAATCAGCTAAGATAGAAAGGAACTCATATGTCAATCATTGAAATGAGAGATGTTGTCAAAAAGTATGACAATGGAACGACTGCCCTGCGTGGAGTATCTGTTACCATTGAACCAGGAGAGTTTGCCTATATCGTAGGACCTTCTGGGGCAGGTAAGTCAACCTTTATTCGAGCTTTATACCGGGAAGTAAAAATCGAAAAAGGAAGCCTAACAGTTGCAGGCTTTAATTTAGTTAAAATCAAGAAGAAAGATATCCCTCTACTCCGTCGCAGTGTTGGGGTAGTCTTTCAAGATTACAAACTCTTGCCTAAGAAAACTGTTTATGAGAATATTGCTTACGCAATGGAAGTTATCGGAGAGAACCGTCGCAATATTAAGAAACGGGTTATGGAAGTCTTGGACTTGGTCGGTTTGAAACACAAGGTTCGCTCTTTCCCTAATGAACTCTCAGGTGGAGAGCAGCAACGGATTGCGATTGCTCGTGCGATTGTGAACAATCCTAAGGTATTGATTGCCGATGAGCCGACAGGAAACTTGGACCCAGATAATTCATGGGAAATTATGAATCTGTTGGAACGCATCAATCTCCAAGGTACTACTGTCTTGATGGCGACTCACAATAGCCAGATTGTAAATACCTTGCGCCACCGTGTCATTGCCATTGAAAATGGCCGTGTCGTTCGTGACGAAGCTAAAGGAGAATATGGATACGATGATTAGTAGATTTTTTCGCCATTTATTTGAATCATTAAAAAGTTTAAAACGAAATGGCTGGATGACAGTAGCAGCAGTGAGTTCGGTTATGATTACCTTGACTCTGGTTGCCCTGTTTGCATCTGTAATTTTTAATACAGCCAAGCTGGCTACCGATATTGAAAACAATGTTCGTGTCATGGTTTACATTCGTAAGGATGTAGCAGATAATAGTGAAACGATTGAAAAAGAAGGTCAGACAGTTACCAATAATGACTATCACAAGGTTTATGATGCCTTAAAAGCCATGCAAGGTGTTAAGAATGTCACTTTTTCAAGCAAGGAAGAGCAGTATCAAAAATTGACTGAAACGATGGGGGATGACTGGAAGGTCTTTGAAGGGGATGCCAATCCTCTCTATGATGCCTATATCGTTGATACCAATACTCCGAGTGATGTTCCTAAAGTAGCAGAAGAGGCCAAGAAAATTGAAGGGGTATCTGAGGTTCAAGACGGTGGTGCCAACACTCAACGACTTTTCGAACTGGCTTCCTTTATCCGTGTTTGGGGATTGGTTATTGCAGGGCTCTTGATTTTCATTGCGGTTTTCTTAATTTCTAATACTATCCGTATTACCATTATTTCTCGGAGCCGTGAAATTCAAATCATGCGTCTAGTAGGAGCTAAAAATGGCTACATTAGAGGACCATTCTTACTTGAAGGCGCCTTTATCGGTTTATTTGGAGCAGCTATTCCTTCAGTCCTTGTATTCTTTGTTTATAATATGGTTTATCAATCTGTCAATAAATCTTTGGTGGGGCAAAACTTGTCAATGATTACACCAGATGTGTTTATCCCTGTGATGACAGTCCTATTGTTTGTGATTGGTATTTTCATTGGAGCAATTGGCTCGGGCATTTCAATGCGTCGATTCTTGAAGATCTAGTTGGATATAAGTGCAAATTGCAGAGCAAATCAGAAAAATAATACATATTCAAAAGAGAAGTTTTCGTAAACTTCTCTTTTTCCTTTTTTTAAATAAAAAAAATAGAAAATTTTTTTATAAAAGCCTTTACAAAAAAAATAAAAGTGGTATAATTAATACATAACAAAATGCAAACGTTTTCGTAAAACGTTTGCTTAAATAAAATAAAGGAGATTTGAATGATGAAAGCTACATTCAAAAATGTCTTGTCTTTCGAATTTTGGCAAAAATTCGGTAAGGCTTTAATGGTAGTTATCGCCGTTATGCCAGCGGCGGGATTGATGATATCAATTGGTAAATCAATCGTGTTGATCGACCCAAACCTTGCTCCTCTAGTGATTACAGGTGGAATCCTTGAGCAAATTGGTTGGGGGGTTATCGGTAACCTTCATATCTTGTTTGCCCTTGCTATTGGGGGAAGCTGGGCAAAAGAACGTGCAGGTGGTGCATTTGCAGCCGGACTTGCCTTTATCTTAATTAACCGTATTACAGGTACTATCTTCGGTGTTACAGGTGATATGTTGAAAAACCCTGAAGCAATGGTTACTACCTTATTTGGTGGAACAATCAAAGTTGCTGATTACTTCATCAGTGTTCTTGAAGCACCAGCATTGAACATGGGTGTTTTTGTAGGGATTATCTCTGGTTTTGTAGGGGCAACCGCCTTCAACAAATACTACAACTACCGTAAACTTCCTGATGCGCTTTCATTCTTCAATGGGAAACGCTTCGTACCATTCGTTGTCATCCTTCGTTCAGCTATTGCAGCAATTGTACTTGCAGCTTTCTGGCCAGTAGTTCAAACCGGTATCAATAACTTTGGTATTTGGATTGCCAACTCTCAAGAAACTGCTCCAGTTCTCGCACCATTCTTGTATGGTACCTTGGAACGTTTGCTCTTGCCATTTGGTCTTCACCACATGTTGACAATCCCAATGAACTATACAGCTCTTGGTGGAACATACGAAATCCTTACTGGTGCAGCTAAAGGAACTCAAGTATTTGGTCAAGACCCACTTTGGCTTGCTTGGGTGACAGACCTTGTTAACCTTAAAGGTTCAAATGCTGACCAATACCAACACCTTCTTACAACTATCACTCCAGCTCGTTTCAAAGTTGGTCAAATGATCGGTTCATTCGGTATCTTGATGGGTGTGATCGTTGCCATCTACCGTAATGTTGATGCAGACAAGAAACACCAATACAAAGGTATGATGATTGCGACAGCTCTTGCGACATTCTTGACAGGGGTTACTGAACCAATCGAGTACATGTTCATGTTCGTCGCAACACCAATGTATCTTGTTTATTCTCTTGTTCAAGGTGCTGCCTTTGCTATGGCGGACATCGTTCACCTTCGTATGCACTCATTCGGTTCAATTGAATTCTTGACTCGTACTCCGCTAGCTATCAATGCTGGTATCGGTATGGATATCATTAACTTCGTTTGGGTAACTGTTCTCTTTGCTGTAATCATGTACTTTATCGCAAACTTCATGATTCAAAAATTCAACTATGCAACTCCAGGACGTAACGGAAACTATGAAACTGCTGAAGGAGCTTCAGAAGGAGCTGCTCCAGGAGAAACAAAAGTTGCAGCTGCTTCTCAAGCTGTAAATATCATTAACCTTCTTGGTGGCCGTGCAAACATCGTAGATGTAGATGCATGTATGACTCGTCTTCGTGTAACTGTTAAGGACGCAGATCGTGTTGGTACTGAGGAACAATGGAAAGCTGAAGGGGCTATGGGACTTGTCATGAAAGGACAAGGCGTCCAAGCTATCTACGGACCAAAAGCTGACGTGTTGAAATCTGATATCCAAGATATCCTTGACTCAGGTGAGGTAATTCCTGAAACTCTTCCAAGCCAAATGACGGAAGCTCAACAAAATACTGTACATTTCAAGGGTGTAACTGAGGAAGTTTACTCAGTAGCTGATGGTCAAGTCATTGCCTTGGAACAAGTGAAAGACCCAGTTTTTGCTCAAAAAATGATGGGTGACGGATTTGCGGTAGAACCAGCCAATGGAAATATCGTATCTCCAGTTACAGGTACTGTATCAAGTATCTTCCCTACAAAACATGCTCTTGGTCTTGTGACTGAAGCAGGTCTTGAAGTACTTGTTCACATCGGTTTGGATACTGTAAGCCTTGAAGGAAAACCATTCACAGTTCACGTTTCTGAAGGACAAAAGGTTGCTGCTGGTGATCTTCTTGTTACAGCTGACTTGGATGCTATCCGTGCAGCAGGTCGTGAAACTTCAACAGTGGTTGTCTTCACAAATGGAGATGTTCTCAAATCTGTTAAATTAGAACAAACTGGTTCTCTTGCAGCTAAAACAGCAGTTGCTAAAGTAGAATTGTAATATACTTGAGGTTGGAAGCTGTTTTCCAACCTCTTGTTTTAGGAGAAAAGCATGAAATTTTTAACACTCAATACCCACAGTTGGATGGAGAAGGAAGCAGAGGAAAAATTCCAGCTCTTGCTCCAGGATATTCTTGAAAAAGACTATGATTTGATTTGTTTCCAAGAAATCAATCAAGAAATTACTTCTCCAGAAGTGGAGGTTGATGACCTCTATCAAGCTTTACCAGCGGCAGAACCCATTCATCAAGACCACTATGTGAGACTTTTGGTTGAAAAGTTGGCTGAGAAAGGAAGAAGCTACTACTGGACTTGGGCTTACAATCATATCGGCTATGACCGTTACCATGAAGGTGTGGCAATCTTATCTAAAACACCTATTGAAGCCAGAGAGATTTTAGTTTCAGATGTGGATGATCCAACAGACTACCATACTCGCCGTGTCGCCTTGGCAGAGACAGAAGTTGAAGGGAAGGAGCTTGCTCTTGCAAGTGTTCATCTTTCTTGGTGGAATAAAGGTTTCCAGGAAGAATGGGCACGATTTGAGGCTGTTCTGAAAGTTTTGAACAAACCTCTGATTTTAGCTGGTGATTTCAATAACCCAGCTGGTCAGGAAGGCTACCAAGCCATTCTAGCTAGTCCTCTAGAGTTACAAGATGCTTTTGAAGTTGCTAAAGAGAGAAGCGGTAGCTATACAGTTCCACCAGAAATTGATGGTTGGAAAGGCAACTCTGAACCGCTTCGAATTGACTATGTCTTTACAACGAAAGAGTTAGAAGTAGAAAGCTTGCATGTAGTTTTTGATGGTCAGAATAGTCCGCAAGTCAGTGACCACTATGGTTTGAACGCGGTATTAAATTGGAAATAAAAGCAAAAAATGAAAGGGAGCGATTCCTTTCATTTTTTTACAAAAATTCCTATAATTACTATTTTGGAGAAGAAGTTTTTTGTATATTTGTATATTATGAGGAAATATCCACAAATAAGTTTTTAAAAATTTACGGTCAAAAAATCGCTAATATTAACTATTTATGATAGAATGAAAATAATGAAATAAAAGGAGGACTGGAATGTTTTTTCAGGATAGAAAGATAAAATATTCAATCCGCAAATTGTCAGTTGCTACTGTATCCCTTGCGATTGGATTTTTGTTTGCGCCTGCGGCGCTTGGAGCCGCTCAAGTAGCTCAAGCTGATGAGCTTACGGCTACTGAACAAGTGGAGAATAAAGCAGAGAATCAGGTCTCGGTGGGCTCTTCTGCAGCAGAGCGAGCAGAATCCCAGAAAGAAAGCCAAGTTGCTTTGAAGTCTGCTGCACCTGCTGCGACAGAGACAAGTCAAGCGACAGATTCGACTGTTTTTAAAAATACTCAGCCAGCTACAGGCACTGCCCAAGCAACTCCAGCAAATGCTAGTCTCAATAAGAGCACTTTGGAAAACTACCTCAAAGAGTTGCGTAGCAAGGACTTTTCGAGTAAGACAGATGATAGCCTAGAAATCTTGAATGGCGTGATGGCAGCTGCTGATAGCGTGCTTCAAACTGCAACAAAGCAAGAAGAGATTGATAAAGTTTATCGCAATCTCGTAACCTTTGTCAATTCAGGTCTTCGTGATAAAAATCCGAAAGTCATCCCAGACAAGGATAAGACTCCTCATAGTGCACTTTATGAGTTTGAAAGTGCTACACCAGGAAAAACAACTCCGCTTACTCTGAGCTACTTAAAGCCAGAAGACACAAAAATCTACAAAAAGGGCGATAAAGTAAAGGCCATCCAGCCAACTGAAACAACTTATGTAGAGAATGATGGAAGTGGTAGATGGACCTTTAAGGGCTATGACTATGATAGTCAGGTGATTGACAAAGATGATGTCTTCTTCACAGGTAAGTGGGAATTTACACCGACACCATATAAGGCAACCTATAGAGCGGTTAATGGATCACCTGGAAAAACTTTGCCATCTTATGTTGCAAATTGGAGTCCAGAAGATAAAAGAAGATTTGCTGAGGGTGAAGTAGTAAAAGCACAAGAATTTCACTATGTTTTTTATACTTCAGAAGAATATCCTAACCGAAAAGGCTATTGGGCTTTGACTGGCTTTGATGCTCCAAGTAAAGTGGCAAACAATGGCGATGTAGAGTTCGTAGGAACTTGGAAATACTTTGAGGATGTCACTGTATCCTACAAACCTATGAACCAGCACGATTTTGAGAATTTTTATCATTTACCAAGTAGTCCTAAGACCTCACGTGACGAATATAAATTACCTCTTCCTAAGGAGATAAAAGATCTAGAAAGTAAGCTATACGATTACAAGCTTTCTCTCAATCAGTTTGATAAACGTGATGAGTATTTACCTAAAAATATACTGGATACGGTAGCAGCCTTGCTTCGCTACGATGAAGTTCAAGGTGTCTACAAACCCTTTTATGATGCGGAAAATGAAGGAAATTGGACCTTTGAGGAAGATGTAGTAGATTTAACCTTCAGTCGTGAACTAGAGCGGGCGGCTACATATGGGGAAATACCAAAAGTTACAATACCATTGGAGTTTGTATTTAAAGGGGTTCCTCGGAAACCGACTTATGAGTTTGTCAGTGGAACGGCTGGCAAAGCACTACCTGCTGAGATCAATAATCTGAAGCCGGTAGATATGCCTGAATGGGAGTATGCAAAGAGAAAGCAATACCCGAAAGGTGAGATGGTTCAGTCTGTTAGACCGACTCAAGAGTCCTACTATGATGCAGTTAACAAGGGTACCTGGACCTTTACAGGCTACGATTTTACTGAAAAACCAGTAAGTGAGTGGGATCATAAAGGATGGAACCTTAAGTTTACAGGTACTTGGACTTTTGTAGCGGATAAGTACTCAGAAAACTATGAGTTTGTTAGCTCAGATCCTAGTCGATCTCTACCAGCTGCAGTTAAGGCCTTGACGCCAAGTAATACAAATACTTACGATAATGGCGATACTGTATATGTGGAATATCCACGTGAGACGACCTACATGGACTTTGATAACGAGGGTACTTGGAAATTTAATGGCTATGACGCTAATAGCAAGGTAGTTAATCAAGATAAAGTTCTCTTTACAGGTAAATGGTCCTTCACACCACACAGAGATAAGACTGTTTCCTTTGACTTTGTCAGTGATACCCCAGGGAAGGCTATTCCGAATGATCTGAAGGCGCAAATTCCAGCTTCTATCACGACATCTCCGAAAGATTATTCTGATAATGTTAGATATGTCATTGAAAGTTTCTATACATACACAGATGATGATAATGATGGTACATGGAAGTTTATTGCTCCTGAGAAGATAGAAAAACCATCTGATGATGAGGACTCTACTTACACACTCCACTGGGTCTTTGAACCGACCAAGCGTAGTGTTTATTATGACTTCTATACAGATTCAAAAGATGATTCTGGTCAAACGATCTATCCGCCATCAACTTTGTATAATTTAATCACTTACGAAAGAGAATTTGTCAAGGGTGAAAAAGCTCGCGTTAAAATGCCGTCTAAAACAAGATTTGAGGATCCTGATGGCCGAGGGACTTGGGTATTTGATGACTACTATGAAGATGATAATACGACTATTTCTCCACGTGTGAAAACAGTCGGGGCAGGAGACGTTATCTTTAGAGGGAAATGGATTTTGGTTCCTACCAATCAGTCTGATACGATCTACAGAGTGGAGTATAAATTTACTAACTCGACTCCTGCCTATCCTCTTCCAAATAAGATTCGCGATATGCTTCCAGCTGGCACTGATTTCGTTGCACGAGCTGACGATTACAAAGATGCAAGCAAACTTGCCACCACCACAGTGACTGTTCCGACAGGTACTTGGATCTTCCATGGTTTTGATGCGGATAAATACGGAAAAGCTATTGCAGGTACGAAAGTGAAGACCATCACAGGCTCTTGGAGCTTTACGCCAAATGGTATAGATTATCAGTTCCAATCAACCAATCCTGCTTTTGCACTACCAGATCATATCACCAAGTTGACTCCGAAAAATCCTTATGATTACAAGTTATATCCTAAGGAAATTCTGGCTGAACAACCAAGTGAAACGACTTATGTTGATACAGCGAATAAAGTGACTTGGACATTTGCAGGATACGATAAAGAAAAAATCGTTGTAGCAAAAGGCAGACAGACTTTCCTTGGAAGCTGGGTACCTACTCCAAATCCAGAATATGTATTCAAATCTTCTGACGCACGTGTTCCATTGCCACAAAGTATTTTGGGAATGCTTCCAAATGATGAAGCTTCTTATAAGGTTGGTGACACCATTGTAGCCAAACAACCTGCTGAAGAATCAGTAGTTGAAGAAGAAAAAGACTATGTCTGGACCTTCAAAGGTTATGATCAGAAGAATGCGACCTATAATGGCAAGCGTGTGACATTTACAGGTATCTGGGAAGTAACGCCTAGACCGCATCATGTAAGCTATACTTTTGTAAGCATTACGGCTGGTGTTGATTTGCCTGAATTTATCCAGAAGAAAGCACCAAAAGACAGCTCAAGCTATTACAACACGCAAAAAGTTGTACCAGAAGAGCCGACAACAAAGACTTACAAAGATGATATGAACGATGGTACCTGGACTTTCCTTGGTTACGATGCCAAAAGTAAGTTTGTGAAAAAAGCTGATTTGACTTTCACAGGTAAGTGGAAGTTTGAAGCTAACAAGTATCAAGCTACTTACCGCTTCGAGAGCGCGACAGTAGGTAAAGCTCTTCCAGCAGCCATCACAGCATTGACTCCAAGCGACAGTGTAACTTATGTGAATGGTGCCTCTGTTTCCGCTCAGCAACCATCCCAAACCACTTACACAGATCCTGTGAACGACGGCACATGGACCTTCAAGGGTTATGACGCAGCTAGCGCCGTTGTCAACAAGTCCGATGTAGAGTTTGTAGGTAAATGGACCTTTGAAGCTAACAAGTACCAAGCTACTTATCGCTTCGAGAGCGCAACAGCAGGTAAGACTCTTCCAGCAGCCATCGCAGCCTTGACTCCAAGTGACAGTGTAACTTATGTGAATGGTGCCTCTGTTTCCGCTCAACAACCATCCCAAACCACTTACACAGATCCTGTGAACGACGGCACATGGACCTTCAAGGGTTATGACGCAGCTAGCGCTGTAGTCAACAAGGCCGATGTAGAGTTTGTAGGTAAATGGACCTTTGAAGCTAACAAGTACCAAGCTACTTATCGCTTCGAGAGCGCAACAGCAGGTAAGACTCTTCCAGCAGCCATCGCAGCCTTGACTCCAAGTGACAGTGTAACTTATGTGAATGGTGCCTCTGTTTCCGCTCAACAACCATCCCAAACCACTTACACAGATCCTGTGAACGACGGCACATGGACCTTCAAGGGTTATGACGCAGCTAGCGCTGTAGTCAACAAGGCCGATGTTGAATTTGTAGGGAAATGGGCCTTTGAAGCTAACAAGTACCAAGCTACTTATCGCTTCGAGAGCGAGACAGCAGGTAAGGTTCTTCCAGCAGCCATCGCAGCCTTGACTCCAAGTGACAGTGCAAGATATGTGAATGGAGACTCTGCTTCCGCTCAACAACCATCCCAAACCACTTACACCGACGCAGTGAACGACGGCACTTGGACCTTCAAGGGTTATGACGCAGCTAGCGCTGTAGTCAATAAGGCCGATGTTGAGTTTGTAGGTAAATGGTCCTTTGAAGCCAACAAGTACCAAGCTACTTACAGTTTCGCAAGTGCAACAGCAGGTAAGCAACTTCCAGCAGGTATCGCAACGCTGCTTCCAAGCGACAGTGCAACTTATGTGAAT
>CAJNCS010000003.1 GCA_905221325.1 bacterium
TCAACGTCAATCAGTGCAAGCAATGCTGGAGGAAATGAATCAACTTCAACCAGCGCATCATTGAGTACAAGCGCAAGTGAGTCTGCATCTGTAAGCACTAGCCTAAGCGCAAGTCAATCAGCTTCAGCCAACGCAAGCAAGACACCAACACCAGGTGGAGGCTTCCACTCAGCAAGTACAAGCACTGGCCCAGGTAGTGTATCAAATTCAGGAACTGCAAGCGATTCAGCTTCACACAGTGTGTCTGTAAGTACATCATTGAGCGACAGTGCAAGCGCCTCAGCTAGCTTGTCTGACAGTGCTTCAATCTCAAGTGCATTGAACCACTCACAGGCTCCTGCTCAACAACCTGCTGCACCAGGACATTCAAACGGTAGAAAACTTCCAAATACAGGAACTGCAAGTAACCAATTTGCTGGTCTTGGATTAGGAGTAGCTGCCTTGGCAACTGCCTCTCTTCTTGGTACGAAGAAGAAATCAGCAGCTTCTGAAATGGATTTAGAAGACTAAGTCCCAAAAATCGGCTAAAATGAAATTGTTGATATCATTTTAGCGATGAAAACAAGAACCCCAGATGGCTCAAGGCTATCTGGGGTTTGTTTGTGGGTTCATTTTTAATCTATAGGCCTTTTTAGTTCTTTCTGTCTACCTTTTTTGTTATACTAGTAGGAGTGATTATCTATAGAAAGTTTATGGGAGTCTGTTAATAAAAGCCTAGAAAAGGAAGAGCAGATTTTTCTCCCATAATGGTAAAAAAGTCTTATGTCTCAATCTTATATCAATGTTATCGGAGCAGGTTTGGCAGGGTCTGAAGCTGCTTACCAAATCGCAGAACGTGGCGTTCCAGTTAAACTCTATGAAATGCGTGGTGTCAAGTCAACACCTCAGCACAAAACAGACAATTTTGCAGAGTTAGTTTGTTCCAATTCCTTACGTGGGGATGCTTTGACCAATGCTGTCGGTCTTCTCAAGGAAGAAATGCGTCGCTTGGGTTCTGTTATCTTGGAATCAGCAGAAGCTACACGTGTTCCTGCAGGCGGAGCCCTTGCGGTGGATCGCGATGGGTTCTCACAGATGGTGACTGAGAAAGTGGCCAATCACCCCTTGATCGAAGTGGTTCGCGATGAAATTACAGAATTGCCGACAGATGTTATTACGGTTGTCGCTACTGGTCCTTTGACCAGCGACGCCCTAGCTGAAAAGATTCATGTCCTCAATGACGGTGATGGTTTCTATTTCTATGACGCTGCAGCGCCGATTATCGATGTCAATACTATTGATATGAGCAAGGTCTATCTCAAATCTCGTTATGATAAGGGAGAGGCAGCCTACCTCAACGCTCCTATGACCAAGCAAGAGTTTATGGATTTCCATGATGCCTTGGTCAATGCGGAAGAAGCACCGCTGAATTCGTTTGAAAAAGAAAAGTACTTTGAAGGTTGTATGCCTATCGAAGTCATGGCTAAGCGTGGCATTAAAACCATGCTTTATGGTCCGATGAAGCCAGTCGGTTTGGAGTATCCAGAAGACTACACAGGACCTCGTGATGGCGAATTTAAAACCCCTTATGCAGTTGTTCAACTTCGTCAGGATAATGCGGCTGGTAGCCTCTACAATATCGTCGGTTTCCAAACCCACCTCAAATGGGGAGAACAAAAGCGTGTCTTCCAAATGATTCCGGGTCTTGAAAATGCTGAGTTTGTTCGTTATGGTGTCATGCACCGCAATTCGTACATGGATTCACCAAATCTTCTCGAACAGACTTACCGTTCTAAGAAACAGCCCAACCTCTTCTTTGCTGGTCAAATGACGGGTGTGGAAGGCTATGTTGAGTCAGCAGCTTCAGGCTTGGTTGCAGGTATTAACGCGGCTCGACTCTTCAAGGGTGAAAGCGCAGCTATTTTCCCAGAAACAACAGCTATCGGAAGTCTGGCTCATTATATCACCCACGCTGATAGCAAACATTTCCAACCAATGAATGTCAATTTCGGAATTATCAAGGAATTGGAAGGCGAGCGTATCCGTGATAAGAAGGCTCGTTATGAAAAAATTGCAGAGCGTGCCCTTAAGGACTTAGAGGAGTTTTTAACCGTCTAATTTTTTTGAAAGAATTGCTCATGATACTATAAAAATCTTAGAAATTGTGATAAAATAGGTAGGATGAAAAAAGGAGAGTAAAAATGGCGAACCCCAAGTATAAACGTATTTTAATCAAGTTATCAGGTGAAGCCCTTGCTGGTGAACGTGGCGTAGGGATTGATATCCAAACAGTTCAAAAAATTGCAAAAGAGATTCAAGAAGTTCATAGTCTAGGGATCGAAATTGCCCTTGTAATTGGTGGAGGAAATCTCTGGCGTGGTGAACCTGCTGCTGAGGCAGGTATGGACCGAGTTCAGGCAGATTACACTGGAATGCTTGGGACTGTTATGAATGCTCTTGTGATGGCAGATTCATTGCAACAAGTTGGCGTCGATACGCGTGTACAAACAGCTATTTCTATGCAACAAGTGGCTGAACCTTACGTACGTGGACGTGCCCTTCGCCATCTTGAAAAAGGTCGTATCGTTATCTTTGGTGCCGGAATTGGTTCACCTTACTTCTCAACAGATACAACAGCGGCTCTTCGTGCAGCTGAAATCGAAGCAGATGCCATTCTGATGGCTAAAAATGGTGTCGACGGTGTTTACAATGCCGATCCTAAGAAAGACAAGACAGCCGTTAAGTTTGAAGAATTGACCCATCGTGATGTTATCAATAAAGGTCTTCGTATTATGGACTCAACAGCTTCAACCCTCTCAATGGACAACGACATTGACTTAGTTGTCTTCAATATGAACCAACCAGGCAACATCAAACGTGTTGTATTTGGTGAAAATATCGGAACAACAGTTTCAAACAATATCGAAGAAAAGGAATAAGAAAGATTATGGCCAACGCAATTATTGAAAAAGCTAAAGAGAGAATGACCCAGTCCCACCATTCACTTGCTCGTGAATTTGGAGGTATCCGTGCCGGCCGTGCCAATGCAAGCTTGCTTGACCGTGTACATGTAGAATACTATGGAGTAGAAACTCCTCTTAACCAAATCGCTTCTATCACTATTCCAGAAGCGCGTGTTTTGTTGGTAACGCCATTTGACAAGTCTTCATTGAAAGACATCGAACGCGCCTTGAACGCTTCTGATCTTGGTATTACACCAGCTAACGACGGTTCTGTGATTCGTTTGGTGATTCCAGCTTTGACAGAGGAAACTCGTCGAGACCTTGCTAAAGAAGTGAAGAAGGTCGGTGAAAATGCCAAAGTAGCTGTCCGCAATATCCGTCGTGATGCTATGGACGAAGCTAAGAAGCAAGAAAAAGCAAAAGAAATTACTGAAGACGAATTGAAGACTCTTGAAAAAGATATTCAAAAAGTAACAGACGATGCTGTGAAACACATCGACGACATGACTGCCAATAAAGAAAAAGAAATCTTGGAAGTCTAAAAATAAACAGAAAAACTCAGTTGGCATTGCTGGCTGAGTTTTATTCGAAAGAAGGAAATATGAATACAAATCTTGCAAGTTTTATCGTTGGACTCATCATCGATGAAAATGACCGTTTTTACTTTGTGCAAAAGGATGGTCAAACTTATGCTCTTGCTAAGGAAGAAGGCCAACACACAGTAGGGGATACAGTCAAAGGTTTTGCCTATACCGATATGAAGCAGAAACTCCGCTTGACCACTCTAGAAGTGACTGTCACTCAGGAACAATTTGGCTGGGGAACGGTAACGGAAGTTCGTAAGGACTTGGGTGTTTTTGTCGATACTGGTCTACCTGATAAGGAAATCGTTGTGTCACTCGATATCCTTCCTGAGCTCAAGGAACTCTGGCCTAAGAAAGGTGATCAACTCTACATCCGTCTTGAGGTGGACAAGAAAGACCGCATCTGGGGACTCTTGGCTTATCAGGAAGACTTCCAACGTCTGGCTCGTCCTGCCTACAACAACATGCAGAACCAAAACTGGCCAGCCATTGTTTATCGTCTCAAGCTATCAGGGACCTTTGTCTATCTGCCAGAGAATAACATGCTTGGTTTTATCCATCCTAGCGAGCGCTACGCAGAGCCACGTTTGGGTCAAGTGTTAGATGCGCGTGTTATTGGTTTCCGTGAAGTTGACCGTACTCTTAACCTCTCCCTCAAACCACGTTCTTTTGAAATGTTGGAAAATGATGCCCAGATGATTTTGACCTACTTGGAAAGCAATGGCGGTTTCATGACCTTGAATGATAAGTCATCCCCTGAGGACATCAAGGCAACCTTTGGCATTTCTAAAGGTCAGTTCAAGAAAGCGCTCGGTGGCTTGATGAAGGCTGGCAAAATCAAGCAAGACCAGTTTGGTACAGAGTTGATTTAGGGAGGCTTATGAGAAAATCATTTTACACTTGGCTCATGACTGAGCGCAATCCTAAAAGTAATAGCCCAAAAGCAATTTTGGCAGATCTCGCTTTTGAAGAGTCATCTTTTCCAAAATACACGGATGATTTTGATGAGGTGAGTCGCTTTTTGGAGGAACATGCCAGTTTCTCTTTTAACTTAGGAGACTTTGACGCTATCTGGCAAGAATACTTAGAACACTAGAGACAATGAGATGAGGCTAGTATTTTATTGTTCTCTTTGCTATAATAAAAAGAAATAAACGGATTAGAGAGGTTCTTTATTTGAAGGAACATTCAATAGACATTCAACTGAGTCATCCAGATGACCTGTTTCATCTTTTTGGATCCAATGAACGCCATCTTCGTTTGATGGAAGAAGAGCTCGATGTGGTGATTCATGCCCGTACGGAGATTGTCCAGGTTTTGGGCGAAGAGGCTGCCTGCGAAGAAGCCCGTCAGGTTATCCAAGCATTAATGGTCTTGGTGAATCGGGGAATGACGGTTGGCACGCCAGATGTGGTGACTGCGATTAGCATGGTCAAAAACGATGAAATCGACAAGTTTGTCGCCCTTTACGAAGAAGAAATTATCAAGGACAATACTGGGAAACCGATCCGTGTCAAAACTTTGGGTCAAAAGCTTTATGTGGACAGTGTCAAACAGCATGATGTGACCTTTGGAATCGGACCTGCAGGGACAGGGAAGACCTTTCTTGCAGTGACCTTGGCAGTAACTGCCCTTAAACGTGGGCAGGTCAAGCGGATTATCCTGACTCGTCCAGCAGTCGAAGCAGGTGAGAGTCTAGGATTTCTTCCGGGAGATCTCAAGGAGAAGGTAGATCCTTACCTTCGACCTGTTTATGATGCCCTGTATCAGATTCTTGGCAAAGACCAAACGACTCGTCTCATGGAACGTGAGATTATTGAAATCGCGCCCCTTGCCTACATGCGTGGTCGAACCTTGGATGATGCCTTTGTCATTCTCGATGAGGCGCAAAATACGACCATCATGCAGATGAAGATGTTCCTGACTCGTTTAGGCTTTAATTCTAAAATGATTGTCAATGGAGATATCAGTCAGATTGACCTGCCGCGAAATGTCAAGTCCGGTTTGATTGATGCCCAAGAAAAGCTCAAGAACATTCATCAAATTGACTTTGTTCATTTTTCAGCCAAGGATGTGGTTCGCCATCCAGTTGTCGCTCAGATTATCCGAGCTTATGAACCAGCTCCAGTTAAGGTTGAAGAAAAGAACGAAGAAACAGAATAGCAAAAAAAGCAGTTCAGATGTGAACTGCTCTTTTTGCTTTTTTATGAGTCTCTAACTTTAAACAAGTTCGTCGATAGACGTGTGATCTTTATCGAGGCCTTGGGCAACTGGGAGGCTAGTCAAGTAACCTTGATAAGTTGTAACTCCTTCACGTAAGCCTTGATCTTCAGTGATTGCCTTCTTAAAACCTTTTCCTGCTAAGGCTTCGATGTAAGGAAGGGTGACATTGGTCAGGGCGATGGTAGAAGTACGAGCTACGGCACCAGGGATGTTGGCGACAGCATAGTGGAGCACCCCATGTTTTTCATAGACGGGCTCATCGTGCGTTGTCACACGATCTGCTGTTGCGATAACACCACCTTGGTCAACGGCGACGTCAACGATGACAGATCCTGGACGCATTTGTTTGACCATCTCGTCTGTCACCAGTTTTGGAGCCTTAGCACCAGGGATGAGAACTGCTCCAATCACCACATCAGCATCTTTCACACTTGCTTCGATATTGAATGAATTGGACATAAGAGTTTGGATTTGGTTTCCGAAGACTTCCTCTAAGACTGAGAGTCGTTTAGCACTGATATCTAAAATAGTTACTTGAGCACCAAGTCCAAGGGCGATGCGGGCAGCGTGTGTACCGACGACACCGCCACCGATGATGGTTACTTTTCCTTTTGGAACACCTGGTACACCACCAAGTAGGACACCAGAGCCACCAGCTTGTTTGGTAAGGAAGTGAGCTCCGATTTGAACCGCCATACGGCCAGCAACTTCACTCATAGGAACGAGGAGTGGCAGGTGACCTTGGCTGTCACGGACAGTTTCATAGGCAATTCCTGTTGTTTTTGCTGCTAGCATAGCATCTGCTAATTCTGGAGCAGCGGCCATGTGCAAGTAAGTGAAGAGGAGAAGATCATCGCGCAAGTATCCGTATTCAGAAGCTAGTGGTTCTTTTACTTTTACGACCAACTCGGCAGCCCAGGATTCAGCAGCAGTAGTGACAATCTCAGCTCCTTGCTTTTGATAGTCCGCATCAGTAAATCCTGAACCGAGACCAGCATTTGTTTCGATGAGGACGCGGTGACCATGGCTAACTAAGCTATAAACACCAGCAGGTGTGAGGGCAACACGGTTTTCATTGTTCTTAATTTCTTTTGGAATTCCGATTAACATAGAGATAACCTACCTTTCAATTGACGGTATTGTTTTAGTTGTCACATTCCAGTTCATAAATGAAAAATGTGATGGTTTTATTGTATATGAAACCGCTTCAAAAATCAAGAAAAACTTGTCATCCAAATTTATTTATGCTAGACTAGTGAGAATCAAGCTCTAATGGAGGGAAAAGTATGGAATCAATCTTTTTAAAACTAGCCCAGTATCCAATAGTGGAGACAGAACGTTTATTGCTCCGACCTGTAACCTTGGATGATGCGGAAGCTATGTTTGAGTATGCTTCGGATAGAGAAAATACACGCTACACTTTTCCAACCAATCAGAGTTTAGAAGAAACCAAGAACAACATCGCTCAGTTTTACTTGGCTAATCCCTTGGGACGGTGGGGGATAGAACTAAAAAGCAATGACAAGTTTATCGGAACCATTGACTTGCATAAGATTGACCCCATCCTTAAAAAAGCAGCTATTGGTTACATTATCAATAAAAAATATTGGAATCAAGGTTTGACGACAGAAGCCAATCGTGCCGTGATTGAGCTGGCTTTTGAGAATGTTGGGATGAACAAGTTGACCGCCCTTCACGACAAAGACAATCCCGCATCAGGCAAGGTTATGGAGAAATCAGGTATGCGCTTTTCCCATGAAGAACCATATGCTTGTATGGACCAGCATGAAAATGGAAGAATTGTTACAAGAGTTCATTATGTCTTGACCAAGGAAGACTATTTTGCAAATAAGTGAGCAGTTGAAAAGATTTTTCAGCTGTTTTTTTCTTTCTCTTGCGAATAATCTAAGAGAGGAGAAAATATGGAAGCAATTATCGAGAAAATCAAAGAGTATAAAATCATTGTCATCTGTACAGGTCTGGGTTTGCTTGTAGGCGGATTTTTCCTGCTAAAACCAACTTCACAAGCACCTGTGAAAGAAACAAACTTGCAGGCTGAAGTTGCGGCCGTTTCAAAGGATTCATCGTCTGAAAAGGAAGTCAAGAAGGAAGAAAAGGAAGAGTCTTCTGAACAAGATCTGATCACAGTGGATGTCAAGGGTGCTGTTAAATCGCCAGGGACTTATGATTTACCAGTAGGCAGTCGAGTTCATGATGCCGTTCAGAAGGCAGGTGGCTTGACAGAGGAGGCAGATAGCAAGTCGCTCAATCTCGCTCAGAAAGTCAGTGATGAGGCTCTGGTCTATGTTCCAACCAAGGGAGAAGAAGCAGCTAGTCAGCAGGCTGGCTCTGGAACGACTCCTTCGACAAGTAAAGAAAAGAAGATCAACCTCAATAAAGCTAGTCTGGAAGAACTCAAACAGGTCAAAGGATTGGGAGGAAAACGAGCTCAGGATATTATCGACCATCGTGAGGCAAATGGCAAATTTAAGTCAGTAGATGAGCTCAAGAAGGTTTCTGGGATTGGCGCAAAGACCATAGAAAAGTTAAAAGACTATGTTACAGTGGACTAAAAACTTCCCTATTCCTCTAATCTATCTGACCTTTCTGTTACTCTGGTTTTACTATGCCATTTTTGGAGCGTCCTATCTCGCACTGCTAGGTTTTGTTTTTTTGCTCGTCTGCCTCTTTTTCCAATTTCCTTGGAAATCGGCTGGTAAAGTTTTAGCAATCTGCGGAGTTTTTGGATTTTGGTTTCTGTTTCAAAACTGGCAACAGACACAAGCTAGTCAAAATCTAGTGGATTCTGTTGAGAGGATACGGATTTTGCCTGACACTATTAAGGTCAATGGAGATAGTCTGTCCTTTCGGGGAAAGGCTGAAGGTCGCACTTTCCAAGTTTATTATAAACTCCAGTCCGAGGAGGAGAAAGAGTACTTTCAAGCCTTGACAGACCTTCTTGAGATAGAGTTAGAAGGAAAATTGTCCGAGCCAGAAGGTCAGAGGAATTTTGGTGGATTTGACTACCAAGCCTATCTGAAAACTCAAGGAATTTACCAGACACTGACTATCAAGAGAATCCAGTCAGTTAAACAGATTAGCAGTTGGGATATAGGTGAAAATTTATCAAGTTTACGTCGAAAGGCTATTGTTTGGATCAAGGCTCACTTTCCAGACCCTATGCGCAACTATATGACAGGTCTTCTGTTAGGACATCTGGATACGGACTTCGAGGAGATGAATGAACTTTATTCTAGTCTAGGAATTATCCATCTCTTTGCTTTGTCGGGTATGCAGGTGGGCTTCTTTATGGATGCCTTTAAGAAACTCCTCTTACGATTGGGCTTGAGCCAAGAAAAGTTGAAGTGGCTGACCTATCCCTTTTCCCTTATCTATGCAGGTCTGACAGGATTTTCAGCCTCAGTCATTCGCAGTCTCTTACAAAAGTTACTGGCCCAACATGGTGTTAAGGGCTTGGATAATTTTGCCTTAACAGTGCTTGTCCTCTTTATCATCATGCCCAACTTTTTCCTGACCGCAGGAGGTGTCTTGTCCTGTGCCTACGCTTTTATCTTGACTATGACCAGTAAAGAAGGGGAGGGGTTCAAGGCTGTTGCCAGAGAAAGTCTAGTCATTTCCTTGGGAATATTGCCCATTTTATCCTTCTATTTTGCAGAATTTCAGCCTTGGTCTATCCTTTTGACCTTTGTCTTTTCCTTTCTATTTGACTTGGTTTTCTTACCGCTCTTGTCCATCTTATTCATTCTGTCGTTTGTTTACCCAGTCACTCAGTTTAACTTTGTCTTTGAGTGGTTGGAGGGCGTCATTCGCTTGGTATCGCAGCTGGCAAGCAGACCTCTGGTCTTTGGTCAACCCACCGCGTGGCTGTTGATTCTTCTTTTAGTTTCATTGGCCTTGGTCTATGATATGAGGAAAAATATCAAAAGACTAGCAGGATTCAGTCTCTTTATTGTGGGGCTCTTTTTCCTGACCAAGCATCCACTTGAAAATGAAATTACCATGCTGGATGTCGGGCAAGGGGAAAGTATTTTCCTACGGGATGTAACAGGTAAAACCATTCTCATAGACGTGGGAGGCAAGGCAGGGTCTGATAAGAAAATCGAAAAATGGCAAGAAAAGGCGACGACCAGCAATGCCCAGCGAACCGTGATTCCCTATCTAAAAAGTCGTGGGGTAGCCAAGATTGACCAGCTGATTTTGACCAACACAGATAAAGAACATGTTGGAGATTTGCTGGAGGTGACCAAGGCTTTCCATGTTGGGGAGATTTTAGTATCAAAAGGAATTCTGACACAGAAGGAATTTGTGGCAGAACTACAAGCGACTCAAACCAAGGTACGCAGTGTGACAGCAGGGGAGAATTTACCGATTTTTGGCGGTTCTTTAGAAGTCCTATCTCCAAGGAAGATTGGAGATGGGGATCGTGATGGTTCCCTGGTTCTTTATGGAAAACTCTTGGATAAGCACTTTCTCTTCACAGGAAATTTGAAAGAGAAGGGAGAGAAGGATCTTTTAAAGCAATATCCTGACTTAGAGGTGGATGTCTTGAAAGTCGGTCAACATGGTGCTAAAACCTCATCAAATCCAGCTTTCCTAGAAAAACTCAACCCAGAAATCACACTCATCTCAGTTGGAAAGAACAATCGTGCGAAACTCCCCCATCAGGAAACCTTGACACGACTGGAAAGTATCAAGAGTAAGATTTACCGAACTGACCAGAACGGAGCTATTCGCTTTAAAGGATGGAATAGTTGGCGAATTGAAAGCGTTCGATAGAAAGAGATAATGTTATATATTAGTAAAATAAACTGAAAATCTGTTGCATAATACTGAGAAAAACGATATAATGAAAGTGCTTTCAATGGTAACGATATAAAGGCAATAAAAAATCAGCAAAAGTTGTTTTATTAGCCAGTTTATGATTTATTGGTCTTTTTTAGTCCAGTGTATCTGCTGTGACAGTTACTAAAAGTTATTGGTATGATTGGAATACCGCTTGGAAGTTTAACATGAATTACCATGGACGTAAATATGTAAACATTCCAAGATGGTCTGCTTGTTACTCTATAATGACTAAAAAGTTGGTCTGATTGGGATTCTGTTCGCTATGAGGTCATTAACTACTAGACAGGAAACTATCAATCGTTAAAAATTGAGAAAAAGGAGGACTGTATATGATAACTCTTACTCATGTTACCTTAAAAACGCGACAAGTCATCTTGCAAGATGTTGATTTCACCTTTAAAAAAGGTAGGATTTATGGCCTTCTTGCTATCAATGGCTCGGGAAAGACGACCCTGTTCCGCGCTATTAGCAAGCTGCTTCCCCTTAGTAGTGGACATATCGCAGCCCCTCCTTCTTTGTTTTATTATGAGAGCGTTGAATGGCTGGATGGAAACTTAAGTGGGATGGACTACCTTCGTCTTATAAAAAACATCTGGAAGTCAGACCTAAACTTGGGGGACGAAATCGCCTACTGGGAAATGTCTGACTATATCAGCCTTCCCATCCGCAAGTATTCCTTAGGGATGAAGCAACGCTTGGTGATTGCTATGTATTTCCTTAGTCAGGCGAAATGCTGGCTCATGGATGAGATAACAAATGGTTTAGACGAGTACTATCGACAGAAGTTTTTTGATAGGCTGGCACAAATCGATAGACAAGAACAGCTGGTTCTTTTGAGTTCCCACTACAAAGAGGAGTTAATGGAGATTTGCGATAGCATGGTAACCATTCATCAGGGGCAGATAGAAGAGGTTCCGTTATGAAAGATATTAGCCTATTTTTATTAAAAAAAGTTTTCAAAAGTCGCTTAAACTGGATTATATTAGCTTTATTTGTATCTGGACTCGGTGTTACCTTTTATTTTAATAGTCAGACTGCAAACTCCGTCAGCTTGGAGAGCGAGTTGGAAACCCGTCTTGTAAAAGATGAGAGAGTCATCAATGAATATGAAGAGGAACTCTCCCAAATCTCTGACACCAGCTCGGAGGAATACCAGTTTGCTAAAGAAAATTTAGACTCGCAAAAAAATTTTTTGACGCAAAAGAAAGAAATTCTGGCTTTGTTAAAAGAAGGACGCTGGAAAGAAGCCTACTATTTGCAGTGGCAAGATGTAGAGAAGAGTTATGAAATTTTATCAAAGGAACCGACTGCTAGTTCTGACTTAAAAATGGCGGTTGACCGCGAACGAAAGACTTACCAAGCCCTATATCCCTTGAACATAAAAGCGCACAATTTAGTTTATCCGACCTACGGGATTGATCAGATTGTCTGGATTTTAGAGGCTATCATCCCAAGCTTGTTTGTGGTTGCTATTATTTTTATGCTAACGCAACTATTTGTAGAAAGATATCAAAATCATCTGGACACAGCTCAGTTATATCCTTTTTCAAAAGTGACATTTGCAATATCTTCTCTTGGAGTTGGGGTGAGTTATATAACCGTGCTGTTTATCGGAATCTGTGGATTTTCTTTTCTAGTGGGAAGTCTGATAAGTGGTTTTGGACAGTTAGATTATCCCTACCCGTTCTATAGCTTGACAAATCAAGAGGTAACTATTGGAAAAATACAAGATGTGTTATTTCCTAGCTTGCTTTTAGCTTTCTTAGCCTTTATCGTCATTGTGGAAGTCGTCTACTTGATTGCTTACTTTTTCAAGCAAAAAATGCCTGTCCTCTTTCTTTCACTCATTGGGATTGTTGGCTTATTGTTTGGTATTCAAACGATCCAGCCTCTTCAGAGTATTGCACATCTGATTCCCTTTACTTACTTGCGTTCAGTAGAGATTTTATCTGGAAGATTACCTAAGCAGATTGATAATGTCGATCTAAATTGGAGCATGGGGCTGGTCTTACTTCCTTGCCTGATTATTCTTTTGTTAGTGGGGATTCTATTTATCGAAAGATGGGGAAGTTCACGTAAAAAAGAAGTTTTTAATAGGTCTTAGCGTTCCTATATGGAAGGTGAGGAAAAAACTAACACAGGGAGGGAACCAACTAGGTTCTCTCTTTTTGATGTAGACATCAAGAAGAAAACAGAAAGTTTTTTGAAAAAACGACTTTTTATCTTGACAAGGGATAGAAAACTTGGTATCATATAAAAGTTGAGAAAAGCAGAAGTGAGAGCTTCTCGCCTTGTGACATCAAGTTGCCTGGCCCTACGGATGAAAAGTTTCTAAGAAACGCTATCATAACGTGCGGGCTTGTATCATTACGAGTCCGCTCTTGTTTTTCTCTAATAATAAAAAAGAGGTGAAAACCATAGCAAAGCAAGACTTATTCATCAATGATGAAATTCGTGTACGTGAAGTTCGCTTGATCGGTCTTGAGGGAGAACAGCTAGGCATCAAGCCACTCAGCGAAGCGCAAGCATTGGCTGATAGTGCAAATGTTGACTTAGTATTGATTCAACCCCAAGCAAAACCGCCTGTTGCTAAAATTATGGACTACGGTAAGTTCAAATTTGAGTATCAGAAAAAGCAAAAAGAACAACGTAAAAAACAAAGTGTTGTTACTGTGAAAGAAGTTCGTCTGAGTCCAACTATCGACAAGGGTGACTTTGACACAAAACTTCGCAATGCACGTAAATTCCTTGAAAAAGGAAATAAAGTTAAGGTATCTATCCGCTTTAAGGGTCGTATGATTACCCATAAAGAGATTGGTGCAAAAGTTTTAGCCGAGTTTGCTGAAGCAACACAAGATATTGCAATCATCGAACAACGAGCTAAGATGGATGGACGCCAAATGTTCATGCAGTTGGCGCCAGCAACTGACAAAAAATAATTGTCAGAAAGTTAAATAAAGGAGAAAAAATCATGCCAAAACAAAAAACACACCGCGCATCAGCTAAACGTTTCAAACGTACAGGTTCTGGTGGACTTAAACGTTTCCGTGCTTACACTTCTCACCGTTTCCACGGAAAAACTAAGAAACAACGTCGTCATCTTCGTAAAGCATCTATGGTGCATTCAGGAGATTTCAAACGTATCAAAGCAATGCTTACTCGCTTGAAATAATAGCCTAACAGTAAGTAAACAATTCTAGGAAATATTTGGAGGAAATAAAACATGGCACGTGTTAAAGGTGGCGTTGTATCACGCAAACGTCGTAAACGTATTCTTAAATTAGCAAAAGGTTACTATGGAGCTAAACACATCTTGTTCCGTACTGCAAAAGAACAAGTAATGAACTCTTACTACTATGCATACCGTGACCGTCGTCAGAAAAAACGTGACTTCCGTAAATTGTGGATCACTCGTATCAATGCGGCAGCTCGTTTGAACGGACTTTCATACTCACAATTGATGCATGGTTTGAAATTGGCTGAAATCGAAGTTAACCGTAAAATGCTTGCTGACTTGGCTGTTAACGATGCAGCAGCTTTCACAGCTCTTGCAGATGCAGCTAAAGCAAAACTTGGTAAATAATTACTTTTAAGACTGGAACAGAATTGTCCCAGTCTTTTTAGAAATAAAGGAGAAAGCTATGGCTTCAAAAATGCTACACACTTGCTTGCGGGTAGAAAACCTTGAAAAATCAATCGCCTTCTATCAAGATGCTTTTGGTTTTAAAGAATTGCGTCGCAAGGATTTTCCAGATTATGCTTTCACGATTGTCTATCTAGGACTTGAGGGTGACGACTACGAGTTGGAATTGACCTATAACTATGACCACGGCCCTTACGTGGTAGGAGATGGTTTTGCCCATATTGCTCTCAGCACACCTGACCTCGAGGCACTTCATCAAGAACATAGCGCTAAAGGCTATGAGGTTACAGAGCCAAAAGGCCTACCAGGAACTCCACCAAACTATTACTTTGTCAAGGATCCTGACGGTTACAAGGTCGAAGTCATTCGTGAAAAATAATCCAGTAAGGTCAAGTGGAATGTTCGTTTTCTACTTGACTTTTTTTCTTTGAAAGAGTATACTAATACAAATTTAACCTTTAAGGGGAGTCCAGAGAGACTCACAAGGTGTCAGATAAAAGGGATAGGGGACTCTCTGTGGAGACTTTTTTAGTGTACGCATGAGCTTTGTCCTATCTTGACTGAGGCCTTGCTATAGCAAGGTCTTTTCTTTATCTGGTCGCCTTAAATTTAAGGAGGAAAATCATGAACCCTACATGTAAGAAGCGTTTAGGTGCCATTCGTTTGGAAACCATGAAGGTGGTTGCTCAGGAGGAAATCGCGCCGGCAATCTTTGAATTAGTCCTAGAAGGGGAAATGGTTGAAGCCATGCGAGTAGGCCAATTTCTCCATCTGCGTGTGCCCGATGATGCCCATCTTTTGCGCCGTCCTATTTCAATTTCGTCTATTGACAAGGCAAATAAGCAGTGTCACCTCATTTATCGGATTGAGGGGGCTGGGACGGCTATTTTTTCTACATTAAGTCAGGGAGATGCTCTTGATGTGATGGGACCTCAGGGAAATGGTTTTGACTTGTCTGATTTAGACAATCAGAGCAAAGTTCTCCTCGTTGGTGGTGGGATTGGTGTTCCACCCTTGCTTGAGGTAGCCAAGGAATTGCATGCGCGTGGGGTGAAAGTAGTGACAGTCCTCGGTTTTGCTAATCAAGATGCTGTTATCCTTGAAAAGGAATTAGCCCAATATGGTCAGATTTTTGTGACGACAGATGATGGTTCTTATGGTATTAAGGGAAATGTTTCTGTTGTTATCAATGATTTAGATAGTCAATTTGATGCCGTTTACTCATGTGGTGCTCCGGGAATGATGAAGTATATCAATCAAACCTTTTATGACCACCCAAGAGCCTATTTATCTCTAGAATCTCGTATGGCTTGTGGGATGGGAGCTTGCTATGCCTGTGTCCTAAAGGTGCCAGATAGTGAAACCGTCAGCCAACGTGTCTGTGAAGATGGCCCTGTTTTCCGCACAGGAACAGTTGTATTATAAGGAGAAAATTATGACTACAAATCGTTTACAAGTTTCTCTACCGGGCTTGGATTTGAAAAATCCCATCATTCCAGCATCAGGCTGTTTTGGTTTTGGTCAAGAGTATGCCAAGTACTATGATTTAGACCTTTTAGGCTCCATTATGATCAAGGCGACGACACTTGAACCCCGTTTTGGCAATCCTACTCCCAGGGTTGCAGAGACACCTGCTGGTATGCTCAATGCAATCGGCTTGCAAAATCCTGGTTTAGAAGCTGTTTTAGCTGAAAAACTGCCTTGGCTGGAAAGAGAGTATCCTACGCTTCCCATCATCGCTAATGTAGCTGGCTTTTCAAAACAAGAGTACGCTGCCGTTTCTCAGGGAATTTCCAAGGCAACTAATGTAAAAGCTATCGAGCTAAATATCTCTTGTCCGAATGTGGATCACGGCAATCATGGACTTTTGATTGGGCAAGACCCTGATCTAGCTTATGAAGTGGTAAAAGCGGCTGTGGAAGCCTCTGATGTGCCAGTCTATGTCAAACTAACTCCTAGTGTGACGGATGTTGTCACCATTGCCAAAGCCGCAGAAGATGCAGGAGCAAGTGGCTTAACCATGATCAATACTCTAGTCGGTATGCGCTTTGACCTCAAAACCAGAAAGCCAATCCTAGCAAATGGAACGGGTGGGATGTCTGGTCCTGCAGTTTTTCCAGTCGCCCTCAAACTCATCCGCCAAGTCGCTCAAACTACAGACCTTCCCATCATTGGAATGGGGGGAGTGGATTCGGCTGAAGCTGCGCTAGAAATGTATCTGGCTGGTGCCTCTGCCATCGGAGTTGGAACAGCCAACTTTACCAATCCTTACGCCTGTCCTGATATCATCGAACATCTACCAAAAGTCATGGACAAATATGGCATTAGCAGCTTGGAAGCTCTCCGTCGAGAAGTCAAAGCCAGTCTGAGATAAACTAGATCTTCCTTATCGTCAACAAGAAATAGAATCTTCATCAATTTGTAATATTTCCGTTAGTCAACTATGTTACAATAGGTTTTATAAAATAGCAATAGTGTAGATCGTTTTCTACTGAGGAGAATAAAATGAAGAAGATACTACTTGCAAGTACTGTTGTTCTTTCTATGGCAGGATTTGCAAAGACATCTGTATATGCTGAAGAATCTCAGGTTACGAAAAAAACTCAGACTACAGATGTAGTCGAGAAAAAAGAGGAAGCTGCTCCCAAGAAAGAAGTTCCTAAAGTCGAGGCGAAGAAAGAGCCAGCTGTAAAAGAGGAAAATCCTTCCAAAAAGGAAAAAAAAGAGGAAGTTATCAAGGAAGGTTGGCAGAAAGAACAAGGAAACTGGCGTTTTTATGAAAATAACCAGCCTGTCGTAAACTGGAAAAAAATTAGTGGCACTTGGTATTACTTTGATAAAAATGGCATTATGCTCAGTAATAGCATAGTTGATGATTACCTTGTCAAAGGTAGTGGTGCCATGGCAGAAAATGATTGGGTGAAAATATCTGAAAAGTGGTACTATGCAACAGCTTCAGGCAAGATTTCTCGCAACAAATGGGAAAAGATTGAAGGTGTCTGGTATTACTTTGATAAAGATGGTGTCATGCTTAGTCGTACCATCTATAATGACTATCTCTTCCAAGGTAGTGGTGCCATGGCAGAAAATGATTGGGTGAAAATATCTGACAAGTGGTACTATGCAACAGCTTCAGGCAAGATTTCCCGCAATAAATGGGAAAAAATCAAAGGAACATGGTACTATTTTAATAGCGATGGTGTGATGGCAAGTAGCCAGTGGAAAAGTGACTACTATCTGAAAGATAGTGGCGCTATGGCGGAAAAAGAGTGGATTTTTGATAAATCCTACAATAGCTGGTTCTACTTGAAGTCAGGTGGGGCCTACGCTTCCCGTGAATGGATTGGATCATACTACCTTAAATCTGGTGGCTATATGGCCAAAAATGAATGGATTTTTGACAAAGATTACGATGCTTGGTACTATCTAAAAGATGATGGTCGATATGTAACGGGTACTTTTACGATCAAAGGTAAAGAGTATTCCTTCCAGAATAATGGGAAGTGGATATCAGAGGCAAAATATTACAAAGTGAAGCCAATTACTGCTTATGTTTATAGCGCTTCTGGTGAAAGATTGAGTTATGTATCAAAGGGAACTATCGTCTCACTTGGAGATGCACAATCTAAAAAAGATAGTCAAATACCAGTCAATATTTCTGGTTTATCCGGCTTCATGAATAAAAGTGATTTAGTAGCTATTGATAAAGATAGTGAATTTGTCCCTCATTATACAAGTGATGGCAAGTATTTTTACCATGAGTTATCACCTTATGTAAGTCTCCGTGTTGCGCCACATAGCTCAGCTATGACTATTGGTAAGAAATATTATTCAACTGATGGAATTCATTTTGATGGCTTTACCATTGAAAACCCCTTCCTCTTTAGAAATTTGACTAAACCAAGTAATTACAGCGTAGCTGAATTGAATAAAGTTTATTCTTTGATGAATATTAGGGATAGTCGCCTTGCAGGTAAAGGAGCGACTTTCAAAGAAGCTGAGAAACGCTATGGTATAAATGCCCTTTACTTAATGGCCCATAGTGCACTCGAGAGTGCTTGGGGTCGGAGCCAGATTGCCAAGGATAAGAATAACTTCTTTGGAATTGCAGCTTATGATTCGAGCCCATATGCCTCAGCCAAAAAATTTGATGATGTGGACAAGGGGATTCTCGGTGCGGCTAAGTGGATTCGTGAAAATTACATTGACTATGGCAGAGACCACCTTGGAAACAAAGCAACTGGAATGAATGTACGCTATGCTTCTGACCCATACTGGGGAGAGAAAATTGCTAGTATCATGATGACTATCAATAGCAAACTTGGTGAGAAAGACTAGGGAAGAACAAAATCGGGAACCATGATAGATTGGTTGTCGATTTTTTGTTATAATAAAATCAAACAGACAACAAAGGAGAGCATCATGACATTTGAAGAAATTCTGAAAAGTGTCTAGGAATGGCTTTAAATAGGAGTTTATAGGCTTTATTTTTGTGGACTTTTTGAAAAAATATAGTCACAAATGACCTTTAATATTCTCCCAAAGTCCACAAAAAGGGGGAGTAAAAAAAGACCTAAAATAGGTCAATAATTTACGAGTTCAGTAGGCAAGAACTAGCGTAGTCATCAGCTACGCTTTTTTAGTTGTTTTTGCTTATCTGATAGGTTTATTATACCAAAAAAGGGAGTGTGTGACCTCACGGTCTAACTCTCCCTAATCGGCTAGACTATGCAAGCCTCCAGCTGTGAATATATTATACCATGTTTATCACGCGCATTGGTTGTTTTATCTATCGCAAAGGTAAGATAGATAAAAGCGCGTGGTTATCAATTTTGTTGACCTTAACAAGTCATTTTCAAGCGAATATCACGCGCAAAACTGCTATATTTTACTGTTTCTTGGTGCTATAGCTCTTCCTTTTCTATTTCCTCTCTGCTTATTCTAGCTAAAAGATTATAATAAGGGTGTCCTGCTGGAATAACAGGGGGATTTTTAGCAAATTCTTCTTGTGATAAGGTGGTTTCTTTGTCTAATATTGTACCGTCTGCTAGTTTGGTACCTTTAGGGACAATATGGGATATTGTTGGGTTCCATTTTTCTTTAACTTTTGCCATGTTAAATGCTCCTTTATGGTAAAAACAGAACCGTCCCACCTCCTACTGCAGAATGAACTGTTTCAAGGGGAGATGGAAAAGCTCTGTTTATAAGTCAATTATATCATAGTTAATTATTAAGCATGGATTTTTTTATCAGCAATAGCGTCTGTTAGGGTCTGTGAGAAGTTCAACCCTAGGTCACGCCCTAATGTATCCGCCCAACGTGGAATGGTTAGGGTTTTTTTAACAGGCTCTTGACTGCCTAGATATTCTGCAACGTCAACCATAACCATAGAGATAAAAGATTTACTAGGATCATAGACTAGATCTATGTCCTCATCATCCTGGAAAGGGTTGTTAGAAGCCAAAGATAAAGCGTTAATAGGAGTAGGGGTAGGAATTTCTCGCCCATTCTCGATATAATCAGCTAGGTTAATACCGAGCCAATCGCTGGCCATTGCCATAGCGTCTGCCATATCCTCCCCTTGAGTTGCTGAATGTTCAAAATCTGGGAAAGTTACAAAGTAAGGGGCGTTAGCTCCGTCTGTATCGTCATAATAAAATAAAGCTGGATAAGTGACAAGCATAGTTTACCTCCAAAATCAAAGACAAGCGGGGGACTGCCTTTATTACAGTCCTGCTTGCTTTCTTATCCCTCTTTCAGTGTACTTATTCAGTTCACCATGAGGGACTGTGATAGGTCTTTCCCCTTCTTTCTCCATTTTAACGTGGGAGCCTTTACCGCCTTTGGTTTTTATCCAACCATGAGCCGTAAGGAGTTTGACCATCTCTTTTTGTGTCATAGGCATAGCGCTTTTACCTCCTGACACCATTATTATAACACGTACTACACGTATTGTAAAGGGATAATACTTATTATCTCTCAAATCGCAAAAGCCCCCAGATTCGTTTCTAAGGGCTTGTAGTTTATCCATGGTGTTTTTAGTCGTCCAGTCCAAAACAAAGCGAAACAGGGGCAAATATGAAGCCTAGGGTTCCCTATACGCACTAGTCTCTGTGATAAGATTAAATCAATTCCCATTTATCATACCTGATAAGTGTTCTATAGCTTCCTGCCTTACTCGATATACCAAAGATTTAGATTTCCCTATCTCCTCAGCAACCTCCCAAGCATCGAGATCATTCAAGTAGAAAAGCCTGAGAACAGAACGCTCAAGCGGATTGGCCAGCTTATCGATCAGCCCAGATATTTCCATTCTTTCCTCAGTAAGGCGCTCAATCCTCTGGAGCGTATCCTCCTTTAGCTTCAGAACACTTATAAGATTGTTCTCTGTCTTGTTCTCCCTGCTTGTCTGCACCGTGCTATGGCTTAGTGTTGGCTTTTGGATAATACCACCTTCGAGGGCTTCTAATTCCAAATATAAGCCTTTGATTTCCTTGCTTATCCACTTAACGCCCTCTAGTTTTTCTTTTACTTGCTCTGGTGTCATGCCTTGGCCTCCTTTGTGATATAATAATAGTGTTTGAAAATTATTGCTGAGGCGGAGAGCCTTGGCTTTTTTTGCATTTTCTCGGCGTTCGCTCGGAGTTCAAGTACATGTACTCTTGTATTTTAAGCATATCTTTTTTGCCACAATCTCACCTTTTCTAACCCTCGGAAAACCTCGTTATCTTACCAAAACCTAAGTATTTCCTGTTTCCTTTTCCTAAACGAATAATTTTTTTATCAAAACACGCGCTCCCTTTATCGCACTCTTTTTTTGGAACGCTCTACTTACTTAAATCCTTGATATATCTAGCTTTTTTTAACATTTAAACCGTCTAATATGTAGTATTTGTTTGTTTTGTAAATTGCACCCTACAAATTATCTCAGGGATCTCAATCCATTCAGCCAAAAACTATCTCCTTTCTTGGTGTAGTTCACAAACTTTTGATAATGCTTATAATACTTGTTACGTTTCATATACTTTGGTCTTTCAGGAAAACAATCGAACATATATCCACCACGTTTGGGATTCCACCCTGGTTCTACCTTTCTAGCTTCCCTCAGCGCAAGCTCCCAATAGTATTGGCAATCTGTCTTACTTCGGTTCAGTGTTGATTTGTGTATTTTCTGGCATGATCCACAACCATATTGAAACAGTCTTTTATAGAGTTTTCTGCATCGATTACCACAAATAGGACAGACAAAGAAGTAGCGATTGCCTCCCTTAGTTCCTGGTATACTTGCTAAATCAAAATGATTACTTACAAAGGTGATATACAGACTATCTAGGTCTATTTCTAGTTTTCTACCGTCCAACTCAGCTATACCATGACTGATATTCTTGTTTTTCATTGGCTTTATAAATGTCTCTATGGTTATTGATTTTATAACTTCCATTCTCTCAAAATACCCCTATATGGAAAAACCCAAATTGATTGGGTTAGTAGTAATGAAATCACAAAAAGAGGCAAAGCCTCTTTGCTACTATTCTTCACTGAGTAAGCCACTTACTACCACATCACGGACAAACTGAGCTTGTTTTTCTTTGGGCAGTTGCAAAGCTTCAAGTAAAGACTCCAGAACTTGCTTGTCAGTTCCTGCAATCAACTTCTTAACGATATTCTGGAACTGTCCTTCCAAATACTCGCAAAAATGTATCCGCTGTACTTGTGTCGGCTGCACTGGTACTGGTGAACTATCTGTAATCAGCAAGAAGCAGGCTTCCGCGATTTGGGCGAATAACTTTGCACGCGCCTCAGGGTGTCTGTATAATTCATAGGCGTTGATGCTGGTGTCTTCTGTCCGAAGCTTCTCACCTAGTTCAATCAGTTTAGGCGTATCTGCAAGTTCTACTGGTGTTGCATCCGCCATAAAATCGTCACGTTTGCGATTGAGTTCCTCCAGTTCCTGATCTGCCTGTTCAAAGTATGCTGGTTCTATCATGGGATTCCTCCGTTCTTTATTTGGTTAAAAATTACGCTTCATCCTCTTGTCTTTGATGTCTGTCATGTTGTATACATTCCCCTCTGACCGTTTGCCAATTCGACTGACTAGCTTGTCATTATAAATTCTGGCCAGCTCTTTCCCGTTGTGGTTGGTGTTGATGATAGTTGTGTCTCGCTTATCAAAAATCTTGAAAAGAAAGGCCTGTACCCAATTATTAGCTTCATTTTTTTGGCTGTTCATAACGCTTTCTGTTCCTAAATCATCAATAAAGAGATAGTCAACCTCGGTCAGCAACTTCAAGGCGTCATACTCTGTAAAATCACTCTGTCTATATTGCCAACCTGACTGAATGCGCGTGACGATTTCAGCAATGCTGACAAAGAGGACGCTCTTAGGGTCATTCTTAGCCTTATAGCCCTCGTTGATAGCTTTGGCCATGGAATAGCATAAATGACTTTTACCAGTGCCTGGTTTGCCCATAATCAGCGTGTTTCCTGTCATGCCGTTTAGGTACTGCTTAGCTTGCTTGATAGCAAACTCCTTGGCCTCGTGTTCCTCTTTTGTATCGGCTTTGAAAGTGTTAAAAGAGGCCTCTCTCAGCTCATTTGACACCGTACTTTCACGCGCTAGTATGTCATAGGTTGAAGAGTTCAGATCATGCCCTAGGGCTTTTTCTACGACCTCTAGCTCCGTCTGTTTAATGTTCTCCCTAGTACATTCCATGCAGTAGGGTGATGTATAACCATCTGGCTTTTTGAATTGTACTAGGTTAATCTGATGAGTTGGACAAAGCTTATCAGTCACCTTTATTTTTTCATTAAGCTGGTCTGTATTCAGTAATTCCATTGATTCTCCTCTCCGTCAGTAGATAAACGGGTCTTGAATATCGTCATCAGACTTTCCTTGTTTCTTTTGCTGAAACAGTCTCTGTTCATCTTCGACTTGTACCATGGTTCTAATACCATTCTGTCGCCAGTTCTTGAGTATTGAATTGATATAGCTAAAAGATCGCTTGCCGCTATCTGCAGCCTTGCCTATGGCAGTCTTGATAACCTCTAGCTCTATACCGTCAAGAGTGAGATAGTCAGTCAGTATTTGATATTGTTGCCCATCCATAATCCCTATACGCTTTTGATAATAGTTAGAGATTTCAGCAGTAGGAGCAGAAGAAGTTTTTTTCTCTATCTCTTCTTCTAACTCTTTCTCTATCTCTTTCTCTATCTCTGTCTTACACGTAGTTGACAATGTTAAACCTTTAGATAACATTGTAAGATTTTCCTTTTGTTCTCGTTGCTGTTTCCGATATTCTCGCATGTATGCTGCTTGGTTGGTTTCCTGCTGTACTAGGGCTTTAGCCTGGGGTAGTTCTGCGTTTTTATCTTCGTCAATCTGTATTAAACCGCATTTTGTAAAGTATGCCATGGTCATATCTATATCATCTTCTGATACATCTAATTTTAGTGCTAGTTCTTCCTTGAGATTATCAAAGTAGCCCTCATAGTATAAAATACAGTCACTTTCCAAGCTCTCTAGCATTAGCCTAATATAAATGACTGTCATAGTGTACCCACCAGGTACCGTCTTTAGTCTCTTGATAAAAATATTATCAAAAAATTTCTTATCAATTTTTAGCCAAAAATATATTTTTGTTCTTGCCACGTTTTACTCCTTATGATTCTTTATCAGCTCCTAGAAATATTAGAATATCATCGATTCTATAAAAGACTTTGCGTGTATCCTCGATAGGAGGAGTGCACCTTTTTAGCCCTGCGCGTTCCCAACGTTTTAAGGTGTTGTAATCTATCTCTAACTCTTCCTTGAGTTGTTTAGGTGTCATTAGCCCTGTTATACGTTGTTTAGGCTTTAAATAGTCTTTTAGAAAGTTTTCTACCAGTTTTAAGATGCCACGTTTTAGACTGTTTTCACTTTCTTTGCTTAAACTAAACAAATTCATCCGCCCCCTTCAGTAGTTGCTTGTAGCTTTCCAAATCAGCGTTTAAAAGCACCGTTAGGCGTTTCTGTTCTTCCTGTACCTGGTTATAGAATGCCTTTGCTCCATCCAGTAGCTCCTCTTTGTTAGCTGGTATAAAGTAGCCTCTAAAAGCTCCGTGACGTACCCCAACGATAGGAACACCGTAGCGCGTGATCAGACGGCTGATAATATCCTGGACGGTTCTTTCTGCTAGTTTGGTGATTAGGCTGATTTCTGCCCCTGTTATGGAGTTCTCAGCCCCGACCTTGATTAGTCTTAATACTCGCTTGTCATTCATTGTTAGACTCATTCAATTCCTCCCCATACGTCTACCCCTGCAAGCTGGATATATCGCCCATAATCAGGGTTTAAATCCTCGCTAGGTGTTTCTATCGTCTGTTTGCTTTCTCGCTCAATTTGTGCGCTTTTTTTGCGGTCTCGGTAGTTTAGATAGATCAGCAAGCCAATCAATACCACGGAAAAGATAACCGCCTGTGTATTGGTTAAATCTAGCTCATTCATTTCATCGCCTCCTCAAACTGCTCTATAAGATGATCTTTACTTACTTTCCGATTAGCATTTTTAGAGTTAAAAAGAATGTCTCTTAAGGTTATAGTAGCCTCTAAATACTCCTTTTCAGCATGTTCTATATATGCCTGTTGCTCTTCTTCGTTGTCAAAAAAGTGCTTAGCTTGGCGTTTAAAGAATGCTTGTCGCATAGCGTCCATTTCAAAAATACCAGGGTGGAAAAACATTCCCGTAGTGCTTTTAGAGACCGCTTCGATTTTATGGCTTTCATTCAATTCAGGAAGTTCAATCCAAAGTAAACGATTTAGATTTTCTTTAATAGTTTTTAACTGTCCTGATAAAATCCATATTCTAGAAAAATCGTTATTTTCGTCAGCTTGGTGTAATTCTGAGTTAATTTTATCCAAGCTTTTAGTGATAATATCGTATGTTGTTTCTGCCATAGTGTTTACCTCTGTTTCTTTGTCTATGTAATTGCCCTGCTGGGCTTGTCATGTTTTGACAGCTTTTTAATGTCTTTCTTGCCTTTTACTACACTAGTTAATTCCCACGCTCAGAGTCGCCAAATTGAAAGCGTGAGAAAGTACCAGTTTAAAGAGTTAGCGCTCTCCGTATGGTCAAATTGCCCTAAATATGCTATAATCTAGGTATAAATCTTACTAAAACCTCTTTGATAATAGCTTGCCTGCTTTGTTAAATTCGTTTTAGTGTTAGTGTGAAAGGCTCTGCGGTGTGGTTATTGCTAAGCCTTTTTTGTTGCTCTCACGCGCTTTCTTGGCGTGTTTTTTTATTTCTGAATGCCATAGCCTTGATTTCCTGATAACTCATATTCAAGCCAATCATGGCTATTACCATGTCCTCAAATGCCTGATATTGCTCCAGCTCGTCACTGGTCAAGCTATCGATACCGTTATAGCCCCCACGCTCTTCCCTTAACTGCTTAGCGTTCCTGTCAGTTACTGCCTTCAGTAGCAAGTTGTTCATGGTGCTATGCGCGTGCTTGGGTTTTGCCTCCCATGTTTCTATACTGTCATGCAGTTTTTTTCTTTTTGGCTTTTCTAGCGCCCTCTGCATACGAAACCTAGAAAGCTCCTCACGCATTTCAAAGAAGGCTTTGACTAGGTTGGTTTTGAAGTTGGCCACTTGCTCGGTGTTCTTTAAGAATGTAACTAACAAGGTCGCTTGTTGCTCATTCAAAATACAGTCCTTGGTATTCTGGCCACTCTCCATAGCTTGGATTTTAAATCCAACCTTTCCGAACTGTTCAAATCTTGCTTGATGTTTGCGGATCGTCTTGGTTATTGTGTGATGTTGTAAGTTTGTACACTCTGCCACAATACTGCTCAGCGTATACGGCTCTTTCTTGCCGTCTATGTAAACAATGTTCATGCTGTACCTCCTAATCTTCGACTGTAAGTAGTTCGTCAATGGTTACGCCTAGATACTCGGCTACCTTTTGCAAGGTTTCAATATCTGGGCGCTTTGTGCGTTCATAATATAGTGAAATAAGTGTACTTTTTGAGATACCTGTCGCTAAATGAACGTCAGCAACTTTTTTGCGTTGCTTTGCCAATAAGACACGGAAATTATTTTCCATAGCTTTAAACTCCTTTTTGTTTATTTTTAGAAAAATAATAGCGTTAACGCTAAAATTATACTCTTTATTTTACACTATTTTTTTATCGTGTCAAGTAAAAAAATAAAATATCTTGAAAAAAAGAAGTGTATAAGCTAAAATGTATTTAAAGGAGCGTGATTTTAATGCTTAGAAATAATTTAGCAAAACTAATGATTGATAGAGGAGTAACGGCTACCCAATTATTTAATGATACAGGGATAGCTCGTTCAACTATTTCAAAAATTTCAAATAATAATACTGATAAAATTAGCTTACAAACAATAGATAAAATTTGTAACTATCTAGAAGTTTCTCCTAGTGAATTCTTTGATTTTTGGGCTTATGATGTAAAAATTCAATGTGGCTTTGATAATTTTGATACATTATCCGAGGTCAAAGAACATTGGAAATTTGTTCCTGAATTTGAAGAACCATGCTATCTTTTACTAGAGTTTAGAAGAGGGAGAGATAGGAAATACCTTCTTGAATATAAATTTCTTTATTTGTATAGTAAAGACCCTGATAAGCTATTCAATCCAAGTCAATTGGATAAAGTTAGACTAAATGGCTCTATGTCTCAAGTTGCTATTTTTGATGATATGCCTGTGCAATTTAAAAATGAATTGATAGATAATATAAAACAACAACTTTCTGAAACGTTTGAAGTCTGGGATATTTCACCAACAATTAAGTACATAGATATGTTTATTTTCAACCCCGAAGCTGAATAAGGTGCCTCACGCGCCACAATGTTCAACAATCCGAAGCGCGTGATTTCTCAAGCTTCGTTCAAGCTTCAACCCAATATAAGCCCTATATCCACCTTGTTCCCTACTCTAGTATTATTTACCGTCTGATTTCCTAAAATCGAATACAGGGCAAACTATGAAGCCCTAGCATGATTTAAACCACAATCTAAAACCTCTTTGATAATAGCTTGCCTGCTGATGTATTTTAGAAAGGTTTAAAACATGCAAATAACTGAAGTCAAAAAGAAAAACGGTACAATGGTATATCGTGCTAATGTATATTTAGGAGTTGACCAGGTAACAGGGAAGAAAGCTAAAACAAGTGTAACGGGTAGGACAAGAAAAGAGGTCAAGCAGAAAGCAAAGCACGCGCAAGATGATTTTATATCAAACGGTTGTACAGTGACAAAAGTAGTACCTGTAAAGAATTATCAAGAGTTAGCTGATTTATGGCTGGATAGTTACCAGCTTACAGTAAAACCTCAGACTTTTTTAGATACTAAGAGAATGCTGTACAATCATCTTATACCTGTCTTTGGTACTCTAAAACTGACCAAGCTATCTGTTAGCTATATACAAAGCTTTATCAATGATTTATCGACTCAGCTAGTTCACTATGCCGTGGTTCATTCAATAAATAGGCGTGTTTTACAGTATGGGGTATCTCTCCAGCTCTTGCCATTCAATCCAGCTAGGGATATTATTCTCCCTAAACAGCCTAAACGTGAGAATGCAGCAATCAAGTTCATAGCTTCAGACGATTTAAAGGATCTGTTGGTCCATATGGAAAAACTGGCATTTAGGAAATATAGCTATTATCTTGATTATGTTCTGTATAGCGTCTTACTTGCTACTGGGTGCCGTTTCGGTGAAGTAGTAGCCCTGGAATGGTCTGATATTGACTTAGAGAATGGAACTATCAGTATAAGCAAGAACTACAATAGGTTTTTAAAGCTAATAGGTACACCAAAAAGCAAAGCTGGAGTTAGGACAATCAGCATAGACAAGAAAACAGTTAACATGCTACGTCTCTACAAGAATAGGCAACGTCAATTATATTTGCAGTCTGGGGCGCGTGCTTCGTCTGTGGTGTTTGCAACACCTACGAGAGAGTACCAGAACCTTGCAACTAGACAGGAGGCTTTAGATAGACGCTGTAATGAGATTTCTATTCCTCGCTTTACTTTTCACGCTTTCCGTCATACTCACGCTAGTTTATTGCTAAATGCTGGTATCAGCTATAAAGAATTACAATACCGTTTAGGTCATGCTACTTTAGCTATGACCATGGATATATACAGCCACCTATCTGCGGATAAAGAAAAAGAGGCGGTTTCATATTTTGAAAAAGCCATGAATAGCTTGTAAGTCCACAAAAAGGTGAACAAATTTATATTTTAGAACTCATAGGCTGACTAAAAAGCTTATTAAATCAACGTTTATAGACAATAAAGGAGAAAATCATGACATTTGAAGAAATCCTGCCTGGATTAAAGGCTAAGAAAAAATATGTACGAACTGGTTGGGGAGGGGCTGAAAACTATGTGCAACTTTTTGACACCATCGAGCAGAATGGAGTTGCACTTGAAGTGACGCCCTATTTCCTAATCAACGTGTCTGGAGAAGGGGAAGGTTTTTCCATGTGGAGTCCGACACCTTGTGATGTTTTGGCGACGGATTGGGTAGAAGTGCATGACTAGACGTGTATTGATTACGGGAGTGAGTTCAGGGATTGGTCTGGCTCAAGCTCGACTCTTTTTAGAGAATGGCTATCAAGTTTATGGAGTTGACCAAGGCGAAAATCCACTTTTACAGGGTGATTTCCACTTTTTACAGAGAGATTTGACCTTGGACTTGGAGCCAATTTTTGACTGGTGCCCTCAGGTTGATGTTTTGTGCAATACTGCAGGAGTCTTGGATGATTACAAACCACTTTTGGAACAATCAACTCAGGAAATTCAAGAGATTTTTGAAATCAACTATGTGACTCCTGTTGAGTTGACTCGCTATTATTTGACGCAAATGCTGGAAAGTAAAAAAGGTATCATCGTCAATATGTGTTCTATTGCTTCGAGCCTAGCAGGTGGCGGTGGACACGCTTATACTTCCTCCAAGCATGCCTTGGCTGGCTTTACCAAGCAGTTGGCTCTAGACTATGCAGAAGCTGGGATTCAGGTCTTTGGTATCGCTCCAGGAGCTGTTAAGACAGCTATGACCGCTGCGGACTTTGAGCCAGGTGGGTTGGCAGACTGGGTGGCTAGTGAAACGCCTATCAAGCGCTGGATTGAGCCAGAGGAAGTAGCAGAGATTAGTCTTTTCTTAGCAAGTGGAAAGGCGAGCGCCATGCAAGGGCAAATCCTCACGATTGATGGTGGTTGGTCTTTGAAGTAGGAGAAGTTGGATGGAAATCAAAAAACACTTTGGAGTCTATGGCACTTGCTTTGAAAATGGGAAATTACTCTGCATTGAAAAAACGAGAGGCCCTTATCAACATCGCTTTGATCTACCTGGTGGTAGTCAGCAACTTGGTGAAGGACTGACGGAAACTCTGATTAGAGAAGTTTTGGAAGAGACAGGATATAAGCTTAAGGGTTATGCTAATCCTAGGATTTATGATGTGCTGGTTCAAGAAGATGGGCAAGACTTTGCAGTACACCATATCATGACCTTTTATGATATAATACTCGATTTTGAACACTCTCAAAATTCAATTCCTCAGGAGGTTCTTGATGGAAGTAATGATTCAGCAAATGTACTTTGGGTGAATTTGGAAGAACTTACTACAGAAAATGCATCGCCATTAGTTTTGAAGGTTAAGTCTGAATTATCAGGATTTCCAGAATTAGATATGACAAGCTATAGAAATTGGAAGGTGAAGTAGGGGGATAATGGAACTATTTAAAACATGGAAGAAAAATATGGTTCTATATGGTCTTAAATCTCAAATCGGATCTGTCTACCGAAATAGTGATAGGACAACAAGCTTTTATGATGTTGGGAATTTTCTATACCTAGCAGGGGAGTTGGATTCCAGATTTTGGGAAGATTTTGTTAGGAAATATGGTTTAGATTATAAGATTATTATTTCAGAAAATACTAATTGGCAAGATTTTCTGCATCGGAAAGTAGGGTTAAATTCTTTTACTCGCTATTCTTTTAAAGATAAGGCAAATTTTCAAATTGAATTTCTAAATGATCTAGTTAGTCATTTAGAGGAAGGTTACAGTATTGTGCCTATTGATAATCATATTTATAACTGCTTTTCTGAGAAAGAATGGTCACAAGATTTAAAAGGAGATTTTGAGTCCTATCAGGATTTTGCTTTAAAAGGTGGATTTGGTTTTGTGGTTCTTAAAAATAATGAACTGATTGCTGGGATTTCCTCAGGGTTAGTTTACCGTGGAGCAGTTGAAGTGGAAGTTGCAACTAGACCAAACGAACAAGGAAAAGGATTTGCTAAAAAGCTTGGTGCTGCAATGATTCTAGAGAGTTTAAATAGAGATATGTTTCCTCTCTGGGATGCTCATAACGAGGCTTCCAAAAAAGTAGCAGAATTTTTAGGATATGAGTTAGTTGAACCTTATGAAGCTTTTGAACTAGAGGAAGGTATCATATAATGATATCTGATATTGTATCTTTTAAGACGAGGTGAATGGCTATGAAAAACCAGCTAGCCCTTAGTGGCGAGAAAATCGCTGAAAAAGTTTACCCACAACTATTTCACCACGTCGGTATGATTCGTGGAGAATACTTACTGAGAGAGCTCAATCAAAGCATACTGTTCCCAAGTTGTCAGCAATTTGTAAAAGATTATATAGATACTATTTGCTCCTTGTACTCAGATGAAGAAGTCTGGTATCGCTTTTCGGAATTAACGAATATAGAAGCTAATTATCTTGAGGGAACTGAAGAGCATTTTGATGAACGGCACCCCTTATTTGGGTATAGAGGAATCAGGCGTTCGTTGGCGTGTCCGAATGAATTTCAGGCTGAGGCACATGTCGTTACAGAAGTTTATCAAACAAATCCCAATCTGTCTGTTATTTTTCCTTTTGTCAATGATGCCGACCAATTAAAACAAGCTATTAGAGTATTGCGTGAGCATGGTTTTACTGGAAAAGTCGGCACAATGATTGAATTACCGTCAGCTTATTTTGACTTGGACAGAATAATAGAAACGGGTATTTCAAAGATTATAGTTGGAATGAATGATTTGACTTCTTTTGTTTTTGCGACTGTGAGAAATAGTCAATGGCATGATATGGAAAGTCCAATAATGTTAGATATGCTAAGACAGATGCAGGATAAAGCAAGGATGAAAAAGATTGACTTTGCTGTAGCAGGCTATCTGAATGATTCTTTCATACAAAAAATAAATCAGATGGGTATCAAGTGTATTATCCACTACACTTCTATTCCAGAGATTTTTAATTTAGAGATTGACCATCCAGGCCATCTCAAACGTATAAAAGAAGTAAGTAAAAAATTACAAAGGAGCAACCCATGACACCGCAAGAAATGTGGAATGACTACAAGAAAATTAACCCCTCTATCGGAGATGAGATAGATGCCTGGGCTTTTGGAGTGGAAGCCGATACCTTGGCAGATTTGGTACTAAGAGGCGAAAAGACAGCAACCGCCTCAGCCTACGACTTCTATGCACTAGAGGGTGAACCTCTTCCACAAGAAGGGACCTTTGATGTCATTTTAGACAGTCAAAATCAGGCTGTCTGTATTGTCGAAATTACAAAGGTTTCCGTTCAGCCTTTTCATCAAGTGTCAGCCGACCATGCTTACAAGGAAGGTGAGGGAGACAAATCTTTAGCCTATTGGCGTCAGGTTCATGAGGACTTTTTCACCGAGTGGATGAGGGAGGCAGGACTGACTTTTACACCTGACAGTAAGGTTGTTTTGGAAGAATTTCGCAAGGTTTACCCACTGTAGACTGCAGAAGGAAAAAAGTTTTGGAAATCACCGTCCAATCCTTTTTTCTTAATCAAAACATGATATAATAAGTTTGTTTGAAGAAGAGTAAAACTCTTAAACTTAGAATAGGAGAAAACTATGCAAGCAGTTGAACATTTTATTACGCAATTTGTTCCTGAACATTATGATTTATTTTTAGACTTGAGTCGTGAGACCAAGACTTTTTCTGGGAAGGTGACCATCACTGGTCAAGCACAGAGTGACCGTATTTCCCTTCATCAAAAAGACTTGGAAATCGCTTCTGTAGAAGCTGCAGGTCAAGCTCGTCCATTTACTGTTGACCATGACAATGAAGCCCTTCATATCGAATTGGCTGAGGCTGGTCAAGTTGAATTGGTTATTGCTTTTTCAGGAAAAATCACAGATAACATGACAGGGATTTACCCTTCATACTACACAGTTGATGGAGTGAAGAAGGAAGTTTTGTCAACTCAGTTCGAGAGCCATTTTGCGCGTGAAGCCTTCCCATGTGTGGACGAACCTGAAGCCAAAGCAACTTTTGACCTCGCTCTACGTTTTGACCAAGCAGAAGGTGAATTGGCCTTGTCAAATATGCCAGAGACTGACGTTGAAAACCGCAAGGAAACAGGTATCTGGAAGTTTGAAACGACACCTCGTATGTCTTCCTACTTGTTGGCTTTTGTTGCTGGTGATTTGCAAGGTGTGACCGCTAAAACCAAGAACGGTACCCTCGTCGGTGTTTACTCTACCAAAGCCCACCCACTATCTAACCTTGATTTCTCACTGGACATCGCCGTTCGCTCTATCGAGTTTTACGAAGATTACTACGGAGTTAAGTATCCAATTCCTCAATCGCTCCACATCGCCCTTCCTGACTTCTCAGCAGGTGCCATGGAAAACTGGGGTCTTGTTACTTACCGTGAAGTTTACTTGGTTGTGGATGAGAACTCAACCTTTGCTAGCCGTCAACAAGTTGCCCTAGTTGTAGCACATGAGCTTGCCCACCAATGGTTTGGAAACCTCGTGACTATGAAATGGTGGGATGACCTTTGGCTCAATGAAAGCTTCGCAAACATGATGGAATACGTCTGTGTGGATGCTATCGAACCAAGTTGGAATATCTTTGAGGACTTCCAAACAGGTGGAGTTCCAGCGGCACTTAAACGCGATGCGACGGATGGCGTTCAGTCTGTCCATGTCGAAGTCAAACACCCAGATGAAATCAATACGCTCTTTGATGGCGCTATCGTCTATGCTAAAGGAAGCCGTCTCATGCACATGCTTCGCCGTTGGCTCGGTGATGCGGATTTTGCTAAAGGCTTGCATGCTTACTTTGAAAAACACCAGTACAGCAACACCATCGGTCGTGACCTTTGGAATGCCCTTGGACAAGCATCAGGTCGTGATGTTGCAGCCTTCATGGATTCTTGGTTGGAACAGCCTGGCTACCCAGTTCTCACTGTCAAAGTTGAAAATGACGTCTTGAAGATTTCGCAAAAACAATTCTTTATCGGTGAGCACGAAGACAAGAACCGCCTCTGGGTTGTGCCACTCAACAGCAACTGGAAAGGATTGCCAGACACACTTGAAACTGAAAGTATCGAAATTCCTGGCTACGCAGCTCTTCTTGCTGAAAACAAAGGAGCCCTTCGTCTCAATACTGAAAATACAGCCCACTACATTACAGACTATCAAGCAGACTTGTTAGATGCTGTTCTTGCTGAGCTAGAGACACTTGATAATACAAGCAAACTGCAAATCGTTCAAGAACGTCGTTTGCTTGCTGAAGCAGGACACATTTCTTATGCGGACTTGCTCCCAGTCCTTGATAAACTTGCTAAGGAAGAATCTTACCTTGTTGTTTCAGCTGTTTCTCAAGTGATTTCTGCCCTTGAGCGTTTTATTGATGAAGGAACAGAAACTGAGAAAGCATTTAACAATCTGGTTGCTAAATTGGCTCGTCACAACTATGACCGTCTTGGCTTTGAAGCAAAAGACGGGGAGTCAGATGAGGATGAATTGGTTCGTCAGTTGACCATTTCCATGATGATTCGCTCCAATGATGCAGAAGCTAGTCAAGTTGCTAGCCAAATCTTCGCAGCTCACAAGGAGAACCTTGCAGGACTTCCAGCAGCCATCCGTGCTCAAGTTCTCATCAATGAAATGAAACACAGTGAGACCAAGGACTTGGTCGCAACTTATCTGGATCTCTACACTCATGCCACAGATGCTGTCTTCAAACGTCAGTTGGCAGGAGCTCTTGCATACAGTACAGATGCTGACAATATCCAAACCTTGATTCGTTCATGGAAGGATAAGTTTGTTGTGAAACCACAAGACTTGTCTGCTTGGTATTACCAGTTCCTAGATCATCAAACAACTCAAGAAACTGTTTGGGTATGGGCGCGAGAAAACTGGGATTGGATCAAGGCAGCCCTCGGTGGCGACATGAGTTTTGATAGCTTTGTCATCTTCCCATCACACATCTTTAAAACTGAGCAACGCTTGGCAGAGTACAAGGAATTCTTTGAGCCACAACTTTCTGACCTTGCGCTTAGCCGTAACATTAGTATGGGAATCAAGGATATCGCAGCGCGTGTTGACTTGATCAAGCGTGAGAAAGCAGCAGTCGAAGCTGTTGTAGCCCAATATGCCAAAGCTTAATTCGTTCAAAATGTAAACAAAAACTCAACTTTCTATCTGAAAACAAGAGAGAGTTGAGTTTTTTTTAAGGCAATTTTGGTATAATAATCATAACAAGGAGGAGTTTCTGATGATAAAAATCTTATTAGTAGAAGATGACCTAGGCCTGTCTAACTCAGTGTTTGACTTTTTAGATGATTTTGCAGATGTCATGCAGGTTTTTGATGGAGAAGAAGGTCTCTACGAAGCTGAAAGTGGCGTTTATGACTTGATTTTGCTTGACCTGATGTTGCCTGAAAAAAATGGCTTCCAAGTTTTGAAAGAATTGCGTGAAAAAGGAATCACGACACCAGTCCTTATCATGACTGCCAAAGAGAGTTTGGATGATAAGGGACACGGTTTTGAGTTGGGAGCGGATGACTACCTCACCAAACCTTTCTATCTAGAAGAACTCAAAATGCGGATCCAAGCTCTTCTCAAACGTTCAGGCAAGTTTAACGAAAACACCTTGACCTATGGGGATATTGTCGTCAACCTTTCAACGAATGAAGTAAAAGTGGAAGATACTCCTGTGGAATTGCTCGGGAAAGAGTTTGAATTATTGGTTTACTTCCTTCAAAATCAAAATGTCATTCTTCCCAAGACACAAATTTTTGACCGTCTATGGGGATTTGATAGCGATACGACTATTTCTGTTGTAGAAGTCTATGTTTCAAAAGTTCGTAAGAAATTGAAGGGGACAGCCTTTGCTGAGAATCTTCAAACCTTGCGTAGTGTCGGGTATATTTTAAAAGATGTTTAATAAACTAAAAAAAACATGGTATGCGGATGATTTCAGCTATTTCATTCGAAACTTTGGAGTGTTCACCCTGATCTTCTCTGCTATGACCTTGATTATCCTCCAGGTCATGCACTCGAGTCTCTACACTTCTGTAGATGAAAAACTCCAAGCCCTTAGTAGTAGTCCCCAAGCGGTTATCCAGTTAGCCCTGAATCGGGCAACTGAGGAAGTCAAAGATATTCAACCAGCAACAGCGGATGCCAGCAAGGCTGAAATCAAACCCAATGTCAGCTCCAATACGGAAGTCTTGCTCTTTGACAAGGATTTTAACCAACTCTTACTGGGAAATCGCTTTTTAGGCTTGGACAAGATCAAGCTGGACAAGAGAGAGTTGAATCATATTCGCCAAATCCAAGTTATCAATAGCTATGGTCAGGAAGAAACCTATCGGATGATTTTGATGGAAACAAACTCTTCCTCCGTATCAAGCAATGTCAAATATGCTGCGGTTTTAATCAATACCAGCCAGCTTGAGCAAATCAGCCAAAACCACGAGCATTTAATTGTTGTAGTGATGGCTAGTTTCTGGCTCCTATCTTTAATTGCCAGTGTCTATCTGGCACGTGTCAGTGTCAAACCTCTGCTGGAAAGTATGCAAAAGCAGAAGTCCTTTGTTGAAAATGCGAGCCACGAATTGAGAACGCCTTTGGCCGTTTTACAAAATCGTTTAGAGACTCTCTTTCGAAAACCAGAAGCAACGATTATGGAATCCAGCGAAAGCATCGCTTCGAGTCTTGAAGAAGTTCGGAACATGCGTTTCCTTACAACCAACCTTCTCAATTTAGCACGTCGAGATGATGGAATTAAGCCAGAAATAGCAGAAGTATCACCACAGTTCTTTAAGACTACCTTTGCTAACTATGAGTTGATTGCTTCTGAAAATGATCGTGTTTTCAACTATGAAAATCGAATTTATCGTCCCTTCATGACCGATCAGTTGCTCCTAAAACAGCTCATGACCATCTTGTTTGATAATGCCATCAAGTATACCGAAGAAGATGGGGAAATTGAGTTTGTGGTTTATGCTACAGATCGCCACCTCTATCTAACAGTAACAGATAATGGTATTGGAATCTCAGCTGCTGACAAGAAGAAAATCTTTGACCGCTTTTACCGTGTAGACAAGGCGAGAACCCGTCAGAAAGGTGGCTTTGGCCTTGGATTATCTTTGGCCAAGCAGATCGTAGATGCCTTACGAGGAACGATTAGCGTAAAAGATAACAAACCAAGAGGAACAATTTTTGAAGTTAAGATCGCTATTCAATCTCCTTCAAAACGTAAGAATAAATAAAAAAGACAGTTTTATAACTGTCTTTTTCGATAACTAGAAAAAAGGCTGGTAGTAGTACCAACCTTTATTTTGAAAATTTTCTTTTAATAATCTTTCGTTGAAGTTGTAAAAGTGCGAAGCTTGTTCCCATAGCAGCGATAAATGATAAAGCTGTATTCAATTTTAAGGCTAAAAAGATAAAGCTAAAAAGCACCATAAAAATACAAAAACAAGCGATATTTACAAAAAATAAAATCTCTTTTAGGTTAGAGCCGATAGGGGCTTCTGGTGTATAATCTTGATAAAGCGGAGTTTGTTTCGATTCTGGAATTTGTTCAAACTCATAAGCTTCTAGTTTTCTTGCGGGCATGATTCTCTCCTTATCAGTACCTAACTATTTTATCATTTTTTATGCAGAGAATTGTTACAGAATGGTTACAAAACTACTAAAGTCTCTTATCATCTTCTAAGTCACTCTTCTTGACACCCACTAGAGAAAGTGATAGCATGAATGTTACACTTAAAACAGATGACCTAACTTTCTCTATTATAAATATACTGAGAAAGGAAAGGATAACTTATATAAATTGATAGCAAGCTGAGGCTTTTTCCTAAGATGATTTGTTGAGTTGCTACCTTGATTCATTTTAAAAGAATAGGTAGGAGTTGTTTTGAATGGATGTAAGGACAGAGATTCTGTCTATTGGATTGGGTGGCCTTCTTGCTACCTCTGGGAAAGTTAAAGGAGATAAGCATGTATCTTGCTATCAAAGAAATATTACGAAACAAACTTCGATATAGTTTGATTCTAACTACCATTTTTCTTATCGCTTTTATGGTCTTTTTTATGACCAGTCTAGCTCTTGGTCTTGTGCGAAACAACCGGGCAGCTATTGATAATTGGCAAGCGACGGGTGTCGTTTTATCCGACTACGCAAATGATAATTTGACGGCATCTTTTATTCCTGAAAAGGACTACAAGGACAAGAGTTCTGAAGAGGCTGCTCCATTGGGCTATATGTTCGCTGTGACCAATCTAGTCGATGATAGTGAAAAGGTCAATGTTTCCATCTTTGCTCAAGACTGGGACTCTTTTATCTCTCCTAGTTTGACGGAGGGTCGTTATCCTGAAGGAGATGATGAGGTTGTCGTGGATCAGTCCTTTGAAAATTATGGAATTAAGCTAGGTGATGCCATTCAGCTCAATGGAAGCGAGGCAAGTTACAAGATTGTAGGCCTTACTCAAGGAAATAAGTTTTTCACTGAGCCTGTTGTCTTTACGAGTCTGACAACTTATTGGACCTTACAAGGAACCTTGAAAGCCAATCGTTCCATCTCTGCCTTGGTATTGAAAAATGGCATAGAAGTGGTCGGCGATGGACTGAAACAGATTTCCATTCCAAAAATGATATCGAAAATTCCTGGTTACACTCCTCAGGTTAATGTATTTTCAGGAATGATTCTTGCTATGATTGTTATCACTGGCTTGATTGTGGGAATTTTTGTTTATATCATTACCATCCAAAAACTTGGACTTTATGGAATAATGCGAGCTCAGGGAATACAGATCAAAACCATTGTATGGTCTCTGTTCTGTCAAATCTTCCTCCTAGCTGGTATGGGGATTGCTTTAGCCTTGCTGGCAATCGGAGGAGTGATTTTAGTCTTACCAGCTACCTTCTTTTTCTACCCAAGTTGGATAGCTTACTCTGTCCTAAGCTTGGTGATTTGCTTGATGGCCCTTCTAGGTGGTGTCATTTCACTTCCACGCTTGCTAAAGGTGGACCCGATTACTGCGATTGCAGAATGATAAGGAGAATAGTATGACAGCATTGATTGAAATGGCTCAAGTGACAAAAACATACGGGGAAGGAAAGATGAAAGTCGTAGCCCTGCATGAGACGAATTTTCAGCTAAATGCGGGAGAGTTCGTAGCTATCGTTGGGCCTTCAGGTTCTGGAAAGACGACCTTTCTAACAACTCTAGGACAACTTCAGGAAGCATCGAGTGGAAAGATTCTAGTCAAAGGGAAGGAAACAGGCAGTTTGACGGAGAAAGAAAAAACAGATCTCCGTTTTAGAGAGTTTGGCTTCATTCTTCAGGCTTCAAACTTAATTCCTTTTCTAACGGTCAAGGAACAGCTGGATTTGATTGACAGACTAGATAAGGGAAAAAATAGTAAAAGTGACCGAAAAGAGCTGTTTGACTTGTTGGATTTGGAAAAAGTACAAGATCAGTATCCCAAGGCTTTATCAGGTGGTGAACGTCAACGTGCGGCAATCGCTAGAGCGCTTTATAACAACCCAAGTATCGTGCTTGCAGATGAGCCAACGGCCAGTCTAGATACCCAGCGTGCCTATCAAGTAACGGATATATTGGCTGCCATTGCCCACGAACAAGGTAGAGGAGTTGTTATGATTACGCATGATACACGCCTTCTTGATAAGGTTGACCGTATTTATGTGATGAATGATGGTCACCTAGTAGAAAAAACACATGCATAACAAAGAGAGTGGACGGTACTGGTTACTGTTCACTTTTTGATTGCAAAGTTTAAAAAAAGACTTTGACTTTTATAAAACTCCTAGTATTCATAGCTGATTTTTAAGAATTGTGGTATAATTTTTCTTATGGAAAAGATTATCATTACAGCAACTGCTGAAAGTATTGAACAAGTTGAACAACTACTCGAAGCTGGCGTAGACCGTATCTATGTTGGTGAGAAAGATTTTGGCCTTCGTCTGCCAACAACCTTTAGTTATGAAGACTTACGCACCATCGCTAATCTCGTTCATGAAGCAGGCAAGGAACTGATTGTCGCGGTTAATGCCCTCATGCACCAAGATATGATGGACCGTATCAAGCCTTTCCTAGACTTCTTGGAAGAAATCAAGACAGACTATATTACTGTTGGGGATGCAGGTGTCTTTTACGTTGTCAACCGTGATGGCTACTCCTTTAAAACCATCTACGATGCTTCAACCATGGTGACAAGCAGTCGTCAGATTAACTTTTGGGGTCAAAAGGCAGGAGCTTCTGAGGCGGTTTTGGCGCGTGAAATTCCATCTGCTGAACTCTTCAAGATGCCTGAGATTTTGGAAATTCCGGCTGAAGTGTTGGTTTACGGAGCTAGTGTCATCCACCATTCTAAGCGTCCTCTTTTGCAAAACTACTATAACTTCACGCATATCGATGATGAAAAGACACGTAAACGTGATCTCTTCTTAGCAGAACCGAGTGACCCAGAAAGCCATTACTCTATCTTTGAAGATAATCATGGTACCCATATCTTTGCCAACAATGACCTTGATTTGATGACCAAATTGACAGAATTGGTGGAGCATGGTTTTACTCACTGGAAACTTGAGGGACTTTACACCCCAGGTCAGAATTTTGTAGAAATTGCTAAACTCTTTATTCAAGCGCGTGGCTTGATCCAAGAGGGGAATTTCAGCCATGACCAAGCCTTCTTGTTAGATGAGGAAGTGCGCAAGTTACACCCTAAAAACCGTTTCCTCGACACAGGATTCTATGATTACGATCCTGATATGGTTAAATAGGACACCAAAACCCGAAATAAAAATGTTCGGGTTTTTCAAGTGTATTCATGAAATAAAAACGGATACATGTTATAATAAAAGTAGCTCTTTAATGGAGGTGTTTAAGTGGAGAATCTGAAAAAGATGGCAGGTATCAAGGCTGCTGAGTTTGTCAGGGATGGTATGGTAGTCGGTTTGGGAACTGGTTCTACTGCCTACTATTTCGTAGAAGAAATCGGTCGTCGGATCAAGGAAGAAGGTTTGCAGATTACTGCTGTGACAACTTCCAGTGTGACTAGTAAACAGGCTGAAGGGCTTAACATCCCGCTCAAGTCGATTGACCAAGTGGATTTTGTCGATGTGACGGTTGACGGGGCGGATGAAGTAGATTGCCAGTTTAATGGAATCAAAGGTGGTGGTGGTGCCCTTCTCATGGAGAAGGTTGTAGCGACACCATCAAAAGAATACATTTGGGTGGTGGATGAAAGCAAACTGGTCAAGAAACTAGGTGCTTTTAAATTGCCTGTGGAAGTGGTTCAGTATGGCGCAGAACAGGTCTTTCGTCGTTTTGAGCGAGCTGGCTACAAACCAAGTTTCCGTGAAAAAGACGGCCAACGTTTTGTGACCGATATGCAGAACTTTATCATTGACCTAGCCTTGGATGTCATTGAAGATCCAATTGCCTTCGGGCAAGAATTGGACCATGTCGTTGGTGTCGTAGAGCATGGCTTGTTCAACCAAATGGTGGATAAGGTGATCGTAGCGGGACGAAATGGCGTTCAGATTTTAACTTCAACAAAAGCAAACTAATCAACATAATAAGGAGACAGACTATGTCAAAATTTAATCGTATTCACTTGGTGGTACTGGATTCTGTGGGAATCGGTGCTGCGCCAGATGCCAATAACTTTGTCAATGCAGGTGTTCCAGACGGAGCTTCTGACACACTGGGACACATTTCAAAAACAGTTGGTTTGAATGTTCCAAACATGGCTAAAATCGGTCTAGGAAATATTCCTCGCGAAACTCCGCTGAAGACTGTTCCAGCTGAAAGCAATCCAACAGGATATGCAACAAAATTGGAAGAAGTTTCCCTTGGTAAGGATACCATGACTGGACACTGGGAAATCATGGGACTCAACATTACCGAGCCTTTCGATACTTTCTGGAACGGATTCCCAGAAGAAATCCTGACAAAAATTGAAGAATTTTCAGGGCGCAAGGTCATTCGTGAAGCCAACAAACCTTACTCAGGAACAGCTGTTATCGACGATTTTGGACCACGTCAGATGGAAACTGGGGAGTTGATTATCTATACTTCAGCTGACCCTGTTTTGCAAATTGCTGCCCACGAAGACATTATTCCTTTGGATGAATTGTACCGTATCTGTGAATACGCTCGTTCGATTACCCTTGAGCGTCCTGCCCTTTTAGGTCGTATCATTGCCCGTCCATATGTTGGTGAACCAGGTAACTTCACTCGTACAGCAAACCGTCGTGACTTGGCCGTTTCTCCATTTGCCCCAACTGTTTTGGATAAATTGAATGAAGCTGGCATCGATACTTACGCTGTTGGTAAAATCAACGATATCTTTAACGGAGCTGGTATCAATCATGACATGGGCCACAACAAGTCAAACAGCCACGGAATTGATACACTATTGAAGACAATGGGACTTGCTGAATTTGAAAAAGGATTCTCCTTCACAAACTTGGTTGACTTTGATGCCCTTTATGGACACCGCCGCAATGCTCATGGTTACCGTGATTGCTTGCATGAGTTTGATGAACGCTTGCCTGAAATTATCGCAGCCATGAGAGAGAACGACCTTCTCTTGATTACTGCGGATCATGGAAATGACCCAACCTATGCAGGAACAGACCACACTCGTGAATATATTCCATTGTTGGCCTATAGCCCTGCCTTTAAAGGAAATGGTGTCATTCCAGTCGGACATTTTGCAGATATCTCAGCGACAGTTGCGGATAACTTTGGTGTTGAAACTGCCATGATTGGGGAAAGTTTCTTAGATAAATTGGTATAAGATGACGCGATATGCTTTACTTGTTCGGGGCATTAATGTAGGTGGGAAAAATAAAGTTGTCATGGTGCAACTTCGTCAAGAACTGACAGAGTTGGGACTGGAAAAGGTTGAAACCTACATCAACAGTGGCAACATTTTCTTTACTTCGACAGATCCCAAAGCCCAATTGGTTGAAAAGTTAGAGACTTTCTTTGAAGTCCATTATCCATTTATACAGAGCTTTTCTTTACTGAGTCAAGAGGACTTTGAAGCGGAACTTGAAAATCTGCCTGAATGGTGGACCAAAGATTTGGCACGAAAGGACATCCTCTTTTATACCGAGGGCTTGGATGTGGCTCAAGTCATTGAGAAAGTTGAAAGTTTGGAACTGAAAGATGAAGTGGTTCATTTTGGAAGACTTGGGATTTTCTGGGGGAAAATCTCTGAGGAATCCTACTATGCAACTGCCTATCACAAGTACTTGCTCAAGATGCCTTTTTATCGCCACATCACCATTCGCAATGCAAAAACCTTTGACAAAATCGGTCAAATGCTAAAAAATAATAAAGGAGACACAGAATGACATTTTTAGATAAGATCAAGGAAACAGCTGCTTTCCTGAAAGACAAGGGAATCCAAGCGCCCGAGTTTGGTCTAATCCTTGGATCAGGGCTTGGAGAATTGGCAGAAGAAATCGAAAATCCAGTTGTAGTAGATTATGCAGACATTCCAAACTGGGGTCGCTCTACAGTAGTCGGTCACGCGGGTAAATTGGTATATGGTGAACTTTCAGGCCGCAAGGTCTTAGCTCTTCAAGGTCGCTTTCATTTTTACGAAGGAAATCCTCTGGAAGTGGTGACTTTCCCAGTTCGTGTGATGAAAGTTCTCGGATGTGAAGGTGTCATTGTAACTAATGCAGCTGGCGGTATTGGATTCGGTCCTGGTACCTTGATGGCTATCTCAGACCATATCAACATGACAGGGCAAAACCCATTGATGGGTGAAAACTTGGATGATTTTGGTCCACGTTTCCCTGATATGTCTAAAGCCTACACACCAGAATACCGTGCTACTGCTCATGAAGTGGCTAAAAAACTTGGCATCAAGCTTGATGAAGGTGTCTATATCGGTGTAACCGGTCCGACTTATGAAACACCTGCAGAGATTCGTGCCTATAAGACATTGGGAGCAGATGCAGTTGGTATGTCCACTGTTCCTGAAGTTATTGTGGCAGCCCACTCAGGCTTGAAAGTTCTAGGAATTTCATGTATCACTAACCATGCTGCAGGATTCCAAGAAGAACTTAACCACGAAGAAGTTGTGGAAGTGACTGAACGTGTCAAAGGTGACTTCAAAGGCTTGCTTAAAGCTATTATTGCTGAATTGTGATGTCATGAGAGTTCACTTTATTTTACATGAGACATTTGAGGTTCCGGGTGCTTATCTAAAATGGGCTATGGAACGAGGCCATCACATTACATCAACAAAGGTTTATGAAAAAGAACCTCTTCCTGAAACAATTGACGGGATTGATTTTCTGATTGTCATGGGTGGTCCTCAATCACCTGATGAGGATAGAGAAAACTTCCCATACTATGAGCCTAAGGCTGAGCTTGCTTTTATGAAAGAAGCGATTGCCGCGGATATCTATATTGTTGGTGTCTGTCTTGGTGCGCAGCTCCTGTCTGTTGCCTATGGTGCTAAGTATGAACACAGTCCAGAGCGTGAGATCGGCGTTTATCCTGTGACATTGACGATGCAAGGTCTAACAGATCCTCATGTCAGCTTGCTCGGAGAAACCTTAGAAACTGGCCACTGGCATAGTGATATGCCAGGGCTGACAGAGGATGCTGTTGTTCTTGCGACGAGTCAAGGTTGTCCACGTCAGATTATTCGCTTCAGTCCGAAACATTATGCCTTTCAGGCTCATTTGGAATTTGATCCCGAAGCAGTAGATTTCTTGATTGCTGCAGACGGTGAAGCTGTTTTGGAAGAACAAAGTCAAAATCTGACTTTTGTTCAAAAACCTGAAACTATTCGTAACTACGATTATCGAGAAATGAATGCGAAACTCTATGCATTTTTGGATTCATTAACAAATTAAAAATAACAGAAAGGTAGAGCGTGTGTTCAGATTTGAACACGAGCGGAAAACTCGGAAAATAGATAATCTGACTGAGAAATCAGGATTTCTAGTCAGATTCCTAATTTTCAGTCGTTTTCTTGTCGCTCTTTGTATCATAAATTATGTCTATCCATATTGCTGCTCAGCAGGGTGAAATTGCTGATAAAATTCTTCTTCCGGGGGATCCTCTTCGTGCGAAATTTATTGCGGAGAACTTCCTTGAAGATGCTGTTTGTTTTAATAAAGTGCGTAACATGTTTGGCTACACTGGTACTTACAAGGGCCACCGTGTATCTGTCATGGGAACTGGGATGGGTATGCCATCGATTTCGATTTATGCACGTGAGTTGATTGTGGATTACGGTGTGAAGAAATTGATTCGTGTGGGAACTGCGGGTTCTTTGAATGAAGATGTCCACGTCCGTGAATTGGTTTTAGCGCAAGCAGCTGCAACCAACTCAAACATCATTCGCAATGACTGGCCACAGTATGATTTCCCACAAATCGCTAGTTTTGATTTGCTAGACAAGGCCTACCATATCGCTAAAGAACTTGGTATGACCACCCACGTTGGGAACGTTTTGTCATCTGATGTCTTTTACTCAAACTACTTTGAAAAGAACATCGAGCTTGGTAAATGGGGAGTCAAGGCTGTGGAAATGGAAGCAGCAGCACTTTACTACTTGGCTGCCCAACACCACGTCGATGCACTTGCTATCATGACCATTTCTGATAGCTTGGTCAATCCAGATGAAGACACTACTGCAGAAGAACGCCAAAATACCTTCACCGATATGATGAAGGTTGGTTTGGAAACCTTGATTGCAGAGTAAACATCGTATTACTTTAAGATAAGGTTATTTCTAAGTTTGATTCAAATGCTTTAATCTCAAATATATCAGTAATGATAAAGGAGGAGTTGAAAATCAGATTGCTGGAGCAATTGGTTTTCAACTTTTTTAGAATGTAAAATACAAGGAGAATAGGATGGATAAAATAGAACTATTACAAGACTTGATTGATAAAAGCCACAGAATAGTCTTTTTCGGAGGAGCAGGAGTGTCAACCGAGTCTAATATCCCAGATTTTCGTAGTTCAGATGGTGTTTATAGTCATCAGTTAGGCCGTCATTTTACGGCAGAGCAACTTGTTTCTCGGACTATGTTTGAGCGCTATCCAGAAGATTTTTTTGACTTTTATAAAAAATACCTGATTTATCCAGAAGCAAAGCCTAATGCTGCTCACACTTATCTAGCTTCTTTGGAAAAGACAGGTAAGCTAAAGGCTGTTGTGACACAAAATATCGATAGTCTTCATGAAATGGCTGGCTCCCAAAAGATCTTTAAATTGCATGGGAGTGTGGACCGCAATTACTGCCTAGGTTGTCAACGTTTCTATGACTTACCTGCTTTTCTGGCCCTCGAGGGACCTGTTCCCTACTGCTTAGACTGTGGCAAGGTGGTCAAGCCTGACGTGACCTTGTATGAAGAATCACTTGACATGGATGTTTTTAGTCAAGCTGCACAAGCTATTCGGCAAGCAGACTTGCTGATTATTGGTGGGACTTCCTTGGTTGTTTATCCTGCAGCTAGCCTAGTAAACTATTTTTCTGGGACAAATCTGGTCCTTATCAATAAAACCAGTATTCCACAAGACAGCCAAGCTACATTGGTCATTGAAGGCAAGATTGGGGAAGTCTTTTCGAAATTGAGACAATAAAAGAATTTTAGAAGATAGCAACAAAACCTTGTTACTTGAAAGAGAAAACTATCTCATTTATTGACCACTGTCTCCCTTTTTAAGAGTTATTAAAAACTAGCTGAGAAAATCAAAACACCTTTACTGATATGATGAAGGTCGGCTTGGAAACCTTGATTGCAGAGTAAAATGTAAACGAAAATCCTGATTTCACTTGAAATCAGGATTTTTTCATAGATGCGATTTTTTCTGGGTCTGGTGTAACGCGGAGGGTCTTTTGTCCTGTGTAGGTTACAAAGCCAGGTTTGCCACCAGTTGGTTTATTGAGTTTCTTGACTTCAATCATATCCACTTGCACGAGATTTGACAGACGACCTTTGGAGAAATAGGCAGCCAGTTCGGCCGCATCTGTCTTGACTTCATCAGATGGCTCAAGATTTCCTGAGATGACGACGTGGCTTCCAGGGATGTCCTTGGCATGGAACCAGAGTTCTTCCTTGCGGGCCATTTTAAAGGTCAATTCCTCGTTTTGCAGGTTGTTTCGTCCGACATAGATGATGGTCTTGCCATCGCTCGCCAGATACTGTTCTGGTTTTTTGCGTTTCTGAATTTTCTCGCGTTGGCGTCTTCTAATGAAGCCTGTTTGGATCAATTCTTCACGAATTTCAGCGATTTCCTCCAGTCCAGCTTGGTTGAGGACGGTCTCCACACTTTCTAGATAGAGAATGGTGGCCTTGGTTTCTTCAATCAGTTCAGTCAGGTATTTGACAGCTTCTTTGAGTTTCTGGTAACGTTTAAAATAGCGTTGGGCATTCTGGCTGGGAGTTAGAGCTTTATCAAGCGCAATGGTGATAGGTTGATTGGTGTAGTAGTTGTCCAAGGTAACCTGATCTTGGTCATTAGGCACTTGGTGGAGGAAGGTTGTCAGCAATTCCCCTTTTTGGCGAAATTCCTCAGCATTGTCTGTCGCTAGTAATTCTTTTTCTTGTTTTTTCAGCTTGTGACGATTTTTCTGAAGTTCATTTTCAACACGGCGAATGAGTTCACTAGCTTGCTGTTTGACGCGGTCCCGTTCAGCCTTGTCTTTGTAGTAGGTATCCAACAAATCAGAAAGACTGGTAAAAGGCTCTCCTACACGATTTGCAAAAGGAACTGGGCTGAAGGAAGTCTCTGTTAAGCATGGCTTGGTTTCTTGACTGAAAAAGTTACGGAAAGTGGATAGTTTGTCACTAACCAATAAACTTTCCAGTTCATTTGCTGTATCACGACCTAAACCTTGAAAGAGACTTTGAAGATTTTTTGCTGTTAGTTCTTGTGTCTGCAGGATTTCAAAGAGCTTTTCATCCTTGATAGTAAAAGGATTGAGCGATTCCGTGCTTGGCGGAGCGATATAGGTAGATCCTGGAAGCAAGGTGCGGTAGCTATTTTGCGAAAAGCCGACGTGTTTGATGACTTCGAGGATTTTATGGCTACTTTTATCCACGAGGAGAATATTGCTGTGTTTGCCCATGATCTCGATAATCAAAGTAGCCTGGATATGATCTCCAATTTCGTTTTTATTGGAAACCGTGATTTCCACAATACGGTCATTTTCAATCTGCTCGATCGACTCAATCAGGGCACCCTGCAAATACTTTCTCAAAACCATGATAAAAGTAGAAGGTTGGGCTGGATTTTCAAAAGTCGTTTGGGTCAGCTGGATACGACCAAAAACGGGATGAGCAGAGAGGAGCAGGCGATGGCTTTGGCGATTGCTGCGGATTTGCAAGACCAACTCTTGTTCAAAAGGTTGATTGATTTTCTGGATGCGACCATTGACCAACTCGCTTCGCAATTCCTCAACCATGTGGTGTAAAAAAAATCCGTCAAATGACATCGTTCTCTCCTTGTGATTGTATTCCATAGTATTATATCAAAAAGGTAGAATAAAATCATGGAAATGTGGTATAATAAAGCCAAGTAAAGAGAATCGAGAAGTACATGTATATTGAAATGGTAGATGAAACTGGTCAAGTTTCACAAGAAATCTTGCAACAAACCCAAGAAATTTTGGAATTTGCAGCCAAAAAAATAGGAAAAGAAGACAAGGAGATGGCAGTCACTTTTGTGACCAACGAGCGTAGCCACGAGCTCAACCTCGAGTACCGTGATACGGATCGTCCGACAGATGTCATTAGCCTTGAGTATAAACCTGAGTTGAATATTGCCTTTGACGAAGAGGATTTGCTTGAAAATCCTGAATTAGCAGAGATGATGTCTGAGTTTGATGCCTACATTGGGGAATTGTTCATCTCTATCGATAAGGCTCATGAGCAGGCTGAGGAATACGGCCACAGCTTTGAGCGTGAGATGGGCTTCTTGGCAGTACACGGCTTTTTACACATTAACGGCTATGATCACTACACTCCGGAAGAAGAAGCGGAGATGTTCGGTTTACAAGAAGAAATTTTGACAGCCTATGGACTCACAAGACAATAAACGAAAATGGAAAAATCGTGACCTGGTATCTAGTTTAGAATTTGCTCTTACAGGAATTCTGACTGCTATCAAGGAAGAACGCAATATGCGAAAGCATGCAGTGACGGCTCTCGTGGTCATCCTTGCAGGTTTTGTTTTTCAGGTGTCACGGATCGAATGGCTCTTTCTCCTAATGAGCATTTTCTTGGTAGTAGCGTTTGAGATTATGAACTCCGCTATTGAAAATGTGGTGGATCTAGCCAGTCACTATCACTTTTCTATGTTGGCAAAGAAAGCCAAGGACATGGCAGCAGGAGCTGTGCTAGTGGTCTCTCTTTTTGCTGCAGTGACAGGTGCACTTATCTTTCTCCCACGCATTTGGGATATACTATTTTAAACACTAAGAGGAAATTATGACATTTAAATCAGGCTTTGTAGCCATTTTAGGACGTCCCAATGTTGGGAAGTCAACCTTTTTGAATCACGTCATGGGGCAAAAGATTGCTATTATGAGTGACAAGGCGCAAACAACGCGCAATAAAATCATGGGGATTTACACCACGGATAAGGAGCAAATCGTCTTTATCGATACACCTGGGATTCACAAGCCTAAGACAGCCCTTGGGGATTTCATGGTGGAATCTGCCTACAGCACCCTTCGTGAAGTGGATACTGTTCTATTCATGGTTCCAGCTGATGAGCCACGTGGTAAGGGGGACGACATGATTATCGAGCGTCTCAAGGCTGCCAAGGTTCCTGTCATTCTGGTGGTGAATAAGATTGACAAGGTCCATCCAGACCAGCTTTTGTCTCAGATTGATGACTTCCGTAACCAGATGGACTTTAAGGAGATTGTTCCTATCTCAGCCCTTCAGGGAAATAACGTTTCTCATCTAATCGATATTCTGAGTGAAAATTTGGAGGAAGGTTTCCAGTATTTTCCATCTGATCAAATCACTGACCATCCAGAGCGCTTCTTGGTTTCAGAAATGATTCGTGAGAAAGTCTTGCACCTAACTCGAGAAGAGATTCCACACTCAGTTGCCGTAGTGGTTGACTCTATGAAACGGGATGAAGAGACAGACAAGGTTCACATCCGTGCAACCATCATGGTGGAGCGAGATAGCCAAAAAGGCATTATCATCGGAAAAGGTGGCGCTATGCTCAAGAAAATTGGAACCATGGCTCGTCGTGATATCGAACTCATGCTAGGGGACAAGGTTTTCCTAGAAACTTGGGTCAAGGTCAAGAAAAACTGGCGTGATAAAAAGCTAGATTTGGCTGACTTTGGCTATAATGAAAAAGAATACTAAGTAGAGGTGGGCTCATGCCTGCTTCTTGTTTTTACAGAAGGAGGACTTATGCCTGAACTACCTGAGGTTGAAACGGTTCGTCGTGGCCTAGAAAAATTGATTTTGGGAAAGAAGATTTCGAGTATAGAAATTCGTTATCCCAAGATGATTAAAACGGATTTGGAAGAGTTTCGAAAGGAAGTGCCTGGTCAGATTATCGAGTCAATGGGACGCCGTGGAAAATATTTGCTTTTTTACCTAACAGACAAGGTTTTGATTTCCCATCTGCGGATGGAGGGAAAGTATTTTTACTATCCAGACCAAGTTCCAGAACGTAAACACGCCCATGTTTTCTTCCATTTTGAGGATGGCGGCACTCTTGTATATGAGGACGTACGCAAGTTTGGTACTATGGAATTGCTGGCACCCGACCTTTTGGATGCCTACTTTATTTCTAAGAAACTAGGTCCTGAGCCAAGAGAGCAGGACTTTGATTTGCAGGTCTTTCAATCTGCCCTAGCCAAGTCTAAAAAGCCTATCAAATCCCATCTCCTAGACCAGACCTTGGTAGCTGGCCTTGGCAATATCTATGTGGATGAGGTTCTCTGGCGAGCTCAGATTCATCCAGCTAGACTTTCCCAGACTTTGACGGCAGAAGAAGCGTCAGCTATTCATGACCAAACCATTGCTGTTTTGGGACAGGCTGTTGAAAAAGGGGGCTCTACCATTCGGACCTATACCAATGCCTTTGGGGAAGACGGAACCATGCAGGATTTTCATCAGGTCTATGACAAGACTGGGCAAGAGTGTTCACGCTGTGGGACAGTGATTGAGAAATTCCAGCTCGGTGGACGAGGAACTCATTTTTGTCCTCAGTGTCAAAGGAGGGGCTGATGGGAAAAATCATCGGAATCACAGGAGGAATTGCCTCTGGTAAGTCAACTGTGACAAATTTCCTAAGAGAAAAAGGATTTCAAGTGGTGGATGCTGATGCAGTCGTCCATCAGCTACAAAGACCTGGTGGGCGTCTTTATCAGCTCTTAGTTCAGCACTTTGGACAGGAAATTCTCTTAGAAAATGGAGAACTCAATCGCCCTCTCCTGGCTAGCCTCATCTTTTCAAATCCTGAGGAGCGGGAATGGTCTAAACAAACCCAAGGAGAGATTATTCGTGAGGAATTGACTGCACTGAGAGAACAGTTGGCTCAGACAGAAGCAATTTTTTTCATGGATATTCCCCTGCTTTTTGAACAGGACTACAGTGCTTGGTTTGATGAAACATGGCTGGTCTATGTGGACTGTGATATACAACTAGAACGTTTCATGAAACGGGATCATCTTTCTAAAGAAGTAGCAGAGTCCCGTCTGGCCGCCCAGTGGTCTTTAGAAGAAAAGAAAAAATTGGCGAGTCATGTCCTGGACAACAATGGAAATCGAGATCAACTTCTAGATCAGGTATCTTTTCTGCTTGATGGAGGTGAACATGATGACAGAGATTAGTTGGAAAGAGAATCTTCGTGTTGCCTGGTTCGGTAGTTTTCTAACGGGCGCCAGCATTTCCTTGGTCGTCCCTTTCATGCCTATCTTTGTAGAACAGTTGGGAATTGAAAGAAATCAAGTAGCTTTCTATACTGGATTAGCCATCTCAGTTTCGGCTGTTTCAGCAGCTCTAGTTTCTCCTATCTGGGGTATTCTTGCTGACAAGTATGGTCGAAAACCCATGATGATTCGAGCTGGGCTTGCCATGACCATCACCATGGGAGGCTTGGCCTTTGTGCCGAATATCTATTGGCTACTCTTTCTGCGCTTGCTTAATGGTGTGTTTACTGGTTTTGTCCCCAATGCGACAGCTTTAATAGCCAGTCAAGTCCCCAAGGATAAGTCTGGCTATGCTTTGGGGACTCTATCAACTGGAGTAGTAGCTGGGACCCTAACCGGCCCCTTTGTAGGTGGCTTGATTGCTGAAATTTTTGGCATTCGTAATGTCTTTTTATTGGTAGGTGCTTTCTTATTTTTAGCTGCAATCCTAACCATTTTCTTTATCAAGGAAGATTTTCAGCCAGTGGCTAAGGAGAAGGCTATCCCAACGAAAGAAGTATTTTCTTCTTTCAAGTATCCTAGGCTTTTAGTGAATCTATTTTTGACGAGCTTTGTTATTCAATTTTCAGCTCAATCAATTGGCCCCATTCTAGCTCTCTATGTGCGGGACTTAGGTCAGACTGAGAATCTCCTCTTTGTATCAGGATTAATCGTATCCAGTATGGGATTTTCTAGCATGATGAGTGCTGGAGTTCTAGGAAAATTTGGCGATAAGGTAGGGAATCATAGACTTTTAGTTGCAGCGCAGATTTATTCAGTCATCATTTACCTTCTTTGTGCCCATGCAACCAGCCCACTTCAACTTGGCTTGTATCGTTTTCTCTTTGGTTTGGGAACGGGTGCTCTGATACCGGGGGTCAATGCTCTTCTGAGCAAAATGACTCCAAAATCAGGTATTTCAAGGATTTTTGCCTTTAACCAAGTCTTTTTCTACCTTGGGGGTGTTGTTGGTCCCGTGACTGGTTCAGCAGTAGCAGAGCAATTCGGCTACCACTCTGTTTTTTATGCGACAGCAGCCTGTGTAGCTCTCAGTTGTTTATTTAACTTAGTTCAATTTAGATCATTATTAAAAGTAAAGGAAATCTCGTGCGAGTAAAAATTAATCTCAAATGCTCCTCTTGTGGCAGTATTAATTACCTAACCAGTAAGAACTCCAAAACCCATCCAGACAAGATTGAGGTTTTAAAGTATTGTCCCAAGGAAAGAAAAGTAACCCTACATCTTGAATCTAAGTAGAATTTATGGTAAAATAATAGGGATTTTAAGGAGTTTGATATGTATAACCTATTGTTAACCATTTTATTAGTATTATCTGTTGTGATTGTGATTGCGATTTTCATGCAACCAACTAAGAACCAATCCAGCAATGTATTTGATGCCAGCTCAGGTGATTTGTTTGAACGTAGTAAAGCGCGTGGTTTTGAAGCTGTGATGCAACGTTTGACAGGTATTTTAGTCTTTTTCTGGCTAGCCATTGCCTTAGCATTGACGGTATTATCAAGTAGATAAGAAATGGGCAGGACTAGGTCTTTGCCTATTTTTATTTTTATGACACTTAGAAAGTTATCAGTCAAAAAAATTATAAAAATCTAGAAAGAAAACATGAAAGATAAAATTAAAGAATATTTGCAAGAGAAGGGGCGAGTGACGGTAAATGATCTAGCTCAGGCTCTCGGAAAGGATGGGTCCAAGGATTTCCGTGAGTTGATTAAAACCCTGTCTCTGATGGAAAGAAAGCATCAGATTCGTTTTGAAGATGATGGTAGTTTATGTCTGGACCAAAAGAAGAAACATGAAATCACCCTCAAAGGGATTTTTCATGCCCATAAAAATGGCTTTGGCTTTGTCAGTCTGGAAGGTGAAGAGGACGATCTTTTTGTAGGAAAAAACGATGTCAACTATGCCATTGATGGTGATACCGTAGAGGTGGTCATCAAGAAAGTCGCTGACCGCAACAAGGGAACTGCTGCAGAAGCCAAAATTATCGATATCCTAGAGCATAGTCTGACGACAGTTGTCGGGCAAATCGTTTTGGATCAGGAAAAGCCCAAGTATGCGGGCTACATCCGTTCAAAAAATCAGAAAATCAGCCAACCCATCTATGTGAAGAAACCAGCTATTAAGTTGGAAGGTACTGAAGTTCTCAAGGTCTTTATCGACAAATACCCAAGTAGAAAACACGATTTCTTTGTCGCTAGTGTGCTGGACGTGGTCGGACACTCGACTGATGCTGGGATTGACGTTCTTGAAGTCTTGGAATCCATGGATATTGTTTCAGAATTTCCAGAAGCTGTTCTCAAGGAAGCAGAAAGTGTACCAGAAGCTCCGTCTCAAAAGGATATGGAAGGTCGTCTGGACCTGAGAGATGAAATCACCTTTACCATTGACGGCGCGGATGCCAAGGACTTGGACGACGCAGTTCACATTAAGCCTTTGAAAAATGGCAACATCGAACTCGGTGTTAACATCGCGGATGTTTCCTACTATGTGACCGAGGGTTCTGCACTTGATAAGGAAGCCCTTAACCGCGCGACTTCTGTCTATGTGACAGATCGAGTGGTGCCAATGCTTCCAGAGCGTTTGTCAAATGGTATCTGCTCTCTCAATCCTCAAGTCGATCGCTTGACCCAGTCTGCCATTATGGAAATTGATAAACATGGTCGTGTGGTTAATTACACCATTACCCAAACAGTTATCAAGACAAGCTTTCGTATGACCTATAGCGCTGTCAATGACATCCTAGCTGGCGATGAGGAAAAAAGACAAGAGTTTAAGAAAATTGTTCCTAGTATCGAACTCATGGCCAAGCTTCATGAAACTCTAGAAAGCATGCGTGAGAAACGTGGAGCTCTCAATTTTGATACCAGTGAAGCAAAGATTTTGGTGGATAAAAAAGGTAAGCCTGTGGATATCGTCCTTCGTCAGCGTGGTGTTGCCGAGCGGATGATCGAGTCCTTCATGTTGATTGCCAATGAAACAGTTGCCGAGCACTTTAGCAAACTGGAACTTCCTTTCATCTATCGAATTCACGAGGAGCCCAAAGCTGAAAAAGTTCAGAAGTTTATTGACTATGCTTCAAGCTTTGGCTTGCGCATTTATGGGACTGCCAGTGAGATTAGCCAGGAGGCCCTCCAAGACATCATGCGTACTGTTGAGGGAGAGCCTTATGCAGATGTATTGTCCATGATGCTTCTCCGATCCATGCAACAGGCTCGCTATTCGGAGCACAATCACGGTCACTATGGACTAGCAGCTGACTATTACACTCACTTTACCAGCCCGATTCGCCGTTATCCAGACCTTCTAGTCCATCGGATGATTCGGGACTATGGGCGTTCTAAGGAAATAGCAGAGCATTTTGAGCAAGTGATTCCAGAGATTGCAACCCAGTCTTCCAACCGTGAGCGTCGTGCCATTGAGGCTGAGCGTGAAGTCGAAGCCATGAAAAAGGCTGAGTACATGGAAGAATACGTGGGCGAAGAGTATGATGCAGTTGTATCCAGTATTGTCAAGTTCGGTCTCTTTGTTGAATTGCCAAATACAGTCGAAGGCTTAATTCACATCACTAATTTGCCTGAATTTTATCATTTCAACGAGCGTGATTTGACTCTTCGTGGGGAAAAATCAGGCACAACCTTCCGTGTAGGACAGCAGATTCGCATTCGAGTTGAAAGAGCGGATAAGATGACGGGCGAGATTGACTTTTCTTATATCCCAAGTGAGTTTGATGTCATTGAAAAAGGCTTGAAACAAGCTGGGCGCAAAGACAGAGGTCGTGGTTCAATTCGTCGTTCAGATAAGAAGGAAGACAAGAGAAAATCAGGGCGCTCAAGTGATAAGCACAAGCATTCCCAAAAAGACAAGAAGAAAAAAGGCAAGAAACCTTTTTACAAAGAAGTAGCTAAGAAAGGAGCCAAGCATGGCAAAGGGCGAGGGAAAGGTCGTCGCACAAAATAAAAAGGCGCACCACGACTATACAATCGTAGATACGCTAGAGGCAGGGATGGTCCTGACTGGAACTGAAATCAAGAGCGTTCGAGCTGCTCGAATCAATCTCAAGGACGGGTTTGCTCAGGTAAAAAATGGGGAAGTCTGGTTGAGCAATGTTCATATTGCCCCTTACGAAGAGGGCAATATCTGGAACCAGGAACCAGAACGTCGTCGCAAACTCTTACTCCATAAGAAGCAAATCCAAAAATTGGAACAAGAGACTAAAGGAACTGGAATGACCCTTATTCCCCTCAAAGTCTATCTCAAAGATGGCTATGCCAAGCTCCTTTTAGGACTTGCCAAAGGGAAGCATGACTATGATAAACGGGAGTCAATCAAGCGTCGTGAACAAAACCGCGACATCGCGCGTGTCATGAAAGCTGTCAACCAGCGTTAAGAAGAGGAAGTAAAATGGAAAAATTAATTGCCTATAAACGGATGCCCTTGTGGAATAAACAGACCATGCCAGAAGCTGTCCAGCAAAAACACAATACCAAGGTCGGGACTTGGGGAAAAATCACTGTTTTGAAGGGGGCACTCAAGTTTATTGAATTAACCGAAGATGGCGAAGTTCTAGCTGAACACCTTTTCCAAGCAGGGGCCGACAATCCCATGGCACAACCGCAAGCCTGGCACCGAGTAGAGGCTGCCACTGATGATGTAGAATGGTACTTGGAATTTTATTGTAAACCTGAGGATTATTTCCCTAAGAAATACAATACCAATCCAGTCCATTCGGAAGTCTTAGAAGCTATGCAGACGGTGAAACCGGGGAAAGCCTTGGATTTGGGTTGTGGTCAAGGGCGTAACTCTCTCTTTCTCGCACAGAATGGTTTTGATGTGACAGCTGTTGATCAAAATGAACTATCTCTGGAAATCTTGCAAAGCATTGTGGAGCAAGAGGATCTCGACATGCCTGTAGGACTATATGATATCAATTCAGCCAGCATTAGCCAAGCCTATGATTTTATCGTTTCAACAGTTGTTCTAATGTTTCTTCAAGCGGATCGTATTCCAGCTATTATCCAAAATATGCAGGAGCAAACTACTGTTGGAGGCTACAATCTCATCGTCTGTGCCATGGATACGGAGGATTATCCTTGCTCGGTTAACTTCCCATTCACCTTTAAAGAAGGAGAACTGGCAGACTACTACAAGGATTGGGAGTTGGTCAAGTACAATGAAAATCCAGGACATCTGCACCGTCGTGATGAAAATGGCAATCGTATTCAACTACGCTTTGCGACCATGTTAGCTAAAAAAGTCAAGTAAATCAAACTTAACTCAGCGAATAGAAACCACTTTGCAAGGTTTCTATTCTTTTTGTTTGCGTTGGGTGATTGGGACAAGCTTAAATTTATGCTATACTAGAAGTAGGAAATGTGAGTAGTAGAGCTGTATTGCTGTCACTCTCGGCGCAAGAAAGTCTTTATGATGGAGGTGGTTCAATGGCGAGTCTTTTGGTGGAATTGTATGATCGGCATGTATTGGAAAAGAATGTCTACCAAGCTTTTATCAGTGATTGTGACGAGATTCTTTTTCTATCTTTGATGAAAATAAGCAATGATGAGAAAGTCTCCCTCCGTCAGTTTATCCTAGAAGAAGTCCCCCATATCCAACGAGTGACCTTTCGTCAGTTATCCTTAGAACAACTAGCAGACCAGTTAGATTATTGCTTGGCCGAGTATGACCAGGTTCTTCTTGATGTTTTTGGTGGGGATTCGCTACTAGCCTTATCTCTCTATCAATACGGCTTGGATCGGGATCTCCCCATCGTTGCCATGGATGTCGAGCGGGGAAAACAATACAAGTGGGTAGCTGGTCAGTTGGAAAAAGAAGATTTGGACATTCCTACCCTAAGCATCCAACAGTTGATAGCCTTGCGTGGTGGAAAAATGCTCAAATCAAAACGCCCTATCCACTCAGTTAAGCAAATTTCAGCCATCAAAAAATTAGCCAGCTCTGCCATTGCCAATCCTGCCCACTGGTATCAAGTGACCCAATTTTTCTCTCTAGCTAAGACCAATGACCTGCATGCTGAAACCGAAAAAATACTGGAAAACAATGGCAAGTATTATCACTATCCAGAATCCCTTATCCCTTTACTTGTGGAAGCGGGGATGCTTTGTATTGAAAGCGAAGACAAGAAACGAGTAACTTACAGTTTTCCAAGTCAAGAAGCTCAGGTCTTTTGCCGCAATAAGGGGCATATTTTAGAGGTATATCTCTATCTCTTGGCACTTGAATCGCAGCTGTTTGATGAGTGCATGATAGGTGGTGAGATTGATTGGAATGGTATCTTTCCAGAGGCAGACAATGTTCAAAATGAGATTGATGTCATTCTGAGAAAGGGGCGCTCGATTACCTTTATCTCCTGCAAGATGACGGATTTATCAGTTGAAGCCATCAATGAACTAGAAGTCTATGCCAATCATTTTGCTGGAGAGAGTTGCCTCAAGTTAATTGTCTGTACGGGGAAAATCAATCCCGTTTATGCCAATCGCTGCCAGGAATACGGCGTGCTGGTCATTAGAAGTGAGCAGATTCCCAATCTCATTCCCATGCTAAAAAAATATTCTAAGAGATTTAAAAGGTAAAAAAACAATATAAAAGGCTGGAATTCCAGTCTTTTTTGCTTCTTTTTCGAATAAATGAGAAAAGGAGGTAGACCATGTTTGTAGCCAGAGATGCCAAGGGAAATTTGGTGAATGCCCTCGAAAAAGATGTGAGCAAGCAAGTCTATACTTGTCCAGCCTGTGGGGGCAGGCTACGATTACGCCAAGGACAGAGTATTCGAACGCACTTTGCCCATGAAAGGTTAAGAGATTGTGTGGCTATTTTTGAAAATGAAAGTCCAGAACACTTGGGCAACAAAGAGGCCCTTTATCGCTGGGGCAAGAAAGACAATCAAGTCGCCTTAGAATATAGTCTGCCCGAGATCCAGCAGATAGCGGATGTTCTCGTCAATGAGAAACTAGCTCTAGAGGTTCAGTGCAGTCCCTTGTCTCAAAAGCTTTTAGGCGATAGAAGCCAAGGATACCGTAGCCAGGGCTATCAGGTTATCTGGCTACTGGGAGAAAAACTCTGGTTAAAAGAGCGGTTAACACAATTGCAAAGGGGATTTCTCTATTTTAGTCAAAATATGGGTTTCTATGTTTGGGAACTAGATCTCAAAAAGCAAGTTTTGAGACTGAAATATCTTCTGCATCAGGACCTACGAGGCAAGCTTCATTTTCAGGTCAAGGAATTTTCCTATGGAAAAGGAAATCTCTTAGAAATTTTACGCTTTCCTTATCAAAAACAAAAACTGCCTCATTTTGCAGTTGTGCAAGATTCCACTATTTGTCACTACATTCGCCAGCAGTTGTACTACCAAACGCCTTACTGGATGAAAAAACAGGAGGCAGCCTATCAGCAAGGAGACAATTTATTAAACCATCAACTAGACGACTGGTATCCCCAAGTCAAGCCGATAGAGTTAGGAGATTTTTTGCAGATTGAAACGGATCTGACTAGCTATTATAGAAATTTTCAGGCTTACTATCAAAAAAATCCGAAAAATAATCGCCAAAAGCTCTATCCACCAGCCTTTTATCACTTATATTTCTCAAAAAATGTGGTAAAATAGAAAGGATGGAGGAATCTTATGGTATTACAACGACATGAAATAAATGAAACAGATACATGGGATCTTTCGACAGTCTACCCAACAGACCAGGCTTGGGAAGAAGCCTTGAAAGATTTAACTGAAAAAGTACAAACAGCAGCCCAGTATGAGGGACATCTCTTGGATAGCGCAGACAGTTTGCTTGAGATTACAGAATTCTCACTTGACTTGGAACGCCAAGTTGAAAAGCTTTATGTCTATGCACATATGAAAAATGACCAGGACACGCGTGAGGCCAAGTATCAAGAGTACTATGCCAAGGCAATGACTTTATACAGTCAGTTAGAACAAGCATTTTCATTCTATGAACCTGAGTTTATGGAGATTAGCGAAGAGCAGTATGCGGCCTTCCTAGAAGCTCAACCAAAACTCCAAGTTTACAAGCACTTTTTTGACAAGCTCTTGCAAAAGAAAGACCATGTTCTTTCGCAACGTGAAGAAGAATTGTTGGCTGGCGCAGGAGAAATCTTTGGCTCGGCTAGTGAAACCTTTGCTATTTTGGACAATGCGGATATTAGCTTCCCATACGTACTTGATGACGAAGGCAATGAAGTGCAACTCTCACACGGTACTTACATCCGTTTGATGGAGTCTAAAAACCGTGAAGTGCGTCGTGGTGCCTATGAATCCCTTTATGCGACATATGAGCAATTCCAACACACTTATGCTAAGACTTTGCAGACAAATGTTAAGGTGCAAAACTACCGAGCAAAAGTTCGCAACTATAAGAGTGCTCGCCATGCAGCCCTCGCAGCAAACTTTGTTCCAGAAAGTGTCTATGACAATTTAGTAGCAGCAGTTCGCAAGCATTTGCCACTCTTACATCGTTACCTAGAGCTTCGTTCAAAAATCTTGGGTATTTCTGATCTCAAGATGTACGATGTTTACACACCACTGTCTTCAGTAGAATACAGCTTTACTTATGAGGAAGCCTTGAAGAAAGCAGAAGAAGCCTTGGCAGTTCTTGGTGACGATTACTTGAGTCGCGTCAAACGTGCCTTCAGTGAGCGTTGGATTGATGTCTATGAAAACCAAGGCAAGCGTTCTGGTGCCTACTCTGGCGGTTCTTATGATACCAATGCCTTTATGCTCCTCAACTGGCAGGACAATCTAGACAATCTCTTTACCCTTGTCCATGAAACAGGTCACAGTATGCACTCAAGCTATACTCGTGAAACCCAACCTTATGTTTACGGAGATTATTCTATCTTCTTGGCTGAGATTGCCTCAACGACCAATGAAAATATCTTGACAGAGAAATTATTGGAAGAAGTAGAAGACGATGCAACTCGCTTTGCTATCCTCAATAACTTCTTGGACGGTTTCCGTGGAACAGTCTTCCGTCAAACTCAATTCGCTGAGTTTGAACATGCCATTCACCAAGCAGACCAAAATGGAGAAGTCTTGACAAGTGATTTCCTCAATAAACTCTACGCTGGCCTGAACCAAGAGTACTATGGACTCAGCAAGGAAGACAATCCTCAGATCCAATACGAGTGGGCACGCATTCCACACTTCTACTATAACTACTATGTTTATCAGTATTCGACAGGTTTTGCAGCAGCTTCAGCCTTGGCTGAAAAGATTGTCCATGGTAGTCAAGAAAACCGTGACCGCTATATCGACTACCTCAAGGCAGGTAAGTCTGACTATCCGCTCAATGTCATGAGAAAAGCTGGTGTTGATATGGAGAAGGAAGACTACCTCAACGATGCCTTTGCAGTCTTTGAACGTCGCTTGAACGAGTTTGAAGCCCTTGTTGAAAAATTGGGACTAGCTTAAGATGGTAGAGTCTTATAGTAAAAATGCCAACCATAACATGCGACGCCCTGTCGTCAAGGAAGAAATCGTAGAACTCATGCGCCAGCGTCAAAAGCAGGTGACAGGTTCCTTGAAAGAACTGGAGACCTTCGCTCGCAAGGAAAATATTCCCATCATTCCTCATGAAACAGTTGCCTACTTCCGATTTCTCATGGAAAGTTTGCAGCCTAAGAATATTTTGGAGATTGGAACGGCTATTGGCTTTTCAGCACTCTTGATGGCAGAGCATGCGCCAAATGCCAAGATTACAACGATTGACCGTAATCCTGAGATGATTGGTTTTGCTAAGGAAAATTTTGCTCAGTTTGACAGCCGCAGGCAAATCACTCTCTTAGAGGGCGATGCCGTAGATGTTTTGTCTAGCCTGACAGAAACTTATGACTTTGTCTTTATGGATTCGGCCAAGTCCAAGTACATTATCTTTCTACCAGAGATTCTCAAACATTTAGAAGTTGGTGGCGTAGTCGTCTTGGATGATATTTTCCAAGGGGGCGATGTTGCAAAGGACATCATGGAAGTCCGTCGAGGTCAGCGCACCATTTATAAAGGTTTGCAGAGACTTTTCGACGCAACTTTGGACAATCCGGATCTAACAGCGACTCTAGTTCCACTTGGGGACGGGATTCTCATGCTGAGAAAGAATGTGGAAGATGTGCAGCTTCCTGAGAGTGAATGATTTTTAGAAAAATTTAAGACAATTTAGTAAAATAGAGAAGGTAACTTACCATAAAAGGAGTAAACATGAAGAAAAAACTATTGGCAGGAGCCATTACCTTATTATCTGTAGCGACTTTGGCTGCTTGTTCAAAAAGTTCTGAAGGGGCTGACCTCATCAGCATGAAGGGTGATGTCGTCACTGAACACCAATTTTATGAACAAGTCAAAAACAATCCAACTGCGCAACAAGTCTTGCTTAATATGACCATCCAAAAAGTATTTGAAAAACAATATGGTTCAGAAGTGACTGACAAAGAGGTGGATGATGCCGTTGCTGAGGAACAAAAGAAATACGGCGATAGCTACAACAGCGTACTTCAACGTGCGGGTATGACTCCTGAGACTCGTAAAGCTCAAATTCGCACAAGTAAGTTGGTCGAATTGGCAGTTAAAAAAGCAGCAGAAAATGAATTGACAGACGAAGCTTACCAAAAAGCTTTTGAGTCTTATACACCAGATGTAACAGCTCAGATCATCCGTATGGATAATGAAGACAAAGCAAAAGAAGTGCTTGAAAAAGCAAAAGCAGCAGGAGCTGATTTTGCTCAGTTGGCAAAAGACAACTCAAATGATGACAAGACAAAAGAAAATGGTGGCGAAATCACTTTTGACTCGGCTTCTACAGAACTTCCAGAACAAGTCAAGAAGGCGGCCTTTGCCTTGGATGTGAATGGTATCTCTGATGTTATCACAGCGACTGGAACACAAGCCTACAGTACCCAATACTACATTATTAAGCTAACCAAGAAAACAGAAAAATCATCAAACCTAGATGACTACAAAGAAAAATTGAAAACGGTCATCCTGGCTCAGAAACAAAACGATTCATCTTTCGTTCAGAGCGTTATCGGGAAAGAATTCCAAGCTGCAAATATTAAAGTGAAAGATCCCGTTTTCCAAAATATCTTTGCCCAATACGTTGGTGGTGCAGACTCAAACTCAAGCAGTAGCTCATCAGCAGAATAAAAAAGAAAATACAAACTTTGTCTTGAAGTTTGTATTTTTTAGTAATCAGTTTCGACCAAAGAGCAAAATTCGAAGGATTGGAGGATAAGAGTTTTTTTCTTTCTGAAAAAATGGTATAATAGCAATCAAAACTAGAAAATAAAACGGAATTAGGAACAGTTTTCTCTGTTTCTATTAGAGTGGTGACATATGAAAATTAGTAAAAGGCACCTATTGAACTATTCCATTTTGATTCCTTACCTCCTTTTATCGATTTTGGGTCTAATTGTTGTTTACTCAACGACGAGTGCTACCTTGATCCAAGAAGGGAAAAGTGCTCTTCAGTTAGCTCGGAACCAAGGAATGTTTTGGGTAGTTAGTTTGGTTTTGATTGCCTTAATTTATAAACTGAAACTTGGTTTTTTAAGAAATGAACGCTTGATTTTTATCGTTATGTTCGTAGAGATGATTCTCCTAGCTTTGGCTCGGCTAATTGGAACACCAGTCAATGGTGCCTACGGTTGGATTTCTGTAGGACCTGTAACGATTCAGCCTGCAGAGTACCTTAAGATTATCATTATTTGGTACCTAGCCCATCGATTCTCAAAACAGCAAGATGAGATAGCTGTTTATGATTTTCAGGTCTTGACTCAGAATCAGTGGTTACCTCGAGCTTTTAACGACTGGCGTTTCGTTTTACTGGTTTTGATTGGTAGTTTGGGAATTTTCCCTGACTTGGGAAATGCGACCATTCTGGTCTTGGTGTCGCTGCTTATGTACACTGTCAGTGGAATTGCCTATCGTTGGTTCTCGACTATTCTAACTCTCTCAGCAGGAAGCTCCATTTTAGTCTTGTCTGTCATTCGTCTTGTTGGGGTTGAGAAGTTTTCTCAAATTCCGGTATTTGGTTACGTTGCTAAACGTTTCAGCGCCTTCTTTAATCCCTTTAATGACCTGGCAGGTGCTGGACACCAGCTTGCAAATTCCTACTATGCCATGGTGAATGGTGGCTGGTTCGGACTTGGATTAGGAAATTCCATTGAGAAACGTGGTTATTTGCCAGAAGCACATACGGATTTCGTCTTTTCAATCGTCATCGAGGAATTTGGATTTGTAGGAGCGGGTATGATTTTGGCACTCCTCTTCTTCTTGATTTTGAGAATCATCCTAGTCGGTATTCGAGCCAAGGATCCCTTTAATTCTATGGTTGCTATCGGTGTCGGAGGGATGATCCTTGTTCAGGTCTTTGTCAATATCGGTGGAATTTCCGGTTTGATTCCTTCTACAGGGGTAACCTTCCCCTTCCTTTCACAAGGGGGGAATAGTCTTCTGGTCTTATCTGTAGCCATTGCCTTTGTATTAAATATCGATGCCAGCGAAAAACGTGCCAAACTTATCAGAGAATATGAAGGTCAAACTTCTGTTGCTCTATAAGGATTGAATGGAAAGGAAAGTTTATGTCACTTCAAAAATTAGAAAACTATAGCAATAAAGCAGTCGTCCAAGAAGAAGTCTTGATTTTGACAGAGCTATTAGAAGACATCACAAAAAATATGCTTGCGCCTGAGACTTTTGATAAAATCATGCAGTTGAAGGATTTGTCTACAAGCGAAAACTATCAAGGACTCAATAAATTGGTGACCAGCCTTTCAAACGAGGAAATGATCTATATTTCTCGCTATTTCTCAATCCTTCCACTCTTGATCAATATTTCTGAAGATGTGGATTTGGCTTATGAGATCAATCATCAAAATAATGTGGACCAAGACTATCTAGGAAAACTGTCAACAACCATTAAGATGGTGGCTGAAAAAGAAAACGCGGCTGCAATTTTGGAGCAGCTGAATGTAGTTCCAGTTTTGACGGCCCATCCAACACAAGTACAACGTAAGAGTATGCTGGACTTGACCAATCATATCCACACTCTCCTACGTAAGTACCGTGATGTCAAACTCGGCTTGATTAATAAAGAAAAATGGCACACGGATCTCCGTCGTTACATTGAAATTATCATGCAAACCGACATGATTCGTGAGAAGAAATTGAAGGTAACCAACGAAATCACCAACGTGATGGAGTACTATCAAAGTTCTTTCCTGAATGCTGTTCCACGTTTGACGGCTGAATATAAGAAACTAGCTAAGGAACAAGGTATCGAGCTCCAACATCCAAAACCGATTACTATGGGGATGTGGATCGGAGGAGACCGTGATGGAAATCCTTTCGTAACTGCGGAAACCCTCAACAAATCAGCCTTGACTCAGTGTGAAGTCATCATGAAATACTATGATGAGAAGATTTATAACCTCTATCGTGAATTCTCACTTTCAACCAGTATTGTGAATGTTAGTGACAAGGTTCGTGAGATGGCGCTCAAGTCTCAAGATAATTCCATTTATCGTGAAAAAGAACTCTATCGTCGTGCTCTTTTTGACATCCAAGCTAAGATGCAGGCAACCAAGACCTATCTTATCGAAGATAAGGATGTTCATCCAAGATATGCTACCGCAGATGAATTTTACCAAGATTTATTGGCCATCCGAGATTCTCTATTAGAGAACAAAGGTGAATATCTGATTTCAGGAGAATTTGTAGAGTTGATGCAGGCGGTTGAAATCTTTGGCTTCTATCTTGCCTCTATCGACATGCGCCAAGATTCTAGTGTTCATGAAGCTTGTGTGGCTGAATTACTAGCATCCGCAGGCATCAACGACCACTATAGCGATCTGTCTGAAGATGAAAAATGCGCCCTCCTATTAAAAGAGTTGGAAGAAGATCCTCGTATCCTCTCAGCGACTCATGCTGAAAAGTCAGAACTGCTTGAGAAAGAATTGTCTATCTTTAAAACTGCTCGCAAGTTGAAGGATAAACTGGGGGAAAATGTCATTCGTCAAACCATCATCTCTCATGCAACTAGCGTGTCCGATATGCTAGAACTAGCCATCATGCTCAAGGAAGTCGGTTTGGTAGATGCCCAAAAAGCCCGAGTTCAGATTGTTCCCCTCTTTGAAACGATCGAGGACTTGGATCACTCAGAAGAAACCATGAGAAGATATTTCTCTCTTCCTTTGGCTAAAAAATGGATTGCTTCAAAAGACAACTACCAAGAAATCATGCTTGGCTACTCTGATAGTAACAAGGACGGTGGTTACCTATCATCGTGTTGGACCCTCTATAAAGCTCAACAACAACTGACGGCTATTGGGGATGAATTTGGTGTTAAGGTCACTTTCTTCCATGGTCGTGGTGGTACTGTGGGTCGTGGTGGTGGACCAACTTATGAAGCTATCACATCTCAACCACTCAAGTCTATCAAGGACCGTATCCGTCTGACTGAGCAAGGAGAAGTGATTGGAAATAAATACGGTAACAAAGATGCTGCTTATTATAACCTTGAAATGTTGGTTTCTGCAGCCATTAACCGTATGATTACCAAGAAGAAGAGTGATACTAATACATCAAATCGTTACGAAGCCATCATGGACCAAGTAGTGGATCGTAGTTATGATATCTACCGTGACTTGGTCTTTGGGAATGAACATTTCTATGACTATTTCTTTGAATCAAGTCCAATCAAGGCAATTTCAAGCTTCAATATCGGTTCGCGTCCAGCAGCTCGTAAGACCATCACTGAAATTGGTGGTTTGCGTGCCATTCCTTGGGTCTTCTCATGGTCACAAAGCCGTGTCATGTTTCCTGGATGGTATGGAGTAGGATCCAGCTTTAAAGAGTTTATTGATCAAGATCCGAAGAATATCGAGTTCCTTCGAGACATGTACCAAAATTGGCCTTTCTTCCAATCTTTGCTTTCCAATGTAGACATGGTCTTATCTAAGTCTAACATGAACATTGCCTTTGAATATGCCAAGCTTTGTGAAGATGAAGAAGTGCAAGCCATCTATTACACTATTTTAGATGAATGGCAATTGACCAAGAACGTTATTCTAGCTATTGAAGGCTATGACGAACTCTTGGCTGAAAACTCTTACCTAAAAGACAGTCTAAACTATCGTATGCCTTACTTTAATATCCTGAACTACATCCAGTTGGAATTGATTAAACGTCAACGTCGCGGCGAATTGTCAGCAGACGAAGAAAGACTAATCCATACAACAATTAACGGAATTGCAACAGGTTTGCGTAATTCAGGCTGATATTCTACAAGCTTCCTCTTTTTTCAAGGGGAAGTTTTTGAATAGTTTAAAAAATTCTAAAAATAGTCTTGACAAGTAATTGAAAAATGATATAATTTAAACATTCAGAAAGTAATCATGCTCGTTTTTTAGAGAGTCTGTGGTTGGTGGAAACAGATAAATGAAAGTGATGAAAATTGGGCTGAATGTACTTAAGAATTTGAAATCATAAAAATTCGGTGAGCACACCTTACAGTGCAACTCGTGAATGCGAGAAAGAGCGATAGGGATATTCCCTATAATTGAGGTGGCACCGCGCATCGACGTCCTCACACAAGTTTTTTGTGTGAGGACTTTTTCTATGGGGAGGAAAGATATTGGAATTTAAACGATGGCATCGCTTGATGATGTGATTTAAAAAGTTAAGGTAAAAGAATTAAGGAGAAAGAAAAATGAAAAATAAACGTTTGATTGGAATTGTCGCTGGATTAGCAGTATTGGTAGTGGCTAGCTTGATTTATTCATCAATGAACAAGCCAGCAGCTAAGGAAGAGCAAAAGGTCGCTAAGGTTGGTGTCCTTCAATTTGTTAGTCACCCATCCTTGGACTTGATTTACCAAGGGATTCAAGATGGATTAGCTGAAGAAGGCTATAAAGGTGACCAAGTAAAAATCGACTTTATGAACTCAGAAGGTGATCAGAGCAAGGTTGCAACCATGAGTAAACAATTGGTGGCAAATGGAAACGATGTCGTTGTTGGGATTGCAACACCAGCTGCTCAAGGACTAGCTAGTGCTACAAAAGACCTACCTGTTATCATGGCTGCTATTACAGACCCAATCGGTGCTAACTTGGTCAAAGATTTGAAAAAACCAGGTGGCAACATCACAGGGGTGTCAGATCATAACCCAGCTGAACAGCAAGTGGAATTGATAAAAACTCTTACACCAAATGTCAAAACAATCGGAGCTCTTTACTCAAGTAGCGAAGATAACTCAAAAACACAGGTAGAAGAATTCAAGGCTTATGCTGAAAAAGCAGGTTTGATAGTCGAAACCTTTGCCGTTCCATCAACCAATGAAATTGCTTCAACAGTTAATGTCATGACAAGCAAGGTCGATGCAATCTGGGTTCCAATTGACAACACCATCGCATCCGCATTCTCAACAGTTGTTTCAAGTAACCAAACAGCTAAAAAGCCAATCTACCCAAGCGCCACTGCCATGGTAGAAGCAGGTGGTTTAGCATCTGTAGTAGTTGACCAACACGATCTTGGAGTAGCTACTGGTAAGATGATTGCCAAAGTTTTGAAAGGTGAAAAACCAGCTGATACACCAGTTAATGTCTTTTCAACTGGTAAGTCGGTTATCAACAAAAAACTAGCGCAAGAACTTGGTATCACCATTCCTGAGTCTGTTCTAAAAGAAGCGGGGCAAGTGATTGAATAAGGATAAAGGAGGAGTTGGGGACATCTCCTCCCATTTTTACCAAAGAAAGAAATGAGTGAAAAATTATGATAGTATCCATTATTTCTCAGGGAATGGTGTGGGCGATTTTAGGTTTGGGAATCTTTATGACCTTTCGAATTTTGAATTTCCCAGATATGACCACTGAGGGCTCTTTTCCTCTAGGAGGAGCAGTAGCTGTTACCCTGATAACACAAGGAGTCAATCCATTTTTAGCGACCTTGGCTGCAGTAGGGGCAGGCTGTCTAGCTGGCATGGCGACAGGTCTCTTATATACCAAAGGAAAAATTCCAACTCTCTTATCTGGGATTTTGGTCATGACTTCCTGCCATTCTATCATGCTCATGATTATGGGGCGTGCCAATCTGGGGCTTCTTGGCACCAAGCAAATTCAGGATGTTTTACCTTTTGATTCGAACCTCAATCAACTCCTGACTGGATTTATCTTTGTTGCCCTTGTTATTGGCCTCATGCTCTTTTTTCTAGATACCAAACTAGGTCAGGCCTACATCGCTACAGGTGATAATCCTGATATGGCTCGTAGTTTTGGAATTCATACTGGTCGTATGGAACTCAGGGGTTTGGTTCTTTCAAATGGGATTATCGCGCTTGCAGGAGCCTTAATTGCTCAACAAGAAGGATACGCAGATGTTTCTCGAGGAATCGGGGTGATTGTCGTAGGGCTTGCTAGCTTGATTATTGGTGAGGTTTTGTTCAAGAGTTTGTCCCTAGCAGAGCGACTCATGACCATCGTTGTGGGTTCTATCGCTTATCAGTTCCTCGTATGGGGAGTGATTGCTCTTGGATTTAATACAAGTTATCTGCGTTTGTACAGCGCCTTGATTTTGGCAGTTTGCCTTATGATTCCAACCTTCAAAAGCAAATACCTGAAAGGAGTCAAGTTTAGCAAATGACAGCAATTGTAGAATTAAAAAATGCTACCAAAGTCATCACGAATGGCTTTGACGAGGAAAAAATTATCCTTAATGATGTTTCTCTTGAAATTTTCGAACATGATTTCATTACCATCCTAGGTGGCAATGGAGCTGGGAAGTCAACTCTTTTTAATACAATCGCAGGCACACTCCCTTTAACAAGCGGAAGTATCCGTATCATGGGCGAGGACGTGACTCATTTTTCACCTGAAAAGAGGGCTAAGTACTTGTCTCGTGTCTTCCAGGATCCTAAAATGGGTACGGCTCCCCGTATGACGGTAGCGGAAAACCTCTTGATTGCCAAGTTTCGCGGTGAGAAGAGAGGACTCCTGCCTAGAAGGCTATCAAGCCATAGAGAAGAGTTTCAAGCTACCATTGAAAAAGTGGGAAATGGCCTTGAAAAACATCTTGACACCCCGATTGAATTTCTTTCAGGCGGTCAACGTCAGGCCTTAAGTCTCTTGATGGCAACCTTGAAGCGACCAGAGTTGCTCTTGTTGGATGAACACACAGCAGCTCTCGACCCAAAGACCAGTGTTGCATTGATGGAGTTAACAGATGAATTTGTCAGCAAAGATCATCTGACAGCCTTGATGATTACTCACCATATGGAAGACGCCCTCAAATATGGAAATCGTCTGATTGTCATGAAGGAAGGCCGTATCATCCAAGACCTCAATAAAGAAGAAAAAGCTAAGATGAAAATTTCAGACTACTATCAATTATTTGAATAGATGAGTTAAATTATCATCAAAAATAGTGAAGAAAAACTTAGAATCCTGAAAGTGTTTCTGAGTTTTTTATCTTCCCTTTCTATCAAGAAAAATATGGCAAAGAGAATTCCGGAAAGCGTATGAAATGGTTTACTTTTTTTCAGAAATAAGCTATACTAGTTAACGTAAAACTATGATAAGATGGAGGTATTGTGTATGGTTGACAAGCAAGTTATTGAAGAAATCAAAAACAATACCAACATTGTGGAAGTCATAGGCGACGTGATTTCTTTACAAAAGGCTGGACGGAACTATTTAGGGCTCTGTCCTTTTCATGGTGAAAAGACCCCCTCTTTCAACGTTGTTGAAGACAAGCAGTTTTACCATTGTTTCGGTTGTGGGCGCTCAGGAGATGTTTTTAAGTTCATCGAAGAATACCAAGGTGTGTCCTTTATGGAAGCCGTTCAGCTCTTAGGTGAGCGCGTCGGTATTCAACTAGCTATGCCTATCCAGTCTCGTCCTCAACAGGTTTCTCCTCATCAAGCTCTATATGATATGCATGAAGAAGCTGCTCGTTTTTACCATGCAATCCTCATGACGACCAAGATGGGAGAAGAAGCAAGGGCTTATCTCTACAAACGTGGATTGACGGATGATGTTCTGAAGCACTTCCAAATTGGACTAGCTCCAGCCGAGAGAAACTATCTTTACCAACGTTTATCTGGCAAGTTTGAGGAAAAGTATTTATTGGATTCAGGCTTGTTTTATTTGTCAGATGACAATCAGTTCTTTGATACCTTTTTCGGACGTATTGTCTTTCCTTTGACCAACGACAAGGGGCAAGTCATTGCCTTTTCTGGTCGTATTTGGCAAGAAACAGATAATCAGACTGCCAAGTATAAAAATAGTCGTTCAACTGCAATTTTTAACAAGAGTTACGAATTGTATCATTTGGATAAGGCAAAAAAGGGAACAGGTAAGATTACAGAACTCTATCTGATGGAAGGCTTCATGGATGTTATCGCAGCCTACCGTGCTGGCATAGAAAATGCTGTAGCTTCCATGGGTACAGCTCTGAGCAAGGAACATGTTGATCACCTCAAACGCTTCACCAAAAAGATAGTTCTCAGCTATGATGGTGACAAGGCAGGGCAGGCAGCAACAGCCAAGGCACTAGAGGAGTTAAAAGACTTTTCAGTGGAGGTTATTCGAGTACCTGATGCCATGGACCCAGATGAATATTTACAAAAGAATTCTGCTGAAGACCTAGCCTACCTCTTAACCAAGACACGTATCAGTCCCATAGAGTTCTATATTCACCAACTCAAACCTGAGAATAGTGATAACTTGCAAGCGCAAATCGAGTTCATTGAAAAGATTGCGCCCTTAATCGCCAAAGAAAAGTCCATCACTGCCCAGAATTCATACATCCACATTCTGGCGGATAACCTACCTTCCTTTGATTACCAGCAAGTAGAACAGATTGTAAATGAAAGTCGGATTGTTCAAAGGCAGGAGAGGGTCAAGGAGCAAGCTACACCAGCAGCGATTAGTTTACCTGTGACGCGGCAACTGACAGCAGTTATGAGAGCAGAGGCTCATCTCCTTTATAGGATGGCTGAGAATCCAGTTGTGTTAAATGACTACCGATTAAGAGAAGATTTTTTCTTTGATACCCCAGAATTTCAGATTCTTTACGAATTATTAAGTGTAGAGGGAGAAATCGGATCAGAGGAACTGTCTCATCAGACTCCTGAGGTTGAAAATGCCTGGTACCATGTTCTTGGTCTAGATTTGCCAACAGAGATGTCGCCTCAAGAACTTTCTGAAGTCGAAGCGACTCTTAACCGTGCCCTCCTCAGCAAGGACAATTTAAGGATTAAAAAGAAAGTGCAGGAAGCTAGTCATGTAGGAGATACAGACACAGCCTTGGAAGAATTGCAACGATTGATTTCCCAAAAGAGAAGAATGGAGTAATAATGGCAACAAAACAAAAAGAAGTAACCACATTTGATGTGCAAGTAGCAGACTTTATCCGTAACCACAAAAAAACAGGAACAGCAACAGACGATGAAATCAACTCAAATCTGGTTATTCCTTTTACTCTTGATGCAGACGGCATTGAAGACCTTTTGCAACGGATTCAGGATGCTGGAATTTCTATCACTGATAACGAAGGGAATCCAAGTGCGCGTGTGCTAAGTGCAGAAGAAGAGCCAGAACTCAGTGATGAGGATTTGATTGGCTCAACCTCTGCCAAGGTTAATGACCCTGTCCGTATGTATTTGAAGGAAATTGGGGTTGTTCCTCTCTTGACCAATGAAGAAGAAAAAGAATTGGCCCTAGCTGTTGAAGCTGGTGATATCGAAGCTAAACAGCGTCTTGCAGAGGCCAACCTTCGTTTGGTAGTTTCGATTGCTAAGCGATACGTAGGTCGTGGTATGCAGTTTCTTGATTTGATCCAAGAAGGAAACATGGGCTTGATGAAAGCCGTGGACAAGTTTGATTATTCAAAAGGCTTTAAATTTTCTACTTATGCAACCTGGTGGATTCGTCAGGCGATCACTCGTGCTATCGCTGATCAGGCTCGTACCATTCGTATTCCTGTTCACATGGTTGAAACGATTAACAAGCTTGTCCGTGAACAGCGGAATCTCCTTCAAGAATTGGGCCAAGATCCAACTCCTGAACAAATTGCTGAACGTATGGATATGACACCTGACAAGGTCCGTGAAATCCTAAAAATCGCCCAAGAACCTGTATCGCTTGAAACACCGATTGGTGAAGAGGACGATAGCCATCTTGGGGACTTTATCGAAGACGAAGTGATTGAAAATCCCGTAGACTACACAACTCGTATCGTTTTGCGTGAGCAGTTGGATGAAGTCTTGGATACTCTTACAGACCGTGAAGAAAACGTCTTGCGCTTGCGCTTCGGTTTGGACGATGGGAAAATGCGTACTCTTGAAGATGTTGGGAAAGTCTTTAACGTGACTCGTGAGCGTATCCGTCAGATCGAGGCCAAGGCTTTGAGAAAATTGCGCCAACCAAGTCGCAGCAAACCCCTTCGTGATTTTATTGAAGACTAAGAGTGAGGAATAACATGGCTTATACAGAAGAGCAAATTGAAACGATCAAAACACGCATTTTAAATGCTTTGGAAGAAGTCATCGACCCTGAGTTGGGGATTGATATTGTCAACCTAGGTTTGATTTATGAAATTCGTTTTGATGGTGAAACAGGTCACACTGAAATTGATATGACCTTGACAACTATGGGCTGCCCACTGGCTGACCTTTTGACAGACCAGATACATGATGCGATGACAGATGTGCCTGAGGTAACCAATACCGAAGTTAAATTGGTCTGGTATCCAGCTTGGACGGTTGAAAAAATGAGTCGCTATGCGCGGATCGCCCTAGGAATTAAATAAAGACTAAGAAAAATGTGAGAGACGATTGGAAAATAAGGTAATTTTATCCTTTTTCCTTTGGTCTCTTCTTTCTTTTGCTGATTTTCTGGAAATAAAATGGTATAATGAATGGTATGGAAAACGAAAAATTGCGTATCAATATGCTAAGTTCAAGTGAAAAAGTAGCTGGTCAAGGAGTATCAGGCGCCTACCGTGAGTTGGTACGCCTCCTACATCGAGATGCCAAAGACCAGTTGATTGTTACGGAGAATCTTCCTGTAGAGGCAGATGTAACTCACTTTCATACCATTGATTTCCCCTATTATTTATCTACTTTCCAAAAGAAACGCTCGGGGAGAAAAATTGGCTATGTGCATTTCTTGCCTGATACGCTTGAGGGAAGCTTGAAAATTCCATTTTTCTTAAAGGGAATTATCAAACGTTATGTGTTTTCTTTTTATAACCGAATGGAACACTTGGTCGTGGTCAATCCCATGTTTATCGAGGATTTGGTAGCTGCTGGTATTCCGCGTGAAAAAGTAACTTACATCCCAAATTTTGTAAACAAAGAAAAATGGCATCCACTACCAGCTGACCAAGTAGCAAAACTTCGTCAGGAAATGGATTTAGCTGAGAATCAGTTTGTTGTTGTCGGTGCAGGTCAGGTTCAGAAACGTAAAGGGATTGATGATTTTATCCGTCTTGCTGAGGAATTGCCAGAAATTACTTTTATCTGGGCTGGTGGTTTTTCATTTGGTGGAATAACAGATGGTTATGAACGCTATAAAAAAATCATGGACAATCCACCTAAAAATCTAATTTTCCCCGGAATTGTGTCACCGGAACGGATGCGGGAACTTTACGCTATGGCGGATCTGTTCTTGCTACCAAGTTACAACGAATTATTCCCTATGACCATCTTAGAGGCGGCAAGTTGCGAGGCGCCGATTATGTTAAGGGATTTGGACTTGTATAAGGTCATCCTTGAAGGGAATTATCGTGCTACAAGTGATGTTTCTGAGATGAGAGAAGCCATTATCGAATACAAAGATCATCCTGAAAAGTTGAAAGACTTGAAAGAAAAAGCTCGCGAGATCTCCAAAGAGTACTCTGAGGAGCATTTGTTGGAAATCTGGTTAAAATTTTATCGAGAACAGGCTGCTTTGGGTAAAAAGTGAGGTAATTTATGCGAATTGGTTTATTTACAGATACCTATTTCCCTCAAGTTTCCGGGGTTGCGACTAGTATTCGGACTTTGAAAACTGAGCTTGAAAAGCAAGGACATGCAGTTTTTATCTTTACAACGACTGATAAAGACGTGAACCGATACGAGGATTGGCAAATTATTCGAATTCCGAGTGTCCCTTTCTTTGCGTTTAAGGATCGACGATTTGCCTACCGAGGTTTTACAAAGGCGCTTGAAATTGCCAAGCAGTATCAACTCGATATCATTCATACCCAGACAGAGTTTTCACTAGGTTTGCTTGGGATTTGGATTGCAAGAGAATTGAAAATTCCTGTTATCCATACCTACCATACTCAGTACGAAGACTATGTACATTATATTGCTAAGGGTATGCTGATACGGCCAAGCATGGTAAAATATCTGGTGCGGGGCTTTCTTCACGATGTAGATGGCGTGATTTGCCCTAGTGAGATTGTTCGTGACCTTTTATCTAAATACAAAGTCAAGGTTGAAAAGCGTGTCATCCCAACTGGAATTGAGTTGGCTAAGTTTGAACGACCTGAGATTAAGGAAGAGAATTTAACTGCCCTTCGATCTAAGCTTGGGATTAAAGAAGATGAGAAAATGTTGCTGAGTCTTTCTCGTATCTCCTATGAGAAGAATATCCAAGCAGTCCTAGATGCCTTTGTTGAGGTATTGAAAGAAGAAGACAAGGTGAAACTTGTTGTTGCAGGTGACGGCCCTTATCTGGACAGTCTGAAGGAACAAGCAGTGAAATTGCAGATCCAAGATCATGTGATTTTTACTGGTATGATTGCTCCAAGTGAGACAGCCTTATACTATAAAGCGGCTGATTTCTTTATCTCTGCATCCACTAGTGAAACCCAAGGCTTGACTTATCTAGAGAGTCTAGCCAGTGGAACGCCTGTCATCGCTCATGGCAATCCTTATCTGGATAATCTGATCAGTGACAAAATGTTTGGAACACTTTATTATGGAGAACGAGAGCTTGCGGGCGCTATCCTCGAAGCCTTGATAGCTACTCCTGATATGTCTGAACAAAAGTTGGCGGATAAGTTGTATGAGATTTCGGCTGAGAATTTTGGGAAGCGAGTTCATGAGTTTTATCTCGATGCGATGATTTCAAATAAATTTGAGCAGGAACTACGTGGAGATGAGCCTATGACACAGCGATTCTTAAAAACTATTTTGTACCTACCTCAGCAGGCTGTTTCAGCTCCGGTTAAAGAGTCTAAACGAATATTAAAGGCTTCTAAAAAGCAGTTGTCTAGCATCCGAGCTTACTGGAGAGATTAGTAAAAATATAGGAGAATAAAAGATGGCAAAAAAATTTATGAGAAGTGGTAGAGATCAAAAAATTGGAGGCGTTTGCGCAGGTGTAGCCCACTATTTGGATATTGACCCTACTATTGTCCGTGTGATTTGGGGCGTTCTTGCCTTTTGTTATGGGGCAGGGGTACTTGCTTACTTGATTTTATGGGTAATTGCACCTGTTTCTAGCGAATATTAAAAGAGAATCAGAATAGAACAAAGAGAAATAAAAAGGAGTCCAAATGGCTTTTGGAGATAATGGAAAACGTAAAAAAACAATGTTTGAAAAAGTAACGCTTTTTGTCGTGCTAATTATGTTGTTTGTAACCCTTGCTGGTATCTTTGCGACAGCGCTTGGAGCTTTTAGCAGATTCTAAGCAAGTTGCTAAGATAGAAACAATAACTAATGACTGGATTTTCCAGTCCTTTTTAAAGTGAGAAGAAAATATGAGTATGTTTTTAGATACAGCTAAGATCAAGGTCAAGGCTGGTAATGGTGGCGATGGCATGGTCGCCTTTCGTCGTGAAAAGTATGTCCCGAATGGTGGTCCTTGGGGTGGTGATGGTGGACGTGGAGGTAACGTCGTTTTCGTTGTGGACGAAGGCTTGCGTACCTTGATGGATTTCCGCTATAACCGTCATTTCAAGGCCGAATCTGGTGAAAAAGGGATGACTAAAGGAATGCATGGACGTGGTGCAGAAGATCTTCGTGTTCGTGTACCACAAGGAACGACTGTACGTGATGCAGAAACAGGTAAAGTCATTACAGACTTGATTGAGCATGGTCAAGAATTTATCGTGGCCCATGGTGGTCGAGGTGGTCGAGGAAACATCCGTTTTGCGACACCAAAAAATCCTGCACCTGAGATTTCTGAGAATGGGGAGCCAGGTCAAGAACGTGAGTTGCAACTAGAATTAAAAATCTTGGCGGATGTCGGTTTGGTCGGTTTCCCTTCTGTCGGAAAGTCAACTTTGCTTAGTGTCATCACTTCAGCTAAACCCAAAATCGGTGCTTACCACTTTACGACGATTGTCCCTAATCTAGGTATGGTTCGTACGCAGTCAGGTGAATCTTTTGCAGTAGCAGACCTTCCGGGTTTGATTGAAGGAGCTAGTCAGGGTGTCGGATTGGGAACCCAGTTTCTCCGTCATATCGAACGCACACGAGTCATCCTCCATGTCATCGATATGTCTGCTAGTGAAGGTCGTGATCCTTACGAAGATTATCTTGCTATCAATAAAGAATTGGAGTCCTACAACCTTCGCCTCATGGAGCGTCCACAGATTATTGTAGCCAATAAGATGGATATGCCTGAAAGTCAGGAAAATCTTGAAGAATTCAAGAAGAAATTAGCTGAAAATTACGACGAGTTTGAAGAACTACCAGCCATCTTCCCTATTTCTGGTTTAACCAAGCAAGGGTTGGCGACTCTTTTGGACGCGACAGCTGAATTGTTGGATAAGACTCCAGAGTTCTTGCTCTATAACGAGTCTGATATGGAAGAAGAAGCTTACTATGGCTTTGATGAGGAAGAAAAAGCCTTTGAAATTAGCCGCGATGATGATGCGACATGGGTACTTTCTGGTGAAAAACTCATGAAACTCTTTAACATGACCAACTTTGACCGTGATGAGTCTGTCATGAAGTTTGCTCGCCAGTTACGTGGTATGGGGGTTGACGAAGCCCTTCGTGCGCGTGGAGCCAAGGATGGAGATCTGGTCCGAATTGGTAAATTTGAGTTTGAATTTGTAGACTAGGAGATTGATATGGGAGATAAACCGATATCATTCCGAGATGCAGATGGAAATTTTGTTTCTGCAGCAGATGTATGGAATGAAAAAAAACTAGAAGAATTGTTTAATCGTCTCAATCCCAAACGTGCTCTTAGATTGGCACGAGAAAAAAAAGGCAATGAGAAGGCTGATAGAGAAGAAAAATAGCCTATCAACATTGATAAAACAAAACCCCGTGATTGTATTCATCACGGGGAATTTTTTAGTCATTGAAGAAAAATGGTGGCGCAAATTTTTTAAGAATTTCAAAGCAAGTCTGTGCTTCTTCAGCGTTTTCACAGATAAGAAGGCAGACATCATCACCACATACGGTGGCAATGATTTGTTTAAAATTGAGAGCATCGAGAACAGCTCCAAACGATTGGGCAAGGCCTGGCAAGGTTTTGAGGACAACCTGATGCTGGACAGGACGTAGCATGACCAAGCCATCTTCCATATAGTTTTCCAAGCGTTTTTCCCACTTGGAGATGGAGCCAGTATTTAAAACATAATAAGAATGATCTGCTTCGCGAACCTTTGATAGATTCATGGTTTTGATATCGCGTGAGAGAGTGGCCTGTGTGACTTGAATATCATTTTCAGCTAGTAAAGCTTGCAACTCTGCCTGTGTATGAATCTTATTTTTGGCTACAAGCGCACGGATAAGTTGGTGTCTATGTTCAGATTTATTCATATGAGGCTGGCTCCTTTTATGAGGGGATGGTGATGGAGGATTGTGTGAGATCGACTGTTAAGTGATAGTCTGTATTATCACGGACAGTGATTTCAAAGTCGGTAGTATAGAGAACAAGGCGAAGTGTGTTACCTTTTTTCAGCTTGTAAATCGTAGGTTGTAGGGCAAATTGGATTTCCATCCATTTTTCAGCTTCTATGTTCTCAACAGTTAGTAAATCATTTCGATTTTGTAAATTAAGGTAGCCTTTGGAGATGACACGTTGAACACTTGGATTGAATGGCAGTTCGCAGAGATTTTCAAGCATATGGTAGCGACCGTTGTCAATGGTTCTAGCACTTAAAACAGCTGGATAAGGCTGTAGATATTTCTTTTGTCCAAGTTCCAGCAGTTGAGCAGATAATAAGCCCTTGTTTGTACTTGATTTGACACGAAGTTTCAGCTCTGCTCGACCATTTAAGTGAATGTCTTGAGTTACTGGAAGGTCAATGGTGATTTGATTGGCTTTTCCTTGGTAAAGTTCTGTATTGAAAGTCTGGTAAGTCTTACCATAACGATCAAAATCTTTTTGATCATACTGGTTTTGAATCACTTTTTCTTCAGTTCCAAGAGAGAAGGTATGCAGTTCATCTTGCTTGCCAAAGTCATCAAGAGTCTGCCACGTCTGAGGTACAGTATTGTCTTGCCAGATGACAGTAGGAAGTTGATAGTCTGTTGTAAGTCCTAACAATTTCTTGCTTAAGAGGGCATTCATGGACTCGCGGAAGTCAATTGACTGCCAGTTATTCATATAGACATGGGCACCATGATGGAAAAAGAGGTGCTTGCGAATATTGTCAGGAAGAGCATGAAACATCTGATATACATGAAGTGGTTTGACGTTCCAATCTTGACAACCATGCGTAAAGACGACCTCAGCTTTAACCTTGTGAGCATTGAGTAGATAGTTGCGGTCGTGCCAGAATTGATTGTAGTCACCAGTCTTGCGATCGAGTTTCTCTTTAGCCTTCTCTAAGTCCGCTTGATGAGCTTCATTACCATGGATATAGTCACCAGCTAAGAGATTGCGGGAGTAGGTAAGCTCAGCAAGTGAGTCAAAATCCTCACCTGGATAACCACCAGGGCTGGTTACCAGACCATTTTCACGATAGTAGTTATACCAAGAGGAAATACCTGCTTCAGCGATAATCACTTCTAAACCATCAACACCAGTTGTCGCGAGACCATTGGACATGGTGCCTAGATAAGAAATTCCTGTTGTTGCGACTTTGCCGTTTGACCAGTCAGCCTTGATTTGCCGTTTGCGCGTGTGGTCAGTAAAGGCACGACAACGACCATTGAGCCAATCAATGACATTTTTATAAGCCTCAATCTGCTGGTAGTCACCATTGGTCATGAGCCCTTGGGAATCCTTGGTACCAACACCCGATACATAGAGATTGGCAAATCCACGTGGGAGGAAGTAGTCATTTAGAGTATATGAGCTATTGATATGAGATAGCTTTTCTTCAGCTTCTGTGACGACTTCTGCTTGACCATGAGGTTCGACTACATTCAGCTTGGGTTCCTCAAGCTCGATGATGTGGGGTGGCTTGACCTCAAGCTCACCTTCCATTTTGTAGAGAGCCTTGTCGCTGGCTTTGTCGTTGGTGCCTTGGTGATAAGGACTGGCAGTCATAACCGCAGGAATCTGTCCATCATATCGAGGGCGAATAATGCTGACCTTGACTAAGTCAGGGAGACCGTCTTTATCAGTATCCACACGACTCTCTACATACACGACTTCACGAATGACATCATGAGTAGAGAAGGTTGCCAAGCTCTTGCCGTTAAAGTAGTGGTAGTGATTGTCTTCTAAAATGAGTCCATCACTAACAAGTTGGTCGATGAGCGTGTTTCCTTTTTTAGTTCGTGTATTGAGCAATTGATAAAGATTTTTAATGAGATTTCCATAAACAATAGGAAATCCAGTTTCTTTACGGAATTGTTCGGCGTCTTCAAAGTCAACCAGATAACTAAATCCTAGAAGTTGAAAAGCCACAGTATAAAAAATCTCAGGAGTCAGGTCACAATCTGACTGAAAGAAGGCAAGGAGATCAGTCTCCTTGTCAGCTGCTAGGACAGACAAAGGATAGTCGGTATTTTTATAAGTGAAAAAACTCCAGCGGACAAATTGTTCAAGTTGTTTTTTTGATGCTTGTTCTGGTACCAGCTTCAAACCAAGCTGAGATAACTCGCGTAAAACTTGCGAATGAGAAACGGGCAAGTAGCTGAATTGATTAAAACGCATGGCGCTCTCCTTTGGAAATATTCTAAATTTAGTATATCAAAAATAAGGTAAAAAAGATATTGTTGACCTGTGATGAAGTCACTTTAAAAGAATGGTCTCTACCTTTTCATTCTAGTTTTTAAAATGGTATAATAGTACTATATCTAAAGCAAGGGGGAGAAGAAATGATTGCACAGCTCGATACCAAGACTGTTTACAGTTTTATGGAAAGTGTGGTTTCGATTGAAAAATATGTACAAACGGCTAAAGACTATGGCTATTCTCACCTTGCTATCATGGATGTGGATAATCTCTATGGAGCCTATCACTTTTTAGAAGTGACTCGAAAATATGGAATCCAACCCTTAATTGGTCTTGAAATGAACTTGATTATAGACGACAGGGCGATTTCTTTCCGTTTTCTAGCTCTGTCTACTAAAGGTTACCAAGAGTTGATGAAGTTATCCACTTTAAAAATGACTGGACGAAAAAATTGGTCTGACTTCACCAGTCACCTCGAAGATGTTGCCATTATTGTTCCTTATTTTGAAGGAATCGAACAGCTGGGTTTGGGGCATGATTATTTTATCGGTGTCAGTCCAGATACTCCTCAAGAGGTCTTTACCAGACCCATTCTTCCACTCTATCAGGTCAACTCTTTTGAAAAAGAAGACCTACAGGTTTTACAAATCTTGTCAGCAGTCAAGGACAATGTCAGCCTGAGAGAAGTGGATGTGCATTCACAACAAGGGATTTTTTTACCTGCTTCAGATTTAGAAGCTCGATTTAAAAATCGTTTTCCTCAGGCACTTGCCAATCTCCAGGATTTGATAGAGAATGTAAGCTATCAAATCGACCCAAGTTTAAAACTTCCTCGCTTTAATCCTGAAAGACCAGCGGTGGAAGAGCTTCGAGCAAGAGCTGAGAAAGGCTTGATTGACAAGGGGCTAACCTCAGCTATCTATCATGAGCGACTGAATGAGGAATTGGCTGTGATTCATGATATGGGATTTGACGACTATTTTCTTGTAGTTTGGGATTTGCTCCGTTTTGGACGTTCCCAAGGCTACTATATGGGAATGGGGCGTGGTTCTGCTGTGGGTAGTTTGGTCGCCTACTCACTTGACATCACAGGGATTGATCCGGTTGAAAAGAACTTGATTTTCGAGCGCTTTTTAAATCGTGAGCGCTACACCATGCCTGATATCGATATCGACATCCCTGACCTTTATAGACCAGAGTTCATTCGTTATGTTCGTGATCGCTATGGCAGTCAACACGTGGCGCAGATTGTCACTTATTCGACCTTTGGAGCAAAACAGGCAATTCGTGATGTTTTCAAACGCTATGGCGTTCCAGAGTACGAATTAACAAATATTACGAAAAAAATCAGTTTCCGAGATACGCTAACGACGGCCTATGAAAAGAATTTGCAATTTAGACAGGTCATCAATAGCAAGATTGAATACCAAAAAGCTTTTGATATTGCTAGAAAGATTGAAGGGTATCCTCGTCAGACCTCTATCCATGCTGCAGGAGTCGTCATGAGTGACCAAGATCTGACAGACTATATCCCGCTCAAATATGGTGAGGATATGCTCATCACCCAGTATGATGCTCATGGTGTTGAAGCTAATGGACTTCTAAAAATGGATTTCCTCGGTTTACGTAACCTGACTTTCGTACAAAAAATGCAGGAATTACTTGCGGAATCAGAGGGAGTTCATCTTAAAATCGAAGAGATTGATTTGGAAGACGAAGAAACCTTGGCTCTCTTTGCAGCTGGAAATACTAAAGGTATTTTCCAATTTGAACAACCAGGAGCCATTCGACTCTTGAAACGAGTCAAGCCGCAAGTTTTCGAAGAAGTGGTGGCAACGACATCCCTCAACAGACCAGGTGCTAGTGATTATATCGATAATTTTGTGGCTCGTAAGCACGGCAAAGAAAAGGTGACGGTGCTGGACCCTGCCTTGGAAGACATCCTGTCATCAACCTATGGTATCATGCTCTATCAAGAGCAAGTCATGCAGGTGGCTCAGCGCTTTGGAGGTTTCAGCCTTGGCAAAGCCGATATCCTCAGACGAGCCATGGGTAAGAAAAATGCTAAAGAGATGCATTTAATGAAGGAAGATTTTATCACAGGAGCTATGAAACTGGGGCATTCAGAAGAAAGGGCCAACCAAGTTTTTGCAGTGATGGAAAAGTTTGCAGGTTATGGATTTAATAGATCCCATGCCTATGCTTACTCAGCCCTTGCTTTCCAACTTGCTTATTTTAAAACCCATTATCCTGCTATTTTCTTTCAAGTTATGTTGAATTATTCAAGCAGTGATTATATTGTAGATGCTCTTCAGATGGGATTTGATGTAGCGCCTTTAGCCATTAACAGCATTCCCTATCATGATAAAATCACCCAGAAGACAATCTATCTTGGTTTGAAAGCCATTAAGGGAATGCCGAGAGATTTGTCTTATTGGATCATCGAAAATCGTCCTTTCTCAAGCATTGAAGATTTCGTCACACGTCTTCCCAAGAATTACAAGAAACTGTCGCTTCTGACGCCTTTGGTTGAACTGGGGCTTTTTGATGAATTTGACAAGAATCGCCAGAAAATCTTAGTGAACCTACCAAACTTATTTGTCTTTGTTGAGGAGTTGGGAGGTCTCTTTGCGGATACAAATTATAGTTGGACTGAAGCTGATGATTTTACAGAGGCAGAGAAATTTTACAAAGAGCAGGAACTGATTGGGGTAGGTATCAGTGCCCATCCTCTCCAGACTCTTGCCAAGCAAGCCCTATATCCGACGACGCCAATCACTAATCTAACCGAGGGAGCTCAAGCCACTCTCCTAGTTGAAGTTCAAAAGATTAAAGTGATTCGAACCAAGAAAGGCGAGAGTATGGCTTTTCTACAGGTTCATGATAGTAAGTCTCGGATGGATGTAACTGTATTTTCAGACCAATATAGAAAATTTGCTTCCATTTTATCCGAAGGGAAATTTTACTATATCAATGGTAAAGTTCAATCTCGAGATGGCCGTCTGCAAATGATTGCACAAGATTTGAAAGAAGCAGTGGCGGAACGATTCTGGATTCAAGTTAAAAATCATGAAAATGATAAAGAAATTTCAAATATTCTAGAACAATACAAAGGCCCAATCCCTGTCATTATCAGGTATGAAGAGGAACAAAAAACGGTTGTTTCTACACAACATTTTGTAAGAAAAGATTCTGCTCTAGAGGAAAAATTAGAGGGAATTGCTATGAAAACGATTTATCGCTAAAAATACGGAAAATAGAAGAATTTTCGATTTAAATGTGGTATAATCAGTAAGAATGTTAAAAGAAAAAGGAGCATAAACCAAATGAAACGTATTGCTGTTTTGACTAGCGGTGGAGACGCCCCTGGTATGAATGCTGCTATTCGTGCAGTAGTTCGCCAAGCAATCTCAGAAGGAATGGAAGTTTTTGGTATCTATGATGGGTACGCAGGTATGGTTGCCGGTGAAATTTATCCACTTGATGCTGCTTCAGTGGGAGACATCATTTCACGTGGTGGTACTTTCCTTCACTCTGCTCGTTACCCTGAGTTTGCAGAACTCGAAGGTCAACTTAAAGGGATTGAGCAATTGAAAAAACACGGTATTGAAGGAGTCGTAGTTATCGGTGGTGACGGTTCTTATCACGGAGCTATGCGCTTGACTGAGCATGGATTCCCAGCTATCGGTCTGCCTGGCACAATTGATAATGACATCGTAGGTACTGATTTCACAATTGGATTTGATACTGCAGTTACTACTGCAATGGATGCGATTGATAAGATTCGTGATACATCATCAAGTCACCGTCGTACTTTCGTTGTAGAAGTAATGGGACGTAATGCTGGTGATATCGCACTTTGGGCAGGTATTGCAACTGGTGCTGATGAAATCATTATCCCTGAAGAAGGCTTCAACATGGAAGATATCGTAGCTAGTATCAAAGCTGGTTACAAATGCGGTAAAAAACACAACATCATCGTTTTGGCCGAGGGGGTTATGTCTGCCGATGAATTCGGTAAGAAACTCAAGGAAGCAGGAGATACTAGTGACCTTCGTGTGACTGAGCTTGGACATATCCAACGTGGTGGTTCACCAACTGCTCGTGACCGTGTATTAGCGTCACGCCTAGGCGCACATGCTGTTAAACTCCTCAAACAAGGAATCGGTGGTGTCGCTGTTGGTATTCGTAATGAAAAAATGGTTGAAAATCCAATTCTTGGAACAGCAGAAGAGGGAGCTTTGTTTAGCTTGACTGAAGATGGCAAAATCGTTGTTAACAACCCTCACAAAGCTGACCTTGGACTTGCTAGCTTGAACAAGAGCTTGTCCTAATCAACTTTTATTAATCTAGTAAAATGACCAAAAGGTCGAATTATATAAAGGAGTCACAAAAATCATGAACAAACGTGTAAAAATCGTTGCAACTTTGGGTCCTGCGGTAGAAATCCGTGGTGGTAAAAAATTCGGTGATGACGGATACTGGGGAGAAAAACTTGACGTTGAAGCTTCAGCTCAAAATATTGCTAAGTTGATCGAAGCTGGTGCAAATACTTTCCGTTTCAATTTCTCACACGGTGACCACCAAGAACAAGGTGAGCGTATGGCAACTGTTAAACTTGCTGAAAAACTTGCTGGTAAGAAGGTTGGTTTCCTTCTTGATACAAAAGGTCCAGAAATCCGTACTGAATTGTTCGAAGGTGACGCAAAAGAGTATTCATACACAACAGGTGAAAAAATCCGTGTTGCAACTAAACAAGGTATCAAATCAACTCGTGAAGTGATTGCTTTGAACATTGCTGGTGCCCTTGATATCTACGATGATGTTGAAGTTGGTCACCAAGTTTTGGTTGACGATGGTAAACTTGGTCTTCGTGTTTTCGCAAAAGATGATGATACTCGTGAATTTGAAGTAGTCGTTGAAAATGACGGTATCATTGCTAAGCAGAAAGGTGTAAACATCCCTAACACTAAAATTCCTTTCCCAGCACTTGCTGAGCGCGATAACGATGATATCCGTTTCGGTCTTGAACAAGGTATCAACTTCATCGCGATTTCATTCGTACGTACTGCAAAAGACGTCGACGAAGTTCGTGCAATCTGTGAAGAAACTGGAAACGGGCATGTTCAATTGTTTGCTAAAATCGAAAACCAACAAGGTATCGACAACTTGGATGAAATCATCGAAGCTGCTGACGGTATCATGATCGCCCGTGGTGACATGGGTATCGAAGTACCATTCGAAATGGTTCCAGTTTACCAAAAAATGATTATCACTAAAGTGAACGCAGCAGGTAAAGTTGTTATCACAGCAACAAACATGCTTGAAACCATGACTGAAAAACCACGTGCAACTCGTTCAGAAGTATCAGACGTATTCAACGCTGTTATCGATGGAACTGACGCTACAATGCTTTCAGGTGAGTCTGCAAATGGTAAATACCCACTTGAGTCAGTAACAACAATGGCTACTATCGATAAGAATGCTCAAACCCTATTGAAAGAATACGGTCGTTTGTCATCAGTTAACTTGCCACGTAATTCTAAGACTGAAGTTATGGCATCAGCTGTTAAGGATGCAACTAACTCAATGAATATCAAGTTGATTGTTACCCTTACTAAAACTGGTCACACTGCACGCTTGATTTCTAAATACCGTCCAGATGCAGATATCTTGGCAATCACTTTCGACGAATTGACTCAGCGTGGATTGATGTTGAACTGGGGTGTTATCCCAGTAGCAACTGAACGTCCATCAAACACTGATGATATGTTCGAACTTGCTGAAAATATTGCAGTAGAACAAGGTTTGGTAGAGTCTGGTGACGATATCGTTATCGTTGCAGGTGTACCGCTTGGAGAAGCTGTCCGTACAAACACAATGCGTATCCGTACAGTACGTTAATCTAAACATTTAAAAGCCTATCATACCAAGCTTTTGTGCTTGTGTGATGGGTCTTTTTTCTATCTTAGAAGATAAAAAGAGAGTGATTTTTATTAAACAGAAATGGGAAAAATAGGAGAACTATGGTATAATAGAGTGTAGAGACCTTTTTAGTAAATTTTGAAAGAGTATAACATGAGAAAAATTGTCATCAATGGTGGACATCCATTGCAAGGTGAGATCACCATTAGCGGTGCTAAGAATAGTGTTGTAGCATTAATTCCTGCTATTATACTGGCAGATGATGTTGTCACTTTGGATTGTGTCCCGGATATTTCAGACGTTGCTAGTCTTGTAGAAATTATGGAAATCATGGGAGCAAAAGTAAAACGCTACGATGATGTTTTGGAGATTGATCCTAGAGGTGTTCAGAATATTCCAATGCCTTATGGCAAGATCAATAGCTTGCGTGCTTCTTATTATTTCTACGGAAGTCTTTTAGGTCGCTTTGGTGAAGCTACAGTTGGACTTCCTGGTGGATGTGATCTGGGACCTCGTCCGATTGACCTTCACTTAAAAGCCTTTGAAGCTATGGGAGCCAAAGTGAGCTACGAAGGAGACAATATGAATTTATCTGCCCAAGGTACGGGGCTTCATGGCGCAAGTATTTACATGGATACCGTCAGCGTTGGTGCAACGATTAACACCATGATTGCTGCAGTAAAAGCTAAGGGACGTACTGTCATTGAAAATGCGGCTCGTGAACCGGAAATTATCGATGTTGCTACCCTTTTGAACAACATGGGGGCTCATATTCGTGGTGCAGGGACTGATATTATCATTATTGATGGTGTCGAGAAACTTCATGGAACGCGTCACCAAGTAATCCCAGATCGTATCGAAGCTGGAACCTATATTTCACTTGCTGCAGCGGTTGGTAAAGGAATCCGTATTAACAATGTTCTCTATGAGCATTTAGAAGGTTTTATCGCCAAACTAGAGGAAATGGGCGTTCGCATGACAGTCTCTGAGGATAGTATCTTCGTTGAAGAACAGTCTGATTTGAAGGCCATCAATATTAAAACTGCCCCCTATCCAGGATTTGCAACGGATTTACAACAACCAATCACACCACTTTTATTAACTGCTCAAGGTCGTGGTACTATTATTGATACCATTTATGAAAAACGTGTCAACCATGTCTTTGAATTAGCAAAAATGGATGCAGATATTGCGACTACAAATGACCATATTTTCTACACTGGTGGACGAATTCTACAAGGTGCCAAGGTGAAAGCTACAGATCTTCGTGCTGGTGCTGCACTTGTGATCGCTGGTTTGATGGCTCAAGGCCAGACTGAAATTACAAATATTGAGTTTATCCTTCGTGGTTACTCAGATATTATTGAAAAATTGCGTAGTCTTGGAGCGGACATTACACTCGTTGAAGACTAAACCGTTGAGGTAATTATGAATATTTGGACCAAATTAGCAATGTTTTCTTTCTTTGAAACGGAACGCTTGTATTTGCGTCCTTTCTTTTTTAGTGACAGTCAAGCGTTTTACGATATTGCTTCAAATCCGAAAAATCTGCAGTTTATTTTTCCCAGTCAAGCAAGTTTGGAAGAAAGTCAGTACGCTCTTGCCAACTATTTTATGAAGGCTCCTCTAGGTGTCTGGGCAATTTGTAGCCAAGACAATCAGGAAATGATTGGTTCCATCAAGTTTGAAAAAATAGACGAAATCAAAAAAGAAGCAGAAATTGGATATTTCTTAAGGAAGGATTCTTGGTCACAAGGTTTTATGACAGAAGTGGTTACCAAGCTATGTCAGCTTTCATTTGAAGAATTTGGCATAAAACAATTATCCATTATCACCCATTTGGAAAATGAGGCTAGCCAAAAAGTGGCTCAAAAAGCAGGTTTTAGTCTCTTTCGCCAATTCAAGGGGAGTGACCGCTATACTCGTAAAATGAGAGACTACCTTGAATTTCGATACATAAAAGGAGAATTCAATGAGTAAACACCAAGAAATCTTAAGTTATCTGGAAGAGTTACCAATAGGAAAACGTGTCAGCGTTCGTAGTATTTCCAATCACTTGGGTGTTAGTGATGGAACGGCTTATCGTGCTATTAAAGAAGCTGAAAATCGTGGAATTGTAGAAACCCGTCCTCGTAGTGGAACCATTCGTGTCAAATCTCAGAAAGTGGCTATTGAGCGACTAACCTATGCTGAAATTGCAGAAGTCACCTCCTCTGAAGTTTTAGCTGGTCAGGAAGGGCTGGAGAGAGAGTTTAGCAAATTCTCCATTGGGGCTATGACAGAGCAAAATATCCTGTCTTATCTCCATGATGGCGGTCTTTTGATTGTAGGTGACCGTACTCGCATTCAACTTTTAGCTCTGGAAAATGAAAATGCGGTGCTTGTAACGGGTGGTTTTCATGTGCACGAGGATGTACTAGCTCTTGCCAATAAAAAGGGTATTCCTGTTTTACGAAGCAAGCATGATACTTTTACAGTGGCGACCATGATCAATAGAGCTTTGTCAAATGTGCAGATTAAGACAGATATTTTAACAGTTGAAAAGCTCTATCGTCCCAGTCATGAGTATGGTTTTTTGAGAGAAACCGATACAGTTAAAGACTATCTAGACTTGGTACGCAAGAATCGAAGTAGTCGTTTCCCAGTTATTAACCAACACCAAGTGGTTGTGGGTGTTGTTACCATGCGTGATGCAGGAGACAAATCACCCAGTACGACGATTGATAAGGTGATGACGCGCAGCATTTTCGTAACAGGCTTAGCGACCAATATTGCCAATGTCAGTCAACGGATGATAGCAGAAGACTTTGAGATGGTTCCGGTAGTGAGAAGCAATCAAACTTTGCTCGGAGTTGTAACGAGACGAGATGTCATGGATAAGATGAGTCGCTCTCAGGTTTCGGCTTTGCCGACTTTTTCAGAGCAAATCGGTCAAAAGTTGTCTTATCATCACGACGAAGTTGTGATTACAGTTGAGCCCTTTATGCTTGAGAAGAACGGAGTTTTGGCAAATGGTGTTCTTGCTGAAATTTTAACTCACATGACACAGGATTTGGTGGCAAATAGCAGACGCAATCTCATCATCGAGCAGATGCTAATTTACTTCTTACAAGCTGTTCAGATAGATGATACTTTGCGGATTCAGGCACGTATTATTCACCACACGAGACGCTCAGCCATTATTGATTATGATATTTATCATGGTCATCAAATTGTATCAAAAGCAAACGTTACAGTCAAAATCAATTAGAATCTAGGAGAAAAAATGATAACTTTAAAATCAGCACGTGAAATCGAAGCCATGGACAAGGCTGGTGATTTCCTAGCTAGTATCCATATCGGCTTACGTGATTTAATTAAGCCTGGCGTGGATATGTGGGAAGTTGAAGAGTATGTTCGTCGACGTTGTAAAGAGGAGAATTTCCTTCCTCTACAGATTGGCGTGGATGGCGCAGTCATGGATTATCCCTATGCCACTTGTTGCTCTCTCAACGACGAAGTAGCTCACGCCTTCCCACGTCATTACATCTTGAAAGATGGCGATTTACTCAAGGTTGACATGGTTCTAGGCGGTCCGATTTCCAAATCAGACCTCAATGTATCTAAACTCAACTTCAATAATGTTGAGCAAATGAAAATATACACCCAAAGTTATACTGGCGGTTTAGCGGACTCATGTTGGGCTTATGCGGTTGGTACACCGTCTGAAGAAGTGAAAAATCTGATGGACGTAACCAAGGAAGCTATGTATATAGGGATTGAGCAAGCTGTGGTCGGCAATCGTATCGGTGATATCGGTGCAGCAATTCAGGAATATGCCGAAAGTCGCGGTTACGGTGTCGTACGTGATTTGGTTGGTCACGGTGTCGGTCCAACTATGCATGAAGAACCAATGGTTCCTAACTACGGTATTGCAGGCCGTGGACTCCGTCTCCGTGAAGGAATGGTACTAACCATTGAACCCATGATCAATACTGGTGACTGGGAAATTGATACAGATATGAAGACTGGCTGGGCTCATAAGACCATTGATGGTGGTCTATCGTGCCAATATGAACACCAGTTCGTGATTACCAAAGATGGACCTGTTATCTTGACCAGTCAAGGTGAAGAAGGAACTTATTAAAATGAAAGGAGCTTAGCTCCTTTTTTGTTTCAAGTTTAGATAAAATAGACAAGCGTAGCAAAGTTGTCACAAATTTTTTCTTTTGTAGTAAAATAAGATTAGAATTTTGTGAAAGTAGGTAATTCGTTGGAGTCGATTATATTTCTAGTATCCGTTTTTTTAGCTGGCATACTGTCTTTCTTTTCACCTTGCATCTTCCCTTTGCTACCTGTCTATGCTGGTATTCTGCTAGATAATCAGGGAAATTCGAAAAGCTTTCGCTTTTTTGGAAGAGACGTTGCATGGTCTGGTTTAATTCGAACCTTGTGCTTTATTGCAGGAATCTCCCTCATTTTCTTTATTTTGGGATTTGGAGCTGGATTCCTAGGGCACATGCTCTATGCAGACTGGTTTCGTTATGCTATGGGAATAGTCATTATTCTTTTAGGACTTCATCAGATGGAAATCTTGCATTTTAATAAACTGGAGGTTCAAAAGACAGTCACCTTCAAAAAATCACAGTCGAATCACTATCTGTCAGCCTTCTTGCTTGGGATAACCTTTAGTTTTGGTTGGACCCCTTGCATCGGACCGGTTTTAAGTTCGGTCTTGGCACTTGCAGCTTCAGGAGGCAATGGTGCTTGGCAAGGAGCTATACTAACCTTAGTTTACACATTGGGAATGGCCCTTCCTTTCATTGTTTTGGCCTTGGCTTCGGGCTGGATTATGCCCTATTTTAGTAAATTAAAACCCCATATGATTCTACTAAAGAAAATTGGGGGAGCTTTGATTATTTTGATGGGATTGTTATTAATGCTAGGGCAGCTAAATGCCTTGTCAGGAATTCTTGGATAAAAGGAGAAAAAGATGAAAAAAGTTATTTTTGCGGGATTTAGCCTCATGTCTTTATTATTGTTGATTGCCTGTGGCGAAAAAGAAACCAAACAAACGGAAAATCCCAAACAGCCTGCTGTACAACAAATCGCAGTAGGAAAGGATGCGCCAGACTTCACCTTGCAGTCTATGGATGGCAAAGAAGTCAAGTTATCAGACTATAAGGGCAAAAAGGTCTATTTGAAATTCTGGGCTTCTTGGTGTGGACCATGTAAAAAAAGCATGCCTGAGTTGATGGAACTAGCTGCCAAACAAGACCGAGACTTTGAAATCTTGAGTGTCATTGCACCAGGGCTACAAGGTGAAAAAACAGTTGAAGAGTTTCCAAAATGGTACCAAGAACAAGGCTACAAGGATATACCAGTTCTATATGATACGCAAGCAACTACCTTCCAAGCTTACCAAATTCGTAGTATTCCAACGGAATACTTAATTGACAGCCAAGGAAAAATCGGAAAAATCCAATTTGGTGCCATTAGCAATGCTGATGCAGAAGCAGCTTTTAAAGAGATGAAATAAAAAAATCGCGAAAAATCGCGATTTTTTATAGTTTTTCATTGATAAAGCGGATGAATTGATTCCACCAAACCTTCAAAAAGAAGGCTTTTTCTACTTTCTTTTCAGCGACCATTTCAAAAGAAGGTTTTTCAGAAGTGAGATAACCTTGACCGACCAAATCTTGGTCATCATAGGTTAGATGCCCAACAACAGTTTCAGCTTCTAGTGGCGCTGTCTCGGCCTTGGTTTTTGGAGTAAACTGCAGGCTTGATGATGCTCGACTTCCCAATCGTTGTATGACAGTGATATCAGATTTAGCAACAGCAGTTACGGTATCTTCCTTCCCATCAAGTACAGAAACTTTGCTATCTTTGTAGGCCTCTCCCTTCTGGACAATCGTTTTGAGAGCATAATTAGATGTTATATAGTCCAAAAGAGAAGAAGTAGCAGTAAAGCGAGCGTAAGGATTACTGTTTTGCTGGTCAGCGTTTAAGACAACTGTGATGATTCGCATACCTTTTTCGGTAGTTGTTCCAACGAAAGAAGCTCCTGCCTTGTCTGTTGTACCAGTTTTGAGCCCATCAACTCCACCTCGATATGCTGGCATCCCTTCCAACATATAGTTAGTAGAGTGAATTTCCATACCAGCAAATGTTGATGAAGATTTCTTGGTGATTTCTAAAACTTGAGGGTAATCTCTGATGAGGTTTCGAGCGATGATTGCAACATCGTAAGCACTTAGTTTGTTTTCCTCATCCTTTTTAGAACCAGGATAGATATTATTTCCAAGTGTTTCGTTATTAAGTCCAGTAGTATTGACAATAGTAGCATCTTGGATACCCCATTCAAGAAGTTTCGCCCTCATCTTGTCAACGAAGTCTTTCTCTGAACCAGCAATTTTTTCAGCAAGAGCAATGGCTGCACTATTGGCACTTGATACTAGAGTTGCTTCCAATAATTGTTCCACTGTATACTTGCGCGCCTCCATAGGAACATTACTAGCCTCAGAATTGGTTGTGAGTTGGTATGGATAGTCAGAGATATCAACTGGGGTAGATAGGCTAATTGTACCTTGCTCCAAGGCTTCATAGACTAGGTAGACAGTGAGAATCTTGGTGATAGAGGCAATTTCTACAGGTTGATTTGCATCTTTCTCGTAGAGGATTTTTCCAGTTGTAGCTTCGACAGCAATGGCATGCTTGGCAGCAACATCAAAATCTTGCGCAGATACAGTAGGAGTGGCTGTACCAAAAATGATAAGAGTTAGTAAGGATAAAATTATTTTCTTCATAGTAGTTTTATTCTATCACAAAGCGAAAAAATATTCTCGTTTTTATAGTAAAGCCATCTTATCTTTTTGAAGAATTATGGTAAAATAGAAAGAAGGAGGCGCCTATGTTCCGTAGAAACAAGTTATTTTTTTGGACAGCTGAAATTTTACTATTAACTCTTATTTTCTACCTTTGGAGAGAGATGGGAGCGATTGTCACACCTTTTGTGATGGTAGCTAATACCATTATGATTCCATTTTTGCTCGGAGGATTCTTCTATTACCTGACAAATCCTATCGTAACGTTTTTAGAAAAGAAATGTAAAGTCAATCGTTTGATAGGTGTGCTCATCACTCTTTGTGCTTTGATTGGTACAATAGTAGTAGGGGTAGTCTACCTGCTACCGATTTTGATCAATCAGTTGACAAGTTTGATTATTTCTAGCCAGAATATCTATAGCCGCTTGCAAGATTTGATATATGATTTATCAATGAATCCAATCTTTCAAAATATTGATATTCAAAAAACCATTCAACAGTTGAATTTATCTTACGTTGATATTTTACAAAATATTCTCAACAGTGTGAGCAATAGTTTAGGCAGCGTTCTTTCAGCCTTGTTTAGTACTGTTTTGATTCTCATTATGACACCAGTCTTTTTGATTTATTTCTTGCTTGATGGTCATAAGTTCCTCCCGATGTTGGAACGAACAGTCCTAAAACATGATAAATTAAACTTCTCCAGTCTCTTGAAGAATCTGAACGCCACTATCGCACGTTATATCAGTGGGATTGCGATTGATGCTGTTATTATCGGATGTTTGGCTTATATTGGATACAGTACGATAGGGTTGAAATATGCTCTAGTCTTTGCTATTTTTTCTGGTTTGGCAAATCTGATTCCTTATGTTGGACCAAGTATCGGTCTGATTCCCATGATTATTGCCAATGTCTTTACTGATCCGCAAAGAGTTCTCATTGCAGTAATTTATATGCTTATTATCCAACAGGTGGATGGGAATATCCTCTACCCTCGTATCGTTGGAGGGGTTATGAAGGTTCATCCAATCACCATTCTGGTCCTTCTCTTACTTTCTAGCAATATTTATGGTGTTATCGGAATGATTGTAGCAGTGCCAACCTATTCTATCCTAAAAGAAATTACTAAGTTCTTGGCGAAATTATATGAAAATCATAAAGAAGCCAAAGAAAAAGAATAAGAAAAATCAGAATCAATCTAAAAATCAGGGAGACCTGATTTTTTTTGATAAAAAGACTTGAGGTTAGACTGGTCAAAAGTGTTTTAAATGATTCTGTTGGAAAAGAATGGGAAATTATGAGATTTAGAATAATTCACAAAATGTGTGTAAAACACTTGCAATTTAGCTGAAATTTGATAAAATAGTAAGGAAAGTTAGACTGTATTGCCTACTGTCTATCTATAAAATATATTTTATTGGAGGCTTTTACTCAAATGGCAAAAGAAAAATACGATCGTAGTAAACCACACGTTAACATTGGTACTATCGGACACGTTGACCACGGTAAAACTACCCTAACTGCAGCTATCACAACTGTTTTGGCACGTCGCTTGCCTTCATCAGTTAACCAACCTAAAGACTATGCGTCTATCGATGCTGCTCCAGAAGAACGCGAACGCGGTATCACTATCAACACTGCACACGTTGAGTACGAAACTGAAAAACGTCACTACGCTCACATCGACGCTCCAGGACACGCGGACTACGTTAAAAACATGATCACTGGTGCTGCCCAAATGGACGGAGCTATCCTTGTAGTAGCTTCAACTGACGGACCAATGCCACAAACTCGTGAGCACATCCTTCTTTCACGTCAGGTTGGTGTTAAACACCTTATCGTCTTCATGAACAAGATCGACTTGGTTGACGACGAAGAATTGCTTGAATTGGTTGAAATGGAAATCCGTGACCTTCTTTCAGAATACGACTTCCCAGGTGATGATCTTCCAGTTATCCAAGGTTCAGCTCTTAAAGCTCTTGAAGGTGACTCTAAATACGAAGACATCATCATGGAATTGATGAACACTGTTGATGAGTACATTCCAGAACCAGAACGTGACACTGACAAACCATTGCTTCTTCCAGTCGAAGACGTATTCTCAATCACTGGACGTGGTACAGTTGCTTCAGGACGTATCGACCGTGGTACTGTTCGTGTCAACGACGAAATCGAAATCGTTGGTATCAAAGAAGAAACTTCAAAAGCAGTTGTTACTGGTGTTGAAATGTTCCGTAAACAACTTGACGAAGGTCTTGCCGGAGATAACGTAGGTGTCCTTCTTCGTGGTGTTCAACGTGACGAGATCGAACGTGGACAAGTTATCGCTAAACCAGGTTCAATCAACCCACACACTAAATTTAAAGGTGAAGTCTACATCCTTACTAAAGAAGAAGGTGGACGTCACACTCCATTCTTCAACAACTACCGTCCACAATTCTACTTCCGTACTACTGACGTTACAGGTTCAATCGAACTTCCAGCAGGTACTGAAATGGTAATGCCTGGTGATAACGTGACTATCGACGTTGAGTTGATCCACCCAATCGCCGTAGAACAAGGTACTACATTCTCTATCCGTGAGGGTGGACGTACTGTTGGTTCAGGTATGGTTACAGAAATCGAAGCTTAATTCGATTTAGTTCCCAGAAGAACAATTATTTAAGTCAGACACTAAAAGAATCTTGCTTTGCAAGGTTCTTTTTTCATTCTATTTTTTTAAGAAGGCCTTCTAGTATAGCGATATGATAGATTTTTTGGTATAATAAAAGTTATGGAAATCGAAAAAACCAATCGAATGAATGCGCTCTTTGAATTTTATGCTGCGCTTTTGACAGATAAGCAGATGAACTATATTGAACTTTATTATGCAGATGATTATAGTCTTGCTGAGATTGCTGAAGAGTTCGGTGTTAGTCGTCAAGCTGTTTACGACAATATCAAGCGGACAGAAAAGATTTTGGAAGACTATGAGATGAAATTACACATGTACTCAGACTACATTGTCCGCAGTCAGATTTTTGACCAGATCTTGGAGCAGTATCCCAAGGATGATTTTTTACAGGAGCAGATAGAAATTTTAACAAGTATTGACAATCGGGAGTAATCATGGGCAGTCTAGTTATTTATCAAGGATTACCTTGCAAACTATTAGCCGCAGAGGAACCATTTCCTACTCGACTACAGATTATCTCGCCCAATGATATCTCCAAAGCTATGAAAATAGGTTTTAGCTGTTGGGGATATCCAAATGAGATAATGAAAGAAGTCACTCCAGAAGAACTTGTTTGTTTACAAGATTTTGGACGTTTTCCACCGAATTAATGAAACATAGGAGAAAAAAATGGCATTTGAAAGTTTAACAGAACGTTTACAGAACGTCTTTAAAAATCTACGTAAAAAAGGAAAAATCTCTGAGGCTGATGTCCAGGAAGCAACCAAAGAGATTCGCTTGGCCTTGCTGGAAGCTGACGTTGCCTTGCCTGTTGTAAAGGACTTTATCAAGAAGGTCCGTGAACGTGCTGTCGGGCATGAGGTCATTGATACTCTTAATCCTGCCCAACAGATTATCAAAATTGTTGATGAGGAATTGACAGCCATTTTAGGATCTGATACGGCTGAAATTATCAAGTCACCTAAGATTCCAACGATTATCATGATGGTCGGTTTGCAGGGGGCTGGTAAAACAACCTTTGCTGGTAAGCTGGCTAACAAACTCAAGAAGGAAGAAAATGCACGTCCTTTGATGATTGCGGCGGATATTTATCGTCCAGCAGCCATCGATCAGTTGAAAACACTTGGACAGCAGATAGATGTGCCTGTTTTCGCTCTTGGTACTGATGTTCCAGCGGTTGAGATTGTTCGTCAAGGTTTGGAGCAAGCACAAGCCAATCACAACGACTATGTCTTGATTGATACGGCAGGACGTTTGCAGATTGACGAACTCTTGATGAATGAGCTTCGTGACGTAAAAGCATTGGCCCAACCAAACGAAATCTTGCTCGTCGTTGATGCTATGATTGGTCAAGAAGCGGCTAATGTTGCCCGTGAGTTTAATGCTCAGTTGGAAGTAACTGGTGTCATCCTTACCAAGATTGATGGGGATACTCGTGGTGGTGCGGCTTTGTCTGTCCGCCACATCACTGGTAAACCAATCAAGTTCACTGGTACGGGTGAAAAGATTACAGATATTGAAACCTTCCACCCAGACCGTATGTCAAGCCGTATCCTTGGTATGGGGGATATGCTCACTCTTATTGAGAAAGCTTCTCAAGAGTACGATGAGCAAAAGGCCCTTGAAATGGCTGAAAAGATGCGTGAAAACACCTTTGATTTCAATGATTTCATCGATCAATTGGATCAGGTGCAAAATATGGGGCCGATGGAAGACTTGCTCAAGATGATTCCAGGTATGGCTAACAATCCAGCCCTCCAAAATATGAAGGTGGATGAGCGCCAGATTGCGCGCAAACGTGCCATTGTATCTTCGATGACACCTGAGGAACGTGAAAATCCTGATTTGTTGAATCCAAGCCGTCGCCGTCGTATCGCTGCTGGATCTGGAAATACTTTTATCGAAGTGAATAAATTCATCAAAGACTTTAATCAGGCCAAACAGCTCATGCAGGGTGTTATGTCTGGCGATATGAACAAGATGATGAAGCAAATGGGGATCAATCCAAACAACCTTCCAAAAAATATGCCAAATATGGGAGGAATGGATATGTCTGCCCTTGAAGGCATGATGGGACAAGGTGGTATACCTGATATGTCAGCTCTTGGAGGAGCAGGAATGCCAGATATGAGCCAGATGTTTGGTGGCGGACTCAAAGGTAAAATTGGTGAATTTGCCATGAAACAGTCTATGAAACGCATGGCTAACAAAATGAAAAAAGCTAAGAAAAAACGCAAATAAAAAGGAAAGCAGAAGTGCTTTCCTTTTTCAATATAGAATATGTACTTTCTATGATTAGGCAATTTTCTTAATCGAAAAATTACTAAATAGAAAGAGTGATTTCAAATCCTTGCATCCATTCGGATTTTACTGTGATTTCGATTTTTAAAGCATCTGCTAATTGTTTGACCAGATAGAGACCCATGCCTGTTGATTTTTTCCTTGTGTCTCCCGAGTCTCCTGTAAAGCCTTTTTCAAAGATATGAGGGAGGTCGCAAGCTTTAACTCCGCAACCATTATCCCCAATAATCAATGCTGTGTGCTCCTTGTCTTTTGATATAGAAATACTGAGTTCGGGATTTTCAGAGCTATATTTAAGGGCGTTGGCGAGGATTTGAGAGAGGATAAATTCAAAACTGCGTTGATCGGTGTAGCAGATTCCTTGTATATTTTCTAGCTGAATCGTAAAATTCTTTTCTTTGAGTAAGGGATCAAAATTTTCCAATAGATCTTGGATACATTCTTCTAGATCAAGGTCTTCAAATAGAAAATCATTTTTCTCACTTTTCACCCTGTAGTAGAATAGGATCTGCGATACATTTTCTTGTATTTGGTTTCTCACATAGTCCAACTTAAAAGCTGTATCCTCAGGCAGCTGGTCACTTTGATTATCCAAAAGGAGGGAAAGAAGCGATAGAGGGAGTTTAATCTCATGTGCCCATTTTTCAACATAGTCCTCGTACTCGGCTAGTAATGAGTTGAGCTTTCCTATTTCAACCTGCTTTTGATAAAGTGTATCTGCCATTTGTTCAATGCTTTCTTTCTCTGAGGCACTTGATAAATGCAATAATTCAAGCTCAGTATCGATCTTAGAATTGGCTATGAAAGCTTTATAGGCAGCGGATTTTTTTCTTTCTTTTCTTATCAGTAGGAATGATAGGATGAAAAAGAGCAGGACGGTGGCTAAAATATAGAGAAGGATGAGGGCCTGAAACATTCTCACATCTGAAAGCCAAAGCAGGACAGCTGTAAATAGATCAAATGCTAAGAGAACAAGTAACCAAGGCAGATAAGTAGCTAGATATTTTAGATTATATTTCATCTGGACTTACCTCTTCTAGCTTGTAACCAATACCTCTGACGGATTTGACTTGAAGGGCAATGCCAGCCTGTTTCATCACCTTTTTTAGCCTTGCAATGTTTACTTGTAGTGCATTTTCATCGATGAACTCAGTTGTATTCCACAGTTTCATGCTTAGTTCTTCTTTTGTGACGACAGAATCAGTTGCCACTAATAAGGTTTCTAACAATTTCCCTTGATTTTGAGGGAGTAAAATCGAATATCCGTTGATATAAAGGGTATAGGTATTTCTATCCAGCAGGAAATTATCTTTTTCAAGCAAATTTTGTCTACCTTCATAGCGTTTCAAGATGTTTTCTATACGAGCCAAAAATCTTTCTTTCTTGAAAGGCTTTGTTAAATACTCGTCTGCCCCCAATTTTAGGGCGTAGATCTCATCTTTTAGTTGTTCACGGGAGGTGAGAACCAATATGGGCACAGAGCGTTTTGACTTGAGATTTTTACAAATTTGAAAACCTGTTTCTCCCGGCAAATTCAAATCCAGTATGATTAGATCCGTATCGTATTGCAGCACTTGTTGGCTTGTATCTTTGAAGTCAGTCAACTTATCAACTTGATAACCTGCTTTCTCTAACAAGATGACAATTTCATCTCGAATCAAGGCTTCATCTTCAATAACGAGAATATGCTTCATATCGGTTCCTCCTTTTCCTAATTTATTCTACCTTATTCTACCTTATTCATCTCTTTTGGGTTCCATTAAGGACAATAAGTACTTGTTGCTATTTTTCTTTACAATTCTGATATAGATGACTTCGAAGCCAGCTAAGAGCAGTACTATCAGCATGGCTGTGATAAATTTCTGCCCCATGACCATTCTTGCACTGGCTGGTACTATTCCTGTGAGGAGGGAGCTCACTCCGAAGCTACTACTGATAAGTGCAAGGGCTATTGGTAGACCGAAATACCAGTTGACTTGCTTTTCTGATGATTTACAAAGAGTTTCGTAGTTGGCACCAAGATGGATTAAGGTCTGGTATCGTCTGTAGGATTGTCTTTGTCCCATCAAAAACTGAACGCCGATAATTGTATTTGCGACAACAAGGAAGATGATAGCCAGATAGATAGTGATATAGCTGGCAGAGATAATGTAAAATAATTGTCTTCCCATATTTTGTATATAGCTTTCATAGCTAAGAGAGGTTTGATTTAGCTTTTCATTCGTATCTGAGATAGCTCTCATCAAGCCTTTTTCCTTGACCAGCTCAGGAGCCAAGATACCGCTGACATAGTTCGAATAGTGACCGTCTGTATAGCTCATAAAGGCCTCATCTGGGACTATGAGGGCAACAGAGAGGGTGATCTCACGATCCGTTACGATTGGCAAAGACTCCACTTCGCCAATCAACTTTACATCATTTCCCATGACTTTGATTTGAGGCTTTGTCTTCAGAACAGAGTTGACAAGACTCTCATCTGGGAGAAAATCTTTCCCCATATACAAGTAGGCTTCCTTGCTAGTTAATTCTAGAGGAGGGAGATTGGCAGCCTTTCTAAGTTCGTTGTATTCGGAAACAGGCATGAGGTGGGAATTAGTAGACTGTTTAAATTTATGGAGCAAAATTTCCTTGTTCTTGCTGTCTTTTTGCTTTTTCAACTCCTTGATGACCTCTTCGAAGGATACGGACTTGTGTTCTTTAGGTGTGCCTACTTTGATTTGCAGAATCTTTGAAAACTGTGATACTAGTCCGGCATCTTCAAGCTCTTTTTTAACTGCATTTACATCAAGATTTTCATCTGTTTCCTGCTTGCTATCTCTAAATGTATAATCCAATACGTGGGTTTGATTGCCTGAATTGCCACTTGCAATAGCAACACCTGCTCCAAAGAGGCACAAGGCAGAGAAGATTAAGAGGGAGCAGATGGCCAGTATAGTTGAGCGCTGGATAACTAATTCCTGAATCTGTCTAAAATTATAGGCATGAAGTTTTCGATTGTTTCCAAGCTTGACCAAAAAGTCTATAAATAAACGCATGCCAAAGAAGAGGAGGATAGTTCCTAGAGTCCCCAATAGAACGGTGATGCCCATGGTTATGACACTCTCCCAAGCTCGTCTACTCATACCCATGTAATAGGCTGTTCCAAGAAGTAAAATTCCGAGGACAGAAGCAAGAAGGTACACACCCTTGGGGAGTAGTTTTTTCATCCCAGAAGGAGAATAGGATAGCAGGTTTCCGATTTCCTTATTAGCTGTTTTTGCACTTAAAAGGATAAAGACAGCTAATTTGACGGCTAGGAAGCCGATGACTGTATAGAGTATAGCTGTGGTAGATAGAGAAAATTGATGTTCAATAATCCCTAGTCCCACAATTTTAGCGGTTATTAGGCTAATCAATTCTGAAATCAAGATGGAAATAGGAAGACCTATTCCAAGAGCAAGGATACTGTTTCTCAAATCCTCGAGCAGGAGCAGCAAGAACAGTTTGCTTCTTCGCATGCCTAATGTGAGATAGACACCAAATTCATGTTTTCTTCTTTCCATCTGCATACTGCTTGCGAAGTAGACTAGAAAAAAGAGAATAAAGAGCGTTGCTACGTAAAGAATAGGAATCATGCTAAAGAGTTTATTTACAGCATGACTCTCTATTTGTTTTAGAAATACCATCACATCTTGATGAGACAAAGAAAGGATAATGTAAAAGGAGATAATAGAAAGAACCATGGAACTGAAATACAAGCCATTATTCTTTCGATCTCTCTTACTATTTCTTGAGACTAATTTAGAAAACATTGCCATCACCTCCAGCTAGTGCAGCCATGACCTTTAGTATTCTGTGGTAAAAATCTTCTTGACTTTCTCTTGGATAATCGCGTCGGATTTCATGGAATAGTTTTCCGTCTTGGATGAACAAGATGCGGTTGCAAAAGCTGGCAGCGACGGAGTCGTGGGTCACCATGAGAATGGTGGTTTCTTCCACTTGATTCATTTCGGATAATTTTTGCATCAAAATGGTTGCATTTTTTGAATCCAAAGCCCCTGTGGGTTCATCCGCAAATACAATCTTAGGGTCTAAAATCAAGGCACGAGCAGCAGCTACCCTTTGCCGTTGACCACCTGATAATTGAGATGGGAACTTATCCAGAAGTTCAGAAATATCCAGATATTGGGAAAGCAATTCTAACCGAACCTTGCTTTCGTTGGCATCGACCTTGTGCAAAGACAAGGGAAGTAAAATATTTTCTTTGGCTGTCAGATTGTCCAAAAGCTCAAAATTTTGAAAGAGGTAGCCGATTTCCTTACCACGATAATCAGCTAACTGACTACCTTTTAACTGACCTAAATCTTTTTCTTGCATTTGAATGGATCCGTCAGTTGGTTTGATGATAGTAGCGAGACAGTTAAGAAGGGTTGTTTTCCCAGAACCACTGCTCCCCATAATCCCTAAGAACTCACCTTTGACAACTTGAAAAGATATACCGTTCAATGCTTTGGTGATATTCGGCTCTTTTCCATAATGCTTTTTTAATGATTCTACTCGTAAAATTGTTTCCATGTGAAACACCTCCATCTTTTGTTACTTTCATTATAATATGAATCAGAGTAGAATAACACTTACGGATGATGTAAGAAATCTTTATCGCTGACTTTTATAGTCAGGTTATTTTAGCTATACTTATTATATTATAGCATGATTTTAGGGATTTAAAAAGAGGAGTTGAGAGTCGAGAAATTTTCTTAATATTGAAATTATAAAAAATAATACTACTGTAGTCCATGCTCCAGCAGTATTATTTATTATTTTATAGAAAATTCTACTCCCACTCAACGGTTGCAGGTGGTTTACTTGTAATATCGTAGACGATACGGTTAACGTGGTCAACTTCGTTTACGATACGAACAGAGATTTTTTGGAGAACTTCCCAAGGGATCTTGGCAAAGTCTGCAGTCATTCCATCGATAGAAGTGATGGCACGGATAGCGATGGTATAGTCATAAGTACGACCGTCACCCATAACACCTACTGAACGAACGCCAGTGTTAACAGTGAAGTATTGCCAGATATCGCGGTCAAGACCAGCTTTTGCGATTTCTTCACGAAGGATAGCGTCTGATTCGCGTACTGTTTCGAGTTTTTCTTCAGTGATTTCACCCATAACACGAATGGCAAGTCCTGGTCCTGGGAATGGTTGGCGCCATACGATGTGGTCTGGCATACCAAGCTCTGTACCGAGGGCACGGACTTCGTCTTTATAAAGAGTGTTCAATGGTTCAATCAATTCAAACTGCATGTCTTCTGGAAGACCACCAACATTGTGGTGTGATTTGATGGTTTGAGCAGTATCTGTACCAGACTCAATCACGTCAGTGTAAAGCGTTCCCTGAGCAAGGAATTTTACATCTTTTAGCTTACTTGCTTCGTCATCAAAGACATAAACAAACTCATTACCGATAATTTTGCGCTTTTGCTCAGGATCAGAAACGCCAGCAAGTTTGTCAAGGAAGCGTTTTGCAGCGTCTGCTTTGACGATATTCAAACCAAACTTACCACCAAGCATGTCCATAACTTGGTCAGCCTCTCCCTTACGGAGAAGACCGTGGTCTACAAAGATACAGATTAATTGATCACCGATTGCTTTTTGAAGAAGAACTCCAACAACAGAAGAGTCAACACCACCTGATAGACCGAGAAGAACACGCTTGTCACCTACAGTTTCACGGATTTTTTTGATCTGCATATCGATGAAGTTGTCCATTGACCAGTCGCCTTTAGCCTGACAGATGTTAAGGGCAAAGTTGCGAAGGATATCATTCCCGTATACAGAATGGCGAACTTCTGGGTGGAATTGGATACCATAGATGTGCTTGTCAGGGTTTTCAATAGCTGCATAAGGACAGTCTGCAGAAGTTCCAGTACGAACGAAATCAGCTGGAATCTCTGTAACAGCATCGCCATGGCTCATCAAAACAATCTGTTCTTCAGGTGTCCCTTCAAAGAGGGCAGAAGTGGTATGGGTAAGTGGTGATTGGCCATACTCGCGGTTACCAGCATCACCTGCAGGGACAACTTTTCCTCCAAGTTTATGAGTTAAAAGTTGCATACCATAGCAGATTCCTAAAATTGGAATGCCAAGTTCAAAAATTTCTGGGTCAATATCAAATGAACCATCTTCGTATACAGAGTTTGGTCCACCAGAGAGGATGATTCCTACAGGGTTAATCGCACGAACCTCTGCAGCTGAGATTTTATGACTTTTTAACTCTGAAAAAACACCAATTTCACGAATACGGCGTGAAATCAGCTGGTTGTATTGGCTACCATAGTCCAGCACGATGATTTTTTCGACATCTTGCAAATCAGTTGAAATGTTGCTCATCTTTTTCCTTTCTCAAAAGAAATATCTTTTTCAATATTCTATCACAAATAGGGGTGAATTACCAACTAAACAAGGCAAAGTTTGACTTTTTCTTAGCAAATACGGTACAATAGAGAAAATATAGAAAAGAAGTGAAAATCATGTTACCAGCTTATATGAAAATCCACGATCAGATCAAGAAGGATATAGATGAGCATCATTGGAAAATCGGAGAGAGACTTCCAAGTGAGCGAGATTTAGCGGAACAGTTTCAGGTTAGTCGGATGACCTTGCGACAAGCTATCTCTCTCTTGGTTGAGGAAGGAGTTTTGGAGCGTCGTGTAGGAAGTGGAACCTTTGTCTCTAGCACTCGTGTCCAAGAAAAAATGCGAGGAACGACCAGTTTTACGGAGATTGTCAAATCTCAAGGGAAAGTACCTTCTAGCCAACTCATTTCTTACAGAAGAACCATTCCCAACGAGCAGGAAGTGGCAAAGCTAGGCATTTCACCAACTGAAAATATCATCCGTATGGAACGGGTGCGTTATGCTGATCAAGTTCCGCTAGTCTATGAAGTAGCATCTATACCTGAGAAATTTATTAAGGACTTCAAAAAAGAAGAGGTAACTAGTCACTTCTTTCAAACCTTGCAGGAACATGGCTACCGGATTGGCAAATCCCAACAGACCATTTATGCGAGATTGGCTAAGGAAAAGATAGCTCACTATCTGGAAGTTGAAAAAGGGCATGCCATTTTAGCCTTGACTCAGGTCTCTTATCTTGAAGATGGGACGGCTTTTGAATATGTAAAAAGTCAATACGTGGGCGAACGCTTTGAATTTTATCTTGAAAATAACTAGTCTCAGAGGACTAGTTTTTTCTTTTCTCAAAAGATTAGAATTGTCAAAACAATCTGTCTAGGCTTGATTTTATCGCTTATTTACTATAAAATGAGAAGGAAAAAACGTCAAACTTTTATATTGCAAATAGGAGAAAACATGACAAAAACATTAAAACGTCCTGAGGTTTTATCACCTGCAGGGACTTTAGAAAAGCTAAAAGTAGCTGTTCAATATGGTGCGGATGCTGTCTTCATCGGTGGACAGGCTTATGGTCTTCGTAGCCGTGCAGGAAACTTTACCTTTGAACAGATGGAAGAAGGCGTCCAGTTTGCTGCTAAGCACGGTGCCAAGGTCTATGTGGCTGCTAACATGGTGATGCACGAAGGAAACGAAGCTGGTGCTGGAGAATGGTTCCGCAAATTACGTGACATTGGGATTGCGGCCGTTATCGTGTCAGATCCGGCCTTGATCATGATTGCAGCAACTGAAGCACCAGGTCTCGAAATCCACCTTTCCACTCAAGCCAGTGCGACAAACTATGAAACTCTTGAGTTCTGGAAAGAACTTGGGTTGACCCGTGTGGTTTTGGCCCGTGAAGTATCAATGGAAGAATTGGCAGAGATTCGCAAACGTACTGATGTAGAAATTGAGGCCTTTGTCCATGGAGCTATGTGTATTTCCTATTCAGGTCGCTGTACGCTATCAAACCACATGAGTATGCGTGATGCCAACCGTGGTGGTTGTTCTCAGTCTTGTCGTTGGAAATACGACCTTTACGACATGCCTTTTGGTCAAGAACGTAAGAGTCTTAAAGGTGAAATCCCTGAAGAATTTTCGATGTCAGCTGTTGACATGTCTATGATTGACCATATTCCAGATATGATCGAAAACGGTGTAGACAGTCTCAAGATTGAAGGTCGTATGAAGTCCATTCACTATGTTTCAACAGTAACAAACTGTTACAAGGCAGCTGTGGATGCATACCTTGAAAGTCCTGAGAAGTTTGAAGCTATCAAACAAGACTTGGTAGATGAGATGTGGAAGGTTGCCCAACGTGAATTGGCAACAGGTTTCTACTATGGTACGCCGTCTGAGAATGAGCAGTTATTTGGTGCGCGTCGTAAAATCCCTGAGTACAAGTTTGTCGCTGAAGTCGTTTCTTATGATGATGCGACCCAAACGGCAACCATCCGTCAACGGAATGTAATCAACGAAGGTGACCAAGTTGAGTTTTACGGCCCAGGTTTCCGCCATTTTGAAACCTATATCGAAGATCTTCATGATTCTAAAGGCAATAAAATCGACCGCGCTCCAAATCCAATGGAACTCTTGACGATCAAGGTTCCACAACCTGTGCAAGCAGGTGACATGGTCCGCGCTCTCAAGGAAGGGCTCATTAACCTCTATAAGGAAGACGGGACAAGCGTTACAGTTCGTGCTTAGATAAGGAAAAGTGAATGATTCAAGCTCATGGTTTATTGGTAGATGATGAAAGCAGGTGTGTTCACTACCATAGTGTAAAGGATATCGTTTCCCTCCAGTGTTATGAATGCAGGAAATATTACGCTTGCTATCAGTGTCACAATGCTATGGAAACGCATTTGTTTTCTCCTTATCCCTTGAGGCTTTCCAAAGATCAACCGATTTTGTGTGGAGCTTGTAAGAGGACAATGACTTTTCAAGAATACCAAAAACAGGTAGCTTGTCCTTATTGCAGCGCTCCATTTAATCCAGGTTGTAAACAACATCATTCATTTTATTTTAAATAGACAAAAATAGATCCAAGTTTTTAAGCTTGGGTCTTTTATTTTGCTTCAGAAACCTTAGTAAAAATACGGAGTTTCTTATGGAAACCGGTTAAAAATTTCTATACAATCGTACTAAAAATAGTAAAATTAGAAATAAATTATCTGAAACGCTTTCAATGTTAGTAAAAAGTTGACAAATCAAAATTTTAGGACTAAACTAAGTAAGTAAATTTAAATAAAAAAGGAGAATTTATCATGAATTTAACATTTTTCGGTCTTTGTCTTGCCTGTATGGGTGTATCCCTTGCAGAAGGTATGTTGATGAACGGTTTGTTCAAATCAGCAGCTCGCCAACCAGACATCATCCCACAATTACGTAGCTTGATGATCATGGGGATTGCCTTTATCGAAGGAACATTCTTTGTAACTCTCGTATTTTCATTTATCATCAAATAAAGAGAAGTATAAAATGGAAAAGGGAGGATTTTAGATGGAAGAAAGTATCAATCCAACCATCAATATTGGTCCTGTTACCTTTGATTTGACCTTGACAGTATTGACCTTGCTGTCAGTACTCGTTATTTTTGGATTTATCTATTGGGCAAGTCGGAATATGACTGTGAAACCCAAAGGAAAGCAAAGTGTACTGGAGTATCTCTATGACTTTGTAGTCGGATTTACAGAGCCCAATGTAGGCTCACGGTACATGAAAGATTACTCACTCTTTTACTTGTGTTTATTTCTTTTTATGGTGATCGCAAACAATCTTGGTTTGATGGCAAAACTTCAAACTACAGATGGGACAAACCTTTGGACATCGCCAACAGCCAATCTTCAATTTGACTTGGCCATGTCATTTGGAATTATCCTGATGACCCATATAGAAGGAATTCGTCGCCGTGGTGTTAAAAAGTATCTGAAAGGCTTTGTTACCCCAGGTTTTATGACACCGATGAATCTCCTTGAAGAAGTCACGAATTTCCTATCACTTGCTTTGCGGGTATTCGGAAATATCTTTGCCGGAGAAGTGATGGCTAGTCTGCTCATCACACTTTCTCATCAGGCTCTTTATTGGTATCCAGTCGCATTTGTTACCAATCTAGTCTGGACGGCGTTTTCTGTGTTTATTTCCTGTGTTCAGGCTTATGTATTCACAGTCTTGTCTTCTATGTATCTAGGAAATAAAATTAATGATGAAGAGTAGAAAGGAGTAACAGATGCACGTAACAGTAGGTGAATTAATTGGTAACTTTATTTTAATCGCTGGCTCTTTTATCCTTTTGATTGTCTTAGTTAAGAAATATGCGTGGTCAAACTTGACAAGTGTCTTCGAAGAAAGGGCAAATAAAATTGCTGCTGATATTGATGGAGCTGAACAAGCTCGTCAAAAAGCAGAAACTCTTGCCCAAAAACGTGAAGATGAATTAGCTGGCAGTCGCAACGAAGCCAAAACAATCATTGAAAATGCTAAAGAGACTGCAGAGAAGAGTAAAGCAGATATTCTGGCAGATGCTAAATTAGAAGCAGGTCGCTTAAAAGAGAAGGCGAATCAAGAAATTGCTCAGAATAAAGCTGAAGCCTTGCAAAGTGTTAAGGGCGAGGTGGCAGATTTGACGATTAGTCTCGCTGGTAAAATCATCTCAAAAAACCTTGACAGTCATGCTCATAAGGAACTCATTGATCAGTATATCGATCAGCTAGGAGAAGCCTAATGGACAAGAAAACAGCAAAGGTCATTGAAAAGTACAGCATGCCTTTTGTCCAATTAGTGATTGAAAAAGGAGAAGAGGACCGGATTTTTTCAGACTTGGATCAAATCAAGCAAGTCGCAGAAGAAACGGGCTTACCTTCTTTTTTAGCTCAGGTGGCAGTTGATGAGTCTGATAAGGAAAAAACAGTTGGTTTCTTTCAAGACTCTGTCTCACCTTTAATGCAAAACTTTATTCAGGTTCTGATTTACAATCATAGAGCAAATCTTTTTTATGATATTATTGTCGATTGTTTGAATCGTCTTGAAAGAGAAACCAATCATTTTGTAGTCACGATTTCTTCAGCTCATCCTTTAACGGACGAACAGAAGGAACGTTTGCTTCCCTTGATAGAGAAAAAAATGTCTCTGAAAGTACGGAGTATCAAAGAACAAATTGATGAAGGGCTCATTGGTGGTTTTGTCATTTTTGCTAATCACAAGACAATTGATGTGAGTATAAAACAACAACTTCGAGTTGTTAAAGAAAATTTGAAATAGAAAGTGGTGTTCTTTTGGCAATTAACGCACAAGAAATCAGCGCTTTAATTAAGCAACAAATTGAAAATTTCAAACCCAATTTTGATGTGTCTGAAACAGGTGTTGTAACCTATATCGGGGACGGAATTGCGCGTGCTCACGGTCTTGAAAATGCCATGAGTGGAGAGTTGTTGATTTTTGAAAACGGCTCTTATGGGATGGCGCAAAACTTGGAGTCTACAGACGTTGGGATTATCATCCTTGGAGACTTTACAGATATTCGTGAAGGTGATACTATTCGCCGTACAGGTAAAATTATGGAAGTACCTGTTGGAGGCAGCCTAATCGGACGTGTTGTCGACCCACTTGGTCGTCCAGTTGATGGTCTTGGTGATATCCATACTGACAAGACTCGTCCAGTAGAAGCGCCAGCTCCTGGTGTTATGCAACGTAAGTCTGTATCAGAACCATTGCAAACAGGTTTGAAAGCTATTGACGCCCTTGTACCGATTGGTCGTGGTCAACGTGAGTTGATTATTGGTGACCGTCAGACAGGGAAAACAACTATTGCGATTGATACAATCTTGAACCAAAAAGGGCAAGATATGATCTGTATCTATGTAGCGATTGGACAAAAAGAATCAACAGTCCGTACGCAAGTAGAAACACTTCGTCAGTACGGTGCCTTGGACTACACAATCGTTGTGACAGCCTCTGCTTCACAACCATCTCCATTGCTCTTCCTAGCTCCTTATGCTGGGGTAGCTATGGCAGAAGAATTTATGTACCAAGGCAAGCATGTTTTGATTGTTTATGATGATCTTTCAAAACAAGCGGTAGCTTATCGTGAACTTTCCCTCTTGCTTCGTCGTCCACCAGGTCGTGAAGCCTTCCCAGGGGATGTTTTCTACCTCCACAGCCGTTTGCTTGAGCGCTCAGCTAAAGTTTCTGACGAGCTTGGTGGTGGTTCAATCACAGCCCTACCATTTATCGAAACACAAGCAGGAGATATCTCTGCCTATATCGCAACCAACGTAATTTCAATTACAGATGGACAAATTTTCCTTGGAGATGGTCTCTTTAATGCGGGGATTCGTCCAGCTATCGATGCAGGTTCATCTGTATCTCGTGTAGGTGGTTCCGCTCAAATCAAAGCCATGAAGAAAGTAGCTGGTACGCTTCGTATCGACCTTGCTTCATACCGTGAACTAGAGGCCTTCACTAAGTTCGGTTCAGATTTGGATGCGGCAACACAGGCTAAGTTGAATCGTGGTCGTCGTACGGTAGAAGTATTGAAACAACCAGTTCACAAGCCTTTGCCTGTTGAGAAACAAGTAACCATTCTGTATGCTTTGACACACGGATTCTTGGATACAGTTCCAGTGAATGACATTGTTCGTTTTGAGGAAGAGTTCCATGATTTCTTTGATGCACAACATCCAGAGATTTTGGAAACCATTCGTGAAACAAAAGACTTGCCAGAAGAAGCAGTCTTGGATGCTGCGATTACAGAGTTTCTCAATCAATCCAGCTTCCAATAAGAATAGAGGTGTCAGATGGCAGTATCTCTAAATGATATTAAAACAAAAATCGCCTCAACTAAAAATACGAGTCAAATCACTAATGCTATGCAAATGGTGTCAGCGGCTAAGTTAGGCCGCTCTGAAGAAGCAGCGCGCAACTTCCAAGTTTATGCTCAGAAGGTCCGTAAACTTTTGACGGATATTTTGCATGGTAACGGATCTGGTGGTTCTACCAATCCGATGCTCATCAGTCGCCCAGTTAAGAAAACAGGCTATATCGTTATTACTTCAGACCGTGGCTTGGTTGGAGGTTATAATGCTTCCATCCTTAAAGCCGTTATGGAGTTGAAAGAAGAATACCATCCAAATGGTGATGACTTTGAAGTTATCTGTATTGGTGGTATGGGGGCTGATTTCTTTAAGGCTCGTGGTATTCAGCCAATCTATGAACTGCGGGGCTTGGCAGATCAACCTAGTTTTGATGAAGTTCGTAAAATTATTTCAAAGACGATTGAAATGTACCAAAATGAACTCTTTGATGAACTTTATGTCTGCTATAATCACCACGTTAATACGCTTACCAGCCAAATGCGTGTAGAACAAATGCTTCCGATTGTTGACTTGGATCCAAATGAAGCAGATGAAGAGTATAGCTTGACATTTGAGTTGGAAACAAGCCGAGAAGAAATTTTGGAGCAATTGTTGCCTCAGTATGCTGAAAGTATGATTTACGGGGCTATTATCGATGCCAAGACAGCTGAGAATGCCGCTGGTATGACAGCTATGCAAACAGCGACCGATAATGCCAAAAAGGTCATTAATGATTTGACAATCCAGTATAACCGCGCTAGACAGGCGGCGATTACACAAGAAATTACAGAAATCGTAGCGGGGGCTAGTGCCTTAGAATAAGGCTTTAACCTGCTCGTATGAAAATGAACTTAGGACCTAGTTGAGCTAGGAACCGACAGTATCTTATATAGAATAGGAGAAGGAGATGAGTTCAGGTAAAATTGCTCAGGTTATCGGACCCGTTGTAGACGTCTTGTTTGCAGCAGGGGAACCACTTCCTGAGATTAACAATGCACTTGTCGTCTACAAAAATGACGAAAGAAAAACAAAAATAGTCCTTGAAGTAGCCTTGGAGTTGGGTGATGGTATGGTCCGTACGATCGCCATGGAATCAACAGATGGTTTGACTCGTGGAATGGAAGTTTTGGACACAGGTCGTCCAATCTCTGTACCAGTGGGTAAAGAAACTTTGGGACGTGTCTTCAATGTTTTGGGAGATACCATTGACTTGGATGCTCCTTTCGCTGAAGACGCTGAGCGTCAGCCAATTCATAAGAAAGCTCCAACTTTTGATGAATTGTCTACCTCATCTGAAATCTTGGAAACAGGGATTAAGGTTATCGACCTTCTTGCCCCTTACCTAAAAGGAGGTAAAGTTGGACTCTTCGGTGGTGCCGGAGTTGGTAAAACTGTCTTGATTCAAGAATTGATTCACAATATTGCCCAAGAACACGGTGGTATTTCAGTATTTACTGGTGTTGGGGAGCGTACTCGTGAGGGGAACGACCTTTACTGGGAAATGAAAGAATCAGGCGTTATCGAGAAAACAGCCATGGTATTTGGTCAGATGAATGAGCCACCAGGAGCCCGTATGCGTGTTGCCCTTACTGGTTTGACAATTGCCGAATACTTCCGTGATGTAGAAGGCCAAGATGTGCTTCTCTTTATCGACAATATCTTCCGTTTCACTCAGGCTGGTTCAGAAGTATCTGCCCTTTTGGGTCGTATGCCTTCAGCCGTTGGTTACCAACCAACACTTGCTACAGAAATGGGTCAATTGCAAGAGCGTATCACATCGACTAAGAAGGGTTCTGTAACCTCTATCCAAGCTATCTATGTGCCAGCGGATGACTATACTGACCCAGCGCCAGCAACAGCCTTCGCTCACTTGGATTCAACAACAAACTTGGAACGTAAGTTGGTACAGTTGGGTATCTACCCAGCCGTTGATCCATTGGCTTCAAGCTCTCGTGCCTTGGCGCCTGAGATTGTCGGAGAAGAACACTATGCAGTTGCTGCTGAAGTCAAACGTGTCCTTCAACGTTACCATGAATTGCAAGATATCATTGCTATCCTTGGTATGGATGAGCTTTCTGATGAAGAAAAGACCTTGGTTGCGCGTGCTCGTCGTATCCAGTTCTTCTTGTCACAAAACTTTAACGTTGCGGAGCAATTTACTGGCCAACCTGGTTCTTATGTACCAGTAGCAGAAACAGTTCGTGGTTTCAAGGAAATCCTTGATGGTAAACATGACCACTTGCCAGAAGATGCCTTCCGTGGTGTCGGTTCAATCGAAGACGTCATTGCTAAGGCAGAGAAAATGGGATTTTAAGAGGTGATCTATGGCTCAGTTAACTGTCCAGATCGTGACACCAGATGGCCTCGTCTATGATCACCATGCCAGCTTTGTATCGGTACGAACTCTGGATGGTGAGATGGGGATCTTGCCACGACATGAAAATATGATTGCTGTTTTAGCGGTTGATGAAGTAAAGGTAAAACGAATCGATGATGATACTCATGTGAACTGGATTGCAGTGAACGGAGGAATTATCGAGATTGCTAATGATATCATTACCATTGTAGCAGACTCAGCAGAGCGTGCTCGTGATATTGATATCAGTCGGGCAGAACGTGCGAAACTTCGCGCTGAACGAGAAATCGAAGAAGCCCATGACAAGCACTTGATTGACCAAGAACGTCGCGCAAAAATCGCATTGCAACGTGCTATCAACCGTATCAATGTCGGAAATAAACTATAACCAAAAAATGAACTTGAAACTCAAGTTCATTTTTTTAATGTGGGAAGTTGATGCAAACTGCTTCAGGAACATGGAAGTCGTTAGAAAGCTCTGCAAGACGACCACTTTTAGGATTGCGCTTAAAGACGGTTGCGTTATCAGAATCTTGATGAACAGCAATGAGAAACTCTTGATCAGGAGTTAGGTCGAAATCACGTGGATTTTGTCCATGTGTTGGTACGATTTCTAATAATTCCAGACTGCCATCAGCGAGGATTGTATAGACGGCAATGGAATCATGGCCTCGATTGGATGCATAGAGGTATTTACCATCTTTTGAGAGACGAATGGCAGCAGTAGCATTGAAATCTTCGTATCTATCTGGTAAGGTTGAAATAACTTGCATGCGTTCAAATTCACCAACACCATCGTAAATCAAGACTTCAATGGTACTATTTAGTTCGCAGATGAGATAGGCAATCTTATAATGATGATGGAAAACGATGTGGCGAGCACCTGCTCCAGGCTGGCTGTGATAAGTGTGGAGCTTACTTAGTTTTCCTTCTGGACTAACATCGTAGGTCGTTACTTCATCCGTACCTAGATCACATGTGACGAGATACTGGTCAGGTGTTAGATCCGTAAAGTGTACATGTGGGGAAGTTTGGTTTTCATGAGGACCGTGTCCACTATGCTGATCTAGATCTGTTTGGATGAGGCTACCATCCGTTTGACGTTTATAAACCAGAACTTGACCTTTATGATAGTTGGCCCCATAAACGAGACTACGTTTTTCATCCACTGCCACATAACAATGGGGAGCGCCTTCTTCAACCACATGATTTAACAAAGTACCATCGGTCTTGTAAGCAGCGATTCCACCCAAGCCATCCTGACTTCCTACGGTGTATAAATGTTGTTGTTGGTCAAAGGCAAGGTAGGTCGGACTTGGTTCAGCAGCAAAGAGTTCAAGATTTGCAAGCTGGCCTGTCTCTGTATCAAAATCTGCCTTGTAAATCCCTTTAGATAAGCGACGAGTATAAGTTCCAAAATAAACAGTTTCTTTCATGTCCATACCTCTTAATAATGATAAGTTCATTATACCACAAAATGACAGTCAGGAAGTGTTCGTTTAATCTATGTAAGCACTTTAATAAGAGTTATTTTAAATTAAAAATGGTATAATGAGAGAATGACAGAAAGGATGTATTTATGGAACATAAAGAGAAACATTTTAGCCTATCTTGGTTTTTCAAGTGGTTTTTAGATAATAAAGCTATCACTGTATTTTTAGTAACCTTGTTACTGGGGCTAAACATTTTTATTCTAAATAAGATTAGTTTTATCTTTTTACCTGTTTTGGATTTTTTAGGGGTTGTCATGTTGCCAGTTATTTTATCTGGTTTACTTTATTACCTCCTCAATCCGATTGTTGACTGGATGGAGAAACACAAGATCAATCGCGTTCTTGCTATCAGTATAGTTTTTGTCATTATTGGACTTTTTATCATTTGGGGTCTGGCAGTCGCAATTCCTAATCTGCAACGCCAAGTCTTAAATTTTGCGAAGAATGTGCCGACTTATCTTAAGGATGCTGATATGGTTATCAATGACCTTGTAACCAAACGCTTGCCAGATGATTTTAGACCTCAGTTGGAGCAGGTTCTTGCAAATGTTTCTACAGAAGCAACGATATGGGCCAGCAAAATCTCTTCTCAAGCCGTTAACTGGGTTAGCGCCTTTATCAGTAGCGTTTCCCAGGTCATTGTAGCGGTTATTATTGTGCCCTTCATGCTCTTTTATCTTTTGAGAGATGGAAAAGGCTTGCGGGATTACTTAACTAAATTCATCCCAAACAAGTTAAAAGAACCTGTCGGGCAAGTTTTGTCAGATGTTAATAAACAGTTATCCAACTACGTTAGAGGGCAGGTTACAGTTGCTATTATCGTAGCGATTATGTTTATTATCTTCTTTAAGATTATTGGTCTCAGATATGCTGTGACTCTTGGTATTACCGCTGGTATTCTCAATCTAGTACCTTACCTGGGTAGTTTTCTAGCGATGTTGCCTGCTTTGGTTTTGGGCTTAATAGCGGGGCCTGTCATGCTTTTAAAAGTGATTATTGTCTTTATTGTTGAACAAACGATTGAAGGTCGCTTCGTTTCTCCGCTTATTTTAGGTAGTCAGCTAAACATCCATCCAATCAATGTCCTCTTTGTTCTCCTAACTTCAGGGTCTATGTTTGGTATTTGGGGAGTCTTGCTGGGAATCCCAGTCTATGCCTCTGCCAAGGTCGTTATCTCAGCTATCTTTAACTGGTATAAGAAAGTCAGCGGTTTGTATGAAGAAGAAGGGGAGGAAATCAAGAGTGAACAATAGTCAACGCATGCTCCAGGCTTTGGATGACCAAGATTTAACCAAAGCGGATAAGTATTTTCACAAAGCCCTCGAAACAGATTCGACTGAAGTTCTCTACGAACTAGCAAACTATCTTGAGGGAATTGGCTTTTATCCTCAAGCAAAAGAAATTTACCAAAATATCGTTACAGAATTTCCAGAAGTGAATCTGAACTTAGCTAGCATTGCTAGCGAGGATGGCAATGTTGAGGAAGCCTTTGCCTATCTAGAGGAAATCACACCTAAAAGCGACTGGTATGTATCGGCTTTGGCCTTGAAGGCTGATCTCTATCAGTTGGAAGGATTGACAGATGTAGCACGTGAAAAGTTACTGGAAGCCTTAAATTACTCAGATGACGCTTTATTAGTTTTCGGTTTGGCTGAGTTGGATAGTGAGTTAGGAAATTATCAGGAAGCTATTCAGGGCTATGCTCAATTAGACAATCGCTCCATCTATGAGCAAACGGGTGTCTCAACCTACCAACGAATTGGCTACTCTTATGCCCAGTTAGGCAAGTTTGAAGCTGCTACAGAATTCTTAGAAAAAGCTTTAGAACTAGAATACGATGACCAAACTGCCTTTGAACTGGCTAGTCTTTACTTTGACCAAGAAGAGTATCAAAAATCAGCTCTCTACTTTAAGCAGATTGATACCATTTCGCCAGATTTTGAGGGATATGAGTATGGTTATAGTCAATCCTTGCACAAGGAACATCAGATAGAAGAAGCTCTCCGTATCGTTAAACAGGGTTTGGAGAAAAATCCATTTGAAACTCGTCTCTTACTAGCTGCTTCTCAGTTCTCGTATGAATTACATGATCCTAGCGGTGCGGAGGACTTTCTCCTTACTGCAAAAGAAGATGCAGAGGATACAGAAGAAATATTCCTTCGCCTTGCAACCATTTATATGGAACAAGAGCGGTTTGAGGACATTATAGCTCTCCAAAGTCAAGAACCTGAAAACGTCTTGACCAAGTGGATGATTGCACGCTCTTACCAGGAAATCGAGGATTTAGATAAGGCATATGAGCTCTATCAAGAACTGTCATCTGACCTTAAGGACAATCCAGAGTTTCTGGAGCAATATACTTATCTCTTGCGTGAATTGGGGTATTTTGAAGAAGCCAAGACTCAAGCAGAGGCATATTTAAAACTGATTCCAGATGATGTTCAGATGCAAGAACTGCTAGTAACACTTTAAAAATATCCTATAAATAAAGCAAAACTGTATCTAGTCATTTTGATGGATACGGTTTTTTATTTTCAAAAAGAAACAGAATTTTTTTACAATAACCCTTGCTAAATTGTTTATTTATGCTATAATAGGAACAATTATTTTTAGGAGGTGCAGTATGTCTTATTTGTTTGAGATATTACCGAGTTTATTGAGCGGTGCAAGCATGACTTTACAGGTTTTTGTACTGGTCTTGATTTTTTCTATTCCCTTGGGCGTTTTGATTGCCTTTGCCTTGCAAGTCCATTGGAAACTCCTCCATTATCTGATCAACATTTATATCTGGATCATGCGGGGAACACCCTTGCTCTTGCAATTGATCTTTATCTATTATGTGCTCCCAAATATTGGGATTCGTTTGGATCGCCTTCCTGCGGCTATTATTGCCTTTGTTTTGAATTATGCGGCTTACTTTGCTGAAATCTTCCGTGGGGGGATTGATACTATTCCTAAGGGGCAATATGAGGCTGCTAAGGTCTTGAAGTTTAGCCCTTTTGCCACAGTGCGCTATATTATCTTACCACAGGTGACCAAAATAGTTCTTCCTAGTGTATTTAATGAAGTCATGAGTTTGGTCAAGGATACTTCTTTGGTCTATGCCTTAGGTATTTCAGATTTGATTTTGGCTAGTCGTACAGCAGCCAACCGTGATGCTAGTCTGATTCCTATGTTCTTGGCAGGAGCAATTTACTTGATTTTGATTGGTATTGTGACTATCCTTGCCAAAAAAGTTGAGAAGAAGTACAGTTACTATAGATAGGAGGTTGCCATGTTAGAATTACGAAACATCAACAAGGCCTTTGGTGGCAAACAAATCTTAACTAATTTCAGCCTATCAATTCCTGAAAAGCAAATCCTGGCAATCGTAGGTCCATCAGGAGGCGGAAAAACAACCTTATTACGTATGTTAGCTGGATTGGAAACAATCGATTCAGGGGAAATTTACTATAACGGTGAATCTCTAGCTTTAGACGAACTAGAAAAGCGCAACCTACTAGGATTTGTCTTCCAAGATTTTCAACTTTTCCCTCATTTATCAGTTTTAGACAATTTGACCTTATCGCCTGTGAAAACTATGGGAATGAAGCAGGAAGAGGCTGAGAAGAAGGCGCGTGGACTCTTGGAACAGTTAGGACTAGCAGGGCACGTAGATGCTTATCCCTTCTCACTATCAGGTGGGCAAAAGCAGCGGGTGGCTTTGGCGCGTGCTATGATGATTGACCCAGAAATCATTGGTTACGATGAACCAACTTCTGCCTTGGATCCAGAATTACGCTTGGAAGTGGAAAAACTGATTTTGCAAAATAGGGAACTTGGGATGACGCAAATTGTGGTTACCCACGATTTACAATTCGCTGAAAATATTGCAGATGTATTATTAAAAGTAGAGCCTAAATAGGAGGAAAAATGATGAAAAAATTGATGCTTGTATTAGTCAGTCTAATGACTGCTTTGTTCTTAGTAGCTTGTGGGAAAAATTCTAGTGAAACTAGTGGAGATAATTGGTCTAAGTACGAGTCTAACAAGTCTATTACTATTGGCTTTGATAGTACTTTTGTTCCAATGGGATTTGCTCAGAAAGATGGTTCCTATGCAGGATTTGATATTGATTTAGCTACAGCTGTTTTTGAAAAATACGGAATTACGGTAAATTGGCAACCGATTGATTGGGATTTGAAAGAAGCTGAATTGACAAAAGGAACGATTGATCTGATTTGGAATGGCTATTCCGCTACAGACGAACGTCGTGAAAAGGTAGCATTCAGTAACTCATATATGAAGAATGAGCAGGTATTGGTTACTAAGAAATCGTCAGGTATCACGACTGCAAAAGATATGACTGGAAAGATTTTGGGAGCTCAAGCTGGTTCATCTGGTTATGCGGACTTTGAAGGAAAGCCAGCGATTTTGAAGGATATTGTCGCTAATAATGAAGCGAATCAATACCAAACCTTTAATGAAGCCTTGATTGATTTGAAAAACGATCGAATTGACGGCCTATTGATTGATCGTGTCTATGCAAACTATTATTTAGAAGCAGAAGGCGTTTTAAACGATTATAATGTCTTTACAGTTGGACTAGAAACAGAAGCTTTTGCAGTTGGAGCACGTAAGGAAGATACAACTCTGGTTAATAAGATAAATGAAGGATTTTCTAGTCTTTACAAGGATGGTAAGTTCCAAGAAATTAGTCAAAAATGGTTTGGAGAAGATGTAGCAACCAAAGAAGTACAAGAAGGACAGTGAGATAAAATAGTGGATGAGACTGCGTTTTGATTAGCAAAACGTAGTCTTTTTATCAATTGGGAAAGCGCATGATAGCCATTTAATATAGCGGATTAAATCTGGAATAGTATACTGTGACTTCTAAAACATTGCTAGAAATTGATTTGACTTTTCCAATTAATTTGTTCAGATTTTATTTCATTTCACTATATTCTGGAAAGATTTTCTAAATTTTTTCCTCAAATTGAGTCTCTTTTCTTATCAAAAAAACCTCTGGCAAAACCAGAGGATAAGAGTTTATTTCATTGTTGGGAAAAGCAATACGTCACGGATAGTAGTTGTATCTGTGAGGAGCATGCAGAGGCGGTCAATACCGATTCCCAAACCACCAGTTGGTGGCATACCATATTCAAGGGCTTCAATGTAGTCGTAGTCGATACCTGTTGCTTCATCGTCCCCAAGTTCTTTGGCTTTCGCTTGGGCTTCAAAACGGCTAAGTTGGTCGATTGGGTCGTTCAACTCGGTAAAGGCATTACCATATTCCTTGGTCATGATGAAGAGCTCGAAACGGTCGGTAAAGCGCTCGTCTTCAGGATTTTTCTTAGCGAGTGGAGACACAGCTACTGGATGTCCATAGACAAAGGTTGGTTGGATCAAGGTTTCTTCGACAAATTCTTCAAAGAAAGCATTGATGATGTGACCAACTTCAGTGTAATGTTTTTCAACTGGAACTTTCTTCTCAGCAGCGATAGCTTTAGCTTCCTCGAAAGTCATGTCTTGCCAGAAATCAACACCAGTAATTTCCTTGATAGCATCCACCATGTGAACACGTTTAAATGGCTCATTGATCTTAATTTCAGTTCCTTGGTAGTTGACTGGACCATCACCCTTAACTGCCTTAGTAGCGTGTTGGATAATACCTTCCGTCAAGTCCATGATATCTTGGAAGTCAGCATAAGCTTGATAAACTTCGATAGAAGTGAACTCAGGGTTATGAGTGGCGTCCATTCCTTCGTTACGGAAGATACGGCCAATTTCATAGACACGTTCCATACCACCAACGATAAGGCGTTTCAAGTGAAGCTCAGTCGCGATACGAAGCACCATGTCAATGTTCTGTGCATTGTGGTGAGTGATAAATGGACGAGCAGCAGCACCACCGGCCTCATTATGAAGAACAGGTGTTTCCACTTCAAGGAAACCTTTTTGATCAAGATAACGACGGATTTCAGAGATGATTTTTGAACGAGTGACAAAACGTTCAAAGCTTTCACGGTTAGAAATCAAGTCAAGGTAACGTTTACGGTAAATTGTTTCAACGTCAGTCAAACCGTGGAATTTCTCTGGAAGTGGGCGAAGTGCTTTAGACAAGTGTGTAATGTGAGTTGCCTTGATAGAGAGCTCTCCCATATCTGTACGCATGACTTCACCTTCGACACCAAGAAAGTCACCAAGGTCAGCCTTTTTGAAGATTTCGTAGTTTTCTTCACCAACTTCGTCTTTACGAACGTAAATCTGAATTTGACCTTCACGATCTTGGAGATGGGCAAAGCCGACTTTCCCTTTACCACGTTTGGTTACTAAGCGACCTGCAATTGTAGCAGTTTCATTTAATTCATGTAATTGTTCTTTATCGAGTTCTGCAAATTTGTCTTTAAGTTCTTGTGAGTTAGCAGTACGTTCAAAACGTTTTCCGAAGGGATCAATTCCTTGCTCACGGAGCGCAGCCATTTTTTCACGGCGAACGATCTGCTGGTCATTTAGTTCTTCCATATGTTCTGTTGACATGGGTTCCTCCTAATTTTACTCAAAATTGAATACGATGAGTCATTTTTTACGATACTCCCATTTTATCATAAATAGTCAAGAAATTCACGGATATTCTTTGAAAACTAAAAAGAACTTGACCATTGGGATCAAGTTCGATTATTTTTCTTGATAGGAAGTGTCATTCCATCTTTCCAGAGTGAAGGTTTCAAAATCCTCGGTTTCTAAAACTGTCAGACTAGCATTTGCTAAACCACCTTCTTTGCGAAGATGAGCCTCTTTATAGCCTAGAAGAGTACGTAGGCTAGCAGTGAGATTTGCACCATGACCGACGATTAGAATGTTTTCAGCCGGACTTCCTTTCAGAGATTTGATAAATTGAATAGTACGCTGAGTCGTAGAGTAGAGGGATTCTGCTTCAAACATCTTCGTATCAAACTGAGCGAGATTAGAGCGAAAGGCCTTGATTTGTTGTGGATAGATGGCATTGAGCGTTGCGATTTTCAAACCTTCAAGTTTGCCAAGTTGCCATTCGCGTAGGTCAGGAATGCTCTCTAAAGGACAGGGGGTCTGGAGTTGGCTTTGGATAATCTCAGCAGACTTAATCGCTCTAGGTAAATCACTTGAATAAATCGTATCAAAAGGTATTTCCTTGAGATACTGACCGAGTCGCTTTAGTGTGTCAATGGACTCTGGAAGAAGGGGAGAGTCACCACTAGCACCTTGAAAACGTCCTTCAAGATTCCATAGGGTGCGGCCATGACGGACAAAATAGAGTTTCATCACTTGTTTTCCTCCAAGATATCTGCAAAATCTGCTTTTACAAAGCTAGCCAAGTCTTGAGGTCGGATGATGATACTGTGCCCGACTTCTCCAGCAGAGACGATCATTTGGTCTAAATCCAAAGCAGTCTGATCAATAAAAATGGGATAATTGTGTTTTTGGCGAATACCGACAGGGTTGTTAGCTCCATGAATATAGCCTGTCGTTTTTTCCAAGTCCTTCTGTGGAATCATGCTCACTTTTTTATTGCCAGAAACCTTTGCTAGTTTTTTCTCGGCGAGGTGTTCCGTTATGGGAAGGATTCCGATAATCGGCCCCGTTTTGTCCCCTAATAAAGCCAAGGTTTTAAAGATATGTGTTCGATCATACTCTGAAGGAAGTTCACCCTCAAGCGCATTGATTTGAATCCTTGTGTGCTCAATCCCTGCTTTGGTCAAGATCTGCTCGACCAAGGTTTTTTTAATCTTAACTTTCTTTGCCATTATTTATACTTATCCTCCAGCTGGCTCATCCAGATACCAAGCCAAATGCCAAGCGCAAAGAAGAAGGCAATGAGAACATAGCTCACAATAGAAAGTCCAGTGTATTGGATACTTTCAGCATTTCCGGCATTTGGGATCAAAATTAAGAGGGTGCTTGAAAGTACAATTCCGATGATAAAGTGATAAACACGGGAGTGGTAGTTGTTCAAGGCGTGATCCATTAATTTTGAAAAGATAATGAGGGTTGCTCCTGCACCAATCCCGATAGGAAGGAAGGTACCAAACAAATCAAAGGTCTTAAAACCAGTGAGCATTGGAGCGTACAGTCCCAAAATCAAAAGTAGATTTGACGGACTTAAACCAGGCACCAAGACACCAAGAGCTAAAAGAACACCTGCCAAGATGAAGTTTGCAAAACTAGCACTGAGTGAACCTACGACAAAATTGAGAGCGTAAAGGCCCAATCCTGAAAGGATAAAGGTAGTCCAGAACCAGACTAGGTCAATCTTATCACGATTAGATTCTCGAGTAGATTCTTTAAGGAGGCTAGGAACTGTACCGATGATAGCTCCAGCAAAGCTCCACAAAACATAGACTTGGTAATTTTCTAGCAAATACTCGATCGGATAGGAAAATAAACCAATCCCAAGCAACATCCCGATAGCTACTGGGATAAAGTAAAGGACATTCTCTTTAAAATCCTTAAAGGGATGAGCCAGAAAGCCAATCATTCGCTCGTAAATTCCCAAAATAGCTGCCAGAACTCCTCCAGAAATCCCGGGCAAGATAAATCCTAAGGCAATGACAATCCCTTTAATAACTCGTGCAATCCATGAAAACATAATAAAATCCTCAATTTCATAAAATTCTTTCTCTATGCTATCAATTATAACACAGACGGGGAGAAAATGAAAAAACAAGTGAAAAAGTTTGTTATTTTCACTTGTCTTATGGCCTTAAAAATAGTTTTCTGAAGGTTTCTTCCTTCTCTTTAGCAGTAGAAATCAAATTGATGTCCAAATGATGTTCAAATCCTGCAATTCTCCCCTTAGATGTGTACTGGTGGAGGTCGTAGTCCAGATCAGTATTTGGCTTAGTTTCAAAATAACCAGAGTCAGTTCCATAGGAAGGAATCCAAACAGCAGAGAATTTATCTGTATTGATACTATGCTCTTGCATGAAGTAAACCCCAACGTAGATGCCGATGTTTTTAGCGCCGAGAGCTGCCAGTTTGGCACGAAAGGCTTCAACACCTTCATTCATATCGGACATTGTTTTTTCTTCAACATCTAACCAGTAGTAGCTAGGATTGTAGGGAGAAGCAGCGTTGTAGAAGACTTCAGCAGCCTTCTCCATTTCTTCCTTATTTTTTCCAGCTACATAGGCATAAACCCCCACAGGGACATTCCGTTTTTGAAATTCTGCTATATGATTTTTATAGGCTTTATCGACACCATTGATAAAGGCAGCATCATTTGCTTCAGTATGCTGAGCCCCATTGTGCACGCGAACGATAACACCAGAAATGTTTTGAGATAAGGTGTCATAGTTGATTTCCTCAGGTCTTTGCCAACCAGAGACATCGATAATGGGCTTATCAAGATTATGCAAGGCTTGTGTTTCAACTTGAAGAGCATTTGGTTTAGTTTTGATAGGATGGTCCTCAAAACTTGGTTTGTTGAGGAGTAAAATCGCTATGAAAATTCCAAATAAACTCAAAATAATAGCAGGATGAATTTGTTTTCTCATATTTATTTAGTTTATCGTAAAAATTTAAAAAAATCAAAGGAAACAGTTTAGAAATGTAGACAAGTAGGGGAGATTTTCAGGAAAGCACCTGTTTGTTTGTTCTTTAAAAGTAAAATTATGGTATAATATAAGGGAATTTTTACAGAAAAGAGAATAGTATGTCAAATTATGCCATTATTTTAGCAGCGGGTAAAGGTACTCGCATGAAATCAGATCTTCCAAAGGTACTTCATAAAGTAGCAGGAATTTCGATGTTGGAACACGTTTTTCGTAGTGTTGGTGCTATTCAACCTGAAAAGACAGTTACCGTAGTTGGTCATAAGGCTGAGCTAGTTGAGCAAGTCTTGGCTGAGCAGACAGACTTTGTTACCCAATCAGAACAACTAGGAACTGGGCATGCTGTCATGATGGCAGAGCCCATTCTCCAAAATCGCACTGGGCACACCTTGGTTATCGCTGGGGATACTCCTCTGATTACAGGTGAAAGCTTGAAAAATCTCTTGGATTTCCATATCAATCATAAAAATGTAGCGACGATTTTAACAGCTGAAGCAGCTGATCCTTTTGGATATGGTCGTATCGTCCGCAACGATAACGCTGAAGTTCTTCGGATTGTGGAGCAGAAAGATGCCACAGACTTTGAAAAGCAGATCAAGGAAATCAATACGGGAACTTATGTATTTGACAATGAACGTCTTTTTGAAGCTCTTAAAAACATCAACACCAACAATGCCCAAGGTGAGTACTATATTACTGACGTGATTGGTATTTTCCGTAATGCGGGTGAGAAGGTTGGCGCTTATACTCTCAAGGATTTTGATGAAAGTCTTGGGGTAAATGACCGTGTAGCTCTTGCGACTGCGGAAGCAGTGATGCGCCGCCGTATCAATCACGCTCACATGGTCAATGGTGTCAGCTTTGTTAATCCAGAAGCAACTTACATCGACATTGATGTCGAGATTGCTCCTGAGGTCCAAATTGAAGCCAACGTTACCTTGAAAGGTCAAACGAAGATTGGGGCGGAGACTATTTTAACAAATGGAACTTATATCGTGGATAGCACCATTGGGGCTGGTGCTGTGATTACGAATTCCATGATTGAGGAAAGTAGTGTTGCGGACGGTGTGACAGTCGGTCCTTATGCCCACATTCGTCCAGGTTCAAGCCTAGCTTCCAAAGTACACATTGGAAACTTTGTTGAAGTTAAAGGCTCTTCAATCGGTGAAAATACCAAGGCGGGTCATTTGACTTATATCGGAAATTGTGAAGTGGGTAGCCATGTTAACTTCGGTGCAGGTACGATTACAGTGAACTATGATGGGAAAAACAAATACAAGACTGTTATCGGTAACAATGTCTTTGTTGGCTCAAACTCAACCATTATTGCTCCTGTAGAACTTGGGGATAATTCTCTGGTTGGAGCGGGTTCAACCATTACCAAGAATGTTCCTGCTGATGCCATTGCTATCGGTCGTGGACGACAAGTTAACAAAGACGAGTACGCAACACGCTTACCTCATCATCCGAAGAATCAGTAGGAGTTTGTCATGGAATTTGAAGAAAAAACGATTAGTCGGAAGGAAATCTATCAAGGTCCTATTTTCAAACTAGTACAAGACCAGGTGGAACTACCAGAAGGAAAGGGTACTGCCCAACGTGACTTGATTTTTCACAATGGAGCCGTTTGTGTACTAGCCGTGACAGCTGAGGATAAAATCGTTCTTGTTAAGCAATATCGGAAGGCCATCGAGGCTATCTCTTATGAGATTCCCGCGGGAAAACTGGAAATTGGTGAAAATGCGGATCCAATGGCAGCTGCCCTTCGTGAATTGGAAGAAGAGGTTGCCTACACGGCTAAGTTAGAGCTGATATACGATTTCTATTCTGCGATTGGATTTTGTAATGAAAAACTAAAACTCTACCTTGCTAGTGATTTGGTCAAGGTGGAAAATCCTCGCCCGCAAGACGATGATGAAACTTTGGAAGTTCTAGAAGTGAGTCTAGAGGAGGCCAAGAACCTGATCCAGTCAGGTCATATCTGTGATGCCAAGACCATTATGGCGATCCAGTACTGGGAACTACAAAAGAAATAGAGGAGCAACCCATGGGAAAACCTTTATTAACAGACGAAATGATTGAACGTGCCAATCGTGGTGAGAAAATCTCAGGACCACCCCTTCAAGATGATGAGGAAACCAAAATCCTGCCAACTGCTTCACAACATTTTGCTTATTCACGTTCTAGAGACCACGGTTTTAGTCAAGATACACTTACAATCGAAGTAGAACCAACGATTCATAAAAGTCGCCGCATTGAGAATACTAAGAGAAATGTTTTTAATTCGAAACTCAATCGCATCTTGTTTGCAGTCATCCTACTTTTGATTTTGTTAATTTTAGCAATGAAACTCTTGTAATTGAAAGGAAATGAGATGAAAATTGGAATCATTGCTGCCATGCCAGAAGAGTTGATACATTTGACTCAGAATTTGGATAAACCTCAAGAAGTCCAAGTCATGGGAAATACCTACTACACTGGCACTGTTGGCAATACAGAAGTCGTTCTAGTTCAGAGTGGGATTGGAAAGGTCATGTCGGCTATGAGTGTAGCGGTGTTAGCTGACCATTTTCAGGTAGAAGCTATCATCAATACAGGATCAGCAGGTGCTCTTGCAGAAGGGATTGCTGTCGGTGATGTAGTGATTGCGGACAAACTAGTCTACCATGATGTGGATGTGACTGCTTTTGGTTATGCTTATGGCCAAATGGCTGGTCAATCTCTTTACTTTGAATCCGACAAGAAGTTCATCGCTAGGATTCAAGAAAGTTTATCTCAAGTAGAACAGACCTGGCACCTAGGCTTGATTGCTACAGGGGACAGTTTTATAGCTGGAGAAGATAAGATTGCTAGTATCAAATCCCACTTTCCAGATGTTTTAGCAGTTGAAATGGAAGGGGCGGCCATTGCTCAGGCGGCTCAGACTCTTGACCTACCTTTCCTCGTCATTCGTGCTATGAGTGACAATGCCAATCACGAAGCCTCTATCTCTTTTGATGAGTTTATTATCGAAGCTGGGCGTCGTTCGGCCCAAGTCTTACTAGCCTTTTTAAAGGCCTTGAATTAAGCGGAAATTTGACAGTTTATCTAGCTTATGATAAGATTTAAATAAAGAAAAGCTAGAAAACGTTTCAGAGGATATTATGAGTATTGAAATGACCGTCAGCGAGATTGCAGAGGTCTTAGGACTATCTCGTCAGGCAATCAACAATCGTGTCAAAGAACTTCCCGAAGAGGACACGAAAAAAAATGACAAAGGTGTAACAGTAGTTACTCGAAGTGGCTTGATTAAGCTAGAAGAAATCTATAAAAAAACGATTTTTGAAGATGAACCAGTCAGTGATGATGTCAAACAACGGGAACTGATGGAAATCTTGGTCGATGAGAAAAATGCTGAAATTCTTCGTTTGTACGAGCAACTCAAGGCCAAGGACCAGCAACTGGCAGAAAAAGATGAGCAGATGCGCATCAAAGACCGCCAGATTGCAGAAAAGGACAAACAATTGGACCAACAGCAACAGTTAACTCTTCAAGCAATGAAGGATCAAGAAAGCTTGAAACTCGAGTTGGACCAAGCAAAAGAAGAAGTCCAAGCAACCAAAAAAGGCTTTTTTGCTCGTCTATTTGGAGGAAAATAAAGAAGCTGTTTGGGTTATTCACTAACCTAATAGCTTCTTTTATTATTTATAGTTTAAATTGAGTCGAAATTGAGGTAAATGATGGAAAAATTAAGAGACTATATCGCCTTTGACTTAGAATTCAATCAACACGAAGGGGTTACTCATTTAATTCAGGTATCAGCAGTTCGTTTTCAAGATGGTCAAGAGATAGGTGCTTTTGATTCTTATGTCCATACCAGCGTGCCTTTAAAGAGTTTTATTAATGGTTTGACAGGAATTACAGCTGAAACCTTGAAAGATGCGCCAATGGTGGAGCAAGTTTTAAAGGACTTTAAAGCGTTTGTTGGCAATTCACCTATCGTTGGATACAATGCGGCCAAGAGTGATTTGCCTATTCTCATGGAGCATGGCTTGGACTATCGTGACCAGTATAAGGTCGACCTATATGATGAGGCTTTTGAGCGCCGTAGTTCCGACCTACACGGCATAGCTAACCTCAAACTGCAAACCGTTGCGAATTTTTTAGGGTTTAAAGGTCAATCGCATAATAGTTTAGAAGATGCCCGCATGACGGCGCGTGTTTATGAAGCCTTTCTGGAGTCTGACGAAGGAAAACTATTATTAGAAGAACAGAGCAATCTATCCATGAATCCCTTTGGTGGGCTAGACTTATCTCAATTTCCAGACTAGGAGTGCCTATGAAACCTGAAAAACCTAAAAAGCTAGGTTTTAGGAAAATTTACCTCAACCTAGATAAAGTTCTCTTCCTCTTTTTCTTAATTTTCATGATGGTGGAATATCTGTGGTTACCTCTCAATTCTTTTCTTGCTGGTCTTTTACTCAGCCAGACGGGCTATCTGTTTATTTCTTACAATAATATTTTTGCCATTATCACGAGTTCTCCTTTAATCAGTCTGGCCTTTCTCGTCTTGATTGTAATCAATCTTTTGGTGGCCTATTTCCAGATTTGTCTCCTCTTTATTGGGGCGCGTCACCTTCTATACCACGAAAAGAGAACCTTGATTGAGTACAGTCGCAAAGTTTTCCAGCAAAGTTTTCTGTTCATGAAACGCTTGAGCTTCTGTAAGATGGCCTTTGTATTCTTCTATGTAGCCATGCTCTTTCCTTTCATCAGGAAAATTTTAAAAATTTATTACTTAAATAAAATCGTTATTCCAGACTTTATCGTGACTTATCTGGAAGACAAGCACTGGCTAGTAGGCTTGATGATTTTTGCATCTGCTTGGATTTTGCTCTATGTGTCTGTCCGACTTATGTTTGCCCTTCCGAAGATTCTCTTTGAAAAGAGGACTGTGAGAGAAGGAGTAAAATATAGCCTACAAAAGACAAAAAAACAAGTTCTCTTTTATGCTTGGAACTTGCTACTCATTATTATTAAAACCTATCTCTTTTTCTTCCTTCTCTTGACTCCCTTGCTAATAGGACAGATTGTAATTGACAATTTAACACAGAAAGAATCACTGATTCTTGGAGTTATCAACTTTGTCTTGATAAAAAACATCCACTATATGGCCTTGACCTATTTCCTTGTTAAGTTTGTCTCCTTTTTGACTGGTGAGGAACTGGAGATTATGCCAAGAAGAAAAAAAGATCATTTGATGAGATGGGGAGTTATGGGCTGCGCTAGTATCTTTTTTGCGCTGGAAGGTTATATCTATCTGGAAGCTCCTGTGACAAATACCCCTTTAGTCATTTCACATAGGGGTGTTTCAAATAAAAATGGTGTACAAAACACTGTGCAGTCTTTGGAAAAAACAGCGCAACTAAAACCAGATTTGATTGAAATGGATGTACAGGAGACCAAAGATGGTCAGTTTGTGATGATGCATGACGCCAATCTTAAGAACTTAGCAGGTATCAATGCCAGACCTCAAGACTTGACTTTGGAGGAGTTGACAGGGTTAGATATTTCTGAAAATGGCTATCGAACCAAAATATCTAGTTTTGATGACTATCTCAATCGCGCGAATGAACTTCATCAAAGATTGTTGATTGAAATCAAAACCAGTAAAAAAGACAGTCCACAAATGATGGAACGTTTTCTAGAGAAGTATGGAACGATTATCAAGCAGTATGGTCATCAGATGCAATCACTAGACTATCATGTGATTGACCAAGTTTTGAAATATGATTCGACTATTCCAGCTTATTTCATCTTGCCTTATAATAGTATTTTCCCAAAAACCAAGGCAACTGGCTATACCATGGAGTATTCAACATTGGATGAATATTTTGTCACTAAACTTTGGTATACAGAACAAAAGCTTTACGTATGGACCATCAATAGCTCTGACGCACTTGATAAATCGCTGCAGCTGTCAGTTGATGGGATGATTACAGATGACATGGAGATGCTACAGGAGACTTTAGCAGCAGCTCAGGAAGATCCAGAATACACCGATCTTCTTTTGAAAAAAGCTACGGAATTCTTTAATTTTTAACAGAGAAAAAAGGAGAAGTGAACCTTCCTCCTTTTTCTGTAGGTGATTAGAATGGTAATTTTCCAGCGAAAGCACCTAGTTTTTTCTTAGTCGTTTCATCGATTTGTTCTAGAGCAGCGTTGATGGCTTGAACGGTCATATCAGACAAGGTTTCTAGGTCTTCTGGATCTACAACTGCTGGACTGAAGTCAATGCTGACAACTTTCTTATCTCCAGTTAAGGTCGCTTGGACAAGATCTTGAGCAGATTTTCCAACAAATTGCATGGCAGCGAGTTCTGCTTGACTTTGTTCCATTTGTTTTTGAAGTTTTTGTGCTTGGCGCATCATGTTTTGCATGTTCATCATAGTGATTTACAGTTCCCTTTTTCTATTATTTTCTTTTTTATTTTATCAATTTTAGGAGTAAAAGTCTATTATTAGTTTAAATCATTGAGCAAATGAGTTTTTATGGTTCTCAAACTACTCTTAAGCAATTTAATTTAATTTTATAGTTTTTTCTTCTAATTTCAAAATTTAATTTAAGTTTTCTTTAAGGTTTGTATTATATTCTAAAGAACTCTATGTTAACCGAATGTTAAGTAAAAAATATAGAGGGAAATCTAATTTTATTTCTCAAATTTAGATAGATAGTTTTCTGTCTTTTTTTCATGATAGAGGCAGATTGTGATATAATAGATGGTAATGAGTTTTTTAGAACAAACTAAAGGAGAATATATATGATCTATGCAGGAATCCTAGCCGGAGGAACTGGCACACGCATGGGAATCAGCAATTTACCAAAACAATTCTTGGAGTTGGGTGATCGTCCTATTTTGATCCACACAATTGAAAAATTTGTCTTGGAACCAAGTATTGAAAAAATTGTAGTTGGAGTTCATGGAGACTGGGTGTCACACGCTGAGGACCTGGTTGACAAGTATCTTTCTCTCCACAAGGATCGCATCATCATTACCAAGGGGGGTGCTGATCGCAATACCAGTATCGAGAAGATAATAGAAGCCATTGATGCCTACCGTCCAATTACTCCAGAAGATATCGTGATTACGCACGATTCTGTTCGTCCATTTATCACGCTCCGTATGATTCAGGACAATATCAAGCTCGCTCAAGATCATGATGCAGTTGACACAGTAGTAGAAGCGGTTGATACCATTGTCGAAAGTACCAATGGTCAGTTTATCACGGATATTCCAAATCGTGCTCACCTCTATCAAGGTCAAACACCTCAGACTTTCCGTTGCAAGGATTTCATGGATTTATATGGTTCCCTATCAGATCAAGAAAAGGAAATCCTGACGGATGCATGTAAGATTTTTGTTATCAAAGGGAAGGATGTTGCCCTAGCTAAAGGGGAATATTCAAACCTTAAAATCACAACTGTTACAGACTTGAAAATCGCAAAAAGCATGATTGAGAAAGACTAAGGCTATGATTAATCAAATTTATCAACTGACAAAACCAAAGTTTATCAATGTAAAATACCAAGAAGAGGACATCGATCAGGAGAATCATATCCTTATTCGTCCAAATTATATGGCGGTTTGTCATGCGGATCAACGTTACTATCAAGGGAAACGCGATCCAAAGATATTGGCTAAAAAGCTTCCTATGGCTATGATTCACGAGTCTTGTGGAACTGTTATTTCTGATCCAACTGGGACTTATGAAGTCGGCCAAAAGGTAGTTATGATTCCAAATCAACCGCCTATGCAGAGTGACAAGGAGTTCTACGAAAACTACATGACAGGAACCTACTTCCTATCTAGTGGCTATGATGGCTTTATGCGAGAATTTGTCTCTCTTCCAAAAGACCGAGTTGTGTCTTATAATGACATTGAGGACACTGTTGCAGCTATTACCGAGTTTGTGAGTGTCGGTATGCATGCCATGGATCGTTTCTTGAATCTCGCTCATAGCAAGCGAGAGCGCATTGCAGTTATCGGAGACGGTAGCTTGGCCTTTGTGGTTGCCAATATTATCAATTACACCTTGCCAGAAGCAGAGATTATCGTGATTGGTCGCCATTGGGAAAAACTGGAGCTCTTCTCTTTTGCAAAAGAGTGCTACATCACGGATAATATTCCAGAGGATTTGACCTTTGATCATGGATTCGAGTGTTGTGGTGGTGATGGTACAGGTCCAGCTATCAATGATTTGATTCGTTACATTCGACCTCAGGGAACGATTCTCATGATGGGAGTGAGCGAGTACAAGGTTAATATCAATACGCGAGACTCTTTAGAAAAAGGTTTATTATTGGTCGGTTCGTCTCGATCTGGACGGATTGATTTTGAAAATGCAATAAAGATGATGGAAGTTAAAAAGTTTGCGAATCGTCTGAAGAATATCCTTTATGTTGAAGAGCCTGTGAGAGAAATCAAGGACATTCACCGTGTCTTTGCTACAGACCTTAATACTGCTTTCAAAACAGTATTTAAGTGGAAAGTGTAGAAGATGGAGGTTAATTGTGGAAAAACTCATCAAAGAAAAAATTTCTTCTTTACTATCTGAAGAAGGGGAAGTACTCAGTGTTGAACAGCTGGGAGGCATGACCAACCAAAACTATTTGGTAAAAACAACCTCTAAACCCTATATTGTTAAGTTCTTCGGAAAAGGAACTGAAAAGCTCATCAATCGTCAAGATGAAAAATACAATCTTGAATTGTTGAAAGATTTGAATCTTGATGTCAAGAATTATCTTTTTGATATTGAGTCAGGGATTAAGGTTAATGAGTACATCGAATCAGCAGTAACTCTTGATTCAACATCAATCAAGACCAAGTTTGAAAAGATTGCCCCGATTCTACAGACCATTCATGCATCAGGTAAAGAACTAAGAGGAGAGTTTGCTCCTTTTGAGGAAATCAAAAAATACGAAGCCTTGATTGAGGGGAATATCCCTTACGCCAACTATGAAGCCGTGAGAAAAGAAGTATTTTCACTAGAGAAAAGATTGGCTGACTTAGGTATTGACAAAAAGTCTTGTCATATTGATTTGGTTCCAGAAAACTTTATCGAGTCACCCCAAGGACGCATGTATTTGATCGACTGGGAATACTCTTCTATGAATGACCCGATGTGGGATTTGGCAGCTCTCTTTTTGGAGTCTGAATTTACAAATCAGGAAGAAGAAGATTTTCTAACCTACTATGAGAGTGACAAAACTCCAGTATCACGTGAGAAGATTCGTATCTATAAAATCTTGCAAGATACTATCTGGAGTTTGTGGACAGTGTATAAAGAAGCTCAAGGGGCTGATTTTGGAGATTACGGTGTCAATCGTTACCAAAGAGCTGTCGAAGGTTTGACTTATTATGGAGGTTAGGATGAAGAATAAAAATGGTGTTTCCTTTGGTCTGCTCTCTGGTATCTTCTGGGGGCTAGGTCTGACAATTAGTTCTTATATCTTTTCAGTTTTTACCAATCTTTCGCCTTTTGTGGTGGCTGCTGCTCATGATTTCTTGAGTATCTTTATTCTATTAGCTTTTCTTTTGGTAAAAGAAGGAAAAGTTCGCTTTTCAATTTTCCTAAATATCCGAAATGTCAGTGTTATTATCGGAGCCTTGCTAGCTGGACCAATAGGAATGCAGGCCAATCTTTATGCGGTTAAGTATATCGGTAGTTCTCTTGCATCTTCAGTATCAGCTATCTACCCAGCAGTTTCTGTTTTACTAGCATTTTTTATTTTGAAACACAAGGTATCTAAGAATACTGTGTTTGGTATTTTGTTGATTATCGCTGGTATTATTGCCCAGACTTATAAAGTTGAGCAGGTTAATTCTTTTTATATCGGAATTCTTTGTGCATTAGTTTGTGCCATCGCTTGGGGAAGTGAGAGTGTTCTTAGTTCCTACGCCATGGAAAGTGAATTAAGTGAAATTGAAGCACTATTAATCCGTCAAGTAACCTCATTCTTGTCATACCTTGTCATTGTCCTCTTTTCTCATCATTCATTTGCAGAAGTAGCAGATGGACAATTGCTGGGTTTGATGTTAGTCTTTGCAGCATGTAATATGATTTCTTACTTAGCTTACTATATTGCTATCAATCGTCTGCAACCAGCAAAAGCAACTGGTTTGAACGTAAGCTACGTCGTTTGGACAGTATTGTTCTCAGCAATGCTTTTAGGTACACCGCTCGATATTTTGACCATTATTACATCGCTTGTTGTCATGGCTGGTGTTTATATTATTATTAAAGAATAAAGGAGAATAGCGTGAAAGCAATTATCTTGGCAGCGGGATTGGGAACTCGTCTGCGTCCTATGACTGAAAATACCCCAAAAGCCTTGGTTAAGGTCAACCAAAAACCTTTGGTAGAATACCAAATAGAATTTTTGAAAGAGCGAGGAATTGATGAGATTATCATCGTTGTTGGCTACCTCAAAGAACAATTTGACTACCTAAAAGAAAAATATGGTGTTCGTTTAGTCTTCAACGACAAGTATGCTGATTACAACAACTTTTACTCACTTTACCTTGTAAAAGAAGATTTAGCTAACAGCTATGTTATTGATGCGGATAATTATCTTTTCAAAAATATGTTTAGAAATAATCTTGAACGTTCTACCTATTTCAGTGTTTATCGTGAAGACTGTGAGAATGAATGGTTCTTGGTTTATGGTGATGACTATAAAGTTCAAGACATCATCGTTGATAGCAAGGCTGGTCGTATTCTGAGCGGCGTATCATTCTGGGATGCTCCAACTGCAGAAAAGATTGTTGGTTTTATTGACAAAGCCTATGCAAGCGGCGAATTTGTTGACCTCTATTGGGATAACATGGTTAAGGATAATATCAAGGAATTAGATGTGTATGTTGAAGAATTAGAAGGCAACAGCATCTATGAAATCGATAGTGTTAAGGACTATCAAAAGCTAGAAGAAATTTTATCTTCCATTAACTAAATAACATTAGAATTAGTAACAAAAAGACCCATTTTGGTCTTTTTTTGTTTGAAATGCACGAAAATAGAATTTAAAAAGATTGTTTGATAATGATTGTAATTAATTAACAAAACACAATCAACAAAAAAGAAACAAAATAAAACAAAAAGTATTGACAACGATTTCATATAGTGTTATACTTATAACGTAAAAGTTAATTGAAAGAAGGGAAACTGTTATGGGATTAGATCATTTCTTTGACAAAGACCTCGTGTTTTGCTTAGAAGCGGATAATCAAGAACAACTCTTTGATCAGGTAGCAACCTTATTGGAAGAACGAAAAATCGTGACTCCAACTTATCGTGAAGCCTTGATCACGCGTGAAAAGTCATTTCCAACTGGCTTAGATATGGAATTTTTGGGAAAGGACTTGCCAAATGTAGCGATTCCTCATACAGATATTGTTCATAATCTGGCTGAGAAAGTGGTGGTTGTTCGATTAGAAAAACCAGTAACTTTTCACAATATGATTGCTCCTGATAAGGAAGTGGAAGTATCTTTACTCTTCTTTATCATTAACAATTCAAGTTCGAGTCAAACAAATATTCTGGCTCAGTTGATGGACTTTTTCACAGGGAATGGTCATCTAGAAGATTTATCAAATATTTCTGAACCAGAAGCCTTGTATGCCTATATCGCTGAAGCAACAGCTTAAATCGTACATTATAAAAAATAAAATCGGAGGAAATCCAAATGATTAAAATTCTCGCTGCCTGCGGTGCAGGTGTTAACTCAAGTCACCAAATTAAAAGTGCTCTTGAAGAAGAGCTTTCAAATCGCGGTTACGATGTTCACTGTGATGCAGTTATGGTAAAAGATGTGAATGAAGACCTTATGAAAGGCTACGATATCTTTACACCAATCGCTGCAACTGACCTTGGTTTTGAACCAGGAATTCCAGTTATCGAAGCTGGACCAATCTTGTTCCGTATTCCAGCAATGAGCGCTCCTGTATTTGACAATATTGAGGCAGCTATCAAGGAACACGGACTAAGCTAATTATTATTTTGTAAGATTCCATAAAAATAAAGGGAGGAACTATTATGGATGTCATTATCGAACTAGCCAATAAGATTTTCAAGCCAGTCTTGGAAATGGGTGGTCCTATCATCATGCTGATCATCTTGACAGTATTGGCTCTACTTTTTGGAGTGAAATTCTCCAAAGCGCTTGAAGGTGGTATCAAACTTGCCATCGCTCTTACTGGTATCGGTGCTATCATCGGTATGCTCAACGGAGCTTTCTCAGCATCTCTTGCGAAATTCGTTGAAAATACTGGTATTCAATTGAACATCACTGACGTTGGTTGGGCACCACTTGCAACCATCACTTGGGGATCTGCTTGGACACTTTACTTCTTGCTTGTAATGTTGATTGTCAACGTTGTGATGCTTGCAATGAAGAAAACGGACACACTTGACGTCGATATCTTTGATATCTGGCACTTGTCAATCACTGGTCTTTTGATCAAATGGTATGCAGACAACAATGGTGTTAGTCAAGGAGTTTCACTTTTCATCGCAACTGCAGCGGTTGTCCTGGTAGGGGTTTTGAAAATCATCAACTCTGACTTGATGAAACCAACATTCGACGACCTTCTTAACGCACCAAGTTCATCACCAATGACTTCAACTCACATGAACTACATGATGAACCCAGTTATCATGGTTCTGGATAAGATCTTCGATAAAGTATTGCCAGGTCTTGATAAATACGACTTTGATGCTGCAAAATTGAACAAGAAAATCGGTTTCTGGGGATCTAAATTCTTCATCGGTTTTATCCTTGGTATCGTTATTGGTTTGATGGGAACTCCACACCCAGTTGCTGGTGTAGAAGGAGCCGATAAATGGGAACTTGTTATTAAAGGTTGGTTGAGCCTTGGTTTGACTGCCGGTGTCTGCTTGGAGCTCTTCTCACTTATCGGATCTTGGTTCATCGCAGCCGTAGAACCACTTTCACAAGGTATTACAAACGTTGCTACTAAACGTCTTCAAGGACGTAAATTCAACATCGGTCTTGACTGGCCTTTCATCGCTGGTCGTGCTGAAATCTGGGCTTGTGCCAACGTACTTGCTCCAATCATGCTAGTAGAAGCAGTGCTTCTTTCAAACGTCGGAAATGGTATCTTGCCACTTGCAGGTATCATCGCTATGGGTGTGACTCCAGCTCTCTTGGTTGTTACACGTGGTAAATTGCTCCGTATGATTATCTTCGGAACACTCTTGTTGCCACTCTTCCTTCTTTCAGGTACTCTTATCGCTCCATTTGCAACTGAACTTGCTAAAGGTGTAGGTGCCTTCCCAGAAGGTGTGAGCCAAACTCAATTGATCACTCACTCAACTCTTGAAGGACCAATCGAAAAACTATTTGGTTGGGCAATCGGTAATGCTACAACAGGTGATATCAAAGCAATCCTTGGTGCAGCAGCCTTCCTTGTATTCTATGTAGGTATCTTTGCTTGGTATAGAAAACAAATGATCAAACGTAACGAAGAATACGCAGCAAATGCTAAATAATTCGCTCCTATAAAATGTAAATTGTGAAAACTAGGTTGTCAATTTCCGACATTGGGAGTGGCAACCTAGTTTTTTATCTAAAAATCTAAAAATAGTTGGAGAACATTATGGTAATTGAAGTAACATCAGACCAGTTAACGGTCCAATTTAAAACTTTTGGTGGCGCCTTGTCATCAATCAAGGATCGAGATGGAATTGAGTATCTGTGGCAAGGAGATGCCACCTATTGGAGTGGGCAAGCTCCAGTACTATTTCCAATCTGTGGCTCTTTGAGAGAGGATACAGCCTTCTACAGTCACGCAGATGGAACAGAAACAAAAGGAAATATTCCTCGTCATGGTTTGGTCCGTAAAAAAGAATTTGAATTAGTTGAACAAACAGAAAACAGCGTAACCTTTGCTATCAAAGATGATGAGAATACTTATCAAAACTTTCCTTATCATTTCCGACTTGAAATCACTTATCTAGTGACTGGCAAGACTGTCCGTACTCAATACAAAGTCTTTAATAAAGAAACCAGCAAGGTTATGCCATACTTTATTGGTGGACATCCAGGCTTTAATTGTCCTCTACTTGATGATGAAGTCTATGAAGATTACTATTTAGAGTTTGAGAAAGAAGAGACTTGCTCTGTTCCGCGTCCATTCCCAGAAACAGGAATGCTAGACTTCCAGGATAGAAGTCCATGGTTGAAATCTCAAAAGGAAGTGGAGCTCAGTTACGATCTATTTAGTGTTGATGCAGTGACCCTCGATGAGTTACAATCCAGAACAATTGCGCTTCGTTCGCGTAAGCATGAGAAGGGATTAAAAGTACACTTCCAAGAGTTCTCAAATCTCATCATTTGGTCAACTTTGAATAAGGGACCTTTCATTGCGTTTGAACCATGGTCTGGCTTGTCAACATCTCTTGAAGAAGGAGATCATTTAGAAGATAAGAAAAACGTTCGTCTCTTGCAACCCGGTCAAGTAGAACAGATTGGCTTTGATATTGAAATCTTTTAGATTAAAAAATAAAACACAAAAACAAACATTTACTGTTGACTTTTTCTGTAAATAGGAGTATATTATGTTTGTAAGCAACAAATGATGTTTGTAACAAACAAACGATCGCTTGTTATATTCTCTTTTGAGGAGAAAGTTTGTTTCTAGGAAATTGATTTCCTGGACTTGGATAAGGTGATATTCATCTCATTCAATCAAATTTGTCAATAAACTGCTAGAAAATCTTTTGTAGGTAAACTGCTAACTATAAAAGTCTTTACTAGCCTAGAAAAATAAAAAGGAGTATACAATATGTCTATTGTTATCGGTGCAGATGCTGCAGGTTTGAGATTGAAAGAAGTTGTGAAAGACTTCTTGGAGAAAGAAAACTTCCACGTTGTGGATGTTACAGCTGAAGGTCAAGACTTTGTTGATGTGACTCTTGCTGTTGCTGCAGAAGTAAACAAAGAAGAACAAAATCTTGGTATCGTGATTGATGCTTATGGTGCTGGTCCATTTATGGTCGCAACTAAGATCAAAGGAATGGTTGCCGCAGAAGTATCTGACGAACGTTCAGCTTATATGACTCGTGGACACAACAACTCACGTATGATCACTATGGGTGCACAACTTGTTGGTGATGAATTGGCTAAAAATATTGCTAAAGGTTTTGTTAACGGTAAATACGACGGTGGTCGTCACCAAATTCGTGTTGATATGTTGAACAAAATGTGCTAATTAGATTACAGTAAGAAAGGTAAGTTAAAAATGAGAATTGCAATTGGATGTGACCACATCGTAACAGATGAAAAAATGGCGGTTTCAGAATTTTTGAAATCAAAAGGATATGAAGTCATTGACTTTGGTACCTATGACCACACACGTACTCATTACCCAATCTTTGGTAAAAAAGTGGGAGAAGCTGTAACTAGCGGTCAAGCTGATCTTGGGGTATGTATCTGTGGTACTGGTGTTGGTATCAACAACGCTGTAAATAAAGTTCCAGGTGTCCGTTCTGCCTTGGTTCGTGATATGACAACAGCTCTTTACGCTAAAGAACAGTTGAACGCTAACGTTATTGGTTTTGGTGGTAAAATCACTGGTGAACTGCTTATGTGTGATATCATTGAAGCTTTCATCAATGCTGAATACAAACCATCAGAAGAAAATAAAAAATTGATTGCGAAAATTGAGCACGTTGAAACTCACAATGCTCATCAAGCAGATGCAAACTTCTTTACAGAATTCCTTGAAAAATGGGATCGCGGTGAATACCACGACTAAGAGGTGACGCATGATTTTAACAGTCACAATGAATCCATCCATTGACATTTCTTATCCTTTGGATGAATTAAAAATTGACACTGTCAACCGTGTGGTAGACGTGACCAAGACAGCTGGTGGAAAAGGTCTCAATGTTACACGAGTTCTTTCAGCATTTGGTGATTCTGTTGCTGCTACTGGTTTGGTCGGTGGTAAACTTGGTGAGTTTTTGGTAGAACATATCGATGATAAGGTCAGTAAACATTTCTTCACAATTCAAGGAGAGACTCGTAACTGTATTGCTATTCTACACGGAGACAACCAAACTGAAATTCTTGAGAAAGGGCCTGAAGTTCTTGAACAGGAAGGACAAGATTTCTTGGCTCATTTTGAAAATCTTCTTGATACTGTGGAAGTAGTAGCCATCTCTGGTAGTCTTCCAGCGGGTCTTCCAGTTGACTACTATGCAAGCTTAGTAGAACTTGCTAATCGCGCAGGAAAACCAGTTGTTCTGGATTGCTCAGGTGCTGCCCTTCAGGCGGTTCTTGAATCACCACATAAACCAACAGTTATTAAACCCAATAACGAAGAATTGTCTCAGCTTCTTGGGAAAGAAGTTTCAGAAGATTTGGATGAATTAAAAGAAGTTCTTCAAGAGCCTCTATTTGCAGGGATTGAGTGGATAATTGTTTCACTTGGTGCAAATGGTGCTTTTGCAAAATATGGTGATACTTTCTACAAGGTAGATATTCCAAGAATTCAGGTAGTCAATCCTGTTGGATCTGGAGATTCTACTGTTGCAGGTATTTCCTCAGGACTTCTTCATAAGGAATCGGATGCAGAACTCCTCATCAAGGCAAATGTCCTTGGTATGCTCAATGCTCAAGAAAAGATGACAGGTCATGTCAATATGGCCAACTATCAAGCTCTATATGATCAATTAATAGTAAAAGAGGTATAAAATGGCTTTAACAGAAAACAAACGTGCATGCTTAGAAAAACTTTCGGATGAAAACGGCATCATCTCAGCTCTTGCCTTTGACCAACGTGGTGCTTTGAAACGCCTCATGGCTCAATACCAAACAGAAGAGCCAACAGTGGCTCAAATGGAAGAACTCAAAGTCTTGGTAGCAGATGAATTGACAAAATACGCATCATCTATGCTTTTAGACCCAGAGTATGGACTTCCAGCTACAAAAGCTCTTGCACCAAATGCTGGTCTTCTCCTTGCTTATGAGAAAACTGGCTACGACACAACTAGCACCAAACGCTTACCTGACTGCTTGGATGTTTGGTCTGCAAAACGCATCAAAGAACAAGGTGCGGATGCAGTCAAATTCTTGCTTTACTACGATGTAGACAGTTCTGACGAACTCAACCAACAAAAACAAGCCTACATCGAACGCATCGGTTCTGAGTGTGTGGCGGAAGACATTCCATTCTTCCTTGAAATCCTCGCTTACGATGAAAAAATCGCTGACGCAGGTTCTGCAGAATACGCTAAAGTAAAACCACACAAGGTTATCGGTGCTATGAAAGTCTTCTCAGACCCACGCTTCAACATCGATGTCTTGAAAGTGGAAGTTCCAGTCAATGTTAAATATGTTGAAGGCTTTGGTGATGGTGAAATCGTGCATACACGCGAAGAAGCAGCAGCTTTCTTCAAAGCACAAGATGAAGCAACTAACTTGCCATACATCTACTTGAGTGCGGGAGTGTCGGCTAAACTCTTCCAAGAAACCCTTGTCTTTGCCCACGAATCAGGCGCAAACTTCAACGGAGTTCTTTGCGGTCGTGCAACATGGGCAGGATCAGTTGAAGCCTACATCAAAGACGGTGAAGCAGCAGCTCGCGAATGGTTGCGTACAACTGGATTTGAGAACATTGATGAACTCAACAAAGTTCTTCAAACAACAGCGACTTCATGGACTGAGCGTGTATAAGTTTTCCCCCTAATCTTAGGAACATTGATCTAAATAAAAAATTTAAAAAAAGTTGAATGTAAAGGTTTACAAAAAAACTGACTTGTGCTATACTTAAATCACAAGTTAATACAAGGTGAGTGTTACTAAGTAATATTAGGCATGATCACAGGTGAATTAGAAATCAAAAGATTTTCTAGTTCATTTGTGGTCATTTTTTATACTCATATACCTTTAACAGATAAAAGGAGGTTGCCATGTATCGAATTCTAAATCCAATGAATCACAACGTCTCGCTTGTCAGGAATGATAAAGGAGAAGAAGTGATTGTGATTGGTAAAGGGATTGCATTTGGAAAGAAGAAAGGGGATTTGATTGCTGAAAACCAAATAGAGAAGATCTTTCGGATGAAGACAGAAGAGTCCAGAGAAAACTTTATGGCTCTTCTCAAAGATGTTCCGCTTGATTTTATCACAGTGACCTACGAGATCATTGATAATCTTTCTAAGAAATATCACTATCCGATTCAAGAATATCTCTATGTGACCTTGACAGATCATATTTACTGTTCCTACCAAGCTCTAACACAGGGAAGGTACAAGGATAGCAATCTCTGATGGAGCCAATGTCAAAGGCTACTTTATCTGGTCACTGATGGATGTCTTTTCTTGGTCAAATGGTTACGAAAAGCGTTACGGCCTCTTCTATGTTGATTTTGAAACCCAGGAGCGTTATCCAAAGAAATCGGCTCATTGGTATAAAAAACTAGCTGAGACACAACTTATTGATTAAAATTCAACAAAAATTCCCCGCCAAAAGGCAGGGGAATTTTTATGGTTTTGATAAAAGAATGGTTGTTTGTTTCGACAGATTTTCAAAAGTCTCCTGACTCAGTTTGGAATCTGAAACGATGGTATCAATCTCTGAGATATTGTAGAAAGTGTAAAAATCAAACTTATTAAACTTGCTGTGGTCTGCCAGTAAGTATTTTTTATTGGCATTGTTCAAGGCGATTCGTTGTACCTCGCCCTCTTCTTCACTGAAAGTAGCAATTGCCTTATCCTTAATACCATTACAACTTACAAAAGCCTTGGAGAACTGAAGATTGGTCAAATCCTGTAAGGTAAGTGTCCCTACAAAAGCACCAGTGATAGAGCGATAGTTTCCACCAATCAAGATCAAATCTGTTAGTTTTCGTTCGTTTAGGATGAGAAAAACAGGAAGACTGTTTGTTACAACACGAATGTTATCAATAGGGAGCTCACGAGCAAAACATTCTAAGGTTGTCCCTGGCCCGATAAAAATGGTTTCACCTTCGTCAATCAAATGACCAGCAAAACGACTGATTTCTTGTTTTTCAGCAATCTGCAAGCCTTGTTTTTCGACGTTTGAGCGTTCGTTGTTTAAGAGAGAACCTGTACGAAGTTTTTCAGCGCCACCGTGCACACGAACCAGCAAATCCTTGTCTGCTAGTTCTTGTAAATAGCGGCGAGCTGTCATATCTGACACATCAAGACTCTCCATAATCTCTTTTACAGTAATAGTGCCTTTTGCGTTTACTGCTTCTAGAATACTATCTAGTTTTTCTTGCTTTAGCATCCTTATCACCTCGATTTCTACTATTATTATCTTACCATAAAACGCTCAATCAATCAAATAGAAAAAAACAAAATAAAACAAAAACAAAAATATCATGGTTGTTTTAAACAAACCATGATATTTTGAATGATTGGTCAAATTAGTCTAAACCGTAGTTGTAATCCTCGTCTTGCATGGCTTCAACTTCACCAAGGAGGTAACCATTTCCGACTTGAGAGAAGAAGTCGTGGTTAGAAGTTCCTGTTGAGATTCCGTTCATGACGATAGGATTGACATCATCAGCTGAATCTGGGAAGAGTGGATCTTGTCCTAGGTTCATAAGGGCCTTATTGGCATTATAGCGAAGGAAGGTTTTAACTTCCTCAGTCCAGCCAACACCGTCATAGAGGCTTTCTGTATACCCCTCTTCATTCTCGTAGAGAGTGTAGAGCAGGTCGTACATCCATTCTTTGAGCTTTTCTTGCTCATCTTCAGGTAATTCGTTAAAGCCAAGTTGGAATTTGTAACCAATATAAGTTCCATGAACAGACTCATCACGGATAATCAGTTTGATGATTTCCGCAACGTTAGCCAGTTTGTTATTGCCGAGATAGTAGAGGGGTGTAAAGAAACCAGAGTAGAAGAGGAAGGTTTCAAGGAAAACGCTGGCAACTTTCTTTTCTAGTGGGCTACCATTGAGATAGATTTCATTGATAATTTCCGCTTTTCTTTGTAGGTAGGGGTTAGTGTTGGTCCATTCAAAGATTTCTTCGATTTCAGCCTTGGTATTCAAGGTTGAAAAGATAGAAGAATAAGATTTTGCGTGGACAGATTCCATAAATTGGATGTTGTTGAAAACAGCTTCCTCATGCGGTGTACGGATGTCTGCGCGAAGCGCTTGAACCCCTGTTTCAGATTGCATGGTATCCAAAAGTGTCAAACCACCAAAGACTTTTCCAACCAAGTCTTTTTCTTTGTTTGATAGTTTTCTCCAGTCGTCTAGGTCATTTGACAAGGGGATACGCGTATCGAGCCAGAATTGCTCCGTCAGCTTTTCCCAAGTTGATTTGTCGATGACATCTTCGATGGCATTCCAGTTAATGGCTTTGTAGTAAGTTTCCATTTGAAATCTCTTTCTGTATGTAATAATGCGATTGTCGAATCATCTCTATTTTATCATAGTCTGAGAAGAGTATCGCACAAAAAGTCGGAAGCCCGACTTTTTAGTTTTTCATAGTATTTAAGATACTTATCAAGTTTTGTCTGGCGGGTAATTAATCAGTAGTCTGAGAAAATGTGGTTGCCTCAGTTAAAAATTAAATCACACAGCTCTCACATTGGTTAGCACCAACTTCCCCACCGTCGTCTGTAAAGGTACGGACGTAGTAGATAGACTTGATACCCTTGTTAAAGGCATAGTTACGAAGGATAGACAAGTCACGTGTCGTTTGTTTGTTTTCTTTCTTCCATTCGTAAAGACCTTTTGGAATGTCACTACGCATGAAGAGAGTGAGTGAAAGTCCTTGATCCACGTGCTCAGTCGCAGCAGCGTAAACATCAATCACCTTACGCATATCCATGTCGTAAGCAGAAGTGTAGTAAGGGATAGTATCTGTTGACAAACCTGCAGCAGGATAGTAGATTTTACCGATTTTCTTCTCTTGACGTTCTTCGATACGTTGCGTAATCGGGTGGATAGAAGCAGAAACGTCGTTGATGTAACTGATAGAACCATTTGGCGCTACAGCAAGGCGGTTTTGGTGATAAAGTCCATCTGCTTGAACCTTTTCGCGAAGTTCAGCCCAGTCAGCAGCACTCGGGATAAAAACGTCTTTGAAGAGCTCTTTGACACGGTCTGATTTTGGAACAAATTCGCCTGTCACATACTTGTCGAAGTAGCTTCCGTTAGCATAGTCTGATTTTTCAAAGTTGTGGAAGGTGATACCACGTTCACGCGCGATGTTATTAGATTCTACCAAGGTCCAGTAGTTCATAAGCATAAAGTAGATGCTTGTAAATTCAACTGACTCAGCTGATCCATATTCGATCAGTTGTTGGGCAAGGTAACTGTGAAGTCCCATTGCACCAAGCCCAAAGGTGTGGGCCAAACTATTTCCGTGGTCGATAGTAGGAACTGCTACGATGTGCGAACTATCTGTAACGAAAGTCAAAGCACGAACCATTGCACGGATAGAACGACCAAAGTCAGGTGAGGTCATCATGTTGACCACGTTGGTTGAACCAAGGTTACATGACACGTCTGTTCCCATTTGGAGGTATTCTTGAGCATCGTTGATCAAGCTTGGTTCTTGAACTTGAAGAATCTCAGAACACAAGTTACTCATGATAATCTTTCCATCAACAGGATTTGCACGGTTAGCTGTATCAATGTTGACTACATAAGGGTAACCAGATTCTTGTTGCAATTTAGAGATTTCAGTTTCCAAATCACGCGCCTTGATTTTTGTCTTGCGGATGTTTGGATTTGCTACCAATTCATCATATTTTTCAGTGATGTCGATGTAGTTGAATGGCACACCGTATTCAAGTTCTACAGAGTATGGGCTAAAGAGATACATTTCTTCATTTTTACGAGCTAATTCGTAGAATTTATCGGGCACCACAACTCCAAGTGAGAGGGTCTTAACACGAACCTTTTCATCGGCATTTTCTTTCTTAGTTGAAAGGAAGGCGATGATATCTGGGTGAAAGACATTGAGGTAGACAACCCCAGCACCTTGACGCTGACCCAATTGGTTAGAGTAGGAGAAACTGTCTTCGAAGAGTTTCATAACTGGAACGACACCAGAAGCGGCCCCTTCATAACCTTTGATAGGGGCACCCGCTTCACGAAGGTTACTGAGGGTAATTCCCACACCACCACCGATACGTGAAAGTTGAAGAGCTGAGTTGATAGAACGTCCAATAGAGTTCATGTCATCAGTTACTTGAATCAAGAAACAAGATACTAACTCCCCACGACGAGCACGACCTGCGTTCAAAAAGGAAGGAGTAGCAGGTTGGTAGCGTTGGTGGATGATTTCATTAGCAATATCAGTCGCAATCGCTTCATCCCCGTCAGCAAAATAAAGTGCATTAAAGAAGACACGATCTTCCATACTTTCAAGGTAATATTCACCATCGTTAGTCTTCAAGGCGTACTGGTTGTAAAATTTATAGGCAGCCATGAATGATTTGAATTGGAAGTTTTGGTCTTTGATAAATTGATGCAATTCTTCCAAAAACTCTGGACGGTATTTCTTGAGAAATGCAGTTTCGATGTAGTTGTGTTCAATGAGGTAGTTGATTTTATCAGTAATTGAATCAAAAACCATGGTATTTGGAACCACATTTTCTTTAAAGAAGGCATCCAAGGCTTCTTTGTCTTTATGAAGCATGATTTGTCCATTAACAGGACGGTTGATTTCGTTATTGAGACGGAAGTAAGTCACGTCCTCAAGATGTTTTAATCCCATAAAAATTCCCTTATCTAATTACAAAAGAAAGGCCTCTAAGTTAGCCCTAGAAGCGAGTTTCTTCTGGATGATGTACTAAGATTATGCTAATTGTTTCAGTTTTCCTGGTTGGAAGCCTGAAAAGACTTCAGTTGGTGTTTGGATAACAGGAGCAGCACTGAAACCGAGCTCTTTAACTTGATCGATATACTCAGGTTGCTCGTCGAGATTGATCTCACGATAAGCGACATTGTTGCTATCCAAGAAACGTTTGGTCATTTTACATTGTACACAATTATTTTTAGAATAAACCGTTACCATTTCGTAACTCCTCATAAAATTTGATTACTTTCTTAGTATATCAGAAAAAAAAACTTTGTCAAACTTTTTAAACTAAATCTTGTGCCTAAAAGTTACAGTTTTAAAATTAAAATACAAGATATAGTGGTTTTTGAAAGAAGTTGAAAATAGCAAAAATCGTAAGAGCATGAATAAGTTTAGCGGAGACAATGCTTTAACAAAACTGAAACTGTAATATTAATGAAAAAAAGAAAGTCTCTGCACAAGATGTCCCTATATTTTGTATTAAAATATTTAAAAGATAACTAAAATGAAGATGTTAGATTATACTGCATTCATCCAAATAGATTATGAATTTCGTATTCTTGATAGAGAGTATATAACTGTAATTTTTGGGAAGTATTCGCTTTATGTGGTATACTAGTAGTGACCATAGAACTTATAGATAGGAATAAATTTAAAAATGAAGCTATGAAAAGAGTTTATAGCGATTACGATATTTAGGTATATAGACTATTTAAAAAATATAAAAGACAGTAGATGAGTTAGATAAATGTTGAATATGCAAAAACTATTAGAATAGAGTTATTCACTTTAGAAACTTATACTTACTGTGGAAATATAATGTTGTTAGGGAAATAGGATTAATAGATTAATAAATGAAAGAATGCAAATCAGGAGGTGCGTAGTGAAAGAAAACGAGGTTATTTTAAAACGGCAATCTACTCGCGTATTTTTTAAGAATGGGGATACGGATTTTTTCTTTAATTGGTTGCTAGGAATCGGTGAAGTTTTTGGCTTCTCTCATGGAGAGCTGTATTATCTTGCTCAAAAGTTAGGTAATTCACCAAAACCTGATGACTGGAAAAATGAGTTTTTATCACATGTGAACTATCTTGAACAAAAGGTTAGTAATTTAGGTTTGAGTGAACAAACAAAGGCGCAGTATTATCTCGCACAGACCTACTCACTTCGATCGGCAATCCAGTTTACTGATCCATTTTCTGCCGAATACTTACCTATCGTTTGTCAAATGGAGAAGGCGTTCTCTAGTGCAATTCATTCACTAGGTACACCGATTGAAAAACTAACTATTGCTTATCAGGATTCCTACTTGCCTGGTTATTATCTTCATAGCGGTGATAATTGCCCAACGCTGATTATGATCGGTGGAGGTGATACTTATCGCGAAGATTTATTTTATTTTGCAGGATATCCTGGATGGATACGAAATTATAATGTTTTAATGGTTGATCTTCCTGGTCAAGGGAGCAATCCTAGTAGAGGGCTAATCTTTGGTGTGGATGCCTCTATTCCAATTTCATTATGCATAGACTGGTTGGAAAATAGAAATCCTAAACTAAATTATTTAGCCATTTATGGTGTCAGCGGAGGGGGATATTTTACCGCACAAGCTGTCGAAAAGGATCCAAGAATTCATGCTTGGATTGCTAGTACCCCTATTTACGACGTTGCAGAGCTCTTCAGAAAAGAATTCGGATCAAGTTTGAAAGCACCTAGTTGGTTAATAAATGCCATTTTAAAATTAGCTGGAAATTTGAATGAATCAGCAAATTTGAATCTTAAAAAGTATGCATGGCAGTTTGGTACTTCTGATTTTAAGAGTGCTATTGATGATGTATTTAACTATGCAAAGATTGTAGATTATCAAAAAATTCAATGCCCATGCCTGTTTATCATGGGAAAGGGTGAGGGTGCTGAACTGCAGCATCAAACTAAGGTAATTTATGAAGAACTTAAATCTAAAAATCAACAAACTAAACTTCAAGTATTTGAGGCGGAAAGTGGTGCGGACGCTCATTGCCAAGTCAATAATTTAAGACTCGCCCATAATGTCGTTTTTGATTGGTTGGATACTTTATTTGAATGGAATCAATCAAAGTTTTAGTTCTACTTATACTATTTAGATATATCTACATTTTTACTGTTAGGTGCTACAAGCCTATTTTACTTTAAGTAGCAAATTGAATAAATTCTCTACTGTTGATGGTAAGAGTAGGTTTTAGAATTTCAGTATTTGATGAAGTCTTTTCAAATAATAGGTTGGCTGAGTTATATTAATTATAACTAAATAGTATTATTTTTTTCATTATTTACTAGGATTGTCTTCTGATTGATATTAAGAGAAAATAGCTTTGAAAATTGAATTTTGATGATAACATTTTTGAACAATTAGTGTTTAGATATGCTATTTAATTGCTAGAGTGCTCATTATAATAGAAAAAGAAGTAATTTCATTTTCAGTAAAAGTCCATAAAATACTTGAAAAATTATCTTGAAGATGATATAATACAGTCTTGTAAGGGTTATCACATATAACTCAAAAAGAAAACACTTAAAGGAGAGTCAAACTATGGCTTCTAAAGATTTCCACGTAGTGGCAGAAACAGGTATTCACGCACGTCCAGCAACATTGTTGGTTCAAACAGCTAGCAAATTTGCTTCAGATATCACTCTTGAGTACAAAGGTAAATCAGTAAACCTTAAATCTATCATGGGTGTCATGAGTCTTGGTGTTGGCCAAGGTGCTGACGTTACAATTTCAGCTGAAGGTGCAGATGCTGACGACGCAATCGCTGCTATCACTGAAACTATGGAAAAAGAAGGATTGGCATAAGGAAAATGACAGAAATGCTTAAAGGAATCGCAGCATCTGACGGTGTTGCAGTTGCAAAAGCATATCTACTCGTTCAACCGGATTTGTCATTTGAGACTGTTACAGTCGAAGATACAAACGCAGAAGAAGCTCGCCTTGATGTCGCTCTACAAGCATCACAAGACGAGCTTTCTGTTATTCGTGAGAAAGCAGTAGGTACGCTAGGGGAAGAAGCAGCTCAAGTTTTTGACGCTCACTTAATGGTTCTTGCTGACCCAGAAATGATTAGCCAAATCAAGGAAACAATCCGTGCGAAGAAAGTGAATGCAGAAGCAGGTCTGAAAGAAGTGACAGACATGTTTATCACTATCTTTGAGGGCATGGAAGACAACCCATACATGCAAGAACGTGCAGCGGATATCCGCGACGTGACAAAACGTGTATTGGCAAACCTCCTTGGTAAAAAATTGCCAAACCCAGCTTCTATCAATGAAGAAGTGATCGTCATTGCACATGACTTGACTCCTTCTGATACAGCTCAATTGGACAAAAACTTTGTTAAAGCTTTTGTAACCAACATCGGTGGACGTACAAGCCACTCAGCTATCATGGCACGTACACTTGAAATTGCAGCAGTATTGGGGACAAACAACATCACTGAAATCGTTAAAGACGGTGACATCCTTGCCGTTAACGGTATCACTGGTGAAGTGATTATCAACCCAACTGATGAGCAAGCGGCAGAATTCAAGGCTGCTGGTGAAGCTTATGCGAAGCAAAAAGCTGAATGGGCACTTTTGAAAGATGCTAAAACAGTAACTGCTGATGGCAAACACTTTGAATTGGCTGCCAATATTGGTACTCCAAAAGACGTTGAAGGTGTCAATGCCAACGGTGCCGAAGCTGTAGGTCTTTACCGTACAGAGTTCTTGTACATGGATTCTCAAGACTTCCCAACAGAAGACGAGCAGTACGAAGCTTACAAGGCTGTACTTGAAGGAATGAACGGTAAACCTGTTGTCGTTCGTACAATGGATATCGGTGGAGATAAGGAACTTCCTTACTTCGATATGCCTCACGAAATGAACCCATTCCTTGGATTCCGTGCCCTTCGTATCTCTATTTCTGAAACTGGAGATGCTATGTTCCGCACTCAAATCCGTGCCCTTCTTCGTGCGTCTGTACACGGTCAATTGCGTATCATGTTCCCAATGGTTGCGCTCTTGAAAGAATTCCGTGCAGCGAAAGCAGTCTTTGACGAAGAAAAAGCAAACCTTCTTGCTGAAGGTGTTGCAGTTGCGGATAATATCCAAGTTGGTATCATGATCGAAATCCCAGCAGCAGCAATGCTTGCAGACCAATTTGCTAAAGAAGTTGACTTCTTCTCAATTGGTACAAACGATTTGATCCAATACACAATGGCAGCAGACCGTATGAATGAACAAGTTTCATACCTTTACCAACCATACAACCCATCAATACTTCGTTTGATTAACAATGTTATCAAAGCAGCTCACGCTGAAGGTAAATGGGCAGGTATGTGTGGTGAGATGGCTGGTGACCAAAAGGCTGTTCCACTTCTTGTCGGAATGGGCTTGGATGAGTTCTCTATGTCAGCAACATCAGTACTTCGTACACGTAGCTTGATGAAGAAATTGGATACAGCTAAGATGGAAGAGTACGCAAACCGTGCCCTTACAGAATGCTCAACAATGGAAGAAGTTCTTGAACTTCAAAAAGAATACGTTGACTTTGATTAATTGAAAGGTCCTTGCAACTCAGTTGCAGGGATTTTTTGTTTTAAAAATTTGGTGATTGATTTTCAATATAGGATTCTTAAATCAGACTGTTCAGATAGAAGGTAGTGTAGAAAACAAAAAAATTGTTAACTGGTTCATAAAATTCTTGACAAGTTGAAAATTTAGGAGTAAACTATTAACCAGTTAACTTTTAGAGAGGAGTTTCTGCAATTTAGAAATGAATTGCAACTAGAAATATCAAAAAGAAAGAGAGTTTCGATGAAAATTAATAAAAAATATCTAGCTGGTTCTGCGGCAGCCTTGATTTTAAGTGTTTGTTCTTATGAGTTGGGACTGTACCAAGCTAGAACGGTCAAGGAAAATAACCGTGTGTCTTACGTTGATGGTAAACAAGCGGCACAAAAAACGGAGGATCTCACTCCTGATGAGGTTAGTAAAAAAGAAGGTATCAATGCCGAACAAATCGTCATTAAGATAACTGATCAGGGCTATGTTACTTCACACGGCGACCACTATCATTATTACAATGGTAAGGTTCCTTACGACGCTATCATCAGTGAAGAGTTGCTCATGAAGGATCCAAACTACCAGCTCAAGGACGAGGATATTGTCAGTGAAATCAAGGGTGGTTATGTTATCAAGGTGGACGGAAAATACTATGTCTACCTTAAGGATGCGGCCCATGCAGATAATGTTCGTACGAAAGAAGAAATCAATCGACAAAAACAAGAGCATAGTCAGCATCGTGAAGGAGGAACTTCAGCAAACGATGGTGCGGTAGCCTTGGCACGTTCACAGGGACGCTATACCACAGATGATGGTTATATCTTTAATGCCTCTGATATCATTGAAGATACTGGTGATGCTTATATCGTTCCTCATGGCAACCATTACCATTACATTCCTAAGAGTGAGTTATCAGCCAGCGAATTGGCTGCCGCAGAAGCCTTCCTATCTGGTAGAAGTGGTCAATCAAATACGCCTACTTATCGCCGTACCAATGGCAACAGTGCTAGCAGTGATATAGATAGATGGACCCCATCCTATAATGACCAAGGCAGTGGCTATACGAACACAAACACGGCTAACAACAGTAACAGTAGCGACGATAGTCAAGCGAGTCAAAGTGATGAAGATATTGATGGCCTTCTGAAACAACTTTATGGCTTGCCACTCAGCCAACGACACGTCGAATCAGATGGACTTGTTTTTGATCCAGCACAAATCACAAGTCGAACAGCTAGAGGTGTTGCAGTACCTCATGGGGACCATTACCATTTTATCCCTTATTCACAGATGTCTGAATTGGAAGAACGAATCGCTCGCATCATCCCGCTTCGCTATCGTTCGAACCATTGGGTGCCGGATTCAAGACCAGAACAACCAAGTCCACAACCGACTCCGGAACCTAGTCCAATCCCGCAACCTGCACCAAATCCTCAACCAGCTCCAAGCAATCCAATTGACGAAAAATTGGTTAGACAAGCAGTTCGAAAAGTAGCTGATGGCTATCTCTTTGAGGAGAATGGAACCTCACGTTATATTCCTGCTAAGGAACTTTCAGCAGAGACAGCAGCAGCCATTGATAGTAAACTAGCCAAGCAAGAAAGTTTGTCTCATAAACTCGGAGCTAAGAAAATCAACCTCCCATCTAGTGATCGAGAATTTTACAATAAAGCTTATGATTTACTAGCAGCAGTTCATCAAAACTTACTTGATAATAAAGGGCGCCAAGCTGATTTTGACGTTTTGGATAAATTGTTGAAACGTCTTAATGATGCCTCAAGTGATAAAATCAAGTTGGTGGATGATATCCTCGCCTTCCTAGCACCGATTCGTCATCCAGAACGTTTAGGAAAACCAAATGCGCAAATTGCCTACACTGATGATGAGATTCAAGTAGCCAAGTTGGCAGGCAAGTACACAACAGAAGACGGTTATATCTTTGATCCTCGTGATATCACCAGTGATGAGGGGGATGCCTATGTAACTCCGCATATGACCCACAGTCATTGGATTAAGAAAGATAGTTTGTCTGAAGCTGAAAGAGCGGCAGCCCAGGCTTATGCTAAAGAGAAAGGTTTAACGCCTCCTTCGACAGACCATCAGAATTCAGGAAATACTGAAGCTAAAGGAGCAGAAGCTATCTACAATCGCGTGAAAGCAGCCAAGAAGGTGCCGCTTGATCGTATGCCTTACAATCTTCAACATACTGTGGAAGTCAAAAACGGAAGCTTGATTATACCTCATTATGACCATTACCATAACATCAAATTTGAGTGGTTTGACGAAGGTCTTTATGAGGCTCCTAAGGGGTATACTTTAGAGGATCTCTTTGCGACTGTGAAGTACTATGTCGAACATCCAAACGAACGTCCGCATTCAGATAGTGGTTGGGGAAATGCAAGTGACCATGTTCAAAGAAACCAAAATGGTCAAGCTGATAACAATCATACGGATAAACCATCAGTAGAGAAACCTCGTACAGAAAAACCTGAGGAAGAAAAACCTCGCGAAGAAAAACCTCGCGAAGAGAAACCTCAGAGTGAGAAACCAGAGTCTCCAAAACCAACTGAGGAGCCAGAAGAAGAATCGCCAGAGGAATCAGAAGAACCTCAGGTTGAAACTGAAAAGGTTGAAGAAAAACTGAGAGAGGCTGAAGATTTACTTGGAAAAATCCAGGATCCAATTATCAAGTCTAATGCCAAAGAAACTCTCACAGGATTAAAGAATAACTTGCTATTTGGCTCTCAGGACAACAATACTATTATGGCTGAAGCTGAAAAGTTGTTGGCTTTATTAAAGGAGAGTAAGTAAAGGTAGTAGCATTTTCTAGCTCCTAAAAACAGGATAGGAGAACTAGAAAAGTTAAAAAAGAAAGTGGGAACAGAATGCGAGTTCTAGTTCTCATTTTTTTCATGAAAATATGCAAAATATCTTGACATATAGTGTAAATAAAGATAAACTATTTACTAGTTAATTAAATGGTTAAATACTAGTAAAGGAGTAATGATGAAAAAAAGAACAATACTATTATTAATGGCCAGTGTGTTGGCTCTTGTCTTAGGAGCATGTGGTCAAAAAGAAAAACAAGAAGCAAAAGGGATGAAGATTGTAACAAGTTTTTACCCGATCTATGCCATGGTCAAAGAGGTATCGGGGGACTTGAATGATGTTCGGATGATTCAGTCAAGTAACGGGATTCACTCCTTTGAACCATCAGCAAATGACATTGCTGCTATCTATGACGCGGATGTCTTTGTCTACCACTCTCATACGCTCGAATCTTGGGCGGGAAGTCTAGATCCTAACTTGAAAAACTCAAAAGTTAAGGTTTTAGAAGCTTCTGAAGGAATGACCTTGGAGCGTGTACCAGGTTTGGAAGATGTAGAAGCTGGTGAAGGCATCGATGAAAAAACACTCTATGACCCACATACTTGGTTAGATCCTGAAAAAGCAGGCGAAGAAGCGCGGATTATCGCTGACAAACTTTCGGAGATTGATGGTGCTAATAAGGAAACGTATCAAAAGAATGCCAAAAACTTTATTGCTAAAGCCCAAGAATTAAGCAAGAAATACCAGCCAATTTTTGCAAAAGCGAGTCAAAAGACTTTTGTTACACAACATACTGCCTTTTCTTATCTCGCTAAACGCTTTGGATTGAAACAGCTTGGAATTGCTGGTATCTCCCCTGAACAAGAGCCAAGTCCGAGACAGTTGACAGAAATCCAAGAATTTGTCAAAACCTATAATGTTAAAACCATCTTTACTGAGAGCAATGCTTCTTCTAAAGTAGCTGAAACCTTGGTCAAATCAACGGGAGTTAGTCTAAAGACACTCAATCCTTTGGAAGCAGACCCCGAAAATGACAAAACTTACTTAGAAAATCTAGAAGAAAATATGAATGTTCTTGCAGAAGAATTAAAATGAGGAGATTATGAAAATTAAGAAAAAGTATCTTGCGGTGGGATCGGCTTTAGTCCTTTCCCTGAGTCTTTGCATCTATGCATTGAACCAACACCAGGTTGAAGACAAAAAAGATACAAATCGTGTATCTTATGTTGATGGTAAACAAGACTCTCAAAAAACAGAGAGTCAGACACCGGATCAAGTTAGCAAAAAAGAAGATATTCAGGCTGAGCAAATTGTCGTGAAAATTACCGATCAAGGTTATGTGACTTCACATGGTGATCATTTCCATTATTACAATGGTAAAGTTCCTTTTGACGCGATTTTTAGCGAAGAACTGTTGATGAAAGATGCCAATTATCAACTGAAAGACGCTGATATTGTTAACGAAATCAAAGGTGGCTACATTATCAAGGTGGATGGCAAGTATTATGTCTACCTTAAAGATGCGGCTCATGCTGATAATATTCGTACGAAGGACGAAATTGAGCGCCAAAAACAAGGTCATACTCATGATGCACCAACTTCTAACAGTGCAGTGACACTTGCGCAATCACAAGGACGTTATACTACTGATGATGGCTACATCTTTAATCCATCTGATATTATAGAGGATACTGGTGATGCTTATATTGTCCCTCATGGTGGGCATTACCACTACATTCCTAAGAGTTCTTTGTCTGCTAGCGAATTAGCAGCTGCTCAAGCCTACCTATCTGGAACTAGAAAACAACCGACTGTGACGGACTATCGTCCAAGCCAAAATGGAACCAGTCAAACCACTAATCCTAGTCAACAAACCGAAACACCAAGCAAACCAGAAGAGAGCCTTCAGAGTTTATTGCAGCAACTCTATGCTCTTCCAAGTACTCAACGTTATGCTGAATCAGATGGCTTGATTTTTGACCCTGCTAAGATTTCAAGCAGAACACCAAGTGGCGTAGCGATTCCTCATGGAAATCACTATCATTTCATTCCGTATACAAAGCTTTCTGCTTTAGAAGAAAAGATTGCTCGTATGATTCCTCTTGCTAGCGACAGTGGGCAACCAGCACCTTTGGAAACACCAAGCAAACCAGTAGAACATCCTGGGCAGCAAGGCCATCATCATGACCAAGACGTTGACCATGGAAGTCAGGATACCAACCATGAAGATCATGACCATGATGGAGAAGAGCATGACCACCACCACGGTGAAGAACATGATCATGGTTTTGCAGCTGACCGTGTTATTAGTGAAGATGAGCAAGGGTTTGTAGTTTCTCATGGAGATCACGCTCATTATTTCTTTAAGAAGGACTTGACTGCATCCCAAATCAAAGCTGCCCAAGATCATTTGAAAGAAAATCATCAGCCTCAACACGTTCAACCACTTGCCAAGACTGTGGAAAATTTCTCAAGAGATGCTAGCGATGAAGAAAAAATCAAGTATATCTCACAGACCTACGGGGTTCCGCTCGAAGCGATTCGCATTTCAAATGGATTCTTTGTCTTTGGAAATCCAGATCAAGCCTATGATCCTACCCATATCCATCCGTATGCCGTTCGTAAGGAACGTGTTCGTATCCCCTTGCAGACGGGAAATCCTGAACTTGATTTCTTAAATGAACTTTTCACTACTGCTTTACGTGACAATGTGTCTCCTTATAGTTTGCAAGTTGAAAATGGTAGTTTTGTGATTCCTCACGGAGATCACAATCACTACATCAAGGTTCAAACCAAGGGCTATGAAGCGGCCTTGAAAAACAAGATTCCGGCCCTACAATCAATCTATCAACCTGGAGCATTTGATGAACAAATTGTTCTATCTAAAGTGGAGCAACTTTTAGCAGATAGCAGAAATCTCTACAAAGACCAGCCAATAATGCAGAGACGTGTTGAACTTGCTTTGGGGCAGTTCACCGAAAATATGAAAAAACTGGCAACAAACTCAACTGCTGGATACCTAGCAGCCTTGGATCTCTTTGATAAACAATACATCCATGTGGATCAAAGTGTGTCTCCAGTTGAAACGTCAGCTTTGGACAAGAAATACCAGGCCCTTGTAGATAAAATCAATACACTGGATACAGATACTTATGGTCTGCCTAAGAAGGATCTTTTGGTTCATTTGCAGGAAGCCAAGCTAGCACAAGATGAGACAGAGTTGGATGCCATTGAAGCGAAACTGCAGGCCTTGCAAGATTTCCGTGATCGTACAGGAGTCACAACAGTTGAGTACATCAAGTATTTCTATGAACATGTGTCTGACGGTCGTTTGAGAGAAGAACTTCGGAACCGTGTTGCCAAATTGACATGGGAACTTTACCAGTCACAATCTTTTCTCAAAGCAACCGACTTGAACAAGTTATTCCCAACTATTTACCAAACTAAGCTAGAAGTTGAAGAAGCTCTCAGAGAAGAACCCGTTTCAACAAAAGCTGGCAAAACCATTCTGGATACAGAAAAAGTGGATAGCCAAACTGCTAAGACCGCCATCTATGAATTCCTAAAAGAACTCTATGGTGATTTTATGCCAGAAGAGCGGGTTAGCCATGTTAAGAAGGAAGAAGTGGATGCTCTCCTAACAAAAGCTGCCCAACTCCTAGCGCGTGTCAAAGAAGACGGGGTCAAACAATCCCTAGCTGAAGAAGCAGCTAATATCAAAGTGGCTACTGAAAAGGAAACTGCAGACCTTGACGAAGCTAAAACACAACTTGAGGATCTTTTAAATCGTATTGCAGCGACTATCCAACGAGAGAAAAAAGAAGCAGAACAAGATCCGCAAACCGTGATCATCTACCAAAAACTCTATAATGTCTTGCTCTCTCTTCACAAATACTTAGAGGATAACAAAGGATCCGATGCTGACTTTGAACGTGTTGATGCCCTATTTGATCAACTTGCAGCCAAAAGCAGCGACAAAGAAGGTCTCCTCACTCTAGCTAAAGAAATCATTAGCTTGAACCAGGAACTCCGTTCAAAAGCAAGTGAAACTGATAGCCAATCTAAGTCTGAGAAAGACAGTGAAACAGCTGCTTCTCAAGCGCCAGAAAAGCAAGCGCAAAGTGAGTCTGAGACAAGTGCTCAACCAAATGAATAAAAAGAAAGGCGAAGTAGCTGAGCTACCTCGTCTTTTTTAGTCTTTATAAGCTACAATGCCAATGATGGTATCCACCGCACGCTCCATAGTCTGAAGGCTGACGTATTCAAAACGTCCATGCATGTTTTCACCACCGGCAAAGATATTAGGAGTTGGGATACCCATAAAGGAAATCTTAGAGCCATCTGTTCCGCCACGGATTGGTTCGATAATTGGCTTGATACCTAAATCTTCCATAACAGCCTTAGCAATGGTAACAGGCGTCATGTCTTTCTCGATGACTTCTTTCATATTGTAGTACTGGTCTGTCAGAGTCAAGGTCACGCGATCATTCCCAAGTTCTTGATTCATCTTGTCAGCAATAGACTGCATAGCTGCTTTACGTGCTTCAAAGGCATCTTTTTCAAAATCACGGATGATGTAGCTTGCACGCGCCTCCTCGACACTACCTGACACATCCATAAGATGATAGAAACCTTGGTAACCATCTGTCAGTTCAGGTCGGTCATTCTCAGGAAGTTGATTATGAAAATCAATCGCTAGCTGAAGGGCATTGACCATCTGACCTTTAGCAGTACCAGGATGAACATTGCGCCCTTGAAAATGGAGTTCAGCAGCAGCTGCTGAGAAAGTCTCGTATTGAAGCTCACCTAGCGGACCGCCATCAACAGTATAGGCAAAGTCAACATCAAAGTCTTCTGCATCAAACTTATTGGCACCGACACCAATTTCTTCATCTGGTCCAAAACCAACTCGAATCTCACAATGCTTGATTTCGGGATGAGCAGTAAGGTATTCGATAGCAGTCATAATCTCAGCAATCCCTGACTTGTCATCAGCACCCAGCAAGGTCGTGCCATCTGTTGTGATGAGGGTTTGGCCTGTATATTTCTCAAGACTCTTGAAGACAGCTGGATCGAGTTTAAAACCAGAATCACCTAAGTCGATAGCTCCACCATCGTAATTTTCGATGACTTGCGGATTAACACCCTCGGCATTAAAATCAGCAGTATCCATATGGGAGATGAAGCCAATCTTGCGTGTCAAGCTAGGATCATTAGCTGGTAAGGTACCAATGGTGAAACCATTTGGGAGGTAGTAAACATTTTGCAGACCGACACGTTTCATTTCAGGAATAAGAACGTTGGTCGCAAAATCTACCTGACTTTGCGTACTTGGAGTAGTAGTCGAGTGTTCATCAGAACGCGTATTGACCTTAACGTAGGTCAAGAAACGCTCTAAAAGGTTGGGATAAGTCATAAAAACTCCTTTAATATCATTTTTTTCATTGTATCATAGAATGGAGAGAAAGACAAAGAGAAGTAAATAAAAATAAAATGAATGAAAGCGTTTATTTATTATATATTTCATGGTAGAATGGTAATTGAAAAAAACATCACAAGGACATATCAATGAAAAAAGCAATTTTAATGATGACATTCGGGTCGCCAGAAGAGATTACCTTTGAGAGTGTGGCGGATTTTTTTACCAATATTCGTCGTGGAATCAGGCCCAAGGATCACGAGATTCAGACTCTTTATGACAATTATGTTCGTATAGGTGGTACGCCCCTGCAGAGGATTACACGTGAGGAGGTCAATTTAGTCAAGGAATGTTTAGGAGAAGAGTATGGCATCTACTTTGCCAACAAATTTTCTCGGCCCTTTATCCCTGATGTGATCAAGCAGATGGAGGCTGATGGTGTTGAAGAATGTATTTGCTTGATTTTAGAACCACATTATTCCTTCTACTCGGTTATGGGGTATGAAAAGTTTCTGGAGAGCCAGCAAATACAATTTTTAGTCATTAAGGATTGGTATCAGCAACAGTCTTTGCTGGGCTTTTGGACAGATGAGATTAGCAAAATTTTACGAAACGATGTGAGAGAATAGTCCTTTAAGGTAATTTTCTCAGCCCATAGTGTTCCAATTTTTGCCTTGGACTTTGGAGATCCTTATATCGATCAGATTTTTGATAATAGCAAGCTAATCGCTGAACAACTCGGATTGACGGGCGATCAGTATACCAACACTTGGCAGAGCGAGAGTGATATTGGAATCCCTTGGATCAAGCCAGATGTACTTGAGTATTTGAGAGAGCAAAAGCAACATCCAGAGCATTATATTTTTGTACCAATTAGCTTTATCAGTGAACATATCGAAGTTCTTTTTGATAACGATGTAGAATGTTATGAATTATGTCAAGAATTAGGTGTCACCTACCATCGACCAGCTATGCCAAACACAGACTCTCGTTTAATTGATGCTTTAGTTGATACTGTAAAAGCCAATGAACATAAAGAATTTAAGGAATTTCTACCAGAAGAAGAAACCTTTGATGAGTTAGCACCTTCAGCAACTACAAAGGACATCATGGAGGAGACAGACGACCTTCAGATGCCAGAATTTGTGAAAAAACTGATTGAGAAAAAAGGCCGTGAAAATGTGAAGATGCCTTACTTGATTAAAAAAATGCTCGAAAAGGCTGGTAAGTTACCAAAAGAGTAAAGAAAAAAGGATTTAGCTTTAAGCTAGATCCTTTTTTGTCTTATTTTTTCTCAAGAAGAGCTTTGATTTCTTGAAGAACTTCTAGTTCAGTTGGAGCAGCAGGTGTATCTTCAGCTGGCTCTTCTTTCTTAGTAAGGTTTTGAGCTTTTTCAACAGCTTTGATAACGAAGAAAAGAACAGTGCCAATCACTAAGAAGTTGATAACAGCACTCAAGAAGCTACCATAACCAACACCATTCCATGAAAGTTCAGCGATGCGTTCAACGTTCGCCGCTTTCAAAGCTGGGTTCAAGATAAGTGGAGTGATGATGTCATTTACAAGTGAAGTAACGATAGCACCAAAAGCAGAGGCGATGATAACACCGACAGCGAGGTCAACGACATTGCCACGAAGCAAAAATTCCTTAAGATCTTTTAACATTTTCATAATTTCCTTTCAAAAACTAATCTTAATTGTACCTGAAATACCTAAATATTGCAACCTTAATGCTTAATGACATCCATTTCATTTATAAAAAACGTATACTTTACTAAAAATATAGTTAAGAATGATAATCAAAACCTGCGCAATTAGCGTTTCGATGGCATTAACCTGATCTAGTTGATCGTTGACAAATTGCCCGATAATATCGGGATAAGATGTAACAAAGATATAAGTTAAAAGAACGTCAAGACCAAGAGTAGAGAGACGAGCTAAGAAAAACTTAGCCAGGCGAGTCGGCCAATTCTTTCTCTTTTGCTTAAAGACGATGGTGTCATTTGTGATAAAGGCAAAGAGAATCCCAATGATATTTGCGAGTACGGTTGCTAGGATTTCCTGGTGACTGATATGGTAGATAAATAAACGTGATAAAATCGAGATCAGAGTAGTAGCACCACCGAAAAATAGGTAGGAGAGGATTTCGTTATCGAAGAAAGCTTTTATTAGTTTTTTCATGATTTTAGTATAGCATAAAGTCATATATTGTGCTATACTGGTAAGGTTGATAATCTCAACCCTTGGTGCTTAGCTTCTTTCACCAAGCATATTTTACGCGGGAAACCGCCAAAGGAGAAAACATGAAAAAATTAACTGTTCGTGACATGGCAGATATTGCTATCGTTGCTGCTATCTATGTGGTTTTGACTATCACCCCACCCCTTAATGCCATTAGCTACGGTGCCTACCAGTTCCGTATTTCTGAGATGATGAATTTCTTGGCCTTTTACAATCCCAAATATATCATCGGTGTGACGATTGGTTGTATGATTGCTAATTTCTTTAGCTTTGGTCTAATAGATGTCTTTGTCGGCGGGGGATCTACCCTAGTTTTCCTAAGTCTAGGTGTATGGCTATTTAGCAAGTACAAGAAAGACTATCTGTTCAATGGTTTGATTCGAAAAGATCATTTCTTCTTTTCAATCCTCTTCTCCATTTCAATGATTACCATTGCAGCAGAACTCTATATTGTCGCAGAAGCTCCATTCTTCTTGACATGGTTTTCTACTGGAATTGGTGAGTTTGCATCACTTATCGTAGGTGCGATTTTGATCAATAAACTGGGACAGCGAATCGATCTTACAAAATAAGAAATTTATAAGCTAGATTCTTGCTAAATCTAGCTTTTTTCATTCCATAAAATTAAAAGAGAGCGCTTGACAAGAACATAGAACTATAGTATACTTTTTAGGTAAGCTGATTTAGCTCAGTTGGCAGAGCGCATCCATGGTAAGGATGAGGTCGCCGGTTCAATCCCGGCAATTAGCATGATAGAAACGAAATAACCTTGGGAGGCCAAGGTTTTTCTTATCTACCTGTATAAATGAAGTTAAAGCATTTTGGCTGTTGACAAAAGTGACTCTATCTAGTAGAATAGTAGGTGCGATGAGTCGATAGGTAGTCTTCGGACTACTATTGAGCATAAGGAGGTCATAACGCAGGAGCGGACCTTGATGAGTTGTGTGAACCTGCTCATCACATGAAGATGCCTCTTAGTCCCTAGTCGAATGGCTAGGGATTTTTAATTTTCAGAAAATATAACCCAAAAATGCTTTTCAATTTCTGGAAAAAGTAGTATAATACATCTATTATAGAAATTTTTAGAAAATTCCGAAAGAGGTTATTTATGGGATATACAGTTGCTGTAGTCGGCGCGACAGGTGCTGTCGGAGCTCAGATGATAAAAATGTTGGAAGAATCAACACTTCCAATCGATAAAATTCGTTACCTTGCTTCTGCACGTTCAGCAGGCAAGACTTTGAAATTTAAAGACCAAGATATCACGATTGAAGAAACGACTGAGACAGCTTTTGAAGGTGTTGATATTGCACTTTTCTCAGCAGGTGGTTCGACATCAGCTAAGTATGCACCATACGCAGTTCAAGCTGGAGCAGTAGTGGTTGATAACACATCCTACTTCCGTCAAAATCCAGACGTTCCTTTGGTTGTCCCAGAAGTAAATGCTCATGCACTTGATGCCCACAACGGAATCATTGCCTGTCCTAACTGTTCAACAATCCAAATGATGGTAGCGCTTGAGCCAGTTCGTCAAAAATGGGGCTTGGATCGTATCATCGTTTCAACTTACCAAGCCGTTTCAGGTGCTGGTATGGGAGCGATTCTTGAAACACAACGTGAACTTCGTGAAGTGTTAAATGATGGTGTGAATCCACGTGATTTGCATGCGGAAATCTTGCCTTCAGGCGGTGACAAGAAACACTATCCTATCGCTTTTAACGCTCTTCCACAAATCGATGTCTTTACTGACAATGATTACACTTACGAAGAGATGAAGATGACTAAGGAAACGAAGAAAATCATGGAAGATGATAGCATCGCAGTTTCTGCAACCTGTGTGCGTATTCCAGTTTTGTCAGCTCACTCTGAGTCTGTTTACATCGAAACAAAAGAAGTGGCTCCAATTGAAGAAGTGAAAGCAGCCATCGCAGCCTTTCCGGGTGCTGTTCTTGAGGATGACGTGGCTAACCAAGTCTACCCACAAGCCATCAATGCTGTTGGCTCACGTGATACCTTTGTTGGTCGTATCCGTAAAGACTTGGATACTGAAAAAGGAATTCACATGTGGGTTGTTTCAGATAACCTTCTTAAAGGTGCTGCTTGGAACTCTGTACAGATCGCAGAAACGCTTCATGAGCGTGGTTTGGTTCGTCCAACAGCTGAGCTGAAATTTGAATTGAAATAATGGTTTAGGAGTTCGAATGAACTCCTTCTTTGAAATAGAGAGGTGTTTCTCATGTCTTACCAAGATTTAAAAGAGTGTAAAATCATCACGGCCTTCATTACCCCTTTCCATGAGGACGGTTCCATCAACTTTGATGCCATTCCTTCTTTGATTGAGCATTTGTTGGCCCACCATACAGATGGTATTCTGTTAGCTGGAACTACCGCTGAGAGTCCAACCTTGACCCACGATGAAGAGTTGCAACTCTTTGCGGCTGTGCAAAAGGTTGTCAAGGGACGTGTTCCTTTGATTGCGGGTGTAGGTACCAATGACACACGTGACTCGATAGAGTTTGTCAAAGAGGTGGCAGAATTTGGTGGTTTTGCAGCTGGACTTGCAATCGTACCTTACTATAACAAACCATCACAAGAAGGGATGTACCAGCACTTTAAGGCGATTGCTGATGCCTCAGATTTGCCTATTATCATTTATAACATTCCAGGCCGTGTGGTTGTCGAGTTGACTCCGGAGACCATGCTTCGCTTGGCTGACCATCCTAATATCATCGGTGTTAAAGAATGTACCAGCTTGGCAAATATGGCTTACTTGATTGAGCATAAGCCAGAAGAATTTTTGATTTATACTGGTGAAGATGGCGATGCTTTCCATGCTATGAATCTTGGTGCAGATGGGGTTATCTCTGTTGCCTCTCATACAAATGGAGATGAGATGCACGAAATGTGCACTGCCATTGCAGAAAGCGATATGAAAAAAGCAGCAGCTATTCAACGTAAATTCATTCCTAAGGTTAATGCCCTCTTCTCTTATCCAAGTCCTGCACCAGTTAAGGCAGTTCTGAACTATATGGGATTTGAAGCTGGACCAACTCGTCTGCCTCTAGTTCCAGCACCAGAAGAAGATGCAAAACGCATTATCAAGGTTGTCGTAGATGGTGACTACGAAGCGACTAAGGCAACCGTAACAGGAGTCTTAAGACCAGATTACTAATAAAGACAATAAAATCCATGACCGCAAGAACGATCATGGATTTTTCTTATTTTCCTAAACAGAATTGGCTAAAGAGTTGTGTAATGAGTTCATCAGGAGCGGCATCTCCAGTAATTTCACCGAGAATTTCCCAAGTACGGGTCAAGTCAACTTGAAGCAAATCAACTGGCATCCCCAGTTCAAGACCTTCATTAACAGCTTGTAGGCTTTCAACTGCTTTTTCAATCAAGGAAATATGACGGGCGTTTGACAAGTAAGTAGCATCTTGCTCGACTAGACCAGCATTTTCAAAGAAGAGGTTGTTGATGCGCTCTTCAATCTTATCGATATTTTGGTTTTTAAGAACTGAAATGCGGATGACATCTTCTGGAAGTTCCGAAGTTTCAATCGCTTCAGGAAGATCAGTTTTATTAAGTAGAATAATGCGGTTGGTATCCTGGCTGATTTCTAAGAGTTGGCGATCTTGGGTGGTTAGTGACTCGCTGGCATTTAGAACCAGTAGAACCAAGTCAGCTTCCTTGAGGGCTTTTTTCGAACGCTCAACACCGATTTGTTCGACTATGTCATCTGTTTCACGGATTCCAGCTGTATCAATCAATTTAAGAGGAACACCATTGATATTGACGTATTCTTCGATGACATCTCGTGTAGTACCAGCGATATCAGTCACGATAGCCTTGTCTTCACGTAGGAGATTGTTTAGGAGGCTCGATTTCCCAACGTTGGGGCGTCCGATGATGGCAGTTGAAATTCCCTCACGAAGGATCTTACCGCGACGAGCTGTTCTAAGGAGGTTGGTCAAGAGTTGTTCAAATTCCTTAGTTTTCTCACGGACGACTGCAGTAGTGGCTTCTTCAACATCGTCATACTCAGGATAGTCGATATTGACCTCTACTTGGGCAAGTGTATTGAGGATTTCTTGGCGAGTATTATTGATAAGATCAGAAAGGGAACCATCGAGTTGTTTGACTGCAATATTCATAGCTTTGTCTGTCTTGGCACGGATGATGTCCATCACCGCCTCAGCCTGAGTCAAGTCCACACGACCGTTTAAAAAGGCACGTTTTGTAAATTCACCGGGTTCTGCCAACCGAGCTCCTTCACGGATAGCTAACTGGAGAATTTCGTTAGTCACCGCAATCCCACCGTGGGTGTTAATCTCGATAATATCCTCACGAGTGAAGGTCTTTGGAGATTTCATAGCCCCAACCATGACTTCGTCCATGACCTTACCAGTTAGAGGGTCAACGATGTGTCCGTAGTTGAGAGTGTGGCTAGCAACCTTGCTTAAGTCTTTGCCTTTAAAAATCTTTTGCGCTATAGCAAAACTATCAGTTCCGCTCAAGCGGACAATACCAATGGCCCCCTCACCTAGTGGAGTAGAGATAGCAGCGATGGTATCAAATTCACGTGTAATCATAATTTTTCCTTATTTAATAGCTTATTTCTTGGCAATATTTCCAAGTCTCTTTTCAAATTGTAACAAATTTAAACTATTTCTTCAATGGAGGCTACTTGGAGATTAAAAAGCCTAAGCAATTCTGCTTAAGCTAGCTTATTTGGTGCGCATTTCCCCTTGAGGGAAATAAGTTCCTTCTGGCATGTCGTTGATAATGACATGAACGGCTGATTGAGGTGCTCCAGTATTACGAACAACAGCTTCCATTACTTCCTTAGCAAGAGCTTTCTTTTGCTCGAGCGTGCGTCCTTCAAATAAATCGATGCGTACAAATGGCATAATAGCTTCCTCCACTAGTTTTGTATTCCTTCTATTTTACCACATTTTGCCGTTTAAAGCTTTAGAAAATTATGATATACTAGAATGTAGCAAAAATTTAGAAATGGACGTGAAATAGAAGCATGGCACAGTTGTATTATCGTTATGGGACCATGAACTCTGGTAAGACGATTGAGATTCTCAAGGTGGCCTATAACTACGAGGAGCAAGGAAAGGGAGTTGTGATTATGACTTCGGCTCTGGATACACGTGACGGTGTTGGCTATGTGTCGAGTCGAATCGGTATGAAACGCCCAGCCATTGCGATCGAGGAGTCAACGGATGTCTTTGGATTTATCCGAGATTTACCTGAGAAACCATACTGTGTGCTAGTCGATGAGGCTCAATTTCTCAAGCGTTACCATGTTTACGACCTAGCTCGTGTTGTTGATGAGTTAGACATACCTGTCATGGCTTTTGGTTTGAAAAATGACTTTCGGAATGAATTGTTCGAAGGTTCCAAATATCTCTTGCTTTTAGCAGACAAGATTGACGAAATCAAGACCATTTGTCAGTATTGTAAGAAAAAGGCGACTATGGTTTTGCGAACACAGGATGGACTGCCCGTTTACGATGGAGAACAGATCCAGATTGGTGGTAATGAAACCTATATCTCGGTTTGCCGTAAACATTATTTTGCGCCTGAAATCAATAAGGAGAATGAAGAAAAATGAACATCTATGATCAACTACAAGCTGTAGAAGACCGTTATGAAGAATTAGGAGAATTGCTGAGTGACCCTGATGTCGTTTCAGACACTAAGCGTTTCATGGAGCTTTCAAAAGAAGAGGCTTCTACTCGTGATACGGTAACAGCCTACCGTGAGTACAAACAAGTCCTTCAAAATATCGTTGATGCCGAAGAAATGATTAAGGAATCTGGCGGAGATGCGGACTTGGAAGAAATGGCCAAGCAAGAGCTCAAAGATGCCAAGGCTGAAAAAGAAGAATACGAAGAAAAACTCAAAATTTTGCTCCTTCCAAAAGATCCAAACGATGACAAGAACATCATCCTTGAAATCCGTGGAGCAGCTGGTGGAGACGAAGCAGCCCTCTTCGCTGGTGATCTTCTAACCATGTATCAAAAGTATGCTGAAGCCCAAGGCTGGCGCTTTGAGGTCATGGAAGCATCCATGAATGGTGTTGGTGGTTTCAAAGAAGTGGTTGCTATGGTATCAGGTCAGTCAGTTTACTCTAAACTTAAGTATGAATCTGGTGCCCACCGTGTGCAACGTGTCCCTGTGACAGAAAGCCAAGGGCGTGTTCATACCTCGACAGCGACTGTCCTTGTCATGCCTGAAGTGGAAGAAGTTGAGTACGACATTGATCCAAAAGACCTTCGTGTTGACATCTACCACGCATCGGGTGCTGGTGGACAGAACGTCAACAAGGTTGCGACTGCCGTTCGTATCGTTCACTTGCCAACCAATATCAAGGTTGAGATGCAGGAAGAACGTACCCAGCAGAAGAACCGTGAGAAGGCTATGAAAATCATCCGTGCGCGTGTTGCTGACCACTTTGCTCAGATTGCACAAGATGAACAAGACGCTGAGCGTAAGTCTACTATTGGTACTGGTGACCGTTCAGAGCGCATCCGTACTTATAATTTCCCACAAAACCGTGTCACAGACCACCGTATCGGTTTGACCCTCCAAAAACTAGATACCATTTTATCTGGAAAATTGGATGAAGTTGTAGATGCCTTGGTGCTCTATGACCAAACACAAAAATTAGAAGAATTAAACAAATAATGAAATTAGCTCAATTATTTTCAGATTTTGAAGAAGAGTTGATAAGACAAGGAGAGGAAGCAGAAAGCCTCTCTTTTGTCTATCGTAGCTTAAAAAATCTCTCTTTTACAGACTTTGTCTTTGATCTTCAGCAAGAGGTAACAGAGAAAGAAAGACAATTTGTAGAAGAGATTTACCAGCAGTTAGCAGCTCACAAACCAGCTCAGTATATCATTGGTTACGCAGATTTTTATGGAATGAAGCTAAAAGTGGATGAGCGGGTTTTGATTCCTCGTCCAGAAACAGAGGAGTTGGTGGAGCTCATCCTGGCAGAAAATCCTGAGAAAAATCTTAAGGTCTTGGATATCGGGACTGGAAGTGGCGCCATCGCCCTTGCTTTAGCAAAGAATCGTCCAGACTGGTCAGTGACAGCAGTTGATATTTCACAGGATGCACTAGATTTGGCAACTGAAAACGCTAAAGTTCAGAATTTCCAGATATTTTTTAAAAAATCTGATTGTTTTGCAGAAATTTCTGAAAAATATGATATAATTGTATCCAATCCACCCTATATCTCTCGTGAAGATGAGTCAGAAGTCGGTTTGAATGTTTTGCATTCAGAACCTCACCTAGCTCTCTTTGCAGATGAGGATGGCCTAGCTATTTACCGCAGAATTGTGGAAGATGCAAAAGACTATCTCAAAGATGGTGGTAAGATTTACCTTGAAATTGGATTCAAGCAAGGTCAAAGTGTTCCTGCACTTTTTAGGAAACATCTTCCTGAAAAACGAGTACGAACACTCAAGGACCATTTTGGTCAAGATAGGATGGTTGTAGCTGATGATGGACAGGATTAGACAAGAGTTGGAAAAGGGCGGAGCTGTCGTTCTACCTACAGAGACAGTTTACGGTCTCTTTGCTAAGGCCTTAGACGAAAAAGCTGTCGACCATGTTTACCAACTCAAACGTCGTCCTAGAGATAAGGCGCTCAATCTTAATGTCGCTTCTCTAGAGGACATCTTGCACTTTTCAAAGAATCAGCCAACTTATCTACAAAAGCTTTTAGAGAGCTTTTTACCAGGTCCCTTGACCATTATCCTCGAAGCAAATGACAGAGTTCCCTATTGGGTCAATTCTGGTCTAGCAACTGTTGGATTTCGGATGCCGAGTCATCCCATTACGCTTGATTTGATCCGAGAGACAGGTCCTTTGATTGGACCGTCTGCCAATATTTCAGGCCAGGCGAGTGGAGTGATCTTTCAGCAAATCCTTGAAGATTTTGACCAAGAGGTTTTGGGTCTGGAGGACGACGCTTTTCTAACTGGACAGGATTCGACTATTTTGGATTTGTCTGGAGACAAGGTGAAAATCTTACGCCAAGGGGCGATCAAGCGTGAAGATATTCTTGCTCAGTTGCCAGAGATTTCTTTTGAGGAGGAATGAGATGCTAAGAGATTTGCAAGAAACAGATGTGAAAGCTATATGTGAGATTAACCAAGAGACTTTGGGCTATACTTTTAGTCCAGAGGACACAGCTAGTCAACTAGCTAGATTATCTCAGGATTCACATCATTTCCTACTTGGCTATGAGGATGCAGCCAGTCATGTCTTGCTTGGATATGTCCATGCTGAAGTTTATGAATCCCTCTATTCCAAAGCAGGATTTAATATCTTAGGCTTAGCGGTTTCGCCTCAAGCACAAGGGCAAGGTATTGGTAAAAGCTTATTACAAGGGTTGGAGGAAGAAGCAAAAAGACGTGGATATGAGTTTATCCGCTTAAACTCTGCTGATCATCGTCTGGGAGCTCATGCATTTTATGAAAAAGTTGGTTATACTTGTGATAAAGTGCAGAAACGGTTTATTCGCATCTTTTAGCTTATTTTCTTATCGAAAAACAAACTAAAGGACCAGTCACACTATAAAGGAGAAGACCTATGATTTTTGACAAAGATGATTTTAAAGCATACGATGCTGATCTCTGGAATGCTATTGCCAAAGAAGAAGAACGCCAACAAAACAACATTGAGTTGATTGCTTCGGAAAACGTTGTTTCCAAGGCTGTAATGGCTGCTCAAGGGTCTATCTTGACCAACAAATATGCCGAGGGTTACCCAGGACGCCGTTATTATGGTGGAACTGATGTGGTAGATGTGGTAGAGACTCTTGCTATTGAACGCGCGAAAGAAATTTTTGGTGCTAAATTTGCCAATGTCCAACCTCACTCAGGAAGCCAAGCCAACTGCGCGGCTTACATGGCCTTGATTGAGCCAGGTGATACGGTTATGGGGATGGATTTGGCAGCAGGTGGACACTTGACCCACGGAGCTCCAGTTAGCTTCTCTGGTCAAACATACAACTTTGTTTCTTATAGTGTGGACCCTGAAACAGAACTCTTGGACTTTGATGCGATCTTGAAACAAGCCCAAGAAGTAAAACCAAAATTGATCGTAGCTGGTGCTTCAGCCTATTCTCAAATTATCGACTTCTCAAAATTCCGTGAAATTGCTGATGCTGTTGGGGCTAAGCTCATGGTAGATATGGCCCATATCGCTGGTTTGGTTGCAGCCGGACTTCACCCAAGCCCAGTACCATACGCTCATATCACTACAACAACGACCCACAAAACCCTTCGTGGCCCTCGTGGTGGTTTGATTTTGACTAACGATGAGGAACTTGCTAAGAAGATCAATTCAGCTATTTTCCCTGGTATTCAAGGTGGTCCTTTAGAGCATGTTGTGGCGGCTAAGGCTGTTTCCTTCAAAGAAGTTTTGGATCCAGCCTTCAAAGAATATGCAGCTAATGTTATCAAAAACAGCAAGGCTATGGTTGAAGTCTTCTTGCAAGACCCTGATTTCCGTATCATTTCTGGCGGTACTGAAAACCACCTCTTCCTAGTGGATGTGACTAAGGTTGTAGAAAACGGAAAAGTTGCTCAAAACTTGCTGGACGAAGTCAATATTACCCTAAATAAAAACTCAATCCCATACGAAACCTTGTCACCATTCAAGACAAGTGGTATTCGTATCGGATCTGCAGCCATCACTGCACGTGGATTTGGTGAAGAAGAAAGCCGTAAAGTAGCTGAACTCATTATTAAAACCCTTAAGAATGCAGAAAATGAAGCTGTCTTAGAAGAAGTGAGAAGTGCAGTCAAAGCATTGACAGATGCCTTCCCACTATACGAGGACTAATACTTTTATGGACATTTATATTAAGAAAGCTATTATCCATCAGTTCAGCCCAGATGACACCGAGCTGTTCCTAGCGGATAAGTTTCTCAATATCACTCCAAAAATCGAAGAATACCTACGCAAAAAAATCGAACGTGTGTATTCAGATGAAGCCAAGACTGGGATTTTCGAAGAAGAAAATCCCTTCTTCAATCACATCACGGATGATTTGTTGGAGACGTCAGTAACACTGGCTAATCTCTGGAAAGAGGAGTTTAGTATTTCAGAAAACCTCAAGACCAATGACTTGATTTTTGTACAGTTTTCTAAAGAAGGCGTTGAACATTTTGCTTTCTTGCGAATCGCCCTGCGTGAGACCTTAACCCACCTCGGTGGAGAAGTTGATAATCCAATCAAGCTGACTCAGAATAATCTGCCTGGATTTGGAACGGGGGCTGACGAGGCCTTGGTGGTCAATCTTCAAAGTCGCAAGTACCATCTCATCGAAAAACGAATCAAGTATAATGGGACTTTCTTGAATTATTTTTCAGATAATCTCTTAAGCGTTGCACCTAAGATTTCACCAAAAAAATCCATCAAGGAACTGGAAAAAACAGCCCAGAGAATCGCAGAGTCCTTTAACACAGATGATTTTCAATTTCAATCCAAGGTTAAATCAGCTATTTTCAACAATCTCGAAGAAAGCAATGAACTGTCACCTGAAAAATTGGCTAATGACCTTTTTGACAACAATCTGACAGCTCGTTTGAGCTTTATCGACCAAGTCAAGGAAGCCGTACCAGAACCAGTCCAGTTCGATGAAATTGATGCCAGTCGTCAGCTCAAGAAATTTGAAAACCAAAAACTTTCCTTGTCAAACGGAATCGAACTTATCGTTCCCAATAATATTTACCAAGACGCAGAATCGGTCGAGTTTATCCAAAATGACAATGGAACCTATTCTATCTTAATCAAAAATATCGAGGATATTCAAAGTAAATAATGTTTAAATTACTACGAAGAGTGCTAGTGCTAGCAGTCTTCCTTTTCGCTGTCTATAAAGTCTATCATATCCACCAAGATGTTAAGCAAGTCATGACCTACCAACCCATGGTTCGAGAAATCCTCAGTGAAAGAGATACTCCAGCCAATGAAGAGCTTGTGCTCGCCATGATTTATACCGAAACGAAGGGAAAAGAAGGCGATGTCATGCAGTCTAGCGAGTCTGCTAGTGGTACCACAAATACTATCAATGACAATGTGACGAGCATTCGTCAGGGAATTCAGACATTGACTGATAATCTCTATCTAGCTCAGGAAAAGGGTGTTGATGTCTGGACAGCCGTGCAAGCCTATAATTTTGGCCCCGCTTATATCGATTTTATCGCTCAAAATGGCAAGGAAAATACTCTCGCTTTGGCCAAACAATATTCTCGTGAAACCGTCGCTCCAATTCTTGGAAATACCACTGGGAAAACTTACACCTATATCAACCCCATTTCTATCTTTCACGGAGCAGAACTTTATGTAAATGGTGGAAATTATTACTACTCGAGACAGGTACGCTTTAATCTCTATATTATGAAATTCTTTAATTTTTTCTAAACATCTGGTTTTGCCAGGTGTTTTTAACTATAAGCTTTCTTTAAGATTGTTTTATTACCCTAGAAAGGTAAAGGAGGGAATATCCCATGAGAAAGAAATTCTTTCTAACAAGTGCTGCAGTATTGTGGGTCGCAACAGCTATGACGAGCGTCCACGCAGCAACAGATGTTCAAAAAGTAATCGATGAAACCTATGTACAACCCGAATATGTCCTAGGTTCTTCTCTATCTGAAGACCAGAAAAATCAAACTCTTAGCAAACTTGGCTATGACGCATCAAAAGACACCAAAGATATCAAAACTATGACACCTAATATCTATTCGAAAATCATGAATGTGGCTAATGATGCTAGTTTACAACTCTATTCATCAGCTAAGATTCAAAAGCTGGGTGATAAGTCGCCTCTAGAAGTCAAGATTGAAACGCCTGAAAATATCACCAAGGTGACGCAGGATATGTACCGTAACGCAGCAGTGACGCTGGGAGTGGAGCATGCCAGAATCACAGTTGCAGCACCCATTCCAGTTACAGGAGAGAGCGCCCTAGCAGGGATTTACTACTCGTTAGAGGCTAATGGTGCTAAAGTACCGCAAGCCAATAAAGACTTGGCCCAAGAGGAGCTAAAAGCCTTATCCGATATCAATGCTGAAAACAAGGATAAATCAGGCTACGATGCCAATAAACTCAATGTCGCCTTGGCAGATATCAAGGCAGGAATCGCAAAAGCAAAAGAAGCCAAAGGTAATCTGACAGAAGAAGATGTTCGCAAAATCGTTGAAGACACGCTGAAAAACTACAAACTCGATCAGGTTATAACAGGAAACCAGGTCAATATCATCATCAATTTTGCACTTAACCTCTCGAAGAGTGACATTTTGAACAATGCTGATTTCACTAAAACCCTAAATGACCTCAAGCAAAGCATTGTCTCTCAAGCTGGAGATAGCTTTAAAAATATCAACCTCAACTTTGATGCCAATAAAGCGCTAGAAGAGGGGGGCAACTTCTTTAGCTCCCTTTGGCAAGCCATTGTCAACTTCTTCAAGAGTTTTGGTGCTTAGGTCATTTCATGATATAATAGATGGTAACAGAAATGTTGCTGTCTTTTTTTGTCGGCTACTAGAAAGTGAAAAATATGTTAAAGAAAAATGATATTGTAGAAGTTGAAATTGTTGATTTGACCCATGAAGGTGCTGGGGTTGCTAAGGTAGATGGTTTGGTTTTCTTTGTAGAAAATGCTCTACCAACTGAGAAAATCCTCATGCGAGTCCTGAAGGTCAATAAAAAGATTGGCTACGGGAAAGTTGAAGAATACCTTACACACTCTCCGCATCGTAACCAAGACCTTGACCTAGCTTATCTACGTTCAGGTATCGCTGATTTGGGGCATCTTGCCTATCCAGAACAGCTCAAGTTTAAAACCAAGCAAGTCAAGGATAGTCTCTACAAGATTGCTGGTATTAGAGATGTAGAGGTCGCTGAAACGCTCGGTATGGACCATCCGGTCAAGTATCGAAATAAGGCACAGGTGCCCGTTCGTCGAGTGAATGGTATCTTGGAAACTGGCTTTTTCCGTAAGAATTCGCACGACCTCATGCCCCTTGAAGATTTCTTCATTCAGGACCCTGTCATTGACCAAGTTATTGTGGCTTTACGAGATTTGCTTCGTCGTTTTGATTTAAAACCTTATGAAGAAACGGAACAGTCTGGCTTGATTCGGAACCTTGTTGTGCGTCGCGGGCATTATTCAGGACAAATCATGGTTATCTTAGTGACTACACGTCCCAAAGTTTTCCGAGTAGAACAATTGATTGAACAAGTCATCAAGCAGTTCCCAGAGATTGTCTCTGTCATGCAAAATATCAACGACCAGAATACCAATGCGATTTTTGGGAAAGAATGGCGCACACTTTATGGTCAAGATTACATTACGGACCAGATGTTGGGAAATGACTTCCAAATCGCTGGACCAGCCTTTTACCAGGTCAATACTCAAATGGCGGAGAAACTCTATCAAACGGCCATTGACTTTGCAGATTTAAAAGAAGATGATGTGGTTATTGATGCCTATTCAGGAATTGGAACGATTGGATTGTCCGTTGCAAAGCATGTCAAAGAAGTCTACGGTGTTGAAGTGATTGCAGAAGCAGTCGAGAATAGCCAGAAAAATGCTTCTTTGAACAAGATTACTAATGCTCACTATGTCTGCAACACAGCTGAAAATGCAATGAAGAATTGGCTCAAGGAAGGTATTCAACCAACTGCCATTCTTGTTGACCCACCACGCAAGGGCTTGACCGAAAGCTTCATCAAAGCAAGCGCTCAAACAGGAGCAGACCGCATTGCTTATATCTCCTGTAATGTCGCAACCATGGCGCGTGATATCAAACTCTACCAAGAATTGGGATATGAGTTGAAGAAAGTTCAGCCAGTGGATTTGTTTCCTCAAACGCACCACGTGGAGTGTGTGAGTTTGTTAGAGAAGCATGTTTAATTATTAAAGGATTTCCTAATTCTTTTAAAACAATAATAATATAAACTGGGTTTTTAGGATATAGTTATAAAATAAATAAAATTTATGTGGCGTTATAATAATGGGGATGACAAGTAATAAAGATGATATTTTTAAATTAACAGGATTAAATATAGGGAAAGTTTATTTAGATAATAGAGAATACGCTCCTCAAATTAATGACGAAAGGATTTTAGACTGTGATACAGGTAATTTCCATTTGTATCCTGCTTTAGGACTTTCAGATGATAATGATGTTCATTTATGGAAAAAATATCTCGATAAAGAAAAAAATATTTTTGACGAAGTAAAAAAACATTTATCAGTAAAATATGGATATGAATGTACAATAGGCCGAGGAAATTTGCGAGGTATTGCAGAAGATAATCCTAATAAATGTTACTTTAGATATCTAGAGATTTCGACAGAGAATCGGAAATTTATTCTTTTATTAAAGAAATTTTATATAGACGAGGATGATTTTATTCATTGTGAGTATGGTGTTGTTCAGTTTTACTCGACTTTAGATAAAAACGGATATTTAAATGAATTTATTGATTACGGAGAAAAGGAAGAAATAAAATTCAATACCAGTAAAGGTATAGAATATAAAAAGGTAAGCAAAATCTCAATTCATTATCCTAGATACGACACGAATTGTAATTACAAACATTTTAAGTTCTCAACAACAAAAAATAAAGTTAATGTGTATAGCCCTAAAGGGTTAAATATTGATTGGAATTTTATAAATTCTGATAATAAATATGATTTAGATCATTTTGTAGAATCTGTCGTTAAATCGTTTAAAGATTATATAGATAAAATTAATATTCTTTTAGATGATGATTGAATATATTATCAAATACAGTTTTTCAGAAGTGTTAAGTAACTATCTTAAAATTATAGAACTCTTTTAAATTAATGAAAAGGAAAATCAATGAAAAAAGCAATGGTAATTATCAACCCTACCTCTGGTGGGGAAAAGGCTTTGGATTATAAGGCCAAACTGGAGAACAAAGCCAAAGATTATTTTGAGCACGTGGAAACCAAAATTACTGAAAAAGCGTTAGATGCAACACACTTTGCTGAGGAAGCGTCTCGTGGGCAGTACGATGCAGTGGTTGTTTTCGGTGGAGACGGGACTGTCAATGAAGTCATTTCGGGTATTGCTGAGAGAGACTACACTCCTAAGTTAGGGATTATCCCTGGCGGTACGGGCAACCTCATTACCAAACTGTTGGAAATCAATCAAGACATCGATGGCGCGATTGACGAACTTGATTTTAATTTAACCAATAAGATTGATATTGGTAAAGCAAATGACAACTATTTTGGTTATATCTTTAGTATCGGTTCTCTGCCTGAGGCAATTCACAATGTGGAGATCGAGGACAAGACAAAATTCGGTATTTTAGCCTATGCTGTAAATACTATGAAGTCTGTGATGACGGATCAGGTCTTTAACATTAAGGTTGAGACAGAAAATGGAAATTATGATGGCGAAGCAAGTCATGTTTTGGTCCTTTTGACAAATTACTTCGCTGACAAGAAAATCTTTGAAGAAAATAAAGATGGCTATGCCAATATTTTGATTCTAAAAGATGCTTCTCTATTCTCTAAATTATCCGTCATTCCCGATTTACTAAAAGGGGATGTTGTTGGAAATGATAATATTGAATATATCAGAGCGCGTAATATTAAGATCTCTTCAGATAGTGAGTTGGAGTCTGATGTTGACGGCGATAAGTCGGATAACCTACCTGTAGAGATTAAGGTACTAGGCCAGCATATTGAAGTCTTTTCACAACCGAAAGAGTAGAAGGAAAACTAGTTTATCTTTCATTGAGAAATAAATTTTTACATCAAGGATTGGAGGAGGGATGAATTCTCTATTTGATGAATTTCGAATAATTTGTTCATATTTAAACCAAGTCGGAATTACACCGACACTGATGGGTTCTTTGGGATTAGAGTTTAGAACGAAAGAAAATTGGGAGCCATCTGACATTGACATTCATGTCTCTGGAGATCCTAGAGGCTGGGATGCGCCTGATCATCTCAGAATTTATGACTGGGACAAGATAATGAAAGTGATGAACCACTTAGGCTACACTTTAATAGATCTTCATGAGCATGAATTCCAAAAAAATGACTTGAGTGTTGAATTTGGAAGTATCGATTCCTTACCTGATTTTGCAGGAGTTTCGGAATCGGATATAGAGCTTATTCATCTTGAGAACATCACTTTTCGTGTTCCAAGTCTGGAACAGTATCTAAGTATTTACAAAGCTTCTTCTCAAGACTCCTATCGAAACAATCAAAATAGCAATAAAGATTTTAAGAAGATTGATTGGCTGGAAAGACATTTGTAAATCATTATTTAAAAAGTAGTAAGTTGTGAGATTTACTGCTTTTTTATTTTCATAAACAAACTATTGGAAAATACAAACGAGCCTTGCAAATAAGATTTTAAAATAGTATACTAGAATCATAATTATGAAAACGTTTGCGCCACAGATGAATGAAAGTAAATCAGGAGACAGATACAATGGAATTAACAGCCATTTACCATAGACCAGAGTCGGAGTATGCTTATCTTTATAAAGATAAGACAATGCACATTCGTATCCGGACTAAGAAAGATGATATTGAAAGCATCAATTTGCATTATGGAGATCCTTTTATCTTTTTAGAGGACCATTATGAAGCAAGCAAGGCGATGGTCAGAGTAACTTCTGATGCCTTGTTTGATTACTGGCAAGCGGAAGTTACGGTTGACTATGCACGACTCCAGTATCTCTTTGAACTCAAGGATAAGCAAGGGCAGAGTATCTTGTATGGCGATAAGGGATGTGTTGAAAATACAGTAGACAACCTTCATTATGAGGGAAACGGCTTTAAAATTCCTTATATCCATGAGATTGATGCTTGCTATGTTCCTGACTGGGTGGCTGAAACGGTATGGTACCAGATTTTCCCAGAACGCTTTGCTAATGGCAATCCTGAGATTTCTCCAGAGGGGGCTCTAACTTGGGATTCCTCTATCAAACCAAAGACGAGCGATTTCTTTGGCGGAGATTTGCAAGGCATCATTGACCATCTGGATTACTTGCAGAACTTAGGGATTACAGGACTTTATCTCTGTCCGATTTTTGAATCTCCAAGCAATCACAAGTACAATACGACGGATTATTTTGAAATTGACCGTCATTTTGGAGACAAGGAAACCTTCCGTCAACTGGTGGATCAAGCCCATCAGAGAGGCATGAAAATCATGCTGGACGCTGTTTTCAACCATATCGGAGACCAATCTCCACAGTGGCAGGATGTTCTCAAACATGGTGAAGATTCTATTTATAAAGACTGGTTCCATATTCAAGACTTTCCAGTCGTTAAAGAAAATCTTGTTAATAAAAGAGAACTATCCTACCACACCTTTGCCTTTGAGAGCCATATGCCTAAGTTCAATACTGCAAATCCTCAAGTAAGAGACTATTTGTTAAGTGTTGCGACCTACTGGATTGAAGAATTTGATATCGATGCTTGGCGCCTGGATGTGGCCAATGAAGTTGATCACCAATTTTGGAGAGATTTCCGTAAGGCTGTCTTGGCTAAAAAACCTGGTCTTTATATTCTGGGGGAGGTCTGGCACACTTCTCAGCCTTGGCTAAATGGTGATGAGTTCCATGCGGTCATGAACTATCCTCTCTCTGAGAGTGTCAAGGATTATTTCTTGCGTGGGGTTAAGAAGACCAGTCAATTTATCGATGAGATCAATGGCCAGTCTATGTACTATAGACAGCAGATTTTGGAAGTGATGTTCAATCTTTTGGATTCGCATGATACGGAGCGCATTTTGGCTACTGCCAAGGGAGATAGCCAACTGGTTAAGTCCGCCCTAGCCTTTCTCTTTCTACAGAGGGGAACATCATGTATCTACTATGGAACCGAGTTAGAGTTAGATGGGGGACCAGACCCTGATTGTCGTCGCGTTATGCCTTGGGAATGTGTTTCCGACAGCAATGAAATGCTTAATTTCATGAAGAAATTGATTCAGCTTCGTAAGGATGCTTCAGGCATTATCCAACATGGAACCTATAGTCTGCAAGAAATCAAGCCTGATGTAGTGTCTCTGGAATGGAATCATGACGGACAAAAGGTCCGAGCTGTTTTTAACCAATCAACTGAAAACTATCTTGTAGATAGCGATTCTGTAGTACTAGCAAGTCATTGTCAAGAATTGGAGCAGCAACTGGTGATATTGCCTAAAGGATTTGTGATTTAATAAAAAATGTAATCAAAAAGACTGTAATGAATGGGTGATTCGTGCAGTCTTTTTTTGACTTATGTAGTATAATAAAGCTAAGTCACGGATTACCGGATGAGGGATTAGTGAAGGGTGTTTAAAGAGAAAGAGAGACTTGTGCTTTAGAAGGAGAATTGCATGAAACGAACGAAAAAAGTAGTAGCTATAGGACTGTGCTTGCCCTTATTTCTTGGATTGGCTGCTTGTCATCAAAATAATACGAGCACAGAAGCTGCAAATCAGTCACAGACCAGTTCAGATAAAGTTCCTTGGAAGGCTTCATATACCAATCTAAACAGTCAAATCAGTACCGAAGAGGTCAAATCTCTCTTATCAGCTCACTTGGACCCAAATAGTGTTGAGGCATTTTTCAATCTTGTCACAGACTATAATGCGACTGTCGGTTCTACTGGCTTAAGTGGGGATTTTACCTCTTTTACAAAAACAGAATACGACGTAGAAAAAATCAACAACATCTGGAATCAAAAAAAGGGTGACTTTGTCGGGACCAACTGCCGCATCAATAGCTATGCGCTCTTGAAAAATTCGGTCACAATTCCAAAACTTGAAAAGAATGATCAGCTACTTTTTGTGGATAACGACTCTATCGATAAGGGAAAGCTATTTGATACGAAAGAAAAGGAAGAGTTTGATATTCTATTTTCTAGGGTAGCGACGGAAGCAACGACGGATGTAAAAGTTCACGCGCAGAAGATGGAGAAATTCTTCTCCCAGTTTCAATTCAATGACAAAGCTCGAATGTTGTCTGTTGTTTTGCATGACAATTTGGATGGAGAGTTTCTTTTTGTCGGTCACGTAGGTGTTTTAGTGCCAGCTGAGGAGGGTTTCTTATTTGTAGAGAAACTGACTTTTGAAGAGCCCTATCAAGCTATTAAATTTGCGACCAAGGAAGATTGTTACAAATATCTATTGACCAAATATGAGGATTACACTGGCGAAGGACTGGCTAAGCCTTTCATCATGGATAATGAAAAGTGGGTTGAAGGTTATTAAGATAGGCAAAGGAGAATCGGATAAAAATAGTAATAGCACTTTTAGTTCTCATTCTTATCGGAGTCTGGGCAGTAAACATTCTCAAGCCTCGTAACTCAAATAAAAAAGAACGATTTTTAGGTTATATGCAGCACTATGATATAGATGATGAGGGTTATCGATCAGAAGTTTGGGAGGTGATTGAAGATGAGAATAGAATCTTTTGTGACATATCTACAACAACAATTACTTTTTAAAACCGTAATATTAAATGCCACTAACATAGTATAAATTGAGTGTTATTCTTAATTTAGTATACTCTAGATGAAACATTTTGAAAGGAAATTATATGTACAATTCATTTTCTGATATTCCAACTGTAAAAGACGAATTTATGATTGACAAATACATTCTTGGGTTATCAAATTTTATTACTGGATGCGAAACTCCTTTAACACTAGCTATTCAAGGCGATTGGGGAACCGGAAAAACCAGCATCATGTATCAAGTTGAAGAAAAGCTTAAAGAAAAATCGTCAAGTAATTCAAAAAGAAAAATTAAAACAATATTTTTTAATACTTGGCAATATTCACAATTTGATATGGATAAGGATTTAGCAGTCACGTTAATTACAGATTTAATTGATGAATTAGAAGTAACTGATGTAGATAAAAGAGAGAACTTTAAAAAATCTTTGGCAGTTATTACAAAAAGTATGGAATATCTAAAACTAGATTTTGGTCTCTTAAACATTGAAAAAATTAATAATCAACTTCTAAAATTAATAAGCAATGAGGAAAAAGCTAATAATTTAAAAAATCTGAAACAAAATCTACAAAGTATCATTGATGACTTTGTTAAAGAAAATAATTATGAAAAGATAGTAATTTTCATTGATGACCTTGACAGATTGGTTCCAAAAAAAGCGATTGAATTCCTAGAAATTTTAAAACTTTTCTTAGATTGCAGAAATTGTGTCTTTGTTTTAGCTATTGATTATAATGTTGTTTTAAGAGGAACAAAAAGTAAGTATGGTGATGATTTGGACAACGAAAAAGGAAAAGCTTTTTTTGAGAAAATAATTCAAGTGCCTTTTACTGTACCTGTTGCAAATTATCATATGGAGAACTTTGTTAAAGTTTCTTTGAAAAAAATTAATTTTTATTTTAATGATGACGTTACACAGAATGTAACTCAATTAATTAGAGACTCAATCGGAAATAATCCTCGCAGTGTTAACAGATTATTCAATTCTGTTAGCCTTTTAATGCATATTATAAATTCAAATAATGAGTTAGAAAATGATGACAAATTACTAATCATAGCTACAGTATGTTTTCAATTACGATTTGATGAAGCTTATGACTATTTATTGACTTCATATAACAATAGTCCAGAAGATTCTGAAGAAACCAAATATTTTCTCATTGATTTACTTGAAAATTCATTTGAAATACCTGACGATGCCGATTATAATTCTCTTGTGTCTCGCTATGGTATCTTTAGTTTTAAAAATCAAAAAGAGTTAGAATCTTTCAGAAAATTTTTTAATACTTTAAAATTATTGCTTAAATATAATGTTGATAAATTAGAAGTTGAAGAGTTAGAAAATTTGATGAAAAGAATGAGTTTTTCAAATACAATTTCAACCGGAAACTTCGATATAGATATAAATAAAACCTCAACTCAAAATCATTCACCGAATGAAGATGTGCAATTCGTTATTCGCAAATTATTTAATACACTGGTTAATACTAATCATTTCGACCTTTCGAAACCAGAGTATTTTGGAAAAGAGAGGAAGGAAGAACGCGAAAAGCCAATTTCATTAGATTTTATAAAGATAGCTAATGAATATAATATAGTTCGATTAACACAAGGAAAAGGACAAGGATTAAATATTTACTCTCAAAATAATAAATCGAACTCAATTTATATATCAGGTGATACTTATGGAAATATAAATAATGATGGTATACAAATCTATGTTAATAAGAAACTAGTAGGAAAGATTAATAGAAACACCTATAAACATTTTAAAGCTAAAACGTTACGACAGAATCTCCAAAAATATGACGAATTTGAAAAAACTTTTTTAAGTGATTTTTCAAGTCTCTTAGAGGATGCAAAAAAATATTTTTAACTTTTTTAGTGCTTTTTGATTTCACTAGTTGACTAAGAAATGCAATCTCATCATTGCGCATATTTTACAAAGTTTATTATTTGTAGTTTCTCTAATATTGGTATATAATTTAATATAGAGTGATTTCTAGATAGGAGAGGGATAATGGAATTAAAAGATTTTACTGAAAAAGAACAGGACATGATAAAGCAGGGACTGACAACTTCTGAAATTAGCGATAAGGAAACCGCTGCGAAAATCCTTGCCCTAGTACCTCAGGAATGGATCAAACGCATTCCTTTTTTCGTGCGAAAACACGCTACAACTCGAACAATAAAGCGTATTTCTATCGAACATCCAGAGCTCTACGCAGTTGCCAATAGAAGTGGTGAAATCCCTGAAAAAGAGCGTGAAGAATTGCGCCAAATTATTACAGATATTTTCCAAGAAAAAATGAATAAGCACAAGATTAAATAATTTTGAGAGGAACTAAAAATTAGTTCCTTTTTTAATCGTTTTTAGTTGATTGGACTTTAACTTTTGGGTATTAATTTAACTATTCGCGAACAAAATTTAAGAAAATTTAAAAAAAGTACTTTACAAGCTCTTGTAAACATGATATAGTTATAAGGCTTAGAAAATGAGATGATGTTTTCTAGCAAATATAAACCCGAGTAAAAAATGCCTACGGACAGGCAGGGTTGAATGCCGAAGCGTGGTTGAAAAGCCACATTATTGATAGGGTTAAAAGCCTACTTTTATAAGTTGATGTTAGGACGCTTGTCCTAATTCATAAATTTTAGTGTGGTGAAAGCACACGTCATCTTGTGAAACGATCAATAAAGTACGTAATATTTGCTACTAGAGAGTTAGGAAACATCAGGAACAGACATACTCAACAGAAACCAAAATAAAAACGTCAGAAGATTGCAGAGCAGGTGAAAACCTGCTCTTTTTTCATAAGTCAAGCTTTGGTCGCCTTCATTTTTTTAGGCGCTAAAAATATGGTAAAGGAGTATGTCTTGATGAAGTTAGATCAGAACCAGGCCCCTATTTATGAAGGTCTGATTAAGTTACGAAAGAAAAGGATTGTTCCCTTTGATGTACCAGGTCATAAACGCGGACGGGGAAATCCAGAACTTGTTGAATTGTTGGGAGAAAAATGTGTTGGCATTGATGTCAATTCTATGAAACCCTTGGATAATCTAGGCCATCCCATTTCGATTATTCGAGATGCAGAGGAGCTGGCTGCGGATGCTTTTGGAGCAGCGCATGCCTTTCTCATGATTGGTGGAACAACATCATCTGTTCAAACCATGATTCTTTCCACCTGCAAGGCTGGAGATAAGATTATTCTGCCGCGAAATGTTCACAAATCTGCTATCAATGCGCTGGTTTTATGTGGTGCCATTCCCATCTATATCGAGATGAGTGTAGATCCTAAAATTGGTATCGCTTTAGGTCTTGAAAATGACCGTGTTGCACAGGCTATCAAGGAACATCCGGATGCTAAAGCTATCCTAATCAACAATCCTACCTACTATGGGATTTGTTCAGATCTCAAGGGTTTAACGGAAATGGCTCATGAAGCGGGCATGCTGGTTTTAGTAGATGAAGCTCATGGAGCGCATTTGCATTTTACAGACAAATTGCCACTATCTGCTATGGACGCTGGCGCTGATATGGCGGCGGTCTCTATGCATAAGTCTGGTGGGAGTTTGACCCAGAGCTCCATCCTGCTTATCGGGGAGCGTATGAATCCTGAATATGTTCGACAGATCATTAACCTGGCCCAGTCTACATCTGCCTCTTACTTGTTGATGGCAAGTCTTGATATTTCACGTCGCAATCTAGCTCTTCGTGGTAAAGAGTCTTTTGAGAAGGTTATTGAACTATCCGAGTATGCTCGTCGTGAAATCAATGCTATCGGTGGTTACTATGCCTACTCAAAAGAGTTAATAGACGGTGTGTCGGTCTGTGATTTTGACGTGACCAAGCTGTCAGTCTACACTCAGGGTATTGGCTTAACAGGTATCGAAGTTTATGACCTCCTGCGAGACGAATATGATATTCAGATCGAGTTTGGCGATATTGGCAATATCTTGGCTTATATTTCCATCGGCGACCGCATCCAAGATATAGAGCGTCTGGTCGGTGCTTTGGCTGATATTAAGAGACTCTATTCAAGAGATGGAAAGGACTTGATTGCTGGAGAATATATCCAACCAGAGTTAGTGCTGTCTCCTCAGGAAGCCTTCTATTCAGAGAGAAGAAGTTTGACCTTGGATGAGTCTGTTGGACAGGTCTGTGGGGAATTTGTCATGTGCTATCCTCCAGGGATTCCAATCCTAGCACCAGGTGAACGTATTACACGAGAAATTGTGGATTATATCCTATTTGCCAAAGAACGTGGTTGCTCCCTCCAAGGGACGGAAGATCCAGAAGTCAATCACATCAACGTTATTGATAGAAAGGAGAACTAGATGGATTTGTGGTTTTCTGAAGTTCATACTCCAGATGTGAAATTATCTTTGAGAACAGCTAAGCAACTCTACGCTGGAAAAAGTGAATGGCAGGATATAGAAGTATTAGATACTCCCGCTTTTGGGAAAATATTAATCTTAAATGGCCATGTCTTGTTTTCAGATGCAGATGATTTTGTCTACAATGAAATGACCGTCCACGTACCGATGGCTGTCCATCCCAATCCAAAGAAAGTCTTGGTTATAGGGGGTGGCGACGGCGGAGTTGCCCAAGTATTAACACTCTATCCCGAACTGGAGCAAATTGATATCGTGGAACCAGATGAAATGCTTGTTGAGGTTTGTCGTGAGTATTTCCCAGACTTTGCTGCAGGGCTAGATGACCCTCGTGTTACGATTTATTATCAAAATGGACTGAGATTTTTGAGAAACTGTGAGGATGATTACGATATCATTATCAACGATGCGACGGATCCATTTGGACATACGGAAGGGCTCTTTACCAAGGAATTTTATGGAAACAGTTACAGAGCTCTCAAAGAAGACGGTATCATGATTTATCAGCATGGTAGTCCTTTCTTTGACGAAGATGAGTCAGCTTGCCGAAGCATGCACCGTAAGGTCAATCAAGCCTTTCCAATCAGTCGGGTTTATCAGGCGCACATCCCAACCAGTCCAGCTGGCTATTGGCTATTTGGATTTGCATCGAAAAAATACCACCCTGTTAAAGATTTTGATAAGGAAGGCTGGAAAAAACGCCCGCTTTTCACAGAATACTACACTGCAAACTTACATGTGGGAGCCTTTATGTTGCCTAAGTATGTAGAAGACATTTTAGAAGAAGAGGAAGGGAAAAAATGAGTCGTCTATTAGTTATCGGATGTGGGGGCGTTGCCCAAGTTGCTATTTCAAAGATTTGCCAAGATAGCGAAACATTTACAGAGATTATGATTGCTAGTCGTACAAAGTCAAAATGTGATGATTTGAAGGCTAAATTAGAAGGCAAAACAAGTACAAAGATTGAAACAGCTGCTCTTGATGCTGATAAGGTAGAAGAAGTGATTGCTTTGATTGAAAGCTACAAACCAGAAGCCGTTTTGAACGTAGCTTTACCATACCAAGACTTGACCATTATGGATGCTTGTTTGGCGACAGGTGTCCACTATATCGACACTGCTAACTATGAGGCTGAAGATACAGAAGATCCAGAATGGCGTGCCATCTACGAAAAACGCTGCAAGGAACTTGGTTTTACAGCCTACTTTGACTACTCATGGCAATGGGATTATCAGGAGAAATTCAAAGAAGCAGGTTTGACAGCTCTTCTTGGTTCTGGTTTTGACCCAGGTGTGACCAGTGTCTTTTCAGCTTATGCTCTGAAACACTATTTTGATGAGATCCACTATATCGATATTTTAGACTGTAATGGTGGTGACCACGGTTATCCGTTTGCGACTAACTTCAACCCAGAAATCAATCTACGCGAGGTTTCTGCGCCAGGTTCTTACTGGGAAGATGGAAAATGGGTAGAAGTCGAAGCAATGTCTATCAAGCGTGAGTACGATTTCCCTCAAGTTGGACAAAAAGACATGTATCTCCTTCACCATGAAGAAATTGAATCATTGGCTAAGAACATTCCTGGAGTCAAACGGATTCGTTTCTTTATGACTTTTGGTCAATCTTATCTAACGCACATGAAATGCTTGGAAAACGTTGGTCTCCTTCGTACGGATGCTATTAACTTTAACGGTCAAGAAATCGTTCCAATCCAATTCTTGAAAGTCTTGCTTCCAGATCCTGCTAGCCTTGGACCACGTACTGTTGGTAAGACCAATATCGGTTGTATCTTTACAGGTGTCAAAGATGGCGTTGAAAAGACCATCTACATCTACAATGTTTGCGACCATCAGGAATGTTACTCAGAAGTTGGTTCACAAGCAATTTCTTACACGACAGGTGTTCCAGCCATGATTGGAACAAAATTGGTTATGAACGGAACATGGAAACAACCAGGAGTTTACAACCTTGAAGAATTGGATCCAGATCCATTCATGGAAGCTTTGAATGAGTACGGCTTGCCATGGGTTGTGGTTGAAAATCCACAAATGGTGGACTGATGAAGTTAGAACAAGTACCAACACCAGCCTATGTCATTGACTTAGCCAAACTAGAAGACAATTGTAGGATTCTTCAACAAGTACAGGAAGAAGCGGGCTGCAAGGTTTTACTGGCCCAGAAGGCTTATTCACTCTACAAAACCTACCCCATGATTAGCCAGTATCTGTCTGGTACGACAGCTAGTGGACTCTATGAAGCGAAGCTGGCTAGAGAAGAATTCCCGGGGGAAGTCCATGTCTTTGCGCCTGCTTTCAAGGAATCAGATATGGAAGAGCTACTGCAAATATCTGACCATATCGTTTTTAACTCCGAGAGACAATTGCGTAAACATGGTGCTCGTTGTCGAGCGGCTGGTATCAGTGTCGGTTTGCGTATCAATCCTCAATGTTCAACCCAAGGAGACCACGCGCTCTATGACCCTTGTGCACCTGGTTCCCGTTTTGGAGTGACTTCAGACAAGATACCAAGTGATTTACTAGATCTAGTTGATGGCCTTCATTTTCATACTCTTTGTGAGCAAGGTTCAGAGGATTTAGAGACAACTTTGAAAGCAGTAGAAGCGCAGTTTGGACCCTATTTGCATCAAGTTAAATGGCTCAATATGGGTGGAGGACACCACATCACAAGAGAAGGTTACGATGTGGATTTGCTGATTTCAGAAATCAAGCGTATCCGAGAAACTTACAATCTTGAAATCTATATCGAGCCGGGTGAAGCCATTGCGCTCAATGCAGGTTATCTAGCAACTGAAGTATTGGATATTGTCGAAAACGGTATAGAAATCTTGGTTTTAGATGCCTCTGCGACCTGCCATATGCCTGATGTACTTGAGATGCCCTATCGTCCACCTTTGAGAAATGGCTTTGAGGCACAGGAAAAAGCCCATACCTATAGACTTTCTTCTAATACCTGTCTGACAGGAGATGTGATCGGTGATTATAGCTTTGAAAATCCAGTTCAAATCGGTGACAGACTTTATTTCGAAGACATGGCAATTTATTCCTTTGTCAAAAATAATACCTTTAATGGTATTGGATTGCCAAGTCTCTATCTCATGGACGAGCAGGGTGAATGCAACTTAGTCAAATCTTTTGGTTATCAAGACTTTAAAGGGAGATTATCATGATGGACAGTCCAAAAAAATTAGGCTATCGCATGCCAGCAGAGTACGAAGCTCATCATGGAACCCTCATGATCTGGCCGACTCGACCAGGTTCATGGCCCTCTCAAGGAAAAGATGCCCAAAAAGCATTTAGCCAGATTATCAAGACCATAGCAGAAGGGGAAATAGTTTATCTTTTGGTGGAGCAGGACCATCTATCTGAAGCCCAATCCTATCTAGAAGATAGCGTTGTTTATCTAGATATTCCTACCAATGATGCCTGGGCGCGTGATACAGGTCCGACGATTCTCGTCAATGAAAAAAGAGAAAAGTTGGCAGTCGATTGGTCTTTTAATGCCTGGGGTGGTGCTGTTGATGGTCTTTATCAAGATTATGAAGATGATAACCAAGTAGCCAGTCGTTTTGCTGAGGTCTTGGAAATGCCTGTTTACGATGCCAAACCTTTTGTACTGGAAGGCGGCGCGATCCACAGCGATGGTCAAGGAACCATTCTTGTGACTGAAAGTTGTCTTCTAAGTCCTGGACGCAATCCCCACCTGTCTAAAGAGCAAATTGAAAACACCTTATTAGAGAGTCTTGGTGCCGAAAAAGTTATTTGGCTTCCTTACGGTATTTATCAGGACGAAACCAATGAACATGTTGACAATGTTGCAGCTTTTGTAGGTCCTGCAGAGCTTGTTCTAGCTTGGACAGACGACAAAAGCGATCCTCAGTATGCTATGTCTGTAGCTGATCTAGCTCTTTTAGAGAAGGAAACAGATGCAAAAGGCCGTCCTTTCACAATTCATAAACTTCCAATCCCAGCGCTTCATCAAGTAGTTACGGAAGAAGATTTACCAGGCTATACCTATGAGGAAGGCGAAGAGGAGCGTTATGCAGGTGAACGTCTTGCAGCTTCCTATGTCAATTTTTATATTGCCAACAAGTCTGTCTTAGTCCCACAGTTTCAGGATAAAAACGACCAAGTGGCCTTGGATATCCTCGGTAAGTGTTTCCCAGACCGTAAAATTGTCGGAATACCAGCCAGAGATATTCTCTTAGGTGGTGGCAATATCCACTGTATCACCCAACAAATCCCAGAATAGGAGAAAAAGATGAGAAATGTTAGAGTTGCAGCAATCCAGATGCAATGTACCAAGGATGTGGCAACGGCAACAAATATCCAAACAGCGGAGCGTTTAGTACGTCAAGCTGCAGACAAAGGCGCACAAATCATTCTCTTACCAGAGTTATTTGAACGTCCTTATTTCTGTCAGGAACGCCAGTATGACTACTACCAGTATGCCCAGTCGGTGACAGAAAATACAGCCATTCAACATTTTAAATCGATTGCTAAGGAACTACAGGTTGTTCTGCCGATTAGTTTCTATGAAAAAGATGGCAATGTCTTGTATAACTCTATTGCCGTTATTGATGCAGATGGGGAAGTGCTGGGCGTCTATCGGAAGACCCACATACCAGATGATCATTACTATCAAGAAAAGTTTTATTTCACGCCTGGTAACACTGGTTTCAAGGTCTGGGAGACTCGCTATGGTAAGATTGGTATCGGTATCTGTTGGGATCAATGGTTCCCTGAAACAGCGCGCTGCCTTGCTCTGAATGGGGCTGAATTGCTCTTTTATCCAACAGCTATTGGTTCAGAGCCTATCTTAGATACGGATAGTTGTGGTCACTGGCAACGTACCATGCAAGGGCACGCAGCAGCTAATATTGTCCCAGTCATTGCAGCCAATCGTTACGGTTTGGAAGAAGTCACTCCCAGTGAGGAAAATGGTGGACAGAGTTCCAGTCTTGACTTCTATGGTTCCTCCTTTATGACAGATGAAACAGGAGCTATTCTAGAGCAAGCTGAAAGACAAGGTGAAGCTGTTCTGTTAGCGACTTATGACCTTGACAAGGGAGCAAGTGAACGCCTCAACTGGGGACTGTTTCGAGATAGAAGACCCGAAATGTACCAACAAATTACGGACTAGAAGGTAACTTTCATAATAAACTTTTAATATTCACGCCTGTCTTACAAAAATGTAAGATAGGCTTTTTAAATGTAAGATGGGTGTACGATTATACGTAAAAATGTATGCTATACTCTATGTAGATCAAAAAGAAAGAGGTTTATTATGAAAAAATGGAATGCGACGCAGTTGAAGTATCTGATGGCGGCAGTAATGGTTCTAGACCATATTCCGCATATTACCGGAATCGTTTCTCCTCTGTGGGAAGGTATATTCCACGCTATGACCCGTTGTGTGGGAGTTTGGTTTGCGTATATGGCTATGGAAGGATTTATTCATACTCGAAATCTAAAAGACTATCTCATCCGCCTCTGGTCTTGGGCGCTTATCATGTTTGCTGGAAATAGCCTACTCAATGCCCTATTTGCATCCAAAGGAGTAATGGTCAATAACAACATTTTCCTGACTTTGGCCATCGGTGTCACCATGCTTTGGATTGGTTTTCCCAGAAAAGAGCTGGATAAAAAAGAGAAGTGGGGGCGTCGGATTGGGCTTGCTGTTCTCTTGATTTTCGGTTGTCTTTTTACTGAGGGTGGTATCACCATGCTACCATTTCTATTGATTAGTTACTCTTGTCGAAATCGCAAGGGATTGCGAAATCTCCTCTATACTCTCCTTTGGGCCTTCCTGTTAGTGACTTCCATCCAAATTTACGACACTTGGTACCAAACACTGGAAATGATGCTTTACAATTCTGACTGGCTCTTTATCACCGTCTTTCCTTTTATGGCCTTGTATAATGGACAGCGAGGAACGGAAACCAGCTGGAGCAAATATTTCTTTTATATTTTCTACCCAGCTCATTTATGGATCATAACTTTGATTGCTTATTTGGTTAAGTAGATTCAATATTCATTAGCTCCTTCTTGCTTAAAATGTGAGAGGAGCTTTTCTGTATCTGGAATTCCCAACAAAACATGTTCTAATAGTTTTAGAAAGGACGAGGTTTATGGCGAGCATACTTGTAATTGAAGATAATAATGAAATCCAGGAAATTTTAAGAACCCTTCTTGCAGAGGAACACGAGGTGATTCAAGCATTCTCTGGTACAGAAGGTATAATGCAATTTGACAAAGGTGACATCGATCTCGTCTTGCTAGATATCATGCTCCCTGGGAAAAATGGCGACCAAGTCTTGCAAGCTATTCGACAAACTAGTCAGACTCCGGTCATCATGCTTACTGCTTTAGGTGATAAAAAGCTCATCAGCCAATATCTCTTAGATGGTGCCAATGATTATGTAGTAAAACCTTTTGATTTGGACGAAGTCTTTGCCCGAGTCACCGTGCAATTACGCCAAAGTGGTGAACATCAGTCAGAAGATCGAAGAGAAATTGATAACCTTGTACAAAACTTTAAAAATATCCAGTTTGATGCGGATAGTTTTGAAATAAGTAGCGCAACTGAAACCATTCGTCTTGCAAAGAAAGAGTGCCAGATTCTCCAAATGTTGCTCCATCATCCTAAAAAGATCTTCACCAAAGAAGAACTCTATGAATTGATTTGGGAAGAAAGTTACCTGCCTGGATACAATACGCTCAACACTCATCTAAGCAATCTCCGTAAGAAACTGCATCAACTGGATCCAAATCACGAGTACATCGAAACCATTTGGGGAGTTGGTGTTCGATTAAAAGGAGATAAATAATGAATTACATTTTGATATCAATATTACTCCTTACTAACATTATTTTGGCGATTTCTTTGATTCGCTATCATATAGCAATTAGAGATTTAAGCAGACAAATCGAAGAAAAGATCCGCTTTGGTAGCATGAAGAGGATCGGGGTAAATTTCTTTTCAAAGACCATTTTGCGTCTACATAACCAAATTGAGAATCTATTTCAAGAAGTGGAGCAAAATCAGCTAATCATGAAGCGTGAAAAACACACCCTAGATATGGCAATCAGTAACATTGCTCATGATATTCGGACACCTTTGACAATCGCTTCTGGATATACTCAGCAACTGATAAAAAATCCTGAACCTAATCCAGAAACTTTAAACAAAATAGCCCATCATCAGGATTTGGTTTCCAAACGTTTGGAAGCTCTCCTCGAATACCGTCATTTGATGGAAGGAGCAGTCAAACCGAAACTGGAAGAGCTTGATTTATCAACCTTTATAACGAAGAAGACTTTAGCCTATTACGACGTTTTTCAATCTTCACAGATTGTTCTTGATTTTAACGTTGAACCAGGATTGAAAACGACGACTGATGAGGACTTGCTTGATCGAATTATACAAAACCTCCTTGGAATTGTTCTCAAGCACGGCAAGGAGAAGGCTCGACTTTCTTTGAAAAAGGAAGAAAATAGGCTTGTTTTGGAAATTGATAACCTTGTCAAAAAAACTATCAAGAATATAGACAATCTCAGTAATCGTTTTTATTCTGAAAATATGTCGGATACTGAAGAATCCTCTGGTTTAGGTCTCTATATTACCGAGGAATTAGTTCATCTTCTTGGAGGGGATATGAAGCTAGTTGCTGATGGAGAATGGTTTTCAGTCTTTATTTATTTTTAACAGAAGAAACCTCCTCTATATCCTAGAGGAGGTCTTTTTTATAAGCTTTTCTTCTTGAAAATAGTTAGCCCACTGAAAGAGAAGAAAAGTATGACCGTTACGCAAACTGTGATGGTATAGAGAATAGCTTGACTATTAGTAGTCATAGCATAGGCAAAATCTAGAATTAAATATCGTAGAATTTCAATATCTGGGAAAACAAGCATTGGCATAGAAAGTAAGATAGAGCTGACCAAATAACCAATAAATACCGCTAGATAAGAGTGACTAACATAGAGAATGAAGGAAACGATGGAAAGCCAAGCAAGGAGACAAAGGAATTGAAGGGAAATGGTTATCAATAGATTGCCAATAAATCCATCAGGCATGGTCCCAAATCCATTTAGGATAGTTGCTGGAATAAAGGCAATAATAAGGCTAACGATAAGTTGTAAGAAAGCGATACTAGCAAGTACAAAGGTTTTGGCTAGGAAAAACTCGGTACGAGAAACACCGACTGTCAAACTATTTTTATAAAGCTTGCCGATTAAATCGACTCCAAGAACTAAACATACTAGAATAATACAGAGGAAAACGAGATTTGAGCCGTCATTAGACGCGTTGATTAGAGCTTCTATCCCATTCCAACCATGGGTTGGAGTCTCTGGTGGTGTTGTATTTACTGACATTAAATGTCCTGTAGCCCCGATAGTGGCACCCATTAGCAAGAGAACAAAGAGAATGAATTCTGTAATCCAGAATCCTTTGGAGCGGAAAAGACGGTAAAAATCTGCTTGAATGGTATGTATCATGATTTTTCTCCTATTCTACCAATTGGGTGAAGTATTCTTCTAGGTTTTGACGGGCAAAATAAATCTCATCAATAGCAACATCTGCCAAAGTTAGTTGCTTAAGAATCTGTTTGACATCTTGTTCATTACCAAAGATATGGATTTCATTTTCAGGATTGACAACCTTAAACTGGAGTTGGATCTGTTCTTTCAATACCTGACAAGCTCTTTCTTTATCGCTTGTTTTAAGTATAATATAATCCTCACTCAGTGTTTCAAACTCAGCTTTACTGATTTCACGGATAATCTTACCTTGGTCCAAAATTCCAAAGCGATTAGCTAGGAGATAGAGTTCTGATAATATATGACTAGAGATGAGAATGGTTATGCCTTTTTCTTGATTGAGCCGCTGGATCATGAGACGAAATTCTTTGATTCCAATTGGGTCGAGACCATTAATGGGTTCATCAAGAATCAGGAAGTCGGGTTTTGATAGGAGGGCAATGGCGATGCCAAGTCTTTGTTTCATTCCTAGTGAAAAATCACGAAAGACTTTTTTCCCGGTATCTGACAAGCCAACATAGTCCAAGGTCTCATGAATCACCTTATCAGCATTTGGAATATGACGTATCATACAATAATATTTGAGATTTTGGTAGGCTGTTAAATGATTATGGGCTACAGGTGATTCGATAACAGAACCCACTCGAGATAAAGCCTTGGTCCACTCATTTTCTTCTTGGCTGGAAAAGAGGGAAACTGTACCTTTGTCCGCAAACAATAATTGTGTAATGATTTTGATAAGAGTAGTTTTACCTGCTCCATTTTTTCCGATTAGTCCATAAATATCTCCCTCTTTTATGGTTAGACTAAGATCTTGAAGAATAGCTTGTTGGCCGAATTGTTTGGTCAGTCCATGAATTTCGAGTACTGTTTTCATGATTTTCTCCTTTTGATTTATTTTTCTAACTTTAGTATAAGCTATAGAAATCAAAGAAACATCAAGTAATTCTAAAGAGTTTCTAAAGTTTTGTAATTCTTAAAAGAAACAAAACCCAGTTGACATTGAACTGGGCTTTTTTACTATAAAATATACTTCTCAATCGCACGCGCAACGCCGTCTTCTTCGTTGCTGGCTGTAACGTCATTAGCAAGGGATTTGACATGGTCGCTGGCATTTCCCATAGCAATGCCAAACCCTGCAAACTGAAGCATTTCGATATCGTTATTGGCATCGCCCATGGCCATAATTTCTGAGGGCTCGATCTTCAAAATCGCAGCTAGTCTAGAAAGAGCAGTAGCCTTGGTAGTTCCAAGTGGCATTGCTTCGTAAATGACAGGCTGCGAACGAACGCCGCTAAATCGTTGACAGAGTTCCTCAGCAAACCGCTGCTCAAAATCGTCTGTTTGCTCTTTTGTTCCCAAAAACATGCCTTGGAACATACGATACTTACCACTAGTTGCTTCCTCGAGGGAAATTTCAGTCAGGTCTGAAAAGACTAGCTTGGCATCATTTTGAACAATTTCATTTGGCTTGCCTCCGAGGACAAAATAATGTTTCTCATCAAAAAGAGTCAACTGGACGTCGCTTTTTTCTGCTAGGTCATAGAGGTATTCGATGTCAGCTGGACTGAGTTCTTGCCAGTCAACTAGCCCCCAGTCACTGGTCTGGTGGGTTGAGCAACCGTTATTGACAATGACGTACTCATTCTGTAGGTCCAGTCCCAGTTTTTTATAGTAGGGGAGGACACCGAAAAGTGGGCGCCCCGTACAGAGAACCAGTTTGGCGCCTTTTTCGATAGCTTGGTGAATGGCAGTGATGTGGGCTTGCGGGATTTCCTTGGCTTCATTAAGGAGGGTTCCGTCCATATCCAAGGCAAGTAGTTTAATCATAAGACTTCCTTTTCTAGGTGTTTTGCTTTTATTATAGCATATTTTGGAGAAGATGATGATCAAAGGGACAGGAGCTAATTGATTTTGCAGTTTAGGACGTTTCGATGACAATCCAAGATTTGAAGAGGATATTTGGCAAAGATATGCTATACTAAACTTGTCAACGTTGTAACTAGACAAACATAAAAAAACTAGCTTAAAATAGTTTTTTGTAAGTAGGTATGAGTAGCAGATTCCTCAACTAATCTGAAGAATAATGGAGGAAATATATCATGATTTTAATGACAAAAAATATAAATCTAACAAATGAAGAATTAGAGCTGATACAAGGTGGAGCAGATCCGTATGGTAAAGAGTCTAATGGTTATTATTCTTGGCAAATAGAGCCGGTATTAACTATGCCGGTTCATGGATTTTGTCCCAGAGGCACTTATGATTTAGGATATATTGGAGGAGGCAATCATCTTTGCAAAGGAAGTGCTGCGAGATTTTAAGTAAAATTTATTAGTAATATGAAGAAACAAGTGAAGAAAGCAGAGAATTTAATATGAAAAAACGGGCTATTCAAATTTTACTAGCATTGTCCTTAATTTTTTACAAATCAACGTGGTTTTGGAGAGTTTTCATTCACCTCGCAAAGCCCTATCTACCAGCAAGTCGTGAATTTTTTCAGATTCTGCTTTTGATGGAGAGCGGAGTTCTTTTCTTAGCGGTCATCTATCTACTAGTTTTTGCAGGAAAGAAAATTTTTCATTTCAAGTGGCAGCTGAGGTATTTTATCTACCTTTTACTGGGATATATCATTTCATATATGTCTGACTTCCTCTTTTCGTATTTCATATCTACGCCTTCAAATCAGATTTCTTTGAATGAAACGGTAGAAATGATGGGGAGACAGGAGTTCCCTTATTTCTTGCTCATCGTTTGCTTCATCGCCCCTATTGCTGAGGAATTGATTTATCGAGGTGTGCTTATGACAACCTTTTTCAAAAACTCACCTTGGTACGGAGATGTTTTGCTTTCTGCTATTATTTTCGGTTATATTCATATCAATTTTGCTTTAACTCCTCTTGCTTTTTTCATTTATGCTAGTGGAGGTCTTATTTTAGCTCTATTGTATCGCATGACTAAAAATCTCTACTATCCAATACTAGTTCATATTCTCATTAATATCACTGCCTTCTGGGACGTGTGGTTACTCCTATTTTCAGGAAGTTAGCTTACTAAAATAATGTCGGAACTTTCCGGCATTTTCTTTTCAACAGATGAATAAGAACCGATTATTTACAGACTTGGGTGGCTAATCATGGTATAATATAGGGTAATGAAAAATTCCAACGAGGCAGAGATGAAATTACTTTATACTGATATTCGGACTTCTTTGACAGAAATCTTAACTAGAGAGGCGGAAGAGCTGGTTGCTATTGGCAAGCGGGTTTTCTACATTGCTCCCAACTCTCTTTCTTTTGAAAAGGAACGCGCCGTGCTGGAATGCTTGTCCCAGCAGGCTTCTTTTGCGATTACCGTCACGCGTTTTGCTCAGATGGCTCGTTACCTGTTCTTGAATGATTTGCCAACTAAGACGAGTCTAGATGACATCGGTCTTGGTATGGCCTTTTATAAGTGCCTTGCGGAACTCGATCCCAAGGACTTACGTGTTTATGGTGCAATTAAGCAGGATGCTCAATTTATCCAGCAGTTGATTGAACTTTATCATGAGATGACGACTGCTCAAATGAACTTTTTAGACTTGGAAAGTTTAACAGATGAAGATAAGCGAGCGGATTTACTCTTGATTTTTGAGAAAGTGACTGCCTATCTTAATCAAGGTCAGTTGGCTCAGGGAAGTCAGTTGTCCCATTTGATTGAGGCTATTGAAAATGGCAAGGTAAGTAGTGATTTTAGTCAGATTGCATTGGTCATTGACGGATTTACCCGTTTTTCTGCTGAGGAAGAGCGTGTAGTGGATCTACTCCATCGTAAAGGTGCCGAGATTGTTATTGGGGCCTATGCAAGCAAGAAGGCCTATACCAGTCCGTTCACTGAAGGAAATCTCTATCAAGCCAGTGTGGAATTTCTTCATCATTTGGGGGCAAAATACCAAACACCTGCTCAGGATCGTTCTCAGACACATGAGAAAATGGATAGTTTTGACAAGGCTTCTCGTTTGCTGGAGTCTTCTTATGACTTCTCAGAACTCACCTTGAATATCGATGAGAAGGACTGTGAAAATCTGCAAATCTGGTCTTGCTTGACGCAAAAAGAGGAGTTGGAATTAGTAGCCCGTAGCATTCGTCAGAAATTACATGACAATCCAGATCTGAGTTACAAGAATTTTCGTATTCTCTTGGGTGATGTGGCTTCTTACCAGTTATCGCTGAAAACTATTTTTGACCAGTATCAGATTCCTTTTTATCTTGGTAGAAGTGAATCCATGGCTCACCACCCTTTGACTCAGTATGTCGAATCTATTTTGCGTTTGAAACGCTACCGTTTTCGTCAGGAGGATTTGATTAATCTCCTCAGAACTGGTCTGTATACTGACCTTAGCCAAGCGGATATTGATGCTTTTGAGCAATATCTCCGCTACCTTGGTATCAATGGCTTGCCAGCCTTTCAGAAAACCTTCACCAAATCCCACCATGGTAAATTTGATTTGAAAGGTTTGAATGCTATTCGTCTGCGAGTTTTGGCGCCACTTGAAACCTTATTTGCCAGTCGGAAGCAAAAGGCAGAAAATCTCTTGCAAAAGTGGAATGCTTTTCTAAAAAATGCTGCTCTAAGCAAGCAGATGCAAGACTTGACAGCTACTATGGAAGCTCTAGAACAGGAAAGACAAGCCGAAGTTTGGAAAGCCTTCTGCCATGTTTTAGAACAATTTGCGACGGTTTTTGATGGTTCACAAGTTAGTCTAGAGGATTTCCTAGCCTTGCTCCATTCTGGAATGAGTTTGTCCCAGTATCGCACCATTCCAGCAACAGTGGACACCGTTCTGGTGCAGAGTTACGATCTGATTGCACCTCTGACAGCTGTCTTTGTCTATGCCATCGGGCTGACTCAGGATCATTTACCAAAAATCGCGCAAAACACCAGCCTTTTGACAGACGAGGAAAGACAAGGCCTAAACCAAGCGACTGAAGAGGGTGCGCAATTACTGATTGCAAGTAGTGAGAATCTCAAGAAAAATCGCTACACCATGCTTTCTTTAGTCAATGCTGCTCGTAAGCAGTTGGTGTTATCCGCTCCAAGTCTCCTCAATGAAAATGAGAGCAAGGAATCGGCTTATCTTCAGGAACTGGTGAGTTTTGGATTTAGCCGGATAGAGAAGAAGATTCATCACAAAGGTCTGTCTAAGGATGATATGGGGTCATATCACAGTCTCTTGTCTAGTTTGGTTGCCTACCATCAGCAGGGCGAGACAAGTAATACTGAGCAAGACTTGACTTTTGTCAAGGTTCTGGCGCGTGTCATGGGGAAAAAACTTGATCAAAAAGGTCTTACAAATCCAGCTATCCCAACCACTCCAAGCAGCAAGCCTTTAGCTAGGGAAACCTTGCAGGCTCTTTATCCAGCTGAAAAAGAGTTTTACCTCTCTACTTCTGGTTTGACGGAGTTTTACCGCAATGAATACAGTTATTTCCTCCGTTATGTCTTAGGTTTGCAGGAAGAATTGCGCCTTCGTCCAGATGCTCGCAGTCATGGGAATTTCTTACACCGTATCTTTGAACGTGCCTTGAGACTGCCTGCTGAAAATCCATTTGACCAACGCCTGGAGCAAGCCATTCAAGAAACCAGTCAAGAACGGGAATTTGAAGCTATTTATCAGGAAAGTTTAGAAGCCCAGTTTACTAAGGAAATTCTCCTTGATGTTGCGCGAACGACTGGCCATATTCTCCGTCATAATCCAGCCATTGAAACCATCCAAGAGGAAGCAACATTTGGTGGCAAGGAGCAAGCCTTTATTCAATTGGATAATGGACGGAGTGTCCATGTGCGAGGCAAGGTTGACCGTATTGACCGCCTGAAAGCTGATGGAGCGCTAGGAGTGGTAGACTACAAGTCTAGTTTGACCCAGTTCCAGTTTCCTCATTTCTTTAATGGGCTTAATTCCCAACTGCCAACCTATCTTGCTGCCTTAAAAAGAGAAGGGGAGCAGAACTTTTTCGGTGCCATGTACTTGGAAATGGCTGAGCCTGTCCAATCTTTATTAGCTGTTAAAAGTCTGGCAGGAGCAGTAGTAGAAGCCAGCAAATCAATGAAATACCAAGGACTCTTTTTAGAAAAAGAAAGCAGTCACTTGGGCGAATTTTACAACAAAAACAAGGCTAATCAGCTGACAGACGAGGAATTCCAGCTCTTACTAGACTATAATGCCCATCTGTACAAGAAGGCAGCTGAGAAGATTTTAGAAGGCCAGTTTGCCATCAATCCCTATACCGAAAATGGCAGAAGCATTGCCCCGTACGTTCAGCAACATCAAGCCATTACAGGATTTGAAGCCAATTACCACTTGGGTCAAGCTCGTTTTCTAGAGAAGTTAGAGCTAGCTGATGGCAAGCGCCTAGTCGGAGAAAAGCTCAAGCAAGCTTGGTTTGAAAAAATGAGAGAGGAGTTGAATCGATGAAGCCCATTTCCTTTTTAACTGAGGAAGAAATTCAAAAACTGCAAGAAGCAGAAGCGCATTCGAGAAAAGTACAAAAGAAAACTGCCGAGCAAATTGAAGCCATTTATACGGCGGGGCAAAATATCCTAGTTTCAGCTTCAGCTGGTTCAGGTAAAACCTTTGTTATGGCCGAGCGCATTCTTGACCAATTAGCGCGTGGTGTGGAAATTCGCCAACTCTTTATCTCGACCTTTACTGTTAAGGCTGCGACCGAACTCAAAGAACGTTTGGAGAAAAAAATCAGCCAACAAATCCAAGAAAGTAGCGATGTTGATCTCAAACAACACTTGGGGCGTCAGTTGGCAGACCTGCCAAACGCTGCCATCGGAACCATGGACTCCTTCACGCAAAAATTCCTTGGCAAGCATGGTTATCTGATTGATATCGCACCAAATTTTCGTATTCTACAAAATGAAAGTGAACAGTTACTCTTAAAAAACGAAGTTTTTCATCAGGTTTTTGAAGACCATTACCAAGGTGAGAATAAAGAGAAATTTTGTAGCTTGGTGAAGAACTTTGCTGGACGAGGTAAGGATGAACGAGGTCTACGCCAGCAAGTCTACAAAATCTATGATTTTCTTCAATCCACCAGCAGTCCCCAAAAATGGCTGAACGAGTCTTTTCTCAAAGGGTTTGAAAAGGCTGACTTTGCAAATGAAAAAGAGAAACTAACTGAGCAAATCAAGCAGGCGCTTTGGGACTTGGAAAGTTTCTTCCGTTATCATCTGGATAATGATGCCAAGGAGTTCCCAAAAGCTGCCTATTTAGAAGCTGTTCAACAGGTTCTGGATGAAATTAGCTCCTTAAATCAAGAGTCCGATTGTCAGGCTTATCAAGCAGTGCTTGCGCGTATTGTCGTCATCTCTAAGGAGAAAAATGGTCGAGCTCTGGCTAACTCCAGTCGTAAGGCCGATTTGAAGCCACTGGCTGATGCCTATAACGATGAGAGAAAGGCCCAGTTTGCTAAACTAGGACAACTGGCGGACCAGATAACGATTCTCGACTATCAAGAGCGTTATCACGAAGACACCTGGGATCTAGCTAAAACCTTCCAAACCTTTATGAGTGATTTTGTGGAGGCTTATCGTGAACGTAAACGCCAAGAAAATGCCTTTGAATTCGCTGATATCAGTCATTACACCATTGAGATTTTAGAGAATTTCCCACAAGTCCGCGAGGCTTATCAGGAACGATTCCACGAAGTCATGGTCGATGAGTATCAAGATACTAACCACATTCAAGAACGGATGCTGGAATTGCTGTCGAATGGTCATAATCGCTTTATGGTGGGGGATATCAAGCAGTCCATCTACCGTTTCCGTCAGGCAGACCCGCAGATTTTCAATGAAAAATTCCAACGCTATTCGCAAAATCCTCAAGAAGGAAAGCTGATTCTCCTCAAGGAAAATTTCCGTAGTAGTTCAGAAGTGCTGTCAGCAACCAATGATGTTTTTGCACGCCTTATGGACCAAGAAGTCGGCGAAATTAACTACGACAGTATGCACCAGCTTGTTTTTGCCAATAGCAAACTAACTCCCAACCCTGAGAACAAGGCAGAATTTCTCCTTTATGACAAGAATGAAAGCGAACAAGAGGAAGAAGAGAGCCAAGCAGAAACGAAACTCACTGGAGAAATGCGCCTAGTTGTCAAGGAAATCCTGAAGCTTCATCAAGAAAAAGGTGTTGCCTTTAAAGAAATTGCCCTTTTGACTTCCAGTAGGAGTCGTAATGACCAGATTCTCCTCGCCATGTCTGAGTACGGAATTCCAGTTAAAACCGACGGTGAGCAAAACAATTATCTCCAATCCCTAGAAGTACAAGTCATGCTGGACACCCTGCGTGTCATTCACAATCCCCTGCAAGACTATGCTTTGGTTGCTCTTATGAAGTCTCCTATGTTTAGCTTTGATGAGGACGAGTTAGCACGTTTGTCCCTTCAGAAAGTAGAGGATAAGATCCAAGAAAATCTCTATGAGAAACTGGTCAATGCTCAAAAACAAGCAGCTAGCCAGAAAGAGTTAATTCATACAGCTCTAGCTGAAAAACTAAATCAGTTCATGGATATTTTGGATTCTTGGCGCCTGTATGCCAAAACCCACTCTCTCTATGACTTGATTTGGAAGATTTACAACGACCGTTTTTATTATGACTATGTTGGAGCCTTGCCAAACGGACCTGCTAGACAGGCTAATCTCTATGCACTAGCTCTACGAGCTGACCAGTTTGAAAAGAGTAATTTCAAGGGCTTGTCGCGTTTTATACATATGATTGACCAAGTCCTAGAAGCCCAGCACGATCTTGCGAGCGTGGCCGTCGCACCGCCAAAAGATGCTGTAGAACTTATGACCATTCACAAGAGCAAAGGTCTGGAGTTTCCTTATGTCTTTATCCTCAACATGGATCAGGACTTCAACAAGCAAGACTCAATGTCAGACGTCATTCTCAGCCGTCAAAATGGTCTTGGTGTCAAATACATTGTTAAGGTGGAAACAGGAGCAGTGGAAGCACACTATCCTAAAACCATCAAACTCTCCATTCCCAGCCTAACTTATACGCAGAATGAGAAAGAACTGCAATTGGCTAGCTATTCAGAGCAGATGCGTCTGCTGTATGTTGCCATGACGAGAGCTGAGAAAAAGCTCTATCTTGTCGGCAAGGGTTCTCGTGAAAAGCTAGAAGCCAAGGAATACCCAGCAGCAAACAATGGAAAATTAGATAGCAATACTAGACTGCAAGCAAGAAATTTCCAAGATTGGATCTGGGCTATTACCAAAGTATTTGTCAAGGAAAATCTCAACTTTAGCTATCGTTTTGTTGGTGAAGACCAGCTGACCAGAGAAGCTATCGGAGAGTTGGAAAACAAGAGCCCTCTCCAAGATAGTTCTCAAGCAGACAACCGCCAGTCTGAAACTATCAAAGAAGCTTTGGAAATGCTGAAAGAGGTGGAAGTTTATAATACTCTTCACCGCGCAGCCATTGAATTACCAAGTGTTCAAACTCCAAGTCAAATCAAGAAATTCTACGAACCGGTTATGGATATGGAAGGGGTAGAAATTACTAACCAAACTCAAACACCAGAGAAGAAAATCAGATTCGATTTGCCAGACTTTTCAACCCAAGAAAAGGTAACTGGAGCGGAAATTGGTAGTGCCACTCATGAACTTATGCAGAGAATTGACCTTAGTCAGCAACCAACCCTTGCCAGCCTGACAGAAACTCTCAAACAAGTTCAGACTAGCCCAGCTGTTAGAGACAAGATCAATCTTTCTAAAATTCTCGCCTTCTTTGAAACACCACTTGGTCAGGAGATTCTCGCTAATACCGACCATCTCTACCGCGAGCAACCTTTCTCCATGCTCAAAAAAGATCAAAAGAGTCAGGAAGACTTTGTTGTTCGTGGGATCTTAGACGGATATCTGCTTTTTGAGGATCGTATTGTTCTTTTCGACTACAAAACAGACCGCTATGATCAACCAAGTCAACTCATAGACCGCTATCGTGGTCAGTTAGCCTTATACGGAGAGGCTTTATCTCGTGCCTATTCGATTGAAAATATTGAAAAATACTTGATTTTACTCGGTAAAGACGAGGTTCAAGTTGTAAAAGTATAATCTAGAAAGGAGACCTCATGCCACTTCCAGTTAGAAAATCCCTACACGATGCGGTTTTACAGGCTTCAAAAGCCGATACTTGGGATCAAGCTACCAAGGAATGGAATGAAGTTTCCTTGATTTTTAATGGCCTCAGCCGTAGTAATTGTATCTGTGGAAATGTGATTAAGTACGCTTACGAACTCTTTAACGGAGTTACAGGACAACGCCTCTTTCCGATTGGTAGCGACTGTGTTCGTCATTTTCACCGATTGTCCCTTGACCAGCAATTGGAAGAGGAAGAAAAAATACTCAGAAAGGTTGAAAATCTGACTAGAAAGGCCCAGAAAAAGGAAAAAATCAAGGCCACTAAAAGCGACTTTGACGAACGACTTCTAAAATGGTTTTGGGAAAAAGGTGTTTTCAAAGCCAATCGTGGCAATCAATTCGCACCTGAGAAAGATTACCAGCTATTCCTAGAGATCTTTCAAGGCGGAAGTTGGACCAAGGCAGAGCCAAAGAAAAAGGCTCGTATGGAAGAAGTTCTGGAAAAGTGTATCAAACCTTTTCTACTTGGTAAGTCTGATGACCAACTCTACCTTGTTAAACTAGGCAAGGAGAAAATAGACTACGAACAAGAATTGCGGATTCAAGCAGAGAAAGAACGCAGGAAGAGAGATAAAATCGCCAAGCAATACGCAGATAATCTCATTCTTGCCATGGGACCTGCAGAACGAGCCTATCAAGATTACTTTGGCTTTACAGAAACCTTGACCCAAGAAGAACGAATGTGGGAGAAAATCCTCTTTGGTAAGAATAGAGACGAACGGGCTATTAAGGCTAAACAAAACCAAAAGGAGCTGGAAAAGGATCGGCGAATTGCAAATCAAAATCCGATTGAACGAAAGCAGAAGCAAACTTGGCTTCTTAATTCCTATTTTCGTGATTTACCTGATGAAAAAGCTAGATTTTCTCGTCTCTTATTAGAATATCGAAAAAGTGGAGAAGTACGCTTTTCAGATGAATACTTATCTGAGCATCTCATCGACTTTTTCTACAAGATGAAAGCCTTTGAGTTTGAAATTGCACCAGAACAAGTCCGCGATTTTCTAAAAGAATGCCTTCAGGCAGAACATCTATCATCTGCACAAGAAAGCTGGATTAGAGGTATTTTGACAAACTGCCTTCACCCGTTTTTAGATAGGTTACTTATATAGAAAAAATCCTACCTTGTCTATGCATGGTAGGATTTAGGTATCTCCGAAGATGTACTGGTAAAGTTGGACGACTTTCTGAAAACATTGTGTGTCCATTCTTGTTATTTTTTGAGCATTACGCATCCGAAAATCAAAAGTATACAGTTGAAATGGATTGACAGCACCATCTGCCTTATCCGACGAGACAGGAACGAGCAGGCCTTTTTCTGCTAAATGCTTCTGACCATAGGTAATAGGACAGACAGCCACAAAACCAGTTTGCAAGGCATATTCTCTCCTAGAAACTACCAAGGCAGGTCGCCTTTTCTGGATTTCTCGACCGACTGATGGATCAAAATCCAGCCAAATGATATCCTGCTTTTCAGGAATATAGTCAGATTTCGCTATCAAGTGAACTTACCCCTTCAAAATCGTTTGTCATTCTCAAATTAGTAATCCCATCAAAAGGATCTTTCAGTTTTGGAGCTAAGACAATGACTCCGTCAATCCCTTTGTAGACAACCATTTCTTGACCTTCTGTCATCCCTAAATTTTTAGGAATGGTCACAGTGAGAGAATTCCCTACCTTCCGAGTCTTTACTGTATTCATCGCTCTACCTCCACGAAATTGTATACACTAAGTATATACCAAACAGCAAATAAAGTCAAGCAAATGTTTAATTACATAAATTAAGTTATGTGCTATAGTGTGATTTTATTTTAGTCAAAGCCTGTGCAAAAGCACCTAATTTATGATAGAATAGATGATGAGAAAGAAAACGTTTTATTACGTTTTTTTAGTCGGAAGGGGAAAATATTATGGCTACTATTCAATGGTTTCCGGGCCACATGTCTAAGGCTCGGCGACAGGTTCAGGAGAATTTAAAGTTTGTTGATTTTGTGACAATTTTGGTGGATGCGCGTCTACCTTTATCTAGTCAAAATCCTATGTTAACCAAGATTGTGGGTGATAAACCAAAACTCTTGATTTTGAACAAGGCAGATCTGGCTGACCCAGCAATGACAAAAGAATGGCGTCAGTATTTTGAATCACAGGGAATCCAAACTCTGGCTATCAACTCCAAAGAGCAAGTGACTGTAAAAGTTGTGACAGATGCAGCGAAAAAGCTCATGGCAGACAAGATAGCTCGTCAGAAAGAACGTGGTATTCAAATTGAAACCTTGCGAACCATGATTATCGGAATTCCAAATGCCGGTAAGTCAACTCTGATGAATCGTTTGGCTGGGAAAAAGATTGCGGTTGTCGGCAATAAACCAGGTGTTACCAAGGGGCAACAATGGCTCAAAACCAATAAAGATCTTGAAATCCTAGACACACCTGGGATTCTCTGGCCTAAGTTTGAAGATGATGCTGTCGCACTCAAACTAGCCTTGACTGGAGCAATTAAAGACCAGTTGCTTCCAATGGATGAAGTGACCATTTTTGGTCTCAATTATTTCAAAAAACATTATCCAGAAAAGCTAGCTGAACGCTTCAAACAAATGAAAATTGAAGAAGAAGCGCCTGTTATCATCATGGATATGACGCGTGCCCTCGGTTTCCGTGACGACTACGACCGCTTTTACAGTCTTTTCGTGAAGGAAGTCCGTGATGGAAAACTCGGTAACTACACCTTAGATACATTGGACGACATCGATGACGACGATTAAAGAAATCAGAGAACTTCTTGCCACTGTCAAAGACTTAGACGATTCCCTTTTTCTTGAACTGGAAAAGGATCCTCGTTCTGGAGTTCAAAAAGAAATCAGCAAGCGTAAAAAAGTCATTCAGGCTGAACTGGATGAGGATCTTCGTTTAGAATCCATGCTGTCCTATGAAAAAGAACTTTACAAGCAAGGAATGACCTTGATAGCAGGTGTTGACGAGGTTGGTCGTGGTCCTCTGGCTGGACCTGTGGTCGCTGCAGCCGTTATCTTGCCGAAAAATTGTAAGATTAGAGGCCTCAACGACAGCAAAAAGATCCCCAAAAAGAAACATCTGGAAATTTATCAAGCCGTTCAAGACCAAGCCTTGGAAATCGGAATTGGTATCATGGATAATCACATCATTAACCAAGTCAATATCTATGAAGCGACCAAACTGGCCATGAAAGAAGCAATCTCCCAGCTCAGTCCGCATCCTGAGCACCTCTTGATAGATGCCATGAAACTGGAGTTGCCAATTCCCCAAACAGCAATCATCAAAGGAGATGCCAACTCCCTCTCTATCGCAGCCGCATCTATCGTGGCCAAGGTGACACGGGATAATATTATGAAGGACTATGATGACCAATATCCTGGCTATGATTTCGCTGCCAATGCTGGATATGGAACTGCTAAACACTTAGAAGGTCTCGAAAAACTAGGAGTTACTCCCATCCATCGAACCAGTTTTGAACCGATAAAATCACTGGTTGCAGCAAATAAAGAAAGTTAAGTTGGAGGAAATGATTATGGAGGAACAGTCAGAAATACTCCGGTCCAAGAAAGAATTTGCCTTTGCCTCAAGCACCATATTATCCCAAGTTGGCCGAGGAATCATTGTTGGCCTCGTCGTCGGACTCATCGTCGGATCCTTTCGGTTTTCAATCGAAAAAGGCTTCCACCTGATACAAGGACTTTATCAAGATCAAGCGCACCTAGTGCAAAATCTTTTTATCATTGGTCTATTTTATTTAATAGTTTGTTGGCTCAGTGCGAAATTAACTCGGTCAGAAAAAGACATCAAAGGTTCAGGAATTCCTCAAGTCGAAGCCGAACTAAAGGGACTGATGACTCTTAACTGGTGGAGTGTTCTCTGGAAAAAATATGTATTAGGTATTCTTGCTATTGCCAGTGGCCTTATGCTAGGGCGTGAAGGGCCAAGTATTCAACTTGGAGCTGTTGGTGGTAAAGGCATTGCTAAGTGGCTAAAATCTAGCCCAGTAGAGGAACGCTCCCTAATTGCGAGTGGAGCCGCTGCAGGACTAGCAGCTGCCTTTAATGCACCGATTGCTGGGTTGCTCTTTGTTGTAGAAGAAGTCTATCACCATTTTTCACGTTTTTTCTGGGTCTCAACTCTAGCAGCCAGCATCGTAGCAAACTTTGTCTCACTGCTCATATTTGGCCTAACACCCGTACTGGATATGCCGGATAACATTCCTCTCATGACCCTAGACCAGTATTGGATTTACCTCCTTATGGGAGTTTTTCTCGGACTTTCTGGTTTTCTCTATGAGAAAGCTGTACTCAATGTTGGTCGAGTTTATGACTGGATTGGTCAAAAAATCCATTTGGATAAAGCTTATTATCCAATCTTGGCCTTTGTTCTTATCATACCAGTCGGGATTTTCTTGCCACAAATTCTCGGTGGTGGAAATCAGGTCGTTCTTTCTTTGACTGAGCAAAATTTTAGTTTTCAAGTTCTATTAGCTTACTTTTTGATTCGCTTTGTTTGGAGCATGATTAGTTATGGAAGCGGCCTCCCAGGAGGAATTTTCCTACCCATTTTGGCGCTTGGTTCCTTACTTGGTGCCCTAGTCGGTGTCATTTGTGTCAATCTTGGGCTTGTTAGTCGGGAGCAGTTTCCTATATTTGTCATTTTAGGAATGAGTGGCTACTTTGGGGCAATTTCCAAGGCTCCCTTAACTGCTATGATACTCGTAACCGAGATGGTTGGAGATATTCGCAACCTCATGCCACTTGGTTTAGTGACGTTGGTCGCCTACATCGTCATGGATCTGCTCAAGGGTGCTCCAGTCTATGAGGCCATGCTAGAAAAAATGCTACCAGAAGAAGCAACAGACGAAGGAGAAGTCACCCTCATAGAAATCCCTGTGTCTGACAAAATCGCTGGAAAACAGGTTCACGAACTCAACTTGCCACATAACGTACTCATTACCACCCAAGTCCATAATGGCAAAAGCCAAACAGTTAACGGTTCAACTAGAATGTATCTGGGTGATATGATTCACCTGGTGATTCCAAAAAGTGAAATTGGAAAAGTCAAAGATTTGTTGTTGTAGTACTGTTTTTACATAATTTATGTTATGTATTTTGAATTATGGATTTCTTAATAATAAATTACATTAGAAAACCGATTATCAGAAATGAGATCGGTTATTTTTTCAGATAAGATATTTCACATATAACTAATTGAACTTTGGTAAAAATAAGACTATAATTAAGTTAGAAATGATAAAGCATAAAGCTAGAAAGGAGTTTACTGTATCAAATCTGTACAGTAAGATTAAGATCATGAAAAAGAAAACAATAGCAATTATACAATGTATTTTGTATCTCATAGCTCCTTATATAGCTCTTCAGTTATGTAGAATGAACAGAAGTATCGTTACTGATAATCTCTTTTTTATTTTCCTTATTCTGCTGACTATTTCATTCTGGTTTAGTATTTGGAAACTAGAAAAAGCACTAGATAATGATTCACAATAATAACTCCTAAGACTTGGTTCTGTATTTCATAGATCTAAGTCTTTTTTCTATTTTATTCCTTTTTATAAAAAAACAAAAATTTATGTACAATTGACTTAACAAGAACTAAACCATTGATATAACTAAATTAGAAGCGTAAAGTACATTCTTTAAAAAGTGTATTTTATTTTTATTTTGCACATTATTCTGGAGTGGTGTTTTGTATGTTTTATAGTTCATCATATTATCAAATCTAAGAAATTGATTTGTACATTTTTAAAAATAGAGTAGCTATTTTATTGATAGCTACTGTTCTTGAGTTTGAACTTCTTTATTAAGTTCATTTAATAAATTGTTAATTTTTGATTCAACTGATACTCTTGTTACTTTTAAGATATTTTTTGGTTTTAGAGAAGGATTACTAGGATTGTTTACTTCAAAACAATTTTCGTAATTTTTCAACTCAGGAATTGCTTCGTACCATCTTTTGAAAGAACGAGTCAAGATTATTTTTACATCTTTTTGTTTGATACGATTTTTAATAATGTCAAAAAGGAATTTTTGAGATGGAAGATAATCTTTTCCTGCTAGTTTATCACAACGATCATCATAAGAGATAGAATGATAAGGAAAGAATTCTGCAAGAGCAATATTTTTAGTAATTGTCTTTAATGAAGTTAGAATTTCTCTTTTATCTATTATCCAATCTTTCAGTTTTTCTCCCCAGTATCCCAAATTATTATCAGTTGAAAATTCTAAAGCGTAAAAATTCGTTGAGTTTAATTCAAGATTGTTTTTTATTTTATTTGCGTATTTTAGATCTGATTTATAGTCATCTTCATAATCTCGACTATAGCAAGGATTCAAGCTTAGAATAATCACACTAGCGTGCTGTATATCACCAACAAAGTGTTGAGGATAGACTTCAAGTTTTAAAGCGTATTTAGGGTCTTTTGATAGATAAGATTTTCTTTCGATAAACTGTTTAATATATTCCCAGTCGTCATCAGCAACTATTATTTTGCTACCATTGTAGTCTCTTGGAGCTACACCAATCCAAGGATTCTTCATCATATTAACCTCTATTTCATATTTATAACACTATTTTAACACAAATATGAATACTTCCTAAGATAAAAAGTAATAATTAATGATATAATAGTATTATAAAACGAAAGGATATTAAGAATGGATGATATTAATACTGTAATCACTTCAATTATAACATCAGGAATTATTGGTGTCTTTATTTCAGAGTATTATCAACGAAAAACCTTGGTTAAGAAAATGAAGAGAGATTTTGTTATCGAATTTTTTAGTTGTAGATTTATGTTGAAAGATGACCATAAAGGGGATACTACTGAGTTAAATAAAACATTGGGTAAAATCCCTATTATTTTTTCAGATAATAAAAAGGTGATTGAGTGTTACGACAATCTTTTTACTGACAATAGTAATAAAACCTTATTAAGATTGATTAAAGCAATGTGTAAAGATAAAAATGTGAACATTGATATTTCTAGTTGGGATGATGATATGATTATGCGAGTATTATCCGTTACCAAAGAAGAAAATATTTTTTCATAATATACTTCATGTAGTAGATGTAAAAGGTTAATTATAAAAGGAGAAACTATGGCTAATAAGAGAACATTTTGTTCCTTATAGGAAAATCTAAAAACAGGTTCAAATTTGAACTTGTTTTTTTATCATAGATTTTTATAAAGTACATTATTTTAAAAGATTGTATTTTTAGTTTTCAAGTTGATAATGTACAGAATTTTTGTATGCGAAAGATTTAGTTTTCACGTGAATAAAGTACATTATTTCGAGAAAAATTTTTTTGGTTAACTAATAAAGCTCCTATAACATTTTTCCGAAAAACTATAATTTTCTTGAAAAATATATAAGTCTATGCTATACTACTAGTAGACTTAATTATGGAGAAAATACATGAAACGTGAGATTTTACTGGAACGAATCGACAAACTAAAACAAATCATGCCCTGGTATGTTCTGGAATACTACCAATCAAAGCTTGCTGTTCCCTACAGTTTTACGACCTTGTACGAATACCTCAAGGAATACGATCGTTTTTTCAGCTGGGTTTTGGAATCTGGAATCTCAAATGCGGATAAAATGTCTGATATTCCTTTATCTGTCTTAGAACATATGACAAAAAAAGACATGGAATCCTTTATCCTATATCTACGAGAACGTCCTTTGCTGAATGCCAATACAACCAAACAAGGTGTCTCTCAGACGACTATCAATCGGACCTTGTCAGCACTCTCTAGTCTTTACAAGTATCTAACCGAGGAAGTTGAAAACGACCAGGGTGAGCCATATTTTTATCGAAATGTAATGAAGAAAGTTTCAACCAAGAAAAAGAAAGAAACTCTTGCTGCCAGAGCTGAAAACATCAAGCAAAAACTCTTTCTAGGTGATGAAACAGAAGGTTTTCTAACCTATATCAACCAGGAGTACCCACAACAGCTCTCAAATCGTGCTCTCTCGTCATTCAATAAAAATAAAGAACGTGATTTAGCCATTATTGCCCTTCTCTTGGCGTCGGGTGTCCGCCTATCTGAAGCTGTTAATCTGGATCTAAGAGACCTTAATCTCAAAATGATGGTCATTGATGTCACTCGAAAAGGTGGCAAACGTGACTCGGTCAATGTCGCAGCCTTTGCTAAGCCTTATCTAGAGAATTATCTCGCCATTCGAAATCAACGCTATAAGACGGAAAAGACAGATACAGCACTCTTTCTGACCTTATATCGTGGCGTTCCCAATCGTATCGATGCTTCCAGCGTTGAAAAAATGGTTGCTAAGTACTCTGAGGACTTCAAAGTCCGTGTAACTCCCCACAAACTGCGCCATACGCTAGCAACTAGACTCTATGATGCAACTAAATCGCAAGTTTTGGTTAGCCATCAGCTAGGACATGCCAGCACACAAGTCACTGACCTCTATACCCATATCGTTAATGATGAGCAAAAGAATGCTTTGGATAGTTTGTGAAATACATAAAATTAATTATGTAAATTAAAGATTACTTAAAAACGAAAGACCAATTCCTATTATCTTTCGTTTTTTGTTTATTTAAACTCAATCCAGTAGTTACGATGGGGCTCGATTATTACTGGATTACCCCAAAAGGCTTTCAGATAAGCTAAATTTGCGTGGCTTACTGGTCTTTTTGCATCATTATATTGCTCAGCGCTCTCTTTAGTTAGAAAGCATTTTACTGCTTCATAAGAAGTTCCATCAGCTGATTCTCTTTCGATTCCCATATACGAAATTTCGTCACCTTTTTTAAGACTGTCAGTCAACAGTTTACCAATAAAATACACTGTCTTATCCTTCATCAGTTCATAAGCTTTACCATTTTCCAGTCGGTTATTTGCTGCAGCGTACATAATACAAAAACTATCAACAATGTCTTTCAAAGGCATTAAGTCCTCTTTCTTTACTTTGATTTCATCGGGAAGAAGACCACCAATTATAAGATTTTGGAAATAGGCTTGCTGGATTACATTATCTAAAGCCATTCCTAAAGGTATTTGAACAACTTGGTATCCTAAAGGCTGCAGCTCTTTATTTTTCTTATCATAATGTTCTTGTGTGATACTTATATTTAAACTTTCTATTTGGGAAATTTCTTCATTTCTATAAAAAGCAACAACATTGCGGTCTAACTGTTCAAATAGATTAAGACTTTCTACTGGAATTTCTAACATTAATGAATAACTCCTTTTCATTTTTCCTCTCTATTATACTCTAATCAGCTTGATTATCAAGTCTAAATGTAATAAAAGAATCCATCTTAAATGGATTCTTTTATTATCCCACTACTGCTTCAGCGATTTCTTCACGGCTGATACCAGCGAAGTAGCGTGTAGTATCAATTGTTTAACTACAAGTTTTTGTCTAGAAAGTATTTTACAAACTATTTTTCAGAAAAATTTCTAAAATTCAAATCAATTTTTTCATAATCTTTCGTAATCGCCACTCATATAAGATGCCAGAAACAATTAAGCTAACTATTAAACCAATCCAGTAAGAATAGGCTCCCAAGGTTGTTACATGATCTAGGAATAAGCCTAATGGAATGGACACAGCCCAGTAAGCAATTACTCCTAGATAGAAGGGAACAACCGTATCCTTATAGCCTCTGAGAATTCCTTGTAAAGGAGCTGCAACGGTGTCAGCTAGCTGGAAAAATAGACTATAAGTTAGGAAGGTAGATGTTAGATCAATGAAATCAGGATTATTTCCATATAAACCGGCTACGACATCTCTCAAAATATAGAGAAAGCTCAATGTAAAGCCTGCAAATATCAGTGCTACACAACGTCCAAGTTTGATATAGGTCTTGGCATCATCAAAACGCTTAGCCCCCACCTCATAAGAAACAACGATGGCCATGGCAGAAGAAATACTCATGGGAAAAGCATACATGAGCGTCGAAAAGTTCATGGCTGACTGGTGACTGGCAATAATCATAGACGAAAACTTAGCCATAATCAAACCAACGACAGAAAAAATAATCACCTCAGCAAAAACTGTACCACCGATTGGTAAGCCCAAACGAATCCCTTCTTTGATTTTCACTAGATCAAGTGGAAGTGATTTTTCCAAATGAAACTCTTTTAACTTTTTCTGATTTAAAAGAATGATGACAGAGATTCCGAGAAGACACCAATAAGCAAGTGAGGTTCCTAGCCCTGCTCCTGCTCCACCTAACTCTGGAAACCCAAAGGCACCGTAGATCAATAAATAGTTAAATCCACAATTTAAAGGTAGCAATAAGAGCATGAGGTACATAGATAGCTTGGTCAAACCAAGAGAATCAAGTAGCGATCGGATAACACTAAAGAGCAACAAGGGGATAATTCCGATAGACAAATACCAAAGATAACGAACTGAAACTACCGCTACTTGGGCTTCTAGTCCGATATGGTTTAAGACTGGAGGCGCTAGAAAAAGCACCATGCCAAGCAAAACCAAAGACAGTCCGAAAGCCAAATAGATAAATTGGAAAAAGTCAGATGCCACTTCGTTCTTTTTCCCCCGTCCCAGATGATGGCCTATAATGGGAACCATGGCCGAAACAATCCCTGTTAAAAAAGTAAAGAAAGGATTCCATAGACTCGTTGCAGTTGATACTCCCGCCAAGTCCATAGTATTGTACTGCCCCGTCATGGTTGTATCAACAAAAGAGGCAGAATAATTGGCAAACTGATAAATCAGGATAGGGAAAAATATCTTAAGAAATAAGACAAACTTATCTTTAAATTGATGGGTTGGATACATATACGCTCTCTATTCTTATAGTTTATAGAGCAGAGTCCCACCTAGTTTTGGTAGACGATTTGTCCCTTACAGATAGTATATTTGACCTGCCCTTTTAAGGTTTCCCCGATAAATGGAGAATTTGATGATTTTGAAGCGAAGTTTGGACCAACAGTCCGATCAGCCTTAGCGTCAAAGATAGTGATATCTGCTGGACCATTTTCAGCCAAGTAGCCTGCTTCAAAGTTGTAAAGTTTGGCTGGATTGACAGTCATTTTTTCTAGCAATTCCATTAAGCTTAGCTCACCAGCTTCCACCAAATAAGTTAAGCCGAGAGATAGAGAGGTTTCCAAGCCAGTCATACCAGATGGCGCTTTGGTGATATCTTCTATATTTTTCTCATCTGCATGGTGAGGCGCGTGGTCCGTTGCGATAACTGTGATAACACCTGACTTGAGACCTTCGATAACAGCACGACGGTCTGATTCCAAACGAAGCGGCGGATTCATTTTGGCATTGCTACCTTGAGTTAAAAGAAGAGTTTCTGTCTTAGAAAAATGTTGTGGTGCCACTTCCGCTGTGACTTGGGCCCCCAAACCTTGAGCAAACTCTACTACCTTGACACTTTCTTCCTTAGACAAATGCTGGATGTGAACATGAGCCTTAGTTGCATAGGCAATCATGACATCACGCGCAATCATAGCATATTCTGCTACCCCTGTCGCACCACAGATCTTGAAGTGGTCTTTAGCGATGTTTTCGTTAAAGCCAAGAATTCCATTCAAACCTGGATCTTCCTCATGAAGACTGATAAAGGTATTAAGCTTTTTGGCTTCTTCCATGGCTTCCTTGACAACCTTACTGCTTTCAAGCGGGATACCATCATCAGAGAAACCAACCGCACCAGCTTCTAAAAGTGCCTTAAAGTCAGTCAAGTCTTTACCATTAAAGTTCTTGGTAATAGTTGCAACCGTTTTGACGTTAATCTTTTCCTTGGCAGCAGACTGGAGAACTTCTTGCAAAGTCTCTACGTCTGAGATGGTTGGATTGGTATTAGCCATCATGACAACCGTTGTAAAACCACCTGCAGCGGCTGCTAGAGAACCAGTATGGATATCTTCCTTGTGGGTCTGACCAGGTTCACGAAAATGAACATGAATATCCACGAGTCCAGGCGCAACTACAAGACCAGTAGCATCAAGCACCTCTGCTCCTTCCTCTTTGATGTCAGGGGCAATTTTGACAATTTTCCCATCTTGGACCAAAACATCACACACTTGATCCAAACCAGACTTGGGATCAATTACACGACCGTTTTTGATTAATAACATCTGCTTTCTCCTTTATTCATAGAAATCAACTTGGGTATCCAACAATTTATCCCCATCATAAACAAACTTGGCTGAAAAGAAGGGTTTGTCCTCTAAAAGCCACTCAACAAAGGTGTGGTCACCTTCCCAAGTTGGCTTGCTCAAAACTTCATCATAGGGAACCCATTCCAGCGTCCCCTCGTTGCAGTCAATCAAGTCACCCTCAAACTCTGTCACCTTAAAAACATAGGTGTACCAGTCTAAATCTGGTGTAAATTCTGGAAAAGTGATAACGCCTTTTAGAACCGGCTTGGCTTTGAGCCCTGTTTCTTCGAGGATTTCACGGGCCGCGCATTCCTGAGGTGTCTCTCCTCGCTCTAGCTTACCACCCACGCCAATCCATTTGCCTTCGTGGACATCATTAGGCTTCTTATTACGATGGAGCATGAGCAGTTCTTTTCCGTTATCAATGTAGCAAATCGTCGCTAACTGAGGCATATTTTCTCCTTATCTAAGCCAATCGATTGGCTCTTGTCCTGTCTCTTTTAAGAATGCATTAGCCTTAGAAAAAGGCTTAGAACCCCAAAATCCTCTGTAAACAGATAACGGACTAGGATGTGCTGAGTCGATAATCAAGTGGTGAGAATTGGTAACCAAGGCCTTCTTCTTGCGTGCATAAGCGCCCCAGAGTACAAAGACTACAGGTCTGTCTAGATTATTAACAACCTGAATCACTGCATCTGTAAAGGGCTCCCAAATCTGCCCAGCATGACCGTTTGCCTGCCCAGCAGGAACGGTTAAACAAGCATTGAGAAGTAAAACTCCTTGCTCAGCCCAAGCAGTTAAATCATGGGATTTCTTAACGCCGATGTCATCTGACAATTCTTTCAAGATATTTTGCAAGGACGGTGGCGCTGGAATAGCATCGGGTACAGAAAAACTCAAACCCTGCGCTTGACCTGGCCCGTGATAGGGGTCTTGCCCTAGAATCACCACCTTAACCTCTTCCAGATGAGTAGTCAAGAGAGCCTGAAAAACCTTTTCCTTAGGTGGATAAACAGTTCCCTGAGCATAGACCTGCTCCATAAATTGATTGATTTTCCCAAAATAACCCTCAGGTAATTGCTCCTTAATCAAAGCATGCCAAGATGAGTGTTGCATCGCCAACTCCTTCATTTTTACTGCCTCTATTATAGCAAAAAGTGGCTATCTAAACCACTTTTTACAGTTTATCTAAACAATCCAGCAAGTCTTGATAAGAATGGACTTTATAAGTTGGCTGGGCTTGCGTGTGATTTTCGAGGTAATGAGGGTTAAACCAGATTGTATCAATTCCTGCATTCACTCCGCCTTGAATATCAGCCGTTAGGGAATCTCCAATCATAACCGTCTTTTCTTTGCTGAAATCTGCAATCTGTTGACCGATTTTTTCATAGAATAGTGCATCAGGTTTTTGCGTTTGCAACTGTTCAGAGATAAAGACTTGATTGAAATAGGGAGCCAGACCAGATTGAGCCAAACGTCCTGTCTGAATGGCAGTAATCCCATTTGTCGCAGCGTATAGCTCATAATCTCCCTCGATGAGGCTATCCAAGAGTTCATGAGCGCCTGAAAAAATTTGCCCCTGCTGAGCGAGGTAAAATTGGTAACGCTGGGCAAGTAACCTACCGTCTTTCTTCAGTCCAAAATGAGCAAATAAACGAGAAAAGCGCGTGTTAACCAAGTCTTGTTTACTAATTTTCTTTTGCTCCAAGTCCTTCCAGAGAGCCTTGTTCATAGGAACGTAATAGTCTTTATAGGCTTGAATGTCCGTAACTCCTTCTTCCTTTAGAAGTTGCGTCAGTGCCACATCCTCAGCAGTATCAAAATCAAGCAAGGTGTGGTCGAGGTCGAAGAGTAGAAATTTGTAGGGCATTAAGTTTCCTTTCTGAGTGAAAATAAGTCGCTAGTATTTATTTGGAAAATATTCTTTTCCCAACTGCCATAAATACTGATCAATTTCTTTAAGATTAAATTCTTCTAATCCGTAGTATTCTCTAAAAGCAATAATTATATTTTTAAATTTTTGATAATCTTTTAGGTCTGAATTCTTAAATTTAGAAAATTTATCTGTTTTTCTAAAGTATTTCAATACCTTTTCTACATAGCTATCATAAATAGGGTATTCTTTAGGATTATGATGGGAACAGTATTTAGTAGAAAAAGAATAGAACTTTCTAGTTACTCCATTGATTGTAACATTTTGAATTTCATTGACTAAAGTTACATCACCTTGTCTCAACCTCTCGTCAATTTTAAGACTCAGTATATGTTCTGCAACTGGATAAACTGAGAAAATATTTGTACTATAAAAATCATTCAACGTAGCAACCTTTAATAAGATGTCAGAAATTTCTTCGTTACTTGGTAACAGCTCAAAAAATAATTTATCTAAAGCATCTTCTTGTAACCCATAATTTTTAAGGTTTTTCCACGATTTCAAGTATTTTTCTACTTCACTGGCTGACGGTTTAGAAATAACAATATCTGATTTCTGTTTTCTAGAGTTTATTTGCATACTTATCTCACTTTAAGTAGTTGTTTTAAAAATTTAATAGCTTAATTATAGCATATTGTAAAATGAATTACTAAACTCTTCATTTCTCTTACCCCAACTCCTTGGCTATTCTGCTTTTTTCAAGTTTTCCCTTTGCAATTCGTTTCCATAAAACAAGTGGATTCAAGCTATAAGATAGGCGTACGAGGAAATAATTAACCCATTCGATAAGGGCAAAAAGTTGTATCAACGTGGCTAAGATAGCCACTTGGACACTCTGTGTGTTCCAGACAATAAAAGGAAAGCCTAAAATAAGTAAAACGAGGTCTAGTATTCTGAGCCCACCATATATTCTAGGGACATTTACACTTCCGAACTGGGGATTCGACAGTCTTCTAATCAAAATTGCCCAATAGATTGAACCTTGAAGCAATATAAATGTCAGTAAAGACAAAGGATAGAGAATGGAGACTAGATTCCTCCAATCACCAAGCCGATTTTTCAAAAGGAAAAAACAAAACCAAATAGATAGGACGGCTGTGAACTCTCCCAAACAGAGGGACACCAACTCTTTTCTAACTTTCTCTTTTTGTATGTTCATCATTTTCCCCATCTATCTATCATCCTATATCAGAATTAAGCTATTATAAGTATCAAACAGCTCAATCCCTTTAATATCAGTGTAATTCTAAACTTAGAATTGCATTTATATATATGTTTTGGATCTATTCTAAGTCTATGATAGCCTTAAATTTTAATTTTTGAAGGATTCTAAAGCTAGAATGGCTCTAAAATCACGAGAACAAAGCTACTCGAAGCTCAGAAGACTTTTTTTCTAAACTTCATACGTACTTTAACTAGTGGCACTTACAATTTTTCTGATGAGCTTTGAGTTTTTTCAGAGCCCAGTCATAGTGGCTGGAGGTGCTACTAACAAAGTAGGAACCTAGACTTGTCCCTCCCGTCCACTTATAGATACCTTTTGTGAACAATTCGTCATTGCTAAAGTCTTCCAACAACTCTAAAACCTCCTTATGCGATTGCTCTAGTAGCCTAGTCGCTTCTTCTAAAGAAGTTTTCTGGTGCTTCTTCCAAATAGCGACATTCATTTCCCCATAAGTTTTCCAATTATAAGGTTCAGGGAGAAAAGGTCTTTCATGACCCTTTTGATTGGAATGTACCCAAGTTAAAAGTAACTGCTGCCATTCGTAGAGATGGATCAGGACATCCCGTAAATTTTTATCTCTTTTCCAGTGAGCTTCTTTTTTCTTTTGGTCTTTTGAAAAATCAAAAGGAGTCTGTAGTTCCTCTTCACTTAATTTAGATATAAAGTGATTGAGCTTTTCATAGTTTTCCTTAGAGGCTAGCACTAATTCCTCTTTCGTTTTTGGTCTAGGCATAGGAGTTCTCCCTTCATTTTCTAGTAGCTTGAGGTGTTTTCTTACTTCATTATACCATAATCAAAAAACAGTTCTTCATTTTACGAACAACTGCTTTTACTGGCTAATTTTTAAAGTTTAAGAGCATCCCTAGTTCTGCTACTTTACATATAAATCTTTAAAGCGACCATCCACTTCTGCTATTTGATAGAGCAAGCGGGCTAGTCCTTGATAATCTTCTTTTAAACATGAAAGGTGGGCTTGGCCAAATAGAGTAGCCAATTCTTCTTTGAATCTTGCCCCTTTCGGATCATGATCTTTTAAGAACTTACTGAGATAGAGATTTCGAACAGCCGCAAGTTTAAAGCTAAAATACTGATGCAGTTGTTTTTGCTCGGTATTTAAGCCATTTTCAGCAACTGCTTTTGCATAGCATTCCAAAACACCGTTTTGGCCATTCAGATATCGGTTCTTCATAATCCTTGCTGTTTCTTGATAGATTTCAGTCTGACTAGGACTCTTGACCTTCTTAAAATTTCCCCACATGGAGTAGGCTCCACGCTTATAGTCAATAGCCTCTGCCTTCCAGGCTTCTAAGATGTCATTAAAAGCAACCTTCATACAGGCAAAACCAGCTGGATCATGCAAATAGAGGTACTGATCATCAATAGCATACACGGTTACGAAGTGATCCACACCATAAAGGATTGTGTGATTAGGATTGTAGGTCAGATGCCCCATATCAAGAGGTCCCAGAACGACAGGTCCATTGGACAGAAAGGTTTCCAACTTTCTTTTAATCTCTTCCAAATCTACTTCTGCTCCATCCTTTAGATAGAAGTCCTCATAGTCAAATCCAAGTATTTTTAAAGAATGAGAGATGGAAAGATCTGGCATTCCGTTATCAAAGAATACTAGAGGGTGCTGGTCATCTTCCTTTACAATACTAGCACCATTTCCCATCACCATTATTGCCTCTAGAAAGTCTGCTTTATAGTCACAACCATAGCCATCCAGTGCCATTGCTAATGAATAGCTATAGCAAAGTGACACATCTCCAAAATACATCTGCATATTCCTGCCTCCTTATCTTCTATGGGACTATTATACCGACAAAACTATTCGCAGGCCCCATAAAATCCAAACAAAAAATATGGGTATTTGTGATTTACGGGCATGAATGTCAATAATTAAAAACTCTGTAAAAGATATCTTCTACAGAGTTAAGTTTGCATCTTTATAAAGTGTCAGAAAATTATCTAGTTCTTAATCACTGGTATCCAGAGTTCCATTTGATAATCTGGAGAGTACATATCACCCTCGGTGTAAACTTCAAAGTCTGGTGCTCCTGAGTGGCGATAGCCAGTTTCTGGGAAAAAGACTTCCAATACATATTTCCAAGCATGGTGGATGCTGGCTGGTATAGCCCCCTTGACTGGTACGATGGCATATTCAGCTTCTGCGATTTCCTTGATTGACAGACCTAGTTCTTCTGCTTTAGCTTTATCCGTCACATCATAAGCGGCCATATAGTTGATGATTTCGCCTTCTTTGACATCCGAGCAGATGCCAAAGGATTGGCCACTGCCCAGACTTTCCAGGCTTTCAAAGCTGTGATTTGCATAGAGCTGCTCCCAAGCAGATGGGCACTGGCTATTGTCAATAGCTTCCAATAGGACGCCTGCTACAGTAAAAGCAGATTTCTTTTGAATCTTGATATCCATATTCTTTCCTCCTGTAATCTTTAAGGATAATTGAAGTCTAGGAAAGACCCGATAAGGTTTTCCATTTCGAACTTCTGAGGGGGTTGCACCATGAAATTTCTTGAAAGCTGCGCTGAAGGCATCCGCAGAGTCGTAGCCGTATTTCAACGCTATGTCAATGACTTTCTCAGAGCTTTCTCGCAAGTCCGTCACAGCTTCTGACAGCCTGCGATTGCGCAAGTATTCTGCTAATGTCATATCTGCTAGGATGGAAAAGAGCCTGCTAAAGAGAGGGTAAGAATAGCCTGATAGCTGCTGGAATCTTTTCATATCCACTTCTCCAGTCAGCTGCTGCTCCAAATAATCCATGGTTCGATTGAATTGATGCATCATATTCTTTTTTACCTCACAAAAGATACTAAGACCGTTAAAAGCAAAGTGAAAATTGGAAAATTGACGGAGGGGCTCCTGCTCCGAGAAAATTTCATCTTTTTCACACAGCTTTAGGCCGTGTTCAATCCTATCTATATTCTAACAAATACAAGATACTTCCGCCCTAGAATCTTTATACAAGATTTAAAGGTGTAAAATCTATAACTTATCTTTTAATTTCTCAACAAAGAGATAAGCTGCTGGGCAGGTCAAGGTATTTTTGATTGTCAGATGATTAATCTGATGAATCCTCTTGCGATCTGTATGGGGGAATTCACGACAGGCCTTGGGACGAACGTCGTAGATGGAGCAGAGATTGTCTCCTCCTAAAAATGGACAAGGCATGGATTTGAAAACCTTGTCCCCATCTTCATCTACCTGCAGAAATTCCGCTTCAAAAGCTGGTAACTTCATCTTAAAGTACTTGGCGATACGGGTGATGTCTGCCTCTTTAAAGTCGGGTCCCAATGTCTTGCAACAGTTAGCACAGGCAGTACAATCAATCTCAGCAAAGACTTCTTGGTGAATCTGCTGGGCAATCTTATCTAGATTCTTTGGTGGCTTTTTCTTTAGATTGGCTAACACTTTACGATGCTCTTTCTGCTTTTGCAAAGCTAGCTGGTGGTAATACTCAATATCAATTTCTTTAGACATAATTTCTTTCTAATACAAGTTTTTTTTGTCTATTATACCATAAACACTGCCCCCTAAACATTAAAAAAGCCCTTCGGATAAAATCCGAGGGGCTTAAAACGTTGTTAAATCAACGGCCGAACTTTTGAATTTCAAGGTTCGGGATAAAATAGTTCACTGAACTAGATTATTTTTTCAAGTTGTAGAATGATTTCAATCCACGGTATTCAGCTACTTCACCAAGTTGGTCTTCGATACGAAGCAATTGGTTGTATTTAGCGATACGGTCTGTACGTGAAAGTGAACCAGTCTTGATTTGTCCTGCGTTTGTTGCAACTGCGATGTCAGCGATTGTTGAATCTTCAGTTTCACCTGAACGGTGTGATACAACGGCAGTGTAACCAGCTTCTTTCGCCATTTCGATAGCGTCGAATGTTTCAGTAAGAGTACCGATTTGGTTAACTTTGATAAGGATTGAGTTAGCAGCACCTTCTGCAATACCTTTTTCAAGGTAAGAAGTGTTTGTTACGAAGAAGTCGTCACCAACCAATTGAACTTTACCACCAAGACGTTCAGTAAGAGCTTTCCAACCGTCCCAGTCGTTTTCGTCCATACCATCTTCGATAGTGATGATTGGGTATTTGTTTACCAATTCTTCAAGGTAGTCGATTTGTTCTGCAGCAGTACGTACAGCAGCGCCTTCACCTTCGAATTTAGTGTAGTCGTAAACTTTACGTTCTTTATCGTAGAATTCTGATGATGCACAGTCAAATCCGATAAATACGTCTTTACCAGGAACATATCCAGCAGCTTCGATTGCAGCAAGGATAGTTTCAACACCGTCTTCAGTTCCTTCGAAACGAGGAGCGAATCCACCTTCGTCACCTACAGCTGTTTCCAAACCACGTGATTTAAGGATTTTCTTAAGAGCGTGGAAGATTTCAGCACCCCAACGAAGAGCTTCTTTGAATGATGGCGCACCAGCAGGTACGATCATGAATTCTTGGAAAGCGATTGGAGCGTCAGAGTGAGAACCACCGTTGATGATGTTCATCATTGGAGTTGGAAGAACTTTAGTGTTGAATCCACCAAGGTAGCTGTAAAGTGGGATTTCAAGGTAGTCAGCAGCAGCACGAGCTACAGCGATAGACACACCAAGAATTGCGTTTGCACCCAATTTACCTTTGTTAGGAGTACCGTCAAGTGCGATCATAGCACGGTCGATAGCTTGTTGGTCACGTACATCGTAGCCGATGATTGCTTCAGCAATGATGTTGTTTACGTTGTCAACAGCTTTTTGTGTACCAAGACCACCGTAACGAGATTTGTCACCGTCGCGAAGTTCAACTGCTTCGTGTTCACCAGTAGAAGCTCCTGATGGAACCATACCACGTCCGAAAGCACCTGATTCAGTATAAACTTCTACTTCAAGTGTTGGGTTACCGCGTGAGTCTAGGACTTCGCGAGCGTAAACATCAGTAATAATTGACATTTTTTACTCTCCTTTGAGTTAAATTTTTTACACCTCTATGATACCTTAAAAATAAGCGTTTATCAAGAAAAAACGTTATCTTTGTGCAAATTTTCCTTAACTTTGTAAAGTAATCGCTTTCTTTTATCTGTTTTCTTGAGATTTTTGTGATATACTGTTTTTATGACAGATTTATCAAAACAACTACTAGAAAAAGCTCATGGTGAACCGAAATTAAAGCCTGACGAACAACGCCGCTACCTCGGTACTTTCGAGGAAAGAGTTCTTGGCTACGCGGATATCAATACTGCCAATAGTCCTGAATTAGAACATGGATTTTTCTCTATTTTAGAGGTTTTTCAAGAAAAGGTAGAGGAACTTTTTGTGAAGATCTCACCAAATATTGAGTTTGACAAACAGGTCTTTTACTTAAAACAAGCAAAGGAAAGTAATTGCCAGGCGACTATTGTTTCAGACGATCATATCACCTCTCCTTTTGGCCTTGTCATTCACACGAACGAACCTGTTCAATTAGAAGAAAAGGACCTTAGACTTGCATTCTCAAGTCTTTGGGAGGAGAAAAAGGCAGATCCACCTAAAAAATCCATCTGGAAAAAATGGTTTGGTTAATCCTTCCTCAAATTTAATAAACGGCCAATATTAGTAGCTGTATGCTCCAAATAAAGACTTGCATTTTTCAGACTGTCTTCTAAAGGCTCACTTTTCTCTAGGATAGAGAATGCTGCTTGTATATTTTCAAATGGTAGGGGAGGAAAATCGTCAGCAAGACTACCACAAATAGCAATAACAGGAACTCCGTTAGGGGTTCTTTTTGCTACACCGATAGGAGCTTTTCCAACAAAGCTTTGACTGTCCAGTCTCCCTTCTCCAACCATAACCAAGTCGGCACCTGAAACTTTCTTGTCAAAGTCAATCAAATCCAAGCAAGTATCAATCCCGGATACGATACAGGCCTCAGCAAAGGCACAGAGACCGGCAGCAATCCCACCGCCGGCTCCTGCTCCTTTAAGAGACAGGGTGGAAGGTGAAAATTTTTCATAGAACTCCTGTATAGCCAGATCTACTGTCTCAAATAAAGCAGGATCCAAGCCCTTTTGTTTTCCAAATGTATAGGTTGCCCCTTGATGACCACATAGAGGGCTTACGACATCCGCTAAAATGCGGATTTTCACATCTTCAGGAATTCTATACAACTCGCTATCTGAAACTGACTCGAACTCAAGCAAAGTCTGACCACAAGCTGGTAATTCCTTTCCATTCTTATCATAAAAACAATAACCCAGACCAGCAGCAATGCCTATCCCACCGTCATTACTAGCCGTACCACCTACACCGATATAGATTTCCTTCATTCCTTGATCAATGAGATGGCGAATCAGCTCTCCAATACCTCTGGTTTGGATATGAAGAGGATTTCGTTTCTCATGCGGAATCTTTCCAAGACCAACCAAGTCAGCAACTTCAAAGAGCGCTATTTGACCTTTTTGAAAGTAACGCATTGCTTCATTTAGACCAAAAGGTCCCGTAACCTCTTGCCATTTTTCTTTGAGTTCAAGAGAATGTCGAATAGCATCTACAGTTCCTTCCCCACCATCGCCAACAGGGCAAAGCAGACATTCTACATCCGCTATTGACTGTTCGAAGCCTTTTTTTATAGCTTGAGCGACCTCTTCTGCCGTCAAACTTTCTTTAAAAGAATCGGGTGCGATTACAATTTTCATAGTTCCCTCTCATTCTAAGAAATCAATCCAAGGCAAAACTTCTAAAAAATCCCTCGTATCTACATGACAAGCTATCTCAGCTTTTACGACCTCCTTGGCACAAAAGGCTATACCGTGACCTGCTGATTTTAACATCAAGAGGTCGTTAGACCCATCACCGATTACAATCGTTCTTTCTTTGGAAAGTCCTAATTCCTTTCTCCATTTCTCAAGAGTAGCTTGTTTTACTTGGGCTGTCACAATGCCACCAACTAATTTACCTGTTAAAAAGTCATCTCTGACTTCCAACTGGTTGGCGGAGAAATAGGAGATACCAAGGGATTCTGCTAATCTCTCAACTATTGGTGCAAATCCACCAGACACTAGACCGACTAGAATACCCTTCTTTTGAAGTACGGAGATAAATTCTTGAGCATTTTTGGACAGATGAATGGATTTGAAGACAGTATCAAAGACCGAAACCGGAAGACCTTTTAACAAAGCCACTCTCGCTCGTAAGCTTGTTTCAAAGTCCAGTTCACCTCGCATTGCCTGGCTTGTAATCTGCGATATTTCTTCTTCGCAACCTGCTTTTTTTCCTAAAAGATCAATCACTTCTTCTGCTATCAGGGTTCCGTCAACGTCCATGACACACAAGCCTTTTACTTGAGACATAAACTTTCCTTTCTAAACAGCCCAAAAATCGTATGAAAGAATCATACGATTTTATCTATTAGTTGACTAAACTATGGTACAAGTCAAGATAAGACTTGCAAGCTGTGTCCCATGAGAAATCGCATTCCATAGCTTGTTTTTGTAGATTTCTCCAAACGTCCGGCTGGTTCTTATAAACATCCAAGGCTGTTTGGAAACTCCAGTTAAGCCAGTATGGTGTTAAATTGTCAAAGCTAAATCCAGTACCAGTTCCTTCGATTGGATTGAAGGATTGAACTGTATCTCTTAGTCCGCCAACCTCATGAACCAATGGTAGAGTTCCGTAGCGCATTGCCATCATTTGAGATAAGCCACATGGTTCAAAACGACTTGGCATGAGGAAGAGATCACAAGCTGCGTAGATTTCTTGAGCAAGTTTGACGTCGAAAGTGATATTTGCTGATAGCTTGTCAGGATAGACTTGCGCAAACCATGAGAAGGAATGTTCAAAAGCAGGATCTCCTGTCCCTAAAAGGACTATTTGAACGTCCTCTTGTAAGAAACGATGCAAGCTTTCTACAACAACATCAAAACCTTTTTGGCGTGTCAAGCGAGAGACAATCCCAACTAGTGGAACATCTGCTCGTACTGGTAGACCAACTCTCTCTTGCAATTTTGCTTTGTTTTGTGCTTTTCCTGACAAGTCATCCTTATCAAAATGATAGTCTAAAAGAGCATCTGTCTCTGGATTATAGAGATCAGTATCGATTCCATTAACAATACCCGAAACCTTACCTGACTCCATCCGAAGAATCTGATCCAAGCCACAACCGAACTGACTAGTCATAATCTCATGTGCATAGCTAGGAGATACGGTTGAGACACGATCCGCGTAGAGGATACCAGCTTTCATCCAGTTAAGACAGTCATTCCAACGAAGGGTTCCATCAGCATACCGTTCAAAACCAACACCAAACAAATCCCACAACATTCCTTCAGAAAATTGACCTTGGAATTCCAAATTGTGAATGGTTAAAACGGTTCTGATTCCTTGATATGCCTGAATCCATCTGTATTTTTCCTTCAAGAGAAAAGGAATCATAGCGGTGTGATAATCATGGGCATGGAGAATATCTGGAATGAAATCAATTCGCTCCATGGCCTCAAGAGCAGCCAGTTGGAAGAAGGCAAAACGTTCACCATCATCGAAATCTCCGTAAACATGACCTCGGAAGAAATAAGTTTGATTGTCTACGAAGTAGAAGGTAACACCATTCAAAACGGTCTTCTTAATACCACAGTACTGTCTACGCCAGCCTACACTCACTTCAAAGTGAAGAACATCCTCAATCTGGTCGCCGAACTTAGCCTCTACCATGTCATAGTAAGGTAAGACAACCGCAACTTCGTGCCCAGCCTTTACCAGTGATTTAGGAAGAGCGCCAATAACGTCTCCCAAACCACCTGTTTTTGAAAAGGGTGCACCCTCTGCTGCTACAAATAAAATTTTCATGAATGAATATCCTCTGTTACTTTTTCTCCTTTTTTGACTACGACTGGATGTTCAGCAGTTCCTCGAATCACGACACCGTCAGCAATTTCAACCCCTTTGTCCAAGATTGCATACTCAACTTGGGCACCTTGACCAATCACAACACGTGGGAAGAGAAGGCTGTCTTTAACTAGACTATCCTTATGAACGTGAATATTACGTGATAGGACTGACTGAACTACTTCACCCTCTATGATACTACCAGAGGCGAACTGCGAAGTACTTACCTTAGAGGTGTTTGAATAGTAAGTTGGTTCTTCATTCTTAACCTTGGTATAAATTTTTTGGTTAGGTGAGAAGAGAGAGTAGAATTTTTGAGACTCTAGCATATCAATATTGGCTTGATAATAGGATTGAACAGAGTGAACATTGGCTAGGTAGCCAGTGTATTCATAAGCAAAAGCACCTTCTTTTACAGCTAAATCGCGAAGTACATAGCGTAATTTTTCTGGATATTCTTTTTGAACTTCTTCTTCAAGTCGTTCAATCAACCACGGAGTATCAACGACGAATATATCTGTAGACATGTTGAAAAGTTCATCTGTTGATTTGGCATCAAAAAGTTTATGAGAAAGAACATGGTCTGTTTCATCCACTTCCAAGATGGCATTAACATCTGAAATATCCTTTTTAGGTAATTTCTTATAAACAACTGTAATCGGACGACCGGCAGTAGTATGTAAATGGAATACTTGATTGAGGTCAATATTCACCACGATATCACAGTTAAGTGCAACCGTCTGATTTGATCCTGAACGTTTCAAATAAGTGAGAAGCTGTTGGTAATATTCTTTCCCAACTGTGCTACTTTCAACACGCGTATTATAAATACCTAGATAGTAGTGACTGAGAAGGGTAGATAAGCCCCACTCACGTCCTGAACGAATGTGGTCAAAGACTGAACTGATATTGTCTTGTTGGAAAATTCCAAAGACACTACGAACACCAGCATTTGCAAGGCTAGAAAGAGGGAAGTCAATCAAACGATATTTTGCTCCAAATGGCAAGCTGGCTACTGGACGATGATCTGTCAAAGTTGACATATCGTGAAAACCAACGGTGTTTCCTAAAATGGCTGAATATTTATCAATCTTCATCTGTTGCTACCCCCACTACTTCATCATATCCTACTACTTGTACTTCGTCTGTTCCATCAATTTCGACACCTTCAGAAATAACAGCACCTTCACCAATGATGGCACGTTTAATTTTTGCACCTTTTCCGATAATGGCACCACTCATGATTACAGAGTCTACTACTTCAGCACCCTCACGTACTTGCGCTTCTGTTGAGAGAATGGAATGCTTAACAGTTCCATCCACGAGACAGCCATCCACAACTAAAGAATCTTCTACATGAGCGTGTTTTCCAATAAAGTTTGGTGGTGAAATCAGGTTCCGTGAGTAGATTTTCCACTGACGATCACGACTATCCAAAGCGTTGTTTGGATCAATGTATTCCATATTGGCTTCCCAAAGGGATTCAATTGTACCAACGTCTTTCCAGTAACCCTTGAATTCATAAGCATAGACACTTTCACCAGACTCAAGGTAGTTTGGAATAACGTTTTTACCGAAATCTGACATATCTACCTTGCTCTTTTCAGCGGCTACTAGCATGTTGCGTAGACGTTTCCAGTCAAAAATATAGATTCCCATAGAAGCTTTAGTAGACTTAGGTTTTGCTGGTTTTTCTTCGAATTCGACGATACGATTGTTTGCGTCAGTATTCATGATACCAAAACGGCTAGCTTCTTTGAGAGGTACATCCAAGACAGCTACTGTCAAACTGGCATTGTTGTCCTTGTGAGATTGGAGCATGTCATCATAGTCCATCTTGTAAATATGGTCTCCAGAGAGGATCAAGACGTATTCTGGGTTAACACTGTCGATGTAGTCAATGTTTTGGTAGATAGCGTGGCTAGTCCCTTCAAACCACCGGTTTCCCTCGCTTGCAGAGTAGGGTTGAAGGATAGAAACACCTGTATTAATGCCATCTAGTCCCCAGCTCGAACCATTTCCGATATGGTTGTTCAAGGCAAGAGGTTGATACTGTGTAATAACACCGACGTTGTGAATCCCAGAATTAGCACAGTTTGAAAGAGCAAAGTCAATGATACGGTAGCGCCCACCGAATTGCACTGCTGGTTTGGCAATGCTTTGAGTGAGCTTTCCGAGACGTGTTCCTTGCCCACCGGCAAGGATCAAAGCTAGCATTTCATTCTTCATTTTCTACTCCTTTTTGGGTTTTATTTGTGACAGTTTTAGTTGGTTTCAAGCGACGTTTAATCTTCCAGATACTTGCCCCCATAGCTGGCAAGGTGAAGGTCAAGGTCTGCTCATAATCCTTCCATAATCCTTCTTGAGTTTGAACCGTTTGGTTGTATTCTTTCCAGACACCACCCCATTGTTCCAATTCTGTATTCCAAACTTCTTCATAAACTCCTGCGACAGGAAGTCCGATTGTAAAGTCTTTTCGTTCAACAGGCGCCATATTAAAGACACAGACTAGCATTTCACCCTTTTTACTCTTACGAATAAAGGAAAGGACACTCTGATCTCTATTATCCGCATCGATAATTTCGATGCCGTCGTAGCTGGTGTCAATTTCCCAAAGGCAACGGTGCTCTTTATAGAATTGATTGAGTTGAGAAGTGAAGTGCTTCATTTTAGCATTCATTGGATCTTCCAAGTTAGACCATTCTAGCTGTTCCTCAGACTTCCACTCTAAGAACTGACCATATTCGCTTCCCATGAACAAGAGTTTCTTACCTGGATGACAAATCTGATAAGTGTAGAGATTGCGTAGTCCTGCAAATTGATTGTATCGATCTCCCCACATCTTGTGCATCATGCTTTTCTTACCATGCACGACTTCATCATGTGAGAAAGGTAAGAGGTAGTTTTCATTAAAAACATACATGAAGCTGAAGGTTACCAAGTTAAAATCATACTTACGATAAATCGGGTCTTCCTCGTAGAAACGGAGAATGTCGTTCATCCAACCCATATTCCACTTGTAGTCAAATCCTAGACCACCCATTTCTTTCATACCAGTAATCTTTGTTGCTGATGAACTTTCTTCTGCAATCATCATCACATCTGGATGCGCTAACTTGATAACAGTGTTCAAACGTTGAAGGAAATAGTAGCCTTCGTAGTTGAGATTGCCACCGTCTTTGTTTGGAGTCCAAGGAGCATTATCATAGTCTAGGTAGAGCATATTGCTAACTGCATCCACTCGAATACCGTCTAAATGATAAAATTCAATCCAGAATTTAATGCTAGAAATCAAGAAGGACTGGACTTCATTCTTCCCAAGGTCAAAGTTAAGAGCTCCCCAACCGTAGTTATGGGCCTTGTTGTGGTCTTGGTATTCAAAAGTTGGTGTTCCATCGTAATAAGCAAGGGCGTCATCGTTGATGGTAAAATGACCTGGAACCCAATCCACAATTACACCGATATTGTTTAAATGACATTCCTCAACAAAATCTTGGAATTCCTCTGGTCGCCCATAAGAGTGCTCCATAGCAAAGTAACCCATAAGCTGATAGCCCCAACTCAATCCAAGTGGGTGAGCCATTAAAGGCATAAACTCGATGTGAGTGTAATTCATCTCAACAAGGTATGGAATGAGTTCTTCCTTGAGTTGTGCAAAGCTGTATGGACTACCATCTGGATTTCTCTTCCAAGATCCAGCGTGAGCTTCATAAATATTGACTGGTCTCTCAAAAAAGCCCCAGCGTTTTCTCCTAGCTAGCCAAAGACCATCTTTCCATTTTTTCTCTGGAATATCAGTCAGGATGGCTCCAGTCTCTGGACGAGCCTCAAAACGAACCGCCAATGGATCAATTTTCATAATCTGGTGCCCATTTGCACGCGTGATATGATACTTATAAATCTGCCCTTCATGAGCCAGACTTGTGAAGACTTCCCAAACACCCGATTCATTCCGTACCATAGGAATTTGATGCTCTGTCCAGTTTGTAAAATCACCAACTAAGTGCACAGCCTGAGCGTTAGGTGCCCAAACACGGAAAGTAAAACCAATTTCTCCGTCTTTTTCCTCTTTATGTGCTCCTAGATAGTGCTGAAGATGAAAATTTTCTCCAGTAGTGAAGGTTCTCAATGCTTCTTGATTATTCATCCAATCCCCTTTCTTTTTGTAAGCGTTTTCTATAATTCTATTATACACTCTTTTAAGATAACTTTCAAGTAATTTACGGAATTTCACCAAAATTATCTTGAAAATTTTAGAAAATATATTTTAACATTATATAATTTTTCATTTAATTGTTGAAAAAATAAATGATTTACATATATTTTCTTAGTATAATATCAAAACATTCGTTATTTTTCAATTTTAAACTGAATTTTTTAGTAAAAATAAAAATCAGGAATGTTATTTCCTGATTTTATAAATTATTTCACATCAAAAACAATGGATTTGACATTTGTCATTGCTTCAATGCTGTATTTAATCCCTTGCACTCCTGCACCAGAACCCTTTACACCAAGGAATGGGAAATTATCTGGCCCACGTTGTGTTTTGTTATTAATATGAACAGTACCGACTTCAAGCTTTTCAGCGATTTCAAATGCCTTCTTAAAGTCATTTGTAAAGACAGAGGATTGAAGACCGAACTCAGATTCGTTGGCAATTGCTACCGCTTCATTTGCATCAGCGACACGGATAATTGGGAGAACAGGTCCAAACGGTTCTTCCCATGCTAATTTCATATCTCTTGTGACATAATCAAAAAGTCCCGGCCAAATGAGATTGCCCTCACGTTTGATTGGACTGAGCGCTTTGGCACCTTTACCTTGCGCATCCTGAATCAATCCCCAAATAAAATCAGCTGAAGCATTATCAATAACAGGTGTGATATCAGCATTGTCAAATGGGTCACCAACGGTTAGCTTAGCAACTTCAGCTTGGAGCAATTCAGCCAATTTGTCTGCTACGCTTTCCACAACCAAGACACGCTTGATGGCAGTACAACGTTGTCCTGAATAGCTAAAGGCTCCACCGACGATTTGTTTAGCTGCGTGTTCCAAGTCTGCATCTTCGAGAACAATAGCTGCATCTTTCCCACCAAGTTCAAGCATGATAGGACGCATTCCAGCTAAACGACCGATTCGCTCACCAATCGGTGTTGAACCCGTAAAGTTAATGAAGTTCACTTCCTTGTGTTCAATGATGTAGTCTCCAATTTCAGAACCACGTCCAGTTATCGTATTAAATACTCCTGCTGGAATACCTGCCTCATCAAAAGCCTTGGCTAATAACAGACCTGAGATAGATCCTTGTGTTGGCGGTTTAAACATGACGACATTTCCTGCAATCAAAGCCGGAGCAATCTTAGATCCAGAAAGGTTAACTGGATAGTTAAATGGCGCGATAGCTAACACAACTCCAACTGGCTCACGACGGACAACGGCTAGTTTGTTTTTACTTGCAGCTTCAAAACCGCCACCTTCCATTGCTTGTCCAGTGATACGGAGACCTTCTTCTGCAGCAAAACGAATCAAATCTGCTGTACGTACTACTTCTCCAATGGCTGCTTTTATCCCTTTAGCGACCTCTTTGGCAAGAATTGTACCAATTTTTTCTTTATCACGTTCCAAAATGTCTGCTGTCTTATGCAAATAGGCTGCACGCTCAACTGGTGCTAAATCACGCCATGCTGGGAGAGCTGCACGCGCAGCTTTCATAGCCTCATCTACTTCAGCTTGACTCATAGCTGGTACTGTCCCCAGCTTCTCCTGATTAATGGGTGAATAGATTGTAATTTCCTTTTCAGATGATTTCCAATTTCCATTTAGTAAATTCTGATATCTTGCCAATTTTCTTCCTCCTGAAAATGATTAAGATTTATTTTATCAAATTTTCAGAAAATTACAACCCTTTTTGTGAAAAAATTGAGATTTTTTTCACAATCTTGATCCTTCAAATTATTTGAAACCTAATTCTACTCTTCATTAAAAACCTCATAAATGACAAAAAGGATTAGATAATCTAACCCTTTTTACTACATTAATTTATGAGAGCACTTTTAAAACTGCAACACTAATGTCATCAATAACATTTTCTTGTTTTGAACGACTGTTGGTAAGGAACATTTCAAGCTTACCTGCATTTTCAAAGTAGAAGGAGGTTCCCTTAGCATTAAATACCACTAATAGATGTTCGGATCCACCGTGAATCTCGTAGACAATCCAGCCACTATTTTCAGCAGCCGTGTGAACAAAGACATGACGGTAAATTTCTTCATACGTTGGATAAGAGAAGGCACTGATTTGCGTTTTTAGGCGGATAATCTGACGAATAAACTCAATGCTGTCTTGGCGTTCGTTTATCAGATCCCAGTTGACTTGGTTAACACTGTCCGGAGCATTATAGCTATTCATAGCACGTTCTCGGTCTGCAGGAGTTAGTTCTCCATGTTCACCAGTTGGAACCAACTTAGTTCGACCAAACTCTTGACCTAGTTCTATAAAGGCCATTCCTTGCATGAGAAGATTCATAGCTGTCGCTGTCTCAACCTTACGCATAATCTGGTCTGAACTTTGATCAGGATGAAGGGTTGCTAGCAAGTCATGAAGATTGTAATTATCATGAGCTTCAACATAGTTGAGAACCTGGTTTGGACTGAGATAAGATCCCAATTCTCGGCTACCAAGAATAGCCTTGGCAATGATTGGCTCTGTAGCTGCGCCACTTACAAATCCTGATTTGATTGCTCCATAAACTTCTCCTCCTTTGATCGCATCACGCTGATTATCGTTGAAGAAACCTATATTTGGCATTTGGTAGGCATTGTCCTTTTTAGCCTTGTCATAAGGTGCAAGACCTGTTCCCATATCCCAGCCCTCTCCATAGGTGATAATGCGGGGATCAACCTCATCTAACGCCCAACGAATCGCTTGCATAGTTTTGACATCATGAATGCCCATCAAGTCGAAACGGAAACCGTCAATATTGTATTCTTTCACCCAATAAAGGATGGAATCAATCATATATTTGCGGAACATCTCGTGTTCACTTGCAGTTTCATTTCCTACCCCCGTACCGTTTTGAAAAGTTCCATCACGATTCATACGATAGAAATAATCGGGAACAGTTGTCTGGAATGGAGCGTCCACTGTTGAGAAGGTATGGTTATAAACCACGTCCATAATGACACCGATTCCTGCATTATGATAAGCCTGAATCATGGTCTTGAGGTCTCGAATAGCTTGTCCGGGATCATCTGGATTACTAGAGAAACTTGTTTCAGGGGCGTTGTAGTTTTGAGGGTCATAACCCCAGTTATAGGTTACATTTCCGTTCTCGTCATATTCCTTATGGCGATCAAAGATTGGTTGAAGTTGAACATAGTTACAACCAAGTTCTTTGATATAGTCAAAGGCGGTTGCTTGACCGTATTGGTTAACCGTTCCAGTCTGAGCAGCACCCAAGAAGGTTCCGCGGAGTTCTTCAGGAACACCAGATGTAGGCGATTTTGTAAAATCACGAATATGCATTTCACAGATAACTGCTTTACATGGATTTTCCAAACGCCATGGCGCTTCTGTCCCATGTTTGATTTCGAATCCTTCTACTTGTCTGTCTTGATGAGAAAGAATTACGGAACGTTTTCCGTCAGGACTTGTGGCAATCGTGTAAGGGTCTCGTGTCAAAGTCTGGTGGTGTGGAAACTCAATCTGATACTGATAAGCTTTACCTGCAAGATTTTCATCCAGATCTAGACTCCAAACACCAATGGTATTGTACTTATGACTGTATGAATAGCTATTACCACGCTCTAGATTAAAGGTTTTCCAAATCGGAGCATCGTTGCTGGTATTTTCATAGACAACCACCTGTACAGCTGTAGCTGTAGGAGCCCAAAGTTTAAAGCTTGTTTGATAATCTGAAAGGCTATAACCTAGTTCTCCTTGGTAGCCCCAGTGGTGATCAAAACTAGCGCTATGGATGGCTTTATCAAAGGCAAATGGATTTTGATCTTTGTAGTAAGGACTAGCAATGGCTGGATTTTCAGAATAATAAACAGTCTCGTCGCCCTCTAAAATCCATGCTTCTGTTAGCAAGGGATAGTAGTTAAAACGTACAAGATATTCTTTTAATACACCATCTATCTCGGCTTTGAAGGTGAAACTATCTACCTTCTCCTGACTGGTCACGGTAAAAGAAAACTGAAGACCAAAATAAGTGGTCTCTGAAGTTAAAGAGCTTTTGTTTTCATCTCGGTCTGTGCTAAATGAGCAAGCTGTATAATCTCCATTTTTTCTATGAAAATGGAGAAGAACGGGATAATTGTACATGTTTTTTCCTAATTTTTCTAATTTCTATTTTAATTTTATTTGGTGCTGATGGATTCAGTTGGCATTTCATCACAATGGACAACAGATTTTAACCATGTTAAAACACATCAGGAGAGACAGTTTCAGATTATCTGACACCTAGTTTTCTACTATCATTACATACTTGCTAGCCAAGCTTCATCGCGAACTTCGATACCTAGTTCTTGTGCTTTTTGCAGTTTACTGCCCGCATCTGCTCCTGCTACGACAAGATCCGTTTTCTTAGATACGCTACCTGTTACTTTGGCACCTAGACTTTCGAGTTTGCTTTTGGCTTCAGAGCGCGTGAGGCGTTCCAATTTTCCTGTTAGAACTACTGTCAAACCTGACAAGGCCGCATCTGCTACTACTGTCTGTCCTTTGTAATCCAGGTTGACTCCAGCTTCTTTCAACTCGTCTAACAGAATCTTCGACCCTTCTGTTGCAAAATAAGTCTGAAGACTTTGGGCAATCACACTACCTAAGCTTTCGATACTTGCTACTTCCTCTGGGTCTGCTTGGGCTAGATTTTCAATAGAGTGAAAGTGTTGGAGCAGGAGTTGGCTAGCCTTGCTTCCGACATGGCGAATTCCCAGACCAAACAAGAGCTTTTCAGCAGAGTTTTCCTTAGATGCTTGAATGGCCTGATATAGTTTAGAAGCAGACTTTTCCTTGACAGCTTCCAAAAGGAGGAAATCATCTTCTTTCAAACGGTAAATATCTGCTACATCCTTGACTAGATTGGCAGCGAAGAGTTTCTCAACTATGGAAGGACCAAGTCCTGTAATATTCATGGCATCTCGAGAGGCAAAGTGAATCAAACCTTCCATGATTTGAGCAGGACAGCGAGGATTGATACAACGAAGAGCTACTTCATCTTCAAAATGAAGCAATTTACTGTCACAACTTGGACAGTTAGTCGGAATATCTAGTTTTTCTTCAGAAATCCGCTTAGACTCTACCACACGCAAAACAGCAGGAATAATGTCTCCAGCCTTATAGACGATAACCGTATCATCTTTGCGGATATCTTTTTCAGCAATATAATCTACGTTGTGAAGAGTTGCACGACTTACAGTTGTGCCAGCAAGCTGAACAGGTGTTAGATTGGCAGTCGGGGTCACAACACCCGTACGGCCTACTGTCCAGTCAACTGAAAGGAGCTGGGCTTCTTTTTCCTCAGCAGGAAATTTGTAAGCTACTGCCCACTTAGGCGCTTTAACTGTAAAACCAAGTTCTTCTTGACCAGCTAGGTCATTGACCTTGATCACCACCCCATCGATATCGTAAGGTAGTTTCTCCCGTTCTTGTCCTACTTCTTGGATAAAATCCCATATCTCATCTATACTTTTAGCCAATATTCGTTTAGAATTAACCACAAAGCCAAGCTGTTCAAGATGCTTCAAGACCTTTTCTTGACTATCACGAGTAGAAGGGCTAGCTTCTTGATAGAGGAAAGTCGCAAGATTACGCTTGGCAACTACTGCTGTATCCAACTGGCGGAGGGTTCCTGCAGCTGCGTTACGAGGATTGGCAAATTCAGGCTCTCCATTTTCTTGACGTGCTTGGTTGACCTGGTCAAAAGAAGCGCGTGGCATGTAACACTCCCCACGAACGGTAATATCAAGTTCTTCTGGCAAGGTCAAAGGAATGTCCTTGACACGCTTGAGGTTCTCTGTGATATTCTCACCAACAGAACCATCCCCACGTGTCGCACCAACAACTAAAATTCCCTTTTCATACGTAAGCGAGATAGACAAACCATCGATTTTCAGCTCGCAAATATAGGTCGGGTGGGGTAATTCCTTTCGAACACGCGCATCAAAAGCTTCTAACTCTTCACGTGAAAAAGCATCCTGTAAACTATAAAGAGGATACTGATGACTGTATTTTTCAAAACCATCTAAAACCTTACCACCAACACGATGGGTCGGACTGTCCGCTAAAACTTGATCTGGATAGGCAACTTCCAATTCGACCAACTCTCGGTAGAGGCGATCATACTCGCTATCTGACACCGAGGGATTATCACTCGTATAGTACTCGGTCGCATAGCGGTTGAGCAAGGCAACTAACTCATTCATTCTTTCATTCATAAAACTATTCTACCATAAATCAAGCCCTCCTCACAATAGAGAAGGACTGAAAAATGGATTGTAGAGAAATATTTTCTAAAAAAGAGAAATTATAACTCTTTTTCAAAATGACTTCGCACGTAAACGAGGGAGAAACAAGACAGGGCAATAACCCCGCTCCCAATTATCAGGAAAGAAGAGAGATGAACACTTGGTAGCACCGTCATAAAGCCTTTTGCAATCGGCATAAATAGGATGGCTAAGGTAAAAATTGTGCTTAGTACCCTTCCCAAGTATTCCCCCTCAACCTTGGTTTGCACCTGAGTAAAAAAGTGAATATTAAAAATCGTCATAAACAGTTCACAAACTAAATTTCCAGAAAAGGAAAGAAAAGTTGGAAGTGGTAACCCCATCATAAAAACTCCAACTCCGGTCAAAACCAATAGAATCAAAAGATTATAAACATTTGCCTTTATTTTACTAGCTAGAAGAGCTCCCACAATGGAACCAATAGCGCCCATAGTTAAAATAGTTGCATAAGCTCCTTCTACCCCGTAAAGCCGATTTGAAAAAGGGAGGAGAAATTCAAAAGCTGCAAAAAAGAAATTAACGCTGGAAGCTACTAACAAAAGAAAAAAATTTCTTTCTGGCGCCAAATATAGCGAATCCCTTCTTTCATATCAGCAAAAATATTTCTCCAACTAAAAGTCTTTTTCTCTTGTTCCTGAGTCTCTTTTTTGGGAAGTAAAGCTACTAAGATAAATGCGATGAAAAAACTAATGGCATCTAAAACAAGCGTCATATGGAGACTGGCAAATTGTAAAACGAGGAAAGAAAGTACAGGGGAGCTAACACCTACAACCTGCAAAACTAACTCCAAGCGAGAGTTATAGGTCACTATCTCGTCTTTCTCTACAACCTCAGTTATAATGGCTTTGTTAGCTGTACGAGAAAATGCAAAGGCAACCGCCTGAACAATATTGGCAAAGATCAGAGCAGCAATCATCAAGCTATCATTTCTGATGAAAGAAATAGCTAAACAGAGAATGCCACAAATCAAGTCCGTCGTCATCAAAATTTTGCGACGCGAAAAGCGGTCTGAAATCACTCCGCCAAAAGGATTGACTAGAATTGATGTAACCAACTCGGAAATTTGATAAATCCCAAGAACAGTCTGTCCTATCGTCCCCATCGATGCCAACCAAACACTGTTTCCATAGTCATAGAGCATATTTCCTATCTTATTAATAGCCCCACGACTAATCAACTGGATTGCATGTCGATTCATATAAAAAGCTCCTCTCAAATTTTGAAACTTATTGTATCAAAACTGAAAGGAGTCTCTTTAAATTTCCCTTATTTGGGAAATTTAAGCATTTACAAATTTTTCATAATGTTCCTGATAGTAAGCCACTTGCTCTGGAAGTCCAAGCACATCAAAAATATGCATGGCTCCCTGCATCTGACTACAACCTTCTTCTTTCAAGTCTCTCTGGTAGAGGGCGAAACCTTTGAGATAGTGGAAGATATTGCGCTCATAAAGCTTGATACCATTTCCAATCAACTTCTCCACATAGCCCTCAAAATAGTCCGCATTCGTAAAGGATCGATTTTCCAAACAATGCTGGTAACAGTTAAGAGCTAAAATCAAAACGAGTTTTCGATGCCGACCAATTTCCTTGTAGTACTCTTCTCGCTCCATGACTTCTCTGCCAATCCGAGCCACATAGTCCACATTGTAGAAAGTATAGAGATTTCCGAAAAGAATCAACTCATACATGGTCCATTCTTCTGTTTGAAAAAGATAATCTGCTACCTTTTCCAAATCACTCTGACTCATAGTGTAATGAGCATCTCTTTGACAAATCAGGCCTTGTAGCAGAATCCAATTTAGTTCAAAATAGAGGGGATTGGTCGAACTCTTCGCTTTCTCAAGCTGTTCCTTTTGAAGCTTTTGAAAACCTGCAATATCATTTGAGTAGTAAAGCGGAATAATCTGCGCCATCAAGGCAACGTGTTCATGATTTTGAAAATCCCTAGCCTTGTCCATGAAATTTTCAATAGTCACATGAATATTATCCAGAATCTCAAAGAAACGAGAAACTGCTAGGTCAGACTCCCCAAGCTCGAAGCGAGATAATTGAGAGGTTGAACATGATTCACCTGCCGCCTCTTTTAAGGAGTACTTCCCACTTGTTCGAAATTCACGAAATACCTTTCCTAGATGTTCCATTTCTTACACCTGCTCCGATAATTCTTCCCACTCAAGCATAGCCTCTTCCTGACGATGGCTGATTTTGTCCAGTTCAGTCTGGAATTCCATGAGTTTTTCGGCGTCGTTGGTTTCCAGCATTTGTTCAGAAATGGCTTGACTTTGAGCTTCTAACTCTTCGATTTCAGCTTCCAAACTCTCGATTTGGCGCATGAGTTTGCGAGCTTCTTTTTGACTTTCTTTCTGGGCCTGGTAGTCATTAGCTGGACTTGCTTCTTTTGCTTGATTGCTAGTTGAAGCTTCTTCTGTCTGGCTGACTTCCATTTCAGCCTTTTTATCAACATAGTAGTCATAATCTCCTAGATAGAGGGTCGAACCATTCTCAGACAATTCCAAAACATGAGTGGCTACACGATTGATAAAGTAACGGTCATGGCTAACAAATAGCAAGGTACCGTCAAAGTCAATCAGGGCATTTTCCAAAACTTCCTTGCTATCAATGTCCAAGTGGTTGGTCGGCTCGTCAAGAATCAGGAAGTTATTGTTTTCCATTGAAAGTTTTGCAAGAAGCAAACGAGCTTTTTCGCCACCAGACAGCATTCCAACTGATTTTTTAACATCATCCCCTGAGAAGAGGAAAGCGCCAAGACGGTTACGGATTTCAACTTCTGGTGTCAGTTTAAAATCATTCCAAAGTTCATCCAGAACAGTATTACTTGGTGTCAACTTGCTTTGAGTCTGGTCATAGTAGCCGACCTCAACATTGGCACCAAAACGCTTCTCTCCTTTGATAAAAGGAATCTGGTCCACGATAGACTTGATAAGGGTTGACTTACCAATACCATTTGGTCCTACGATGGCAACAGCATTCATTTTACGAAGGTCAAGATTGATAGGTTCTGACAATATTTCCCCATCATAGCCAATAGCAGCATTTTCAACGGTCAAAACAACATTTCCCGACGTTTTTTCAGACTGGAAGGTCATGTTGGCTGATTTCTTGCCAGCTTCAGGCTTGTCCAAACGCTCCATTTTTTCCAATTGTTTCCGACGAGATTGGGCACGTTTGGTTGTCGAAGCTCGTACTAGATTACGATTGACAAAGTCTTCCAGAGCAGCGATTTCCTTCTGCTGCTTTTCATAGTTCTTAGCTTCCGTTGCTAGCTTTTGCTCTTTTTGTTCAACGAAACGAGAGTAATTGCCTACATAACGATCCAAGGAATGCTTAGTCAAATCGAGTGTAACCGTCGCAACCTTGTCCAAAAAATAACGGTCGTGGCTAACAATAATGAGAGCACCGCTATAGTTTACCAAGTAATTCTCTAGCCAGGCTATGGTTTCAATATCCAAGTGGTTGGTTGGCTCGTCCAAAACCAAGAGATTAGGCTTTTCAAGGAGCATTTTTGCTAGAGCCAGACGGGTGTTTTGACCGCCAGAAAGCTCAGCAATTTTCATCTGCCACATAGTCTCATCAAACTTAAATCCATTCAAAATCGCTCGAATATCAGCTTCGTAGGTAAAGCCACCAGCTTGACGAAAATTCTCTGACAAACGATCATAATCCGCCATCAGTTTATCCAAATCCTCACCAGACTTTTCACCCATCTCCAGTTCCATCTGACGAAGTTGTTTCTCAGTCCGACGCAAATCATCAAAGACATGGAGCATTTCATCGTAGATGGTATTCTCAGACTCAAATCGGCTATCTTGGGCTAGGTAAGACAGAGAAATATCTTTTTTCTTATTGATTTCCCCACTAGTTGGCTCCTCTTCTCCAACCAAAATCTTCAAAAGAGTAGACTTACCCGCTCCATTTCTCCCAACGAGGGCAATCCGATCTCGTTCATCTACTTGCAGATTGATATTATCAAAAAGAACCTCTCCTGCAAATGAACGTTCAATTTTATTAGCTTGTAAAATAATCATATAGGTAGTATAGCATGTTTCCCTAAGGGGTTCAAGACTATAGAATCCATTTCATTTCAAGCTTTTTCAGAAAGTTATGCTAACGTTTTACTAAAATGATAAATCGTGATATAATGAAAGCGATTAAAAGAATTTACAAAAAAGGAGATCCTCTATGACTTACCAAGAAAATTATCAAAAATGGCTCGATTTTGCTGATCTTCCAGACTACCTTCGTCAAGATTTGGAAAATATGGATGAAAAAACAAAGGAAGACGCCTTTTATACCAATCTTGAATTTGGTACTGCTGGTATGCGTGGCTTGATCGGCGCTGGTACAAATCGCATCAACATCTACGTTGTCCGTCAAGCGACTGAAGGTTTAGCTCGTTTGATTGAGTCAAAAGGTGGAAATGAAAAAGAACGCGGTGTGGCAATTGCCTACGATAGCCGTCACTTCTCTCCAGAATTTGCCTTTGAATCTGCTGCAGTTCTTGCAAAACATGGTATCAAATCTTACGTATTTGAAAGCCTTCGTCCAACTCCAGAACTGTCATTTGCAGTTCGTCACCTCAACTGTTTCGCAGGTATCATGATTACTGCCAGCCACAACCCAGCTCCATTTAATGGTTACAAGGTTTATGGTGAAGATGGCGGTCAAATGCCTCCACACGATGCGGACGCTTTGACAACTTACATTCGCGCTATTGAAAATCCATTTGGTGTGGAAGTTGCTGATGTCGAAGCTGAAAAAGCTTCTGGTTTGATTGAAGTAATTGGTGAAGCTGTCGATGTTGAATACCTCAAAGAAGTTAAAGATGTCAACATCAACCCAGCCTTGATTGAAGAATTCGGTAAAGACATGAAGATTGTCTACACACCACTTCATGGTACTGGTGAAATGTTGGCTCGTCGTGCTCTTGCTCAAGCAGGATTTGACTCCGTTCAAGTTGTTGAAGCGCAGGCAACTCCGGACCCAGACTTCTCAACTGTAAAATCTCCAAACCCAGAAAGCCAAGCAGCCTTTGCACTTGCTGAAGAACTTGGTCGTCAAGTAGGTGCAGATGTACTTGTCGCAACTGACCCTGATGCTGACCGTGTTGGTGTTGAAGTCCTTCAAAAAGATGGTAGCTACCTTAACCTTTCAGGTAACCAAATCGGTGCTATCATGGCTAAGTACATCTTGGAAGCACACAAAAATGCTGGAACTCTTCCTGAAAATGCTGCTCTCTGCAAGTCTATCGTATCAACTGACTTGGTAACGAAGATTGCTGAAAGCTACGGCGCAACCATGTTCAACGTCTTGACTGGTTTCAAATTTATCGCTGAAAAAATCCAGGAATTCGAAGAAAAACACAATCACACTTACATGATGGGATTTGAAGAAAGCTTCGGTTACTTGATCAAACCATTCGTACGTGATAAAGACGCTATCCAAGCCGTTCTTGTCGTTGCTGAGCTTGCTGCCTACTACCGTTCACGCGGCTTGACTCTGGCTGACGGTATCGAGGAAATCTACAAAGAATACGGCTACTACGCTGAAAAGACTATCTCTGTAACTCTCTCAGGGGTTGATGGAGCTGAGCAAATCAAAGCGATTATGGCTAAATTCCGTGACAATGGTCCGAAAGAATTTAACGCTACTGCTATCTCAATCACAGAAGACTTCAAGGCACAAACTTCTACTGCTGCTGATGGTATTGTAACTGCCTTAACAACTCCTCCAAGTGATGTTTTGAAATACACTCTTGCTGACGGTTCATGGATTGCAGTTCGCCCTTCAGGTACAGAACCAAAAATCAAGTTCTACATTGCCGTTGTGGGTCAAAGCAACGAAGATTCTCAAGCTAAGATTGCCAACATCGAAGCGGAAATCAATGCCTTTGTAAAATAAGCAAGATGAAAGATGAGATAAAACGATCTCATCTTTTTTTCGTATCAAATCCGAGCAATTTTAGAAACTTTGTGGCATACTAGTTTTATCAAAAAAAGAGAGGTATTCTTATGAATCAGTTTTTAGAAGATATTAAAGACCTTGAAGTGACTACTGTTGCCCGTGCCCAAGAAGCACTCGATAATAATGAAACAGCAACCTTCTTCATCGGTCGCAAAACTTGTCCTTACTGTCGTAAATTTGCTGGCACATTGGCAGGTGTCCTAGCTGAAACTAAAGCACACATCTACTTCATCAACAGTGAAGAACCAAGTCAACTCAATGAGTTGCAAGAATTCCGTTCACGTTATGGAATTCCAACTGTACCAGGCTTTGTCCACGTTGCAGATGGTCAAATCAATGTCCGTTGCGACTCTTCAATGTCAGCACAAGAAATCAAAGAATTTGCAGGATTGTAAAAGACAATAAAAGAAGGCGCTCGCCTTCTTTTTAGATATCTGTCAGTGGAGTTGCGGTATCTGGTGAGGTATCATAAACTTTAAAGTCTACTCCGACTCCCAGATCCGCTTGGGCTAGCTGGTTGACCATAGTCATATGAGCCAGCTCCTTAATATTGTTCTCTTTAGACAAATGCCCAAGATAGATTTTCTTTGTTCGATTTCCCATTGTACGAATCATGGCCTCAGCACCGTCTTCGTTAGAAAGATGACCGAGATCCGATAGAATTCGCTGTTTGAGACGCCAAGTGTAAGATCCTGCTCGCAAGATTTCTACGTCGTGGTTGGACTCGATGAGATAACCGTCTGCATTCTCGACAATTCCAGCCATACGGTCACTGACATAACCTGTATCGGTCAACATGACGAAGCTCTTGTCGTCTTTCATAAAGCGGTAAAACTGGGGTGCTGCCGCATCATGGCTAACTCCAAAACTCTCAATGTCGATATCGCCAAAGGTTTTGGTTTTGCCCATTTCAAAGATATGCTTCTGCGAAGAGTCTACCTTACCGAGATACTTACTATTTTCCATAGCCTGCCAAGTTTTTTCATTGGCGTAAAGATCCATACCATACTTACGAGCCAAGACACCGACTCCATGAATATGGTCTGAATGCTCATGCGTAATCAAAATCGCATCCAGATCCTCTGGTTTACGATTGATTTCACTCAAGAGACTGGTGATTTTCTTACCCGACAAGCCTGCATCCACTAAAATTTTCTTTTTTGGGGTTTCCAGATAAAAGGAATTTCCACTGGAACCTGATGCTAAAATACTGTATTTAAAGCCTTCTTCACTCATTCTAGTCTTCTATTTCGTCCTCCCATATTTCTTCTTTTACGGCATCCTTATCATAAGGGAGCACGATGGTAAAGGTTGACCCCTTACCGTATTCACTTTTGGCCCAAATAAAGCCATTGTGTTGTTTGATGATTTCCTTGGCAATAGCCAGACCTAGACCAGTTCCACCTTGTGCACGACTTCTTGCACGATCCACACGATAAAAGCGGTCAAAAATCTTCGGCAAATCTTGCTTTGGAATACCTAGACCTTGATCTTTGATAGATAAAATCATCTGGTCTTCAGTGGTTTTCATGCTGACAGTAATTTTCCCACCATCTGGTGAGTACTTGATGGCATTGTTGAGAATATTATCAATCACCTGGGTCATCTTATCGGTATCAATCTCGATCCAAACAGAATTGATAGGATAATCTCTAACCAGCTCATATTTTTTCTCTTCATCCTGGCTTCTCATCTTATCAAAGCGGTTGAGGATAAAGGTGATGAAGGCTGTAAAATTAATCAATTCCACATCCAGCCGAGTGGTCGCATTATCAATACGAGAGAGATGCAAAAGATCTGTCACCATCCGCATCATACGGTTGGTTTCATCGAGCGAAACCTTGATAAAATCAGGAGCAACAGGATCATACAAGGCTCCCTCGTCCAAGGCTTCAAGATAAGATTTAACACTGGTCAAAGGAGTTCTCAACTCATGACTAACGTTAGAAACAAAGAGTCTCCGCTCACGCTCTTCCTTCTCCTGTTCAGTCGTATCGTGCAAAACGGCAACCAAACCAGAGATGAATCCAGACTCACGACGAATGAGTGCAAAACGCACACGAAGACTAAGATATTCTCCGTTAGCATTTTGGGAATCAATCATCAATTCAGGAATCTGTGTAATGAGGTCACGCAGTTCATATTCATCCTCTATCTTAAGCAATTCTAGGATACTTTTGTTCAATGCTTCTTCTTTTACGATACCCAGCTGTTTCTTAGCCATATCGTTAATCATGGTAATCTGACCACGGCGATTGGTTGCAAGAACTCCATCTGTCATATAAGAAAGAATACTGTTAAGCCTTTTTGTTTCTTGCTCCAGATTTTCCTGTGTTAAACGAATGACCTCAGACAAATCATTGAGGTTATTGGTGATGTTGGTGATTTCAGAGCTTCCTTGCATATCCAAAACTCGAGAATAATCCCCTGCAATCAAATCCTTGACCTTTTGATTAATCTGCTTTAGTCGAATATTATCACGGCGATTTTCTAGCAATAGCAAGGTTACCACCAAGATAAAGCCAAGTAAAATCAGGATAAAGATAAAATCACTGGTCAGAATCGTTTGTCTAATATCTTCAATCATTATTTCTCATATAGTAACCCACACCACGACGGGTTAGGATGTATTCTGGACGGCTTGGAGTGTCTTCGATTTTTTCACGCAAACGTCGGATAGTCACATCCACTGTACGAACATCACCAAAATAGTCATAGCCCCAAACAGTCTCAAGCAAGTGTTCACGCGTAATGACTTGACCAATATGAGAGGCCAAGTGGTACAAAAGTTCAAACTCGCGGTGTGTCAAATCCAGTTCCTCACCATATTTCTTAGCCACATAAGCATCTGGAACGATTTCCAGATCGCCAATCTGAAGGGGTTGGGATTTCTTTTCATCAGTTTCTTGACTATCCACTGAAGCGAGGTCCGTACGACGGAGCAATGCCTTCACACGCGCCTGCAACTCACGATTTGAGAAGGGTTTGGTCACATAATCATCTGCCCCAAGTTCTAAACCGATAACCTTATCAAACTCACTATCCTTGGCCGATAACATAATGATTGGAACACTGCTAGTCTTACGAATGGCTTTGGCTACTTCTAAACCATCGATTTCAGGAAGCATCAAATCCAGGATAATAATATCTGGTTGCTCCGCCTCAAATAGCTCGATAGCTTCTCTACCGTTAAAGGCTGTTACAACCTCATAGCCTTCCTTGGTCATATTGAACTTAATAATATCTGAGATTGGTTTCTCATCATCTACAACTAATATTTTTTTCATATGTTCACCTTTTCTCTATCTATTATAACAAAAAAATGTAAAGAAGGCACAAATGGCTAATATCGGCCCTCATCTTCAAGAACTGTTTTATAAGCCTGCCAAATCTTTTGTTGAGGTTTAGCAAATGGATAATCAGAAAATTCCTGAGGAGAAACCCAGCGAATTTCTCTGTCATCAAACTGTTTTGAATCTGTCACCTGACCCGCTAGGATTTGAATATGCCATTTACGATGACTAAATACATGCTTGACCTGATCAAATGCTTGATGGGACCAATCAACTTCTAAATCATAATCCTGCTCAAAACTTTCTTGGGGTGTTGGACCGAAAGTAACGCCTTTTTCAGCGACCTGAGTAAACAGATTCAGCTGTTCCTCTTCCTGTGAAAACTCCTCCACTTCTATCAAAGGAAAATGCCAAAAACCAGCTAGCAGTTTCTCACTTTCGTTTTTCTCGAGTAGATATTGACCTCGATTATTGCGCACAACCAAAGCCTTAAGATAAATAGGAAGAGGCTTTTTCTTGGGTTCTTTAATCGGATAAGAATCCATGGTTCCATTCTGATAGGCTGCACTAAATTCCTTAACAGGGCTTTCTTCTGGCCTAGGATTAACTGGCGCCTCTATGTCAGATCCTAAATCCATCAGAGCTTGGTTAAAGTCACCTGGCCGTTCTGGATCAATCAAGATTTCCATCATAGCTTGGAAGATCTTTCGATTGCTGGGAACTCCGATATCATGATTGACCTCAAACAAGCGAGACAAAACTCGCATGACATTGCCATCAACCGCGGGCTCAGGCAAATTAAAAGCGATACTGGAAATAGCTCCCGCAGTGTAGGGGCCAATCCCTTTTAAACTAGAAATTTCCTCATAGATGTTTGGAAATTGACCTCTAAAGTCAGCCATAATCTGCTGGGCTGCAGTCTGCATATTGCGAATTCGGGAATAATAGCCCAATCCCTCCCAAGCCTTCAACAAACGCTCTTCAGGCGCTTTCGCCAGACTTTCAATAGTTGGAAACCAATCCAAGAATCGTTCATAGTAGGGAATGACTGTATCCACCCTGGTCTGCTGGAGCATGATTTCAGATACCCAGATGTGATAAGGATTTTTACTTCTCCGCCAGGGTAAATCTCGTTTGTTTTCATCATACCAGTTGAGAAGTTTCTCACGGAAAGATATAATCTTCTTCTCTGGCCACATCTCAACGCCGTATTCTTTCAAATCTAACATATATCTAGTATAACATAGAAGCTCCTAACTGTCCTTTTCTTAGCGCTAAAAAGCCTCTTCCCAAAGGAAAGAGGTCTAAATCGGCTCTTTGTCAACTGTAGTGGGTTGAAGTCAGCTAAGATCGAGAAAGGACGAATTTCGTCCTTTCTTTTTTGATGT
>CAJNCS010000004.1 GCA_905221325.1 bacterium
CGAACACAGCAGTTAAGCCCTAGAACGCCGGAAGTAGTTGGGGGTTGCCCCCTGTGAGATATGGAAGTCGCTTAGCTCGAGGGAGTTTAGCTTAGTTGTAATTGAGAGGAAATCGAAATTACAATCGGCGGATGAGAGAAACGAAGTTTCTTACCGTTGGCTGAGCTAGACTCCGCCCTTTGGGAGTTTAGCTCAGCTGGGAGAGCATCTGCCTTACAAGCAGAGGGTCAGCGGTTCGATCCCGTTAACTCCCATATAGGTCCCGTAGTGTAGCGGTTATCACGTCGCCCTGTCACGGCGAAGATCGCGGGTTCGATTCCCGTCGGGACCGTTTAAGGTAACGGAAGTTATTTTAGACTCGTTAGCTCAGTTGGTAGAGCAATTGACTTTTAATCAATGGGTCACTGGTTCGAGCCCAGTACGGGTCATATTTGCGGGTTTGGCGGAATTGGCAGACGCACCAGATTTAGGATCTGGCGCTTAACGGCGTGGGGGTTCAAGTCCCTTAACCCGCATAATAGAAAGTAGCCGGCTTAGCTCAGTTGGTAGAGCATCTGATTTGTAATCAGAGGGTCGCGTGTTCAAGTCATGTAGCCGGCATTTTTTTATATAGAATAAGAGGTCGATGCGAACGTAGTTCAGTGGTAGAACACCACCTTGCCAAGGTGGGGGTCGCGGGTTCGAATCCCGTCGTTCGCTTAGAGAGGCCGGGGTGGCGGAACTGGCAGACGCACAGGACTTAAAATCCTGCGATTGGTAACGATCGTACCGGTTCGATTCCGGTCCTCGGCATATAATGATGAGCACCCTTAGCTCAACTGGATAGAGTACCTGACTACGAATCAGGCGGTTAGAGGTTCGACTCCTCTAGGGTGCATTTTTTCTATTTAACGCGGGAAGTAGCTCAGCTTGGTAGAGTACTTGGTTTGGGACCAAGGTGTCGCAGGTTCGAATCCTGTCTTCCCGATTGATGGCGGTGTAGCTCAGCTGGCTAGAGCGTCCGGTTCATACCCGGGAGGTCGGGGGTTCGATCCCCTTCGCCGCTATAAAGATCTTGTTGGACCTTTAGCTCAGCTGGTTAGAGCTCTCGGCTCATAACCGAGTGGTCGTAGGTTCAAGTCCTACAAGGTCCATTGTATATTTTGGAGGATTACCCAAGTCTGGCTGAAGGGAACGGTCTTGAAAACCGTCAGGCGTGTAAAAGCGTGCGTGGGTTCGAATCCCACATCCTCCTTTTCATTATTAACGCGGGATGGAGCAGCTCGGTAGCTCGTCGGGCTCATAACCCGAAGGTCGTAGGTTCAAATCCTGCTCCCGCAATTTGGCTCGGTAGCTCAGTTGGTAGAGCAATGGATTGAAGCTCCATGTGTCGGCGGTTCGATTCCGTCTCGCGCCATTTTATAATAGTTATGCGGGTGTAGTTTAGTGGTAAAACTACAGCCTTCCAAGCTGTTGTCGCGAGTTCGATTCTCGTCACCCGCTTTGAACTTTGTTCAATTACCAAGTTTTTGACTTGGGCGCGTAGCTCAGGTGGTTAGAGCGCACGCCTGATAAGCGTGAGGTCGGTGGTTCGAGTCCACTCGTGCCCATTAATAGGAGAATTACTCAAGAGGCTGAAGAGGACGGTTTGCTAAATCGTTAGGTCGGGTAACTGGCGCGGGGGTTCGAATCCCCCATTCTCCGTGTACAGAGAGCTATAAAGCGAGTGTAGGAGTTTAAATCAACTTATACCTATTAATTAAATATTTTGGAGAATTACTCAAGAGGCTGAAGAGGACGGTTTGCTAAATCGTTAGGTCGGGTAACTGGCGCGGGGGTTCGAATCCCCCATTCTCCGTATACAGAGAGCTATAAAGCGAGTGTAGGAGTTTAAATCAACTTATACCTATTAATTAAATATTTTGGAGAATTACTCAAGAGGCTGAAGAGGACGGTTTGCTAAATCGTTAGGTCGGGTAACTGGCGCGGGGGTTCGAATCCCCCATTCTCCGTGATATAATTTGTGAATCTTTGTCAACTCTAGTGGGTTGGTGAAAAGTCATATTCTGGAGAGAGCCACATTGGCACTCTCTTTTTTTGGCTCTTTATCCTTGAGAAAGGTTTGAAAGACAGCCTGAAAGTGAGGGTGGACCAGCTTGAGATTATTTTCAATGAGTTCGAAAAAATTCTCTGCCTCCTTGTTCTGAAAGTTAAAAAACAAGAGCTGATAGAGATTATAGTGTTTTTTCAGGTCTGGCGATAAAAGCGTTTATGACTTAGTTTCCGACTCTCCTGTTGGATGAGTTTCCAGTAGCGTTTGATTGCCTTATATTCGTGCGATCTCCTATCAAACTGATTCATGATTTGGATGCGAAGGCAGCTCATAGCACGGCCGAGATTTTGTACAATGTGAAAGCAATCGAGGATGATTTTAGCAGAAGGAAAGAGTTTCTTAGCGATGTCGTAGTAGGAGCTAAACATGTCCATTGTAATGACTTTCATTCCATTTCGGACCTGTCTAGAATAACGAAGGAAATGATTGCGAATCGTTGCTTGAGTCCGTCCGTCTAAGATAGCTAGGATCTTATTTGAATCAAAATCTTGTGCAATGAAGCTCATCTTGCCTTTCTTGAAGCTGTATTTATCCCAAGACATGTGAGTTGGAAGATAAATCTGTCTTGAATTTGAACTCTTTCAGTTTACGAATGACGGTGGAAGTGGGAGATAGCCAAGCTTTCAGCGACGACCGTCATAGGGACTTTCTCGATTAATTTTTGAGCGATTTGGTGGTTTTTCTTGACTAAGGGAGTCTCTGCGACAGCCATTTTTTTACAGACTTTACAGCGGAAACGCCGTTTCCTTAGACGAATTAGAATTTTGTATCCCACACATTCTAGATAAGGGATTTTAGATTTTTTTGATAATCATATTTCTTCAGTGATTTCCTTGTGGGTATCCATATTGAAAATATCCACACTCTTGATGTTAGGGTCTTTAACGTCTAGTAGGTTTGTGATAAAATGTAATGGTTCCATAAGATTCTTTCTAATGATGGTTTGGTCGCTTTTCATTATAGATCTTTTGGGACTTTTTTCTAGGCTACATAATCTCTATAGTGGTTTTACTCACTACAGAATTATAGAGCTTTATTATCTAATGCTGTTTCACTAACTTTCATACTAGAAAAAATCATAAATAGACTAGATTTAGTGGTATACTAAGGTTAGGGACTTTAAGTGGCTGGGGATAATCGAGATGAAAAATGGAGTAAAATTTCATAGTATTTTTTATAGATTTATACTATTTATCTTTCTAGTATTTCTAACTGTGATTTCAATGATCTTAGATGCAAAAAAAGCGCAAATTCGCTTTTTTAACCTATCTTTGACTATCGGACAAGAGGAGTTGAAGGTTGTTACAGTTGCGGTTTTGCTCCTTACTTTTCTTCTATCTTTCTTGTTCAAATGGAAGTGTTTAATCCATAAAACTGGGATTTATCTAAGAAAAATTGATTTATTTATAGCTTGGGATGAGATTAGAGGTTTTAGCCATGTCTGGATAAATGAATATCATCGTGGACCTCATGGTTTCCCGTTCTATAATCGTAAGACGCTGGTTATTTATAGAGAAAATTATCAACCGATTTGCCTTTATAATATTTCAATATTGGCCTTATATGTGGCTAAATGTTATCATCCAAAATTGAAAACCAATATAGTTTCAGCAACGTTGGCAAGTCTCTTCAATATAGCTTTAAATGCATGCTTCTTGTACGAGATGTTTAGTAAAAATTTGGTGAATATAAAAGCTGAAGTCTTTATGTTTTGGCTGCTTTTGTATGCTGTTAAAGTTTTTGCACTTCCATTGGTCATGCTTGGACACGAAAATCACTGCTATGGGGTTTCTTTGGCACATAGCACGGCATATAAAAAGAATGCCTCAAAAGCTATCCACCTGTAAATTGTTGATAGGAAGCTAGCTATTTATATATCTGTTACTTTTCTACATTCAAAAAGCACTATATGTTGCTAGTTGAGGTTCTAGACATCATATAGTGCTGTTTGTTAAGTCCAGCTAGTGAGTGAGATTTCACCACTATTAAGCCAGATTTCTGTCTGGTCATCAAGCTGGATAAGGAGTTGTCCTTTGTCGGAGATGTCCTTGGCGACTCCTTTTTTTTCAGTCTGTTCTTGGATAAAACTGACCTCTCTTCCTAGAACAAGAGAGTGTTCTTTATAAAGATAGAGTAGTTCTTCGGGTGCTGTTTGGTAGAAACAACGCCAAATTTCTGAGATTAGTTCGTTTCGTGTGATAGGAGCTGGTGGTGTAAAGAGACTTCCAGCTTTTTCTTTTATCTCTTTGGGAAAATCGCTGATGGCAAAGTTGATTCCAACGCCGATAATGACGTCTGTTACTAGGCCTGTTTCCACGGACGTCATAGCTTCGGTGAGGATACCTGCTATTTTTTTATTTTTAAAGTAGATATCATTTACCCATTTGATACCCACGTCAATCAAGGTGAGGTTTTTAATAGCTTTGTAAATGGCACCTGCTGTAAGTAATGTGTAGGCAGGAAGCTGGTCATAGGTGAGATTTGGCTGAATATGTAATGACATATAAATACCTCCCTGAGCAGGAGAGTAGTAAGGGCGTTGAAAGCGACCACGACCTGCTGTTTGACATGTGGAAAGATAGAGACTATTTCCCTGACTTCCACCTTCAATGCCTTCTTTTGCATCTGTTTGAGTAGATTTTGTTTCAGGCTTGTAGAGAATGCTTAAGTTGGTTTTCTCTTGAATCAAATCAGGTAGGATCAAATCGCCTTGAATAAGTTTGTAACCTTTATTTTTAATACTGTCAATCACGAGCCCTTCTTGTTGGAGGCGTTGAATTGCCTTCCATATGGATGTACGGCTTAACGATAGTTCTTCTGCAATTTTTTCTCCGCTAACATAGTCGTTTTCTCTAGCTAATATTTGGTAGACTAGTTGGTGTGATTTCATTGTTTTTCCTTTCTAGCTAAGAGGGAGTGAGAGTATTCTTTTCGAGTTTGACTAGGTGTTTTATGAAAAAACTGCTTGTAGGCTTTTGAGAAATGTAATGGATCTGAAAAACCCACAGAATACGCAATGACTTTGATCGTTTCATTGGTGTGTTCTAGTAACTGTTGAGCACGGTTCATTCGAACGAAAAGTAAATACTCTTTTGGAGAGAGTTGGTGAAATTCTTTAAACACACTAGTTAAGTAACTTCTATGAACCGATAGTTCTTTTGCTAAATCTTGAATGGTGAGCGATTGTGGATAGTGACTATCAATTAATTGTTTGCAGTCAAGATAGAGCTGGTGGGTTGATGAAATATTCTCTTTTTTCTGATTGGGAGCAATCGTTCCTAGATGAAACATTAGTTCATGGAGTTGTCCCATGATGTGGAGTTGAGCCAATTCATTTGATTTTGTTATCTGAGCGAAACGGACAATATTTTCAACGAGTTTTGCAGTTGTCTGTGTATGACAGTTATTTGACTGGATGAGGTAGGATTGGTCAGAAATTTGAGATAGAGCAAAGTAGTCAGGTGCCCTCCCTCCAGTGATCCCCAACCAGTAGTAAGCCCAAGGATCCTGGCTATCTGCTTGATAGAATGTTAATTCATCTGGTTTTAGTAAAAAGAAATCTCCTGTCTTTAAATCAACAATTTTCCCCTTATAATGGAATTGACCTTTTCCTTTAGTAATATAATGTAGTACATAGGTATCTCGAATAGCTGGGCCAAAAGAGTAGTTAGGCGTGCATTCTTCATAGCCGTAAAAGCTAAGAGAAAGATCAATTGTTCCAGTCTGGTATTCTGAAAAAACGAGCATGGGCCACCTCCTACCTAACATTTTACCATACTTTAGAGACATTTTTCTATTTTAGAAAGCGCTTTTATTTGCTAAAATTTTATCAGGAAATCGATGAGGTACAATTTATGGGAATTCGGATAGAGAATAATCTATTTTACGTTGAGAGTAAAGGTTTAAGTTTGATTATTGAAAATAGGGATGGGTTCTTATTATTAAAACATTTAGGAAAGACTATTAAGGACTATAGAGGTTCTAATAGTGTTTATGAACGCGATCATGCTTTTTCTGGTAATCCAACAGCTACCAATCGAACCTTTAGTTTGGATACGCAACGTCAAATTTTTGGACAACATGGTTTGGGTGACTTTAGAAAACCAACTTTACAGGTTCAGCACGATGCAACTGAAGTAACAGACTTTCGATTTGTAGAAGCAAAGATTTTAAAAGGTCAGAATGGTCCACAGGGCTTACCTTCTCCTCACAGCATGGATGGTACAGAGACTCTTGCCTTGATTTTAAAAGATTCTCAAGCTAAACTTGATCTGACGCTTTATTATACTGCTTTTGATAATGATGCGACAATTGCTAGCTACAGCAAATTGGAAAATAATAGCAATCAGGAAGTTGTCATTCACAAGGACTTTTCTTTTATGGCTGATTTTCCCGCTGCGGCTTACGAGATTGTAACTCTGCAGGGTGCTTATGCTCGTGAAAAGACTGTTCGACGTCAACAGGTAGAACAAGGAATCTTTTCAATTAGTTCGAACCGTGGTGCTTCTGGTCATGCTCAAACACCAGCTCTTCTATTATGTGATCAAGGAATCACAGAGGATGCTGGAAATGTGTTTGCCCTGCAACTAATGTATAGTGGAAACTTTGAAGCTTTTGTTCAAAAGAATCAATTGAATGAAGTTCGGGTGGCTATTGGCATAAATCCGGAAAACTTTTCTTGGAAGTTAAATCCTGAGGAAAATTTTGAAACACCGGTAGCTTTAGTGACCTATTCAGACAAGGGATTAACTGGTATTAGCCATGAAAGTCAAAATTTTGTACTTAAGCACATTATGCCAAGTCAGTTTTCTAAAAAAGAACGTCCAATTCTAATCAATAACTGGGAAGCAACTTACTTTGACTTTCAGAGAGAAAAACTGTTAGAATTGGCAGATGAGGCTAAGAAAGTTGGAATTGAACTTTTTGTATTAGATGATGGGTGGTTTGGTAATCGCTTTGATGATAATCGTGCTTTAGGTGATTGGGTTGTGAATGAGGAAAAATTGGGTGGAAGTCTAGAAAGTCTGATTTCAGCGATCCATGAAAGAGGTTTGCAGTTTGGGCTTTGGTTAGAACCGGAGATGATTTCTGTTGATAGCGACTTGTATCGTAAACATCCTGACTGGGCCATTCAGGTTCCAGGTTATGAGCATACCTATTCTAGAAATCAATTAGTACTTAATCTTGCCAATCCCCAGGTAGTAGGATATTTGAAAAATGTTTTAGATGAACTCCTCTCTCATCATAAAATTGACTACATCAAATGGGATATGAACCGCAATATCACTAACCTAGGAAATGGCTTAACTTATCTGGAAACCCAGATGCAATCTCATCAGTACATGCTGGGGCTTTACGAACTCGTTTCTTATATGACAGAGAAACACAGTCATATTCTCTTTGAGTCCTGCTCTGGTGGCGGTGGCAGAAATGATCTTGGTATGATGCGTTATTTCCCACAAGTCTGGGCTAGTGATAATACTGATGCCATAGCACGTTTACCTATACAGTATGGATCATCCTATCTCTATCCAACCATTTCTATGGGAGCTCATGTGTCAGCTGTACCGAATCATCAGATGGGACGAATGACACCATTGGAAACTCGTGGTCATGTAGCAATGATGGGAAATCTGGGTTATGAGCTTGATTTGACAAGTTTATCAGATGATGAGAAAGTTGAGATTGCTAATCAGGTGAACTTGTATAAAGAATTGCGACCAGTAGTTCAGTTGGGAAATCAGTATAGGTTAATCAATCCCGATGCTGAATCCAATGAAGCAGCTGTGCAATTTAACTATGGAAATCAAACGATTGTAACCTACGTCCGAGTCCTATCAGTTGTGGAAACAATGGAAACCACCTTGAAACTGAAAGACTTAGAGGTGGAAGGGCTTTATGAGCTGGAAGGGACAAACATTGTTTACTCGGGTGCAGAGCTCATGTATGCGGGTATTACTATGGAGCTTCCGCAGGGAGATTATCTCAGCAGGCAGTTACATTTCATTAGAAGATAAGGAGACAAGATCATAAGATGGTATAACAAGATGGGCTTAATTGCTGCTACAGGACTCTGCCTTTTGGGGCTGTCAGCTTGTAGTAGTCAAGAAGAGTCAACTGATGGCAAGGTAACGATTGAATATTTCAATCAGAAGGGTGAAATGGTTGATACCCTTCGTGAGATTGCCAAAGACTTTGAAAAAGAAAATCCGAATGTGCATGTTAAAGTAGTGAATGTCCCTAACGCTGGGGAAGTACTCAAAACTCGCGTTTTGGCTGGAGATGTTCCTGATGTTGTCAATATCTATCCCCAGTCTATTGAATTACAAGAATGGGCTAAAGCAGGGTATTTTGAAGATTTATCTAATAAAGATTATCTTAAGCGAGTTAAGAATCATTACGCAGATAAATATGCGATTGACGGAAAAATTTACAATATTCCTTATACTGCTAATGCTTATGGTATCTATTACAACAAAGATAAATTTAAAGAACTGGGATTGAAAGTTCCAGAGACTTGGGAGGAATTTGAGGAATTAGTTGATACGATTATAGCAAAAGGGGAAACGCCTTTTGCCATTGCAGGAGCAGATACTTGGACCTTGAATGGTTATCATCAGTTAGCTCTTGCCACTTCTACAGGTGGCGGTAAGGAAGCGAATGATTACCTACGTTTTTCCAAGCCAAATGCCATAAAGTCTTCAGATTCAGTGCTTAAAGATGATTTCAGGCTGTTAGATTTATTCCGCAAAAAAGGTTCCATGCAAACCAACTGGCAAGGAGCAGGCTATACTGACGTTGTCGGTGCCTTCGCTAGAGGCGATGCCCTGATGACTCCAAATGGTTCTTGGGCTATCACAGCAATCAATGCGCAAGACCCTAAGTTTAATGTTGGAACGTTCCCTTTCCCTGGAAAGCAAAAAGGACAAAGCTTGACCATTGGAGCAGGAGACCTATCTTGGTCTATCTCGTCAAGTAGTAAGCACAAGAAAGAAGCCAATGCTTTTGTTGAATATATGTCACGTCCAGAAGTTATGCAGAAATATTATGATGTGGACGGCTCACCAACAGCTATTGAAGGTGTCAAGGAAGCTGGGTCAGATGCACCGCTAGCTGGTCTTGCTGAACTAGCATTTACAGATCGACATCTCGTTTGGCTAGCTCAAGACTGGACCAGTGAAAGTGATTTTTATACCTTGACTGGGAACTATATTACAACTGGAAACAAAGAGGATATGGCGAAAGCGCTAAATGCATTCTTCAATCCGATGAAAGCAGACGTAGAGTAGGAGTAGATCTACTATGAAAAAATTGATTGAGAAATATTGGGGCTGGCTCTTTGTCCTTGTTCCCCTTGTACTACAGGCTGTATTCTTCTATGTACCCATGTTTCAAGGTGCCTTCTACAGCCTGACTAACTGGACTGGTTTGACCTATAATTATAAGTTTGTCGGACTCAATAACTTTATGCTCCTCATGAGCGATCCTAAGTTTATGAACGCTATAGGCTTTACATTGATCATTACTATTTGTATGGTGGTTGGTGAGATTATTCTGGGGATCTGGATAGCCCGAGCTCTCAACTCGAAGATAAAGGGGAAAACTTTCTTCCGAGCTTGGTTTTTCTTCCCAGCTGTCCTATCTGGATTGACTGTGGCTCTCATCTTTAAGCAACTTTTCAACTACGGATTGCCAGCTATAGGGAATTCCTTAGGAATTGAATTTCTTAAAACCAGCCTTCTAGGAACGAATGGCGGTGCAATCTTTGCAGCAATCTTCGTCTTGCTTTGGCAAGGGGTAGCCATGCCTATTATCATCTTCTTAGCTGGTCTTCAGTCTATCCCGACTGAGATTACAGAAGCAGCTAGAATTGATGGAGCTAGCAGCAAACAAATCTTTTGGAAGGTGGAACTTCCTTATCTTCTACCAAGCGTTTCCATGGTCTTTATCTTGGCTCTAAAAGGTGGTTTGACAGCATTTGACCAGGTTTTTGCCATGACAGGTGGCGGTCCGAATAATGCGACCACCTCTCTAGGACTTCTGGTATACAACTATGCCTTTAAGAGCAATCAATTTGGTTATGCCAATGCCATTGCAGTTATCTTGTTCCTCTTGATTGCGGTTATTTCTATTGTCCAGTTGAGAGTATCTAAGAAATTTGAAATCTAAGAGGAGAAACCTGATGAAAAATGCAGAAAGAAAAGCTAATTTCAGTAAATATATCTTGCTAACACTGGGATCTATTATCATCTTAATTCCACTCTTAGCAACAATATTTAGTTCCTTTAAGTCTACCAAAGACATCGTTAATAATTTTTTCGAATTTCCGACTCAACCGACCTTAGAGAATTTTCAACGCCTTTTGGCTGATGGTATCGGAGGCTACTATTGGAATTCAGTTGTAATCACGGTTCTATCTTTGGCTGTTGTCATGATTTTTATCCCCATGGCTGCTTACTCTATAGCACGTAATATGTCTAAGAGAAAAGCTTTTGGTATTATGTATACGCTCTTGATTTTAGGGATTTTCGTTCCTTTTCAAGTTATCATGATTCCTATTACAGTTATGATGAGTAAGCTAGGACTAGCCAACACTTGGGGATTAATTATCCTTTATCTGGCTTACGCTGTTCCACAGACTCTCTTTCTATATGTAGGCTACATTAAGATTTCCATTCCAGACAGTCTGGATGAAGCAGCAGAAATTGACGGTGCTGGAAAGTTTACTACCTATTTTAAGATTATCTTTCCTATGATGAAACCCATGCATGCGACAACCATGATTATCAATGCCCTCTGGTTCTGGAATGACTTCATGCTTCCTCTCTTGGTACTAAATAAAGACTCCAAGATGTGGACTTTGCCGCTCTTCCAATACAACTACACAAGTCAATACTTTAATGATTATGGACCGAGCTTTGCTTCTTATGTTGTTGGGATTATCACCATTACTATCGTTTATCTCATCTTCCAGCGCAACATTATTTCTGGAATGAGTAACGGAGCAGTGAAGTAAGAAGAGACTAGAGAATCTATAGTTCAATACACAAATGAACGGTTTAGCTTATTGACAATTCTATGTAGAAAACAAGAAAGTAGTACTTAGTTACTTGCAGTCTATATTAGTACGAGTTCGATGTGAACAAAAATCTAAAAATATCTTTTATTTACGAAGCCAGGTCATATGAGACTTGGCTTTCATCAGAAAAAGGAGAACATTTATGACCATTCAAAATAAAACTATGTTGATTACTTACTCAGATAGTCTTGGAAATAACCTTAAAGACTTGTATGAGAATTTGGAAGAACATTTTGGCGATGCTATTGGGGGAGTTCACCTTCTACCATTTTTCCCATCAACAGGTGATCGTGGATTTGCGCCTATTGACTATGACGAAGTGGATCCAGTGTTTGGTGATTGGGAGGACGTTAAGCGTTTAGGTGAGAAATATTATCTTATGTTTGACTTTATGATTAACCATATTTCTCGCCAATCTAAATATTATAAGGACTATCAAGAAAAACATGAAGCCAGTGAATTTAAAGATCTCTTTTTAAACTGGGACAAGTTTTGGCCAGAAAATCGTCCGACACGAGCTGATGCAGATTTAATTTACAAGCGTAAGGATCGTGCACCAAAGCAAGAGATTCTTTTTGCAGATGGTTCAGTAGAACATTTGTGGAATACTTTTGGTGAGGAGCAAATTGATCTTGATGTGACCAAAGAAGTAACGATGGCATTCATCCGTAAGACCATTCAGCACTTGGCAAGTAATGGGTGTGATTTGATTCGTCTAGATGCCTTTGCTTATGCAGTGAAGAAATTGGATACCAATGATTTCTTTGTGGAACCAGATATTTGGGCCTTATTGGACAAAGTCCGAGATATCGCTGCTGAGTACGGTGCAGAGCTCTTACCTGAGATTCATGAGCACTATTCGATTCAGTTTAAAATAGCGGACCATGATTACTATGTTTATGATTTTGCCCTTCCAATGGTGACCCTTTATACTCTTTACAGTTCCAGAACAGAGCGTTTGGCTAAGTGGTTAAAGATGAGCCCGATGAAGCAATTTACGACACTAGACACCCATGATGGGATTGGAGTGGTGGATGTCAAGGATATCCTGACCGATGAGGAAATTGACTATGCTTCAAATGAGCTCTATAAGGTTGGAGCGAATGTCAAACGTAAGTACTCTAGTGCAGAGTATAACAATCTAGATATCTACCAAATCAATTCAACCTACTATTCTGCGCTTGGAGATGATGATGTCAAGTACTTCCTAGCTCGTCTGATTCAAGCTTTTGCGCCAGGCATTCCTCAGGTTTACTATGTGGGTCTATTAGCAGGAAAAAATGACTTGAAATTATTAGAAGAAACCAAAGAAGGTCGAAATATTAATCGTCATTACTATAGCAATGAGGAAATAGCAGAAGAAGTTCAACGTCCTGTGGTGAAGTCTCTTCTCAATCTATTTTCTTTCCGTAATCGGTCAGAGGCCTTTGACCTAGAAGGGACTATTGACATTGAAACACCAACAGCTCACAGCATTGTAATCAAACGTCAAAATAAAGACAAGTCCGTAACAGCAGTAGCAGAAATTGATTTGCAAAGTCAGACCTATCAAGTATTAGAAAACGGCAGAAAAATTCAGTTCTAGTGCTATATTAATGAAACAGTTTTTTTGTGGCGAAAACGTGTTCATTGTTCCCAAATGACGGAAAAAATGGTAGAATATAAAGATAGTTTAGCATTTATCTTCTGGAGAAATCCAGAACAGAAAGGATCCGTTTTGAAATCAATTGGATTACTGGATAAGATAAGAGGGCTTTCGAAAAAAGATTTCTTTTTGTATTTGATGATCATAAGTATCTTTTTACCTTTTTATTTGTTCTTAGCGCTCTTTGCTTTATATTTGATAGGTTTACTTGTTACAGGGGAGATGAAGGGAATTATCAAAGGATTAATCAAACATCCTGTACTTCTCTTTTTTATTGCCTATAGTAGTATCATCTCTATCGTTGCCAAGAACTGGCTTGGATTGGTTGCATCTTTACTGATGTTTCTCTTCCTCATTTTCTTTAGTTATTACCAGAAACGTCTGACACATGCTTTCTTTCGACTGATACTGCAGACAATCTTGTTTGGTAGTGTGCTCTCTGCAGCTTTTGCTACCTTGGAGCATTTCCAAATTGTAAAGAAATTTAACTATGCTTTTCTTTCGCCAAATATGCAAGTATGGCACCAAAACCGTGCAGAGGTGACCTTCTTTAATCCTAACTACTATGGGATTATCTGTTGCTTCTGTATTATGATTGCCTTTTACCTCTTTACAACGACGAAGTTAAGATGGTTGAAAATCTTTTGTGTGCTAGCAGGTTTTGTGAATCTATTTGGTTTGAATTTTACGCAAAATAGAACGGCCTTCCCTGCCATCATTGCTGGTGCCATCATTTATCTCTTTACAACCATTAAAAACTGGCGCGCCTTCTGGCTCAGTATTGGAGTTTTCGGGATTGGCCTTTGTTTCCTCTTCTCAAGCGATTTGGGTGTCCGTATGGGAACCCTAGATTCTTCAATGGAAGAGCGTGTTTCAATCTGGAATGCGGGTATGACTTTGTTTAAGCAAAATCCGATCTGGGGTGAGGGTCCGCTGACCTATATGAATTCCTATCCGAGAATTCATGCACCTTACCACGAACACGCGCATAGTCTTTACATCGATACTATTTTAAGTTATGGTTTGATTGGAACCATTCTCCTATCCATTTCTTCGGTTATTCCGGTTCACATGATGATGGATATGAGTCAGGAATCTGGTAAACGACCAATTATCGGTCTTTATCTCTCCTTCCTTACAGTAGTCGCTGTACATGGAATTTTTGACTTGGCTCTCTTCTGGATACAGTCAGGATTCATCTTCTTGCTAATTATGTGCAGTCTACCACTGGAACATCGAACACTGGTGTCCGAAATGACAGATTAAGTTGATCAAGATTAGAGATCTTCTACTTTAGGTAGGAGGTCTTTTTTGTTGGTGGAAATTATTTCTAAGTCGAAATAGTTGACAGATGGAATGATAAGTATTACAATGGAATATAATTCGATATCGAAATGAATTGGAGGTGTTATGAAAGATAGTCATTTGGTAGCCCATCATATTCGTTTGTTGAATGGGCGGATTTTTCAAAAGTTACTGAGTCAGGATCCTGAGACTCTTTATCGGAGTGAACAGGGAAAGATTTTAGCGGTTTTATGGAATAGTGAGACAGGATGCGCTACGGCGACAGATATTGCGCTGGCGACTGGTCTTGCTAACAATACGCTCACAACCATGATAAAGAATCTTGAGGAGCAAAACCTGGTCATCATTAGCCCATGTGGAATAGATAAGAGAAAAAAATATGTCAAGTTGACAGAGCGGGGTTGGTCTCAGAAAGAAGTTGGCCATCGTATCAGTCAAAAACTGGATGCTATTTTTTATAAAGGCTTCTCAGAAGAAGAAATTCGCCAGTTTGAAAGTTATCAGGAATGCATTTTAGACAATCTGAAAGAGAAAGCAAATGAGGAATAAATCATGTCAAAACAAGTTGAAAATGCTCATAACCTATATATTCATGCTATTCAAGACGGGCGAGTTGCTGAGGCTCAAGCTCAGTCCGTAGGAGATACCTACATTCAACACTCGACAGGTGTGCCAGATGGGAAAGAAGGGTTTGCGGCTTTCTTTGCAAATTTCTTTGAGCGCCATCCTGAGCGTGAGATGAAGATTGTTCGCACTATTGAAGACGGCAATCTGGTCTTTGTCCATGTTCATCAATATCTCAATGGCGGGGAAGCTCAATGGGTGACGACAGATACTTTCCGTGCGGATGAGAATGCTCGTATCGTGGAGCATTGGGATGTCATTGATTACTATCGCGCTCCAGAAAATGGACAGTTAGACCAGATCTTTGGAGATTTTGAAATCACAGAATTGGATAAGACAGCAGAAAATAAAAAGTTGGTTCGCCGTTTCTTGACAGAAATTTTCCAAAATGGGGAGCTAGAGCAGTGGAGTGATTATGTGGCAGACGATTTGATTCAGCATAATCATGAGTTTGGTCAAGGAAGTCAGGCATATAAAAATTATGTGGCTGAGCATGGGGTTGCTTTTGACTTTGTTTTCCAGCTTTTGGGACAAGGAAACTATGTGGTCAGCTATGGACAGACTCAGATAGATGGAGTTGCCTATGCCCAGTATGACATCTTCCGTTTGGAGAATGGCTTGATTGTGGAGCATTGGGATAATAAGGAAGTCATGCCTAGGGTAGAAGACTTGACCAACCGAGGAAAATTTTAAATTGAGGACTAAGAATGATTGAATATAAAAATGTAGCGCTACGATATACAGAAAAAGATGTTTTGAGAGATGTCAATTTACGAATCGATAATGGAGAGTTCATGGTTTTAGTTGGACCTTCTGGATCCGGTAAGACGACCATGATTAAGATGATTAATCGTCTTTTGGAACCGACTGATGGAAATATTTATATGGATGGCAAGCGCATCAAAGACTATGATGAGCGTGAACTTCGTCTTTCTACTGGTTATGTTTTACAGGCCATTGCTCTGTTTCCCAATCTAACGGTTGCGGAAAATATTTCCCTCATTCCTGAGATGAAGGGCTGGACTAAGGAAGAAATTACTCAGAAAACAGAAGAGCTTTTGGCTAAGGTTGGCTTGCCAGTAGCTGAGTATGGGCATCGACTTCCAAGCGAATTATCTGGTGGAGAACAGCAACGGGTCGGCATTGTCCGTGCCATGATTAGTCAGCCTAAGATTTTGCTTATGGATGAGCCCTTTTCGGCTTTGGATGCTATTTCGAGAAAACAGTTGCAGGTTCTGACGAAAGAATTGCATAAAGAGTTTGGGATGACAACGATTTTTGTGACCCATGATACGGATGAAGCTTTGAAATTAGGTGATCGTATTGCTGTTTTGCAGGATGGAGAGATTCGTCAGGTGGCAAATCCCGAGACCATTTTAAAAGCTCCTGCAACAGACTTTGTAGCAGACTTGTTTGGAGGTAGTGTTCATGGCTAATTTGATATCAACTTTTCAGGAGCGTTTTGGTGATTGGGTAACAGCTCTATCTCAACATTTGCAGTTGTCGCTTTTGACTTTGTTACTAGCTATTTTTATAGCGATTCCTTTGGCTGTTTATCTTCGCTATCATGAGAAATTGGCGGATTGGGTCTTGCAGATTGCTGGAATTTTCCAGACTATCCCTTCTTTGGCCTTGTTGGGACTCTTTATTCCCTTGATGGGAATTGGAACCTTGCCTGCTTTGACAGCACTAGTGATTTATGCGATTTTTCCGATTTTGCAAAATACTATCACTGGGCTGAAGGGGATTGATCCGAGTCTGCAAGAGGCTGGGATTGCCTTTGGGATGACCAGGTGGGAGCGACTCAAGAAGTTTGAAATTCCACTTGCCATGCCTGTCATTATGTCTGGGATTCGGACGGCAGCGGTCTTGATTATCGGTACGGCGACCTTGGCAGCCTTAATTGGGGCAGGGGGGCTAGGTTCCTTCATCCTTTTGGGAATTGACCGTAATAATACCAGTCTGATTTTGATTGGGGCCCTTTCTTCTGCAGTGCTTGCCATTGCTTTTAACTTCCTACTAAAAGTGATGGAAAAAGCAAAATTGCGGACGATCTTCTCTGGTTTTGCCTTAGTGACCTTATTGCTGGGTCTGTCTTATAGTCCAGCACTCTTAGCTCAAAAAGAGAAAGAAAACTTGGTGATTGCTGGGAAATTGGGACCAGAACCCGAAATTTTGGCCAATATGTATAAGTTGCTGATTGAAGAAAATACCAGTATGACTGCGACTGTTAAGCCGAATTTTGGGAAAACAAGCTTCCTCTATGAAGCTCTGAAAAAAGGGGATATTGATATCTATCCTGAATTTACTGGTACAGTGACTGAAAGTTTGCTTCAACCATCTCCTAAAGTAGGTCATGAGCCAGATCAGGTTTATCAAGTGGCGCGTGATGGCATTGCCAAACAGGATCATCTGGCCTATCTCAAACCTATGTCTTATCAAAATACCTACGCTGTAGCTGTTCCGAAAAAGATCGCTCAAGAATATGGCTTGAAGACCATTTCGGACTTGAAAAAAGTGGAAGGACAGTTGAAGGCCGGCTTTACTCTCGAGTTTAATGATCGTGAGGATGGCAATAAGGGCTTGCAATCAATGTATGGTCTTAACCTCAATGTAGCGACCATGGAGCCAGCCCTTCGCTATCAGGCAATTCAGTCAGGCGATATTCAAATCACGGATGCCTATTCAACTGATGCGGAATTGGCGCGTTATGATTTGCAGGTCTTGGAAGATGACAAGCAACTCTTCCCACCTTATCAAGGAGCGCCACTCATGAAAGAAGCTTTGCTTAAGAAGCATCCTGAGTTGGAGACAGTTCTCAATAAATTGGCTGGTAAAATTACTGAAAGCCAGATGAGCCAGCTCAACTACCAAGTCGGTGTTGAAGGCAAGTCAGCAGAACAAGTAGCCAAGGAGTTTTTACAAGAACAAGGTTTGTTGAAGAAATAGTTTGAAAATGTCAAACTCAACTTGCTTAAACGACTATAGAAAAGAATGCTCAGACAATGTCGTCTGGGCTTTTTTGATATTAGAGTTACTGAATGTCTTTCAAAATGGAAAATAAGAGGAAATTTTTAGGATTTTCTAAAATTTTACTGTAAATACACTTGACTATTCACAAAATAGGTGTATAATGTGCTGTGAACTACTTAACAAATAAAGATTTCCAGCTCATGTCGACTAAGGATGGAAATCTTGTGTATAGACAGTTCAGTAGATATATAATAGAGCGTTGCGTCCGAAAGTCTATCCAGACACGGCTCTTCAAAAACAAAAGGAGAAGATTATGAAAACAGAACCGATTCATCGTACCAGTATGTGGAAATTTAAGTTAAGTGCTGCCACCATGACTTTGATTCCCGCTGCCGTGGGGATTAACTATGTTGCCAAAGCCTTGGCGGAGGGGTTAAAGTTGCCCGTTTGGCTGGGGTCTTTGGGAACCTTTCTTACCAGCATGTTGGCTGGGCCGGTTGCCGGTGCCATTAGTGGTTTCATCAACAACGTGATCTATGGGCTGACCTTATCGCCAATTTCAACCGTGTATGCGATTACCAGCATCGGAATTGGGATTGCTGTCGGAGTTTTGCACGCCAATGGGTGGTTCTCGTCAGCGCGACGAGTATTTGTTTCTGCTATTATTATTGCCATCGTTTCAGCTGTCATTTCAACGCCACTCAACGTCATCTTTTGGGGTGGTCAGACCGGTATCGCTTGGGGTGACTCATTGTTTGCGGTAATGGTCGCCAATCATGCACCAGTGTGGCTGGCCTCATTTACCGATGAGTTTGTCTTGGATATTTTGGATAAAGTCTGCGTGGCCTACCTGGCATTCTTCATCTATCGTCAGCTGCCGAAGCGGATGGTGCACTTCTTTAGCGATGATAAATGATGACTGATAAAACATTGATTTCTGGAGCGCTACGGGTCAAGCTCAAGTGGTACCAGGTGATCGATCCGATTACTAAGCTCTTGTTCATCTTGGACATGACGTTGTTGAGCTTTGCCAGTATGAATTTATTGCTTCAGGCTGGATTAATTCTTGTCGCAACACTGCTATTGTTATTTTCCAAATTGAGTTCTACCACCTTTAAGGCGCTGGGATTCAGCCTGTTTCTGATTTGCACCATGCTGATCATCCAAGGGTTATTTTACAGTCGGAATCAAACTGTGCTGTTTTCTGTGCTTGGGGTGTCGTTCTACAAAGAAGGCCTGATTTACGCCACCACTCTGGGTTGTCGAGTATTGGTGATTATTTTGACCAGTGGCTTTTTTATGGTGACCACGAGTATTTCAGAAAACGCGGCCTATTTGGAACTGTCCGGATTGTCTTATAAAACCGTCTACGTTCTGATGTCGGTGTGTTATATTTTGCCGGAAATGATGCGCAATATGCGGAAAATCCAGCAGGCACAAAAAGTTCGCGGAACCAATCCGCAAAAAACGTTGATTCAGAAATTAAAGTCAGTCCTGCCGGTTCTAATTCCATTGGTGATTAAGACCTTGGATCAATCGATGACGCGGTCGATTTCTCTCCAACTGAGAGGTTTTGATAATCTCAACCGGACTGTCAGAACCTCCCAGCGCGTGTATCGCCTGTCGCGGACGCTGCACATTGGTCTGACTGGATTGGCAATTTTATTGATTGGGTGGAAGATATGGACGAAGATAAACGGATTGTAATTGAAAATTTGACCACCCGTTATCCGGGTACTGAGCAACCACAACTGCGTCAGATTAACGCGGAGGTTCATACCGGCCAGGTGGTTGGGATTATCGGGAATAGCCACTCCGGCAAATCGACTTTGTGCCGTGTGCTGGCAGGGGTCATTCCCAAAATTGTGTCTGCTGAGATTGAGGGCGATTGGCACATGTTTGGCCAGCGAGTGTCCGACAATTGGCCCGTTTATAATGCCATGAATGGAGTTGTACTGCAAAATCCAGCTGGCCAACTAAGCGGGTTGGCAGACACGGTTGCCGATGAAATCGCCTTTGACTTGATTAATCAGGGAATGGCTGAAGGACTGATTCAAAAACGGGTTGAAGAAGTTGCCACGCAAATGGGGCTGATTGAACAGCTGAATTTGCGTCCCGAGAGCCTTTCCGGTGGTCAGATCCAGCGGTTGGCAATTGCCACGGCGATTGTGGCTAATCCGGCTGTTTTGATTATGGATGATCCGACCAGTGAGATGGATCCCCTTGGCCGCCGGCAATTTTTCCAATGGCTGGCCCAAGTCAAAGAGACGACTGTTTTCATTGTCACCAGTGAAATTGACGATTTGTGCGAAGTCGCCGACGTTGTGTGGGTGCTGCACGAGGGTCAAATGGTAGCCCAGGGCAGGCCGAGTGAGGTGTTTAATCATTTGGCAGCTGACTGGCAGATTCCAGCCCCGACAATCCAGCAACTTGCTCAAAAAATGGATTGGCACTTGGCTGATGGCCGGTATCCGGTGAATTACGCTGATCTGAAGGAGGTTCGTTATGTCCACAATTGAACTGAGCCACCTGACGTTCACTTATCCGGAACGGTCCTTTAGCTTGGATGTTGAAGACAAACACTTCGCCGATCCGATGGTGGCGATTGTCGGCCAAAATGGTGCCGGCAAATCAACGCTCTTCAAATTGTTGACGGGTTTGCTGACACCACAAACCGGTGTGATTAAGATCGATGGAGAAAATTTTAATGATCTTAAACCAGTCGAAAAGTTACTGAAGGTTGGGATTACTTTTCAGAATCCTGATGATCAGCTTTTCAACCCGACCGTTCAACGAGAGGTGGAGTGGAATGTCGCGCAGGTCATGGATGACCACGACACGATTACGAGGCGGGCTTTAGCGGCTCTAAAAAGAGTTGGCTTGGATGATAAAACAGCTGAAAGTCCATATGACCTGTCATTGTCGGAACGCAAGCTGTTGAGCGTTGCCACAGTTTTGGCAGTGGATCCGGCGATTTATTTATTTGATGAGCCGATGATGTCGCTTGATTGGGAAAGCCGGCGCAAGTTGACCGCAATTTTCCATCAGTTGGCTGATTCGGGCCACCAAGTTGTGACCATCACCCATGACATGGATTGGGTCGCCGCCGAGTTTGAGTCGGTGTATGTTATGGAACACGGGAAGTTTGGCTTCGCCGGCAGTCCACGGGAATTGTTCAGCAATCACGAACTTGTCCAGCGAGTAGGATTACTACCACCGCGGATTATGGACATAGCGGAGTCGCTGGGTGATTCACAGACATATTTATCGGTTAATGATTATTGCCAGAAAAATCGAGATGTATAGAAAAAGTCACCTCTGCGGGTTTTCCAGGTTGAAGGATTAACTTCAGCTTCTGGCAAGAACTCACATGGGTGACTTTTGTGTTTAATAACGTTTCATGATCATCGGGTGCTTCCTCAGATCACTCGGTTTGATTTTACTTTGTTTCATGGTCATAATCATATACCATTTCTTTTGGATTTTTTGTTTGACTAATACAAAATAGGTCTTCATAGGTCTTCGCATTTTTAGCGCCCATTAGGATCATCAGTATAATTTTCTGAATTAGGAGACTGTCCCATCACTATTCGAACTTCGTCTCCCAACTTACGCTGTTCCCATTCATCCGTGAATCCTTTAAATCGCAATTCTGGAACTTTCTTTTTAACTGAATCATCTATTTTCGCCATAGTCCCCACCATTTTATTGGTTTTTCTTGTTCTTCTATCCTTTTTGATCTTTGATTTGTTCCTGTAAATTTTCCAACTTCTCTTTAAGAGCGTTCACTTCATCTTTATATTGATTGTCTAAGTGTTTGAATTCTGTTTCCTGTGAGGGCATTTTGAGGGCTTTTAAGTTATCATTTTCCGCCTTGTATTCTTCTAGCAACTTTTTATCTTGCAAGGCTAATCGTTGTTACTGGTCTAACAAATTAGTTAGTTTTTCTATTTGTTGGTCTTTGGTATTTGATTTGCTACTACTTTCTACTTTACCTAAAATTATTTTTTCTGCTTTAGAATTTATTAGATTAGACCCATTGGAACTTTTAAGCTGTAATTCTTTTGGTAACCTTTGGTAGTGATATTGAATATTTTGTTTTGTAACACTCAACTCATCCGCCAGCTCTTTGATCGTTTTTAAGTCTTCACTCATGGTTTAAGTCCTGCCTTTTAACCGTTGGTAGATATTGTTCAATGGCTTTTTTGAGGTAGCGTGCGATATTATGCTTAGAATATTCTTCACGTCTGCTGGCAACATAAGACAAGTGGTCTTTAACACTATTTAGCCCTCTTAATTCTTTCAGTTCGTCATAGAGGGGGTAAACATGGACTTGCAATCCTGCCATGATTTTTGTATCTTGCATTTCAAACGGACTTAGCAACATATTTTCTAGCAATAGCGTGGTGTACTTGCTTTTCATTGCTTCAATAGCTAGCTTATCTTCGGTTTCTGCTTTGCGTGCTTTATCTTCTTGATAGGCGGTATCTTCTAACTTATAGCTGTTATCGTCTGCTCGACGTTTCTTTCGTAACCAGATATCCAATGTTAAACCGTCCGCATCAATCGCTCGATAGAGATAATGCCAACGCCCCTTAATTTTGATATAGGTTTCATCCATTTTCCACGAATAGAAGGACTGTTTATTTTTCTTTTTCCAGAGATGATAGAGGATTTTACTGTATTCTTGAACCCACCGATAAATCGTAGTGTGACAAACATTTATTCCACGGTCATAAAGCAATTCCTGAACTTCACGATAGCTCAGATTGTAACGTAGGTAATAACCAACAGCGACAATGATGACGTCTTGTTGGAATTGTTTGCCTTTAAAATGATTCATCTCTCAAGCCTTACTAACCTTTTTTCTGCTCTTTGAGAAGCTGAAGGTCGTGCTAGTAACTACCTATTTGGTTTGATTAATTCCATCATTTATCTGGTGCTTGCCCTTCAAAAAGGCTTCTATGGTGAGGTTTTAACAACTCTCTATTTTACAATTATGCAGCCAATTGGTCTCTTGGTTTGGATTTATCAAGCCCAGTTTAAGAAAGAACAACAAGAGTTTGTCGCACGTAAACTAGACGGCAAGGGTTGGACAAAGTATCTTTCTATTAGTGTTCTTTGGTGGTTGGCCTTTGGGTTTATTTATCAGTCTATCGGAGCTAATCGTCCCTATCGTGATTCTATCACTGATGCGACCAATGGTGTAGGGCAAATCCTCATGACAGCTGTTTACCGTGAACAGTGGATATTCTGGGCTGCTACTAATGTCTTTTCAATCTATCTCTGGTGGGGAGAAAGCCTGCAAATCCAAGGGAAATACCTAATTTATCTCATCAATAGTCTAGTTGGTGGTATCAGTGGAGCAAGGCAGCAAAAAGCGCTTAAAAAAGTAAAAAAAGGATCAGATGATCCTTTTTTTGTGTTAGAGCAAAATGAATAATACCGTAATGACAATAGCACTCGTTATACGAATAATGTGGTGCGATATATGTTGATTTTCTTGCTGTCGCCCGTTCCAGTAGGCACCATAGCAGACGATACTCGAACCCACAATCCATAGTAGAATGGTTGCCAGTGGGACGAAGTAAAAGATAGCTAGAGCCAGAGAAGTGATGCAACTGCCGACCAAGATGCACGTGTTTCCCAGACTGTAGTTATTTTGTTTCATGGCTGAAAAAGCAGCAGCAAGGTGAAGTAATGAGAATGCGATAGCTAGTACGATTGTTAGTATTCCTAGAATCATCGAAGTTAACATAGTTGGTTCCTTTCTGAGTTACAGGCTTAGTTATCAAGTGGAGTTGTAGAGGTCATCTCCATTACATCAAGGTAAAATTTCACCACTTGGTCTTCAGTATAAGATTTTCCTTTTTTTAGCCACCAAGTTAGAGTCTCGATAAAGTTCGTCACAACAAAATGCTGGAGGTAGGAGGCCGGAATGTTTGGATAGGCCTCTTGCAAGTCATCCGCCACCATGGGATAGACGTGGTGTTCGAGTTCCTTGTGTAGTTGGCGGAGGAAGTAGTCGTTTTTGGAAAAAAGGAGACTGGTGACACGGTCCTGGTTTTTCTGAAAATGTAAAAAGATATGTGCGAGGTAGTCTTCTGTAGTCAAGTGTTCTTCCCTTTCAAAGAGATGATGAAAGAGGTAGCGACAGAGCTCATCTAAAAGCAGTTCCTTGCTCTCGTAGTGACAGTAAAAGGTCGAGCGCCCAACATCTGCCAAGTCAATGATATCTTGGACAGTAGTAGCATCATAGCCCTTGTCGTTCAAAACTTGTAGAAAAGCTTGATAAATAGCTTTTTTCGTCTTGCTGACTCGACGGTCTCTTTTTGGCATATAGACACTTGAGACAAACTGTTCAGAACTGAATAAGGCTGACAGTTTGCTTCTATCCTTTCTTTGGATTTTATTAGATAATACAAATGAAAGAAGTATATATACCTATTATACCAAAGGAGGGAGAGAAATGAGTTCTAAAACATCTATCTGGCTAGCCTTTTTCTTGAATCTATCATTTTCTATTGTCGAATTTATTTTTGGGGGCATCTTCAATTCAAGTGCAGTATTAGCGGATGCGGTTCATGATTTGGGCGATGCCCTTGCCATAGGCTTATCAGCTTGCTTGGAAACTATTTCCAATCGAGAGGAAGACAAGCGTTACACTCTTGGCTACAAACGCTTCAGTTTGCTAGGTGCCATGCTGACTGCCTTGATCCTTTTGACAGGATCTTTCATGGTGCTCTTGGAGAATATTCCTCGTCTCCTATCGTCACAGCCTGTCAACTACCAAGGGATGCTGTGGTTAGGGATTCTTGCGATTCTTATCAATCTCTTGGCTAGTCTAATCGTTCGTAAGGGTCAGACCAAGAACGAAGCTATCCTGACCTTGCATTTTCTAGAAGATATTCTAGGATGGCTAGCGGTTATTCTGGTTGCTGGTGTTTTGTATGTGACTGACTGGTACTTTCTCGATCCACTCTTGTCTCTTTTGATTTCTAGTTTTATCCTCTGGAAAGCCATTCCTCGCTTTTGGTCAACACTTAAAATTTTCTTAGATGCTGTGCCTGAAGGGATCGAGACCGCCGAGCCAGAGAAAGAGTTAGCAGCGCTAGATAATGTTAAAAGTGTTAATCAACTCAGTATTTGGTCCATGGATGGTTTGGAAAATGACGCCATTGTCCATGTTTGCCTAGAAGAGATTGAAAATATGGAGTATTGTAAAGAATCCATTCGTAATTTACTCAAAGATTATGGTTTTCAAAATGTTACCATTGAAGTTGATGCAAACCTAGCAAGTCACCAAACCCATAAGCGAAAAATTGAGGAGTTGGAAGTAGGTCAAAGTCATGGACATTATCATTCATAAGAAGTCGATTTTCTATTTGTTGATTATTTTTGATGAATTGTAAATGTAACATATTTACTCCATTATGAAATTGTGATAGACTACATATATCACTGAAAGGAGATAGACGATGTTACAGCTACAACACATTTCAAAAGTCTATCATACGGGCGATCAAGAGTTCCACGCGCTAAAGGATATCTCGATTCGCTTCCGTGAGAATGAGTTTGTCTCCATTCTTGGGCAATCGGGTTCTGGGAAAACCACCCTATTAAATATCATCGGGGGACTCGACCAATACACATCTGGTGATTTACTCATCCAAGGAAAATCAACAAAGCAATTTAAAGACCGCGATTGGGATAGCTACAGGAACCACACCATCGGTTTCATCTTTCAGTCTTATAATCTCATCGGGCACCAAACTGCACTCTCTAACGTAGAAATTGCAATGACTCTTTCGGGTGTTTCAAAAGCAGAACGTAAGAAACGTGCTATCGAAGTGCTCGAACGCGTAGGCCTAAAAGACCATTTATATAAGAAACCAAGTCAAATGTCTGGGGGACAAATGCAACGAATCGCGATTGCGCGTGCTCTTGTTAATGATCCAAAAGTTGTTTTAGCCGACGAACCGACAGGAGCGCTCGATTCTGAGACTTCTGTTCAAATCATGGATTTATTAAAAGACATCGCCAAGGAACGTTTGGTTATCATGGTGACGCATAACCCAGAGCTGGCACAGAAGTACTCCACACGTATCGTACAAGTATTAGATGGAAACATCTTGAGCGACTCAAACCCATGCGAACCAACAGAGGAGACAAAGCAAGTCAACATCCAGTTCACGAAGACGAAGATGAGCTTTATAACCGCCCTTGTACTTTCCTTTAATAACCTATTGACGAAGAAAGGTCGTACCTTACTAACAGCTTTTGCGGGTTCTATTGGGATTATCGGGATTGCTCTTATCTTAGCCCTTTCCAATGGTGTGAGTGATTACGTTAAAAAGGTGCAGGAAGATACTCTCGTCTCTCTCCCACTGACGATTAGCGAGCAGAACCAGAGTAACTTGTTGGCGACCTCTCCAGATTTGAGCGAGAAGCCTTACAAGGATAATCATGAGCTCGGTATCAATACGATTTTAACGAATTTATTGAAAAAACAAATCGGAAAGAACGACCTAGCTTCCTTTAAGACTTACTTGGAGGAACATGCTTCGAAGGTCGAATCTCTTACAAAAGACATTCGTTACCGATACAATTTACAACCGTTTATCTATGCAAGTGATACTTCCAACGGACCCAAAAGTATTCTGCCTTCAACCTTAGCTGATGAAGTAGAAACAGCGAATCAAACGATGAAGGGATACTTACAAAACCTCAACTACTGGAGTGAACTTTCTAGTGATTCTTCAATGCTAGAAAGCAAGTACGACGTGTTGGAAGGACGCTTCCCACAAGATAAGTCCGAGATCGTCCTTATCGTAGATGAAAACAATCAAATTAGCGACTTGTTGCTCTATAGTTTGCGTATCAAAGATCCCAGTGAATTGAACGATACGAAGAAGCTCGACGAACTCTCTTCTCAAACGTATCAATATAGTGACTTTATCGGAAAAACTTTCAAAGCAGTTGTCAATACAAACCGTTTTGTGAAAGAAAATAACTTATGGGTCAATAAGATTGCAGATGCTTCTTATATGAAAACTCAAATCGAGAATGGGCTCCAACTTAAAATTGTGGGTGTCCTTCGCCAAAAAGAAGGCACAAGTTCAGGCGTGAATGCTCCTTCAGGGGGAATCGCCTACACAAGCGCCCTTATTGATTACACTTCCGAACACATTCAAAATAGTGATATCGTTAAGGAACAGGAAGCCAATCAAAATCTAAATGTATTTACGGGTAAAGACTTTGCCAAAGATCCTAAACCATTCAGTTCGGAGAATTTAACCGAAGAAGAAAAAATCCAGTTGGCCAAAATGACGCCTGAAGAACAAGCTCAGTATGTCCAACAATATAACGACAACTCGGCTTCAACTTACGAGGAAAACCTCGCAAAAATGGGCGTCATCAACAAATCCAAACCAGCTGCCATTGAGCTCTACACCTCTTCGTTCCAACAAAAACAAGACTTAAAAGAATTCATAAACGCCTATAACACGGCGAAAAAAGAAGCTGGAGAAGACGATAAGGTACTCGCTTATTCAGATGATATCCAAACTATCATGTCTTCAATTACGACATTGGTTGGCGTAGTGACAACAGTACTCGTTGGCTTTGTGGCCATCTCACTCATTGTATCTTCTATAATGATTTCGATTATCACGTACATTTCAGTTCTCGAACGTACAAAAGAAATCGGAATCCTACGTGCAATGGGGGCTTCGAAGAAAGATATTCGTCGTATTTTCACTGCTGAAACAGCCATTGAAGGATTGATCTCTGGGGTGCTCGGTATCGCGATTACCTTTCTTGCGACATTCCCAATCAATGCGATTGTTGCGAAAATGACAAATGTGGGAAATGTAGCACAATTATCAATAGAAGTAGCTCTAATCCTTATCGGTATTTCGATTGTCCTTACCATGTTAGCCGGTCTAATCCCTTCACGCATCGCTGCTAAGAAAGACCCAGTCGAATCGCTTCGTAGCGAATAACAACTAAACCACAAAAAGGTGGATAAAGGAATATTTCTTTATTCACTTTTTCTATTGGCTGGAAACTATTAAAAACGTAATCGAAAAATCTCTCCTTATAAAACTTAAATCTCAAGAAGAAAAGACTATATTGGACTAAACTAGTGCCTTATCGCCGTTAATAATGATTGATACGAGCGAAAGCTTGACAAAAAGTGTATAATGAAAGTAAGAAACCAATAGAAAAGGAGTGGTTCTATGAAGAAAACAGTTTATACAAAAGCTGGTCAGGTTGGTCTTATTGAAGTGGAGCATCCGCAAATCATTGAGGCAGATGATGCCATTATTCGGATCGTTCGGACCTGTGTTTGTGGCTCTGATCTGTGAAGTTATCGTAATCCAGATATTGAAACGGGCCATCAGAATAGCGGGCACGAAGCGATTGGTATCGTTGAGGCAATTGGTGATGCAGTGACAATCGTTAAACCTGGCGATTTTGTTATTGCTCCATTTACTCATGGATGCGGGGAATGTGATGCCTGTCGAGCAGGATATGATGGCACCTGTGATCGTCATATTGGCAATAACTGGTCAGATGGGGTGCAAGCAGAATATATGCGCTTCGAATATGCCAACTGGGCTCTTGTCAAAATTCCGGGTCAGCCCTCTGATTATACAGAAGGCATGCTCAAATCCCTCTTGACACTGGCTGATGTCATGCCGACCGGCTATCATGCTGCGCATGTTGCTAATGTTCAAAAAGGGGATAAGGTTGTCGTTATCGGTGACGGGGCTGTTGGGCAATGTGCTGTTATCGCCGCTAAAATGCGTGGTGCATCTCAAATTGTTCTCATGAGTCGTCACGAAGACCGTCAACAAATGGCTTTGGAGTCAGGGGCGACAGCTGTTGTGGCTGAACGTGGCGAAGAAGGAATTGCCAAGGTTCGAGAAATTCTTGGTGGAGGAGCAGATGCAGCTCTTGAGTGTGTCGGTACTGAGGCAGCGGTTGATCAGGCTCTTGGTGTCCTTCACAATGGTGGTCGTTTGGGCTTTGTTGGAGTTCCTCACTATAGCAATCGAGCTCTTGGTTCAACTTTTGCTCAAAATATTACGGTAGCAGGCGGAGCAGCCTCTGTAACGACTTACAACAAACAGTTCTTACTGAAGGCAGTCCTTGATGGCGATATCAACCCAGGCCGTGTCTTTACTTCAAGTTATAAATTAGAAGAGATTGACCAAGCCTATAAAGATATGGATGAACGTAAGACGATTAAGGCTATGATTGTGATGGAATAAAAAAGAAAATCCTAATGGAGATTTGAGAATTTCTATTAGGATTTTTTGCGTTGGTATATTTGTTGAGTTATGGCAGCGTACTCTCTCTCAAAGTCAGTCTGGTGCCCAGCATGGTTAGGCTAGGGATCTTGCGACCGTGGAGAACTTCCTTGTTAAGAATATCCATACCTGCTCGGCCCATTTCTTCGGTATAGACGGTAATGCTAGAAAGAGGAGGATAGACCTGCTTGGTCAGGCTGGTGTCGTTGAAAGAAATGAGGCTGACGCGGTCTGGTAGGCTAATTCCAGCTTCTTGAAGGGCACGGAGGGCACCAATGGCTAAACTATCGCTGGCTGCGAAAAAGGCTGGTGGGAGTTGGTCTCCTAAGCTCTGAATGGCCTCCTTCATCAAGTCATAGCCAGACTGGGCAGTAAAGCTCCCCTGAAAGACCAGTTCTTCATGGTAGATTCCATTTGCTTGGGTATAGTCTTTGAAATTTTCTAGCCGCTTATCTTGGATAATTTCTTCCTGGTCGGTTGTTTCTTCAAGGCCTGTTAGAATCCCGATACGGTTCATCCCTTGGCTGAGAAAATAATCGACAACCTGTTTCATAGCAGTATAAAAGTCCGTGATAATACAGGTATGTCCTAGTGAAAGAGTATCGCTGTCCAGAAAGACAAGTGGCTTTTGGTATTCTTCAAAGGCAGAAATCTGAGCTCGACTAAATTTTCCGATGCAGAGAATTCCAATCACTTCTTCGCTTAGTGTAAAAGGATGGTCATTAAAATAGCGCAAGATATCATAGTCCAACTCTTGGGCTCTTTTTTCGATGCCTAGGCGAATTTGGTAGTAGTAGAGGTCGTCCAGCTCCCCTTGTTCGCTGACCCATTGGATAATGGCAATCTTTTGCTTGGGCTTGTGGGACTCGCCTGTCTTGAGGTGTTTGGTGTAGCCCAGCTCTTCAGCGACGGTTAAAATACGGTGTCTGGTTTCTTCTGTAACAGATAGACTCTGGTCGCGATTGAGTACACGAGATACGGTCGCGATAGAGACAGAGGCTAACTGTGCAATGTCTTTTAAGGTAGCCATAAATCCTCCTTCTTTTAGGTTAGTATATCATATTTTTCTGCTTTTTACCGATAGTTTAGTAAAAGTTTAGTAAAAAGGATTGACCTTGGCAAATGCCTTGGATACAATAGAAGAAAACGATTACACGTTAAGGTGACTTAACGGACAGTAAAAGGAGAAATCATATGTCACAACATCTTACTGCTGAAGCCCTTCGCAAAGACTTTCTTGCCGTTTTTGGTCAAGAAGCAGACCAAACTTTCTTTTCACCAGGTCGTATCAATTTGATTGGTGAACACACAGACTACAACGGTGGGCACGTTTTTCCAGCTGCAATTTCCTTGGGAACTTACGGTGCAGCTCGCAAGCGTGACGACCAAGTCTTGCGTTTCTACTCAGCCAACTTTGAAGATAAGGGTATTATCGAAGTGTCTCTTGCTGACCTCAAGTTTGAAAAAGAGCACAGCTGGACCAACTATCCAAAAGGTGTCCTTCATTTCTTGCAAGAAGCTGGGCACGTGATTGACAAAGGGTTTGATTTTTATGTTTATGGAAATATCCCAAATGGTGCTGGATTATCTTCTTCAGCATCCCTTGAACTCTTGACAGGAGTCGTGGCAGAGCATCTCTTTGATTTAAAACTAGACCGTTTGGATTTGGTTAAAATCGGAAAACAAACAGAAAACAACTTTATCGGAGTCAACTCTGGTATCATGGACCAGTTTGCTATCGGTATGGGTGCAGACCAACGTGCTATTTACCTTGATACCAACACCTTAGAGTATGATTTGGTACCACTTGATTTGAAGGACAATGTCGTTGTTATCATGAACACCAACAAACGTCGTGAACTAGCAGACTCTAAATATAATGAGCGCCGTGCGGAGTGTGAAAAAGCAGTAGAAGAATTGCAAGTAGCCTTGGATATTCAGACTTTGGGTGAATTGGATGAGTGGGCCTTTGACCAATATAGTTATCTGATTAAAGATGAAAATCGTTTGAAACGTGCTCGCCATGCCGTGCTTGAAAACCAACGTACCCTTAAAGCGCAAGCAGCTCTTCAGGCAGGTGATTTGGAAACATTTGGTCGTTTGATGAATGCTTCTCACGTTTCTCTGGAGCATGATTATGAAGTAACTGGTTTGGAATTGGATACTCTTGTTCATAAAGCTTGGGCACAAGAAGGGGTTCTCGGTGCTCGTATGACAGGGGCAGGTTTTGGCGGATGTGCCATTGCCTTGGTGCAAAAAGATACTGTTGAGGCCTTTAAGGAAGCTGTTGGCAAACACTACGAGGAAGTAGTTGGCTACGCTCCAAGCTTCTATATCGCTGAAGTTGCAGGTGGCACTCGCGTTTTAGACTAGGAGAGAAGTAAATGGACGCTGTAATATTTGATTTAGATGGCTTATTAGCTGATACTGAGATCATTTCTCTAAAAGTTTATCAAGAATTGCTTGAAGATTTTGGAATTCCTTTCACAGAAGAAACATATTCTAGAGAATACAGTGGACATAGGGAAGAGGAGAATGTTCAACGATTTTTGGATACCTATGATTTACCTTGGAACTTTGACCAAACCTTGGAAAAAGTTTATGAACTGGAAGATCGAATTTTAGCCAAAGGTGTAAATTTAAAAAAAGGTGCTAAAAATTTGCTTGCTTTTTTGCAAAGAGAAGGTATTCCAATCGCTTTAGCAACTTCAAGTGTTGAATCTAGGGCTAGAATGATTTTGGATAGTAATGGTATACTGTCCTTATTTGACCATCTAGTTTTTGCAAAAGATGTAAAGCGAAGCAAACCTTATCCTGATATATTTTTAAAGGCCTGTAGTGATTTGAATGTTTTACCAGAGAATTGCTTAGTATTGGAGGATAGTGAAGCAGGGATTGAAGCAGCCTATAGAGCTGGGATACCAGTTATTTGTATTCCAGACTTAAAAATGCCAGCACAGTCTTTCTTAAATAAAACAGAACAAGTTTTTCAGGATTTAGATGCTGTCAGAGACTATTTAGAAAGTAAGAAGGAGAATCAATGAGTCAGGGAGTTCTAGATGCATTTATCACGGAAGTCATTGCTAAAAGTTCATTTGAGGAAATGGATCGAATCTACTTGACCAATCGTGTCTTGGCACGAGTGGGAGATGGTGTTTTGGAAGTTGAGACGAATCTGGATAAATTGATTGACCTCAAGGACCAGCTTGTCGAGGAGGCGGTTCGAATAGAGACGATTGAAGATAGTCAGGCTGCTCGTGAAATTCTCGGTGCTGAACTGATGGATTTGGTGACCCCTTGTCCGAGTAAGGTTAATCGTGACTTTTGGGGGACTTACGTCCAATCTCCTGAACAGGCGATTGCAGATTTTTACCAGCTCAGCCAGAAAAACGATTACATCAAGCTCAAGGCCATTTCTAAGAATATCGCTTATCGCGTTCCGTCTGACTATGGAGAGCTTGAGATTACCATTAACCTCTCTAAGCCTGAAAAGGATCCAAAGGAGATTGCGGCGGCTAAGTTGGTTCAAGCTAGCAATTACCCACAGTGTCAACTCTGTCTAGAGAATGAGGGCTATTATGGTCGGGTTAACCATCCAGCTCGTAGCAATCACCGCATTATCCGTTTTGAAATGGCGGGTCAGGAGTGGGGCTTCCAGTATTCGCCTTATGCTTATTTTAATGAGCACTGTATCTTCTTAGATGGGCAGCATCGACCTATGGCTATCAATCGTCAGAGCTTTGAGCGTCTGCTGGCTATCGTTGAGCAGTTTCCAGGCTATTTTGCGGGCTCAAATGCCGACCTGCCGATCGTGGGAGGGTCTATTCTGACGCACGACCATTATCAAGGTGGGCGACATGTCTTCCCAATGGAAGTGGCTCCCTTGCAAAATGCTTTCCGATTTGCTGATTTTGAGCAGGTCAAGGCTGGGATTGTCAAGTGGCCTATGTCAGTGCTACGTTTGACCTCGGATTCTAAAGAGGATTTGATCAACTTGGCCGATAAGATTTTGCAGGAATGGCGCCAGTATTCAGACCCTGCAGTGCAGATTTTGGCAGAAACAGACGGGACACCGCATCACACCATCACACCGATTGCCCGTAAACGCGATGGCCAGTTTGAGTTGGACTTGGTCTTGCGGGATAATCAGACATCGCCAGAGCATCCTGATGGTATCTATCATCCCCACAAGGATGTTCAACATATCAAGAAGGAAAATATCGGCTTGATTGAGGTCATGGGCTTGGCAATCTTACCACCTCGTTTGAAAGCAGAAGTGGAGCAAGTCGCTAGCTACCTCGTGGGAGATGATGATATAGTTGCCGACTATCATCAGAAATGGGCAGAGCAGCTCAAAGTCCAACATCCAGACCTAAAAGATAAAGAAAAGGCCCTTGAAATCGTCAAGGACTCTGTAGGTGCTATCTTTGCGCGTGTTCTGGAGGACGCTGGAGTTTACAAGCAAACGGAACAGGGACAAGCAGCATTTATGCGCTTTGTAGAACAAGTCGAAATTTTACCAGACCAGTGAATAATTCTTGCCTAGTCTTGTAAAAAGTAGTAGTATGATATAGTGTTTGAAATTTAGGAGGGAAATATGAAAGATTTTCATTTTGACGCTATATCAGCTTTTGAAAATTATGAAATTAAAGAGATGAAAGATGGCCACGTTGAGGTGACGACCAAAGTAGTGGACTCATCGCTCAACTATTATGGCAATGCTCATGGTGGCTATCTCTTTACCCTCTGTGATCAGATTAGTGGATTGGTGCTCATCTCGCTAGGACTAGACGTAGTGACGCTCCAATCCTCCATCAACTACCTCAAGGCAGGGAAACGCGATGATGTGTTGACCATAAAAGGAGAATGTGTCCATCAAGGTCGTACAACTTGTGTGGTGGATGTTGCTATCATCAATCAAGATGGCAAAAATGTCTGTAAGGCAACCTTTACCATGTTTGTCACAGGTCAGCGGTCAGAAGACAGACAGGTAAGGATATAAAGAAAGGTGAGTGGGATAAATTTATCTCACTCATTTTTAATTTATGAGATATGTTAGAAGCAAATATTAAAGAGAGTGATGAAAATACAAAGGTAATAGGTACATATATGTGGTATACTAGTTATAGTAGATTTTAATTGCTTATATCGAGTGAATTCTCATATTAGTGAGGAATTTTTAAATGGAATTACACTTTAATTTAGAATTAGTAGAAACCTATAAAAGTAATAGCCAAAAGGCACGTATCTTAACGGAGGATTGGGTTTATCGTCAGTCTTATTGCCCTAATTGTGAGAACAATCCCTTAAATCATTTTGAAAATAATCGGCCTGTAGCAGATTTTTACTGTAATCATTGTAGTGAGGAGTTTGAACTAAAGAGCAAAAAAGGAATTTTTCATCAACAATCAATGATGGTGCTTATGCAACGATGATGGAGCGTGTTCAGGCAGATAATAATCCTAATTTCTTTTTTTTAACTTATACAAACAATTTTGAGGTGGATAATTTTCTGGTCCTTCCAAAGCAATTTGTTACACCGAAATCAATTATTCAAAGGAAGCCACTTGCGCCAACTGCTAGACGAGCAGGTTGGATTGGTTGTAACATAGATTTATCGCAAGTACCTTCCAAAGGAAGAATATTTCTCGTGCAAAATGGGCAAGTTAGGGATCCAGAAAAAGTTACAAAAGAATTTAAGCAAAGTTTGTTTTTAAGGAAGAACTCTCTTTCATCAAGAGGTTGGACAATAGAAATTCTAAATTGTATAGATAAGATAGATGATTCAGAATTTACCCTTGAAGATATGTATCGTTTTGAAAGTGACTTAAAAAATATCTTTGTTAAGAACAATCATATCAAAGAAAAGATTAGGCAACAGCTTCAAATATTAAGAGACAAAGAAATAATAGAATTTAAAGGTAGAGGAAAGTATCGGAAATTATGAAAACGAAACAACTTGTTGCATCAGAAGAGGTGTATGATTTCTTAAAAGTTATCTGGCCTGATTATGAAACAGAGAGTAATTACGAAAACTGAAGTTTGATGGTTTATACTTTATCAGACCCTGATTGTGTGAAATGGATATCTGCAAATATAGAATTTGGTGATGAGGAACAACTTTCTTTATTGAATAAAAAATATAGCTGGGAATATGGAGATGAATTGCCAGAGTGGTTGGAAAGTCCCAAATATAGATTATTGCTAATAAGTGAGTTATTGGAGAGAAACTTAAGATGAAAAAGTATACTATAGAAATTACTGAAACTCTAACCCGTTTAGTGAGTATAGAAGCTGAAGATAAGTATGAAGCTGAACGTATTGTAAGAGAAAAGTATAAGAATGGTGAAATAGTTCTTGATGCAGATGATTTTCAGGACTATCATACTAGCATATATGAGTAGATAGATGTTTTTATTTTGTCAAACAAAAAAGAGGCTCACACCTCTTTTTCTTATTTTTTCTTCCTGTTTAGGACGGCATTGAGGACAATGGCAAGTAGGCTGGCTACGACAATTCCATTTGAGAAGAACATTTGGAAGGCTGTCGGCATGCTGACGAAGAGATTACTATTGTTGAGTCCGACACCTGCAGCGATGGATACAGCTGCGATAAGGAAGTTGTGTTCATTGTTAGCAAAGTCAACGCGGGCAAGGATTTGCATCCCTTGAAGGGAAACAAAGCCAAACATTACTAGCATGGCACCACCGAGGACAGGACTCGGAATGATTTGGGCGAGGGCTCCAAACTTAGGAAGGAGTCCAAGGAGGACTAGGAAACCAGCTGCGTAGTAGATTGGCAGGCGGGTCTTGATACCAGATAATTTAACCAAACCAACGTTTTGTGAAAATCCTGTGTAAGGGAAGGTGTTAAAGATTCCTCCGAGAAGGACTGCCAAACCTTCTGCTCGGTAACCGTTGCGAAGGCGCGTGCTGTCGATTGGGTCATTGGTAATATCTGACAAGGCTAGGTAAACACCAGTGGACTCAACCATAGATACCGTTGCGATGATACACATCATGACAATAGAAGAGATTTCAAAAGTTGGCACCCCAAAGTAGAGGGGAGTAGGAACATGGACTAGTGGTGCTGCCGCAACAGGTGAGAAATCAACCAAGCCCATGGTAGCAGCGATGGCAGTTCCAACAACCAGACCAATCAAAATGGAGATAGACTTGATAAATCCTTTGGTAAAGATGTTGATCAAGAGGATAATCAGAACAGTGATGGCTGCAAGCAAGAGACTTTGACCAGTTGGCTCTGGAACATTATTTCCCATATTTCCAATAGCGACAGGAATCAAGGTTAGTCCGATAGTCGTAATAACAGATCCTGTTACGATAGATGGGAAGAGATTGGCCACTTTTGAGAAAATGCCTGAAATCAGAACGACATAGATTCCTGATACGATGAGGGCACCAAACATAGCCCCACTACCGTGGCTCTGACCAATCATAATCAAAGGAGCGACTGACTGGAAAGCAACTCCAAGAACGACTGGTAGTCCAACACCAAAGTGTTTGTTGAGTTGGAGTTGGAGGAAGGTGGCCACCCCACACATGAATATATCTGTAGAAATCAGGTAGGTCAATTGCTCAGCTGAATAGCCAAGAGCTGTCGCAATCATGATGGGAACCAGGATAGAACCTGAGTACATGGCTAGTAAGTGCTGTAAGCCAAGAACGGCTGCTTGTGAGTGTTTTTCTTGTTTTTGCATTAGAGATCTGCCTCCTTAAATACGACCTGACCATTTTCGAAACGATCCAAGCGAGCGAGTGATAGGACTGGGTAGCCGGCTTTCTCGAGCAAGTCACGACCATCTTGGAAGGATTTTTCGATAACAATTCCGATAGCTTCGACTTTTGCTCCGGCCTGTTCGATGATTTGGATCAAGCCTTTGGCAGCTTGGCCATTAGCAAGGAAATCGTCAATAATCAATACCTTGTCCTCTGGTGAAAGGAATTTTCCAGCGATGGAAACGGTGCTGGTCACCTGCTTGGTAAAGGAGTAGACTTCTGCAGTTAATATACCTTCGTTCATGGTGATGTTTTTAGCTTTCTTGGCGAAAATCATGGGAACATTCAAGGCTTCAGCTGTAAAAACAGCTGGGGCAATGCCTGACGCTTCAATGGTCACGACCTTGGTAATGCCAGTAGTTGCGAATTTTTCCGCAAACACCTTACCAATCTCTCGCATCAAGCTAAAGTCAACTTGGTGGGTTAAAAAGGAATCCACCTTGAGGATGTTGTCACCCAAGATATGCCCATCCTCGAGGATGCGCTCTTCTAATAATTTCATAAGACCTCCTAAAGTCTAAAAGATGCTTCATTTGCTTGTCTAGAGTTTCTAGTATGTAATAGAAAAAGGACCTACTTAATCCCCTAAGTAAGTCCCCAAAATAGGCATGGCCAAAACCATACCTTCAGCTGACATACTCATTGTTAGGTGTTCCGGCACCTTGTAGAAACGTCGTGCCAATTCACGACATAAACAAGTAAAATGGTACTATAATAGAACGTCAAAGCGCTAATGTCATTATTTTACACTAAATAGCTTTAGAAATCAAATGTTTTGTTAGTGTTTTAATGAAAAAAACGAACAAAAAAGAAACCTACAACGAGATACAGTATTGTAGGGTTCTATTATTCTATTCGCTAAATCTTAAAAAATAACCATCAGGATCCAAAATCGCAAATTCATGAGGGTAAATAAAGCTATCTCCCACTCGAAATTCTCTTTTGGTCAGCGGACGATGGATAGGATAGTCAGCTTCCAGCAGTTTTTGGTGGAGCTGAGGGACATCTTCAATGCCAAAGGAAATATTGACACCGCGCCCGAAAGGATAGGTTAGTTGGGCTAATTCTTCTGTGCTGCCTTCTTCTAGCATAAGTTGGCAGTCTTCAAGCGAGAGGAAGAGAAATTTCTCCTCTGGACGCTCGTATTCGACAGAAAATCCCAGCAAGTCGCAGTAGAAGTGGCGTGACTTTTCGAGGTCAGATACTACAAATTCGGGAATGACAGCTTGATAGTCCATTAGCTTTCTCCTTAGAGCTCAATCTCCATGACAATGGGTGTGTGGTCTTGACGCGCACCTGAGTCAATCATGTCAGACTTAGTCACCTTGTTAGCCACGCGATTGCTGGTGAGCCAGTAGTCGATTCTCCAGCCTGTATTGTTGATTTTAGAAGTCTTGCTGCGTTGTGCCCACCAAGTATAGCGCTCTGGGACATCACCGTGAATGTGGCGGAAGGTGTCGGTAAATCCAGTTGCCAAGAGGTTGGTAAACCCAGCACGTTCCTCGTCTGTAAATCCTGGTGAGCGGCGGTTGCTGGCAGGATTTGCAAGGTCGATTTCCTTGTGGGCTACGTTGTAGTCACCGGTTGCAAGGACTGGTTTTTCTTTGTCTAGTTGAGCCAAATACTCAGCGTATTTGACGTCCCAGACTTGACGCTCTTCCAAGCGTTTGAGACCATCGCCAGCGTTTGGAGTGTAAACTTGGGTCACGAAAAATGTGTCAAATTCCAAGGTGATGATGCGACCTTCCAAGTCCATGGTAGACGGGGCACCAATCTCTGGGAAGCTTATTGTTGGTGTGAGTTCTTTCTTATAAAGGAACATGGTTCCAGCGTAGCCTTTGCGGGCAGGTTCTTGGGAAGAACGCCAAGTGTTTTCATAACCTGGGAAGAGTTCTTCTAAAATTTCCAAGTGTTTTTTTGTAGGCCCTTTTGCAGAAAGCTTGGTTTCCTGGATAGCGATAATATCAGCATTTTCGGCTACCAAGGTTTGTAGGACTTCTTGGGATAACTTAGCGCGAGCTGAGTCACTCGTTAGGGCTGCATTGAGGGAATCAATATTCCATGAGATGAGTTTCATAAAGTTACCTTTTTCATTGAGATTACAGACTATATTATACCAAAAAAAGGCGCATTTCCCCAACGTATGGTTTGAAAAATCACCCTCTTTCGTTTATAATTAAGAATGATTTTATGAAAGGGAGTGAAAATACATGAAATTCTATTCTTATGACTATGTACTCAGCCAAATCGGTCAGCAAAATGGTATCATGGTTGGCTTTGGAATTGTTCTATTAGCTGTGACAGGTTTTTTTGCTTTTAAGGCATACCATGATAAAAAGGGGACCAAATTTCGTGAGTTGGTCATGATTTCAGCCCTGACCTTGCTAGCTCTACTTTTGGTCAGTATCACGACATATCAAAACAATCAAGTTTCTAACAATAAATTTCAAGCTTCACTTCATTTCATCGAGCTTGTTTCCAAAGATTTGGGAGTAGACAAGTCAGAAGTCTATGTTAATACTTCCACAAACACAGATGGCGCACTTATTAAGGTAGGAGATCGCTATTACCGTGCCTTGAACGGAAGTGAGCCAGACAAGTACCTGTTAGAGAAAGTGGAATTGTATAAAACAGATGCGATTGAACTGGTGGAGGTGAACAAATGACACTCAATTATATCGAAATTTTAATCAAACTAGCCTTGGGTCTCTTTTCTCTTGTCTTTGTCATCAATGTGACAGGAAAGGGCAACCTAGCGCCTAACTCAGCAATAGATCAAATTCAGAACTATGTACTAGGGGGTATCATTGGTGGGGTGATTTACAATAGCGCCATCAGTATCCTTCAGTATGCAGTTATCCTGATTATGTGGACCATTCTGGTCTTGACTCTTAAATGGCTTAACAATAATGTTCACTTTGTGAAACGTTTGATTGATGGGAAACCAACCCTGCTCATCAAAAATGGAAAGATTGATCCAGAAGCCTGTCGTTCGGTTGGTTTATCTGCAGCGGACGTAGCTCTTAAGCTCCGTAGCCAGGGAATTTTCCAAATGAAACAAGTCAAACGCGCTATGCAGGAGCAGAACGGTCAACTCATCGTAGTCCAAATGGGAGATGAGAATCCCAAGTATCCTGTTGTCACAGACGGTGTGATCCAAGTTGAAATTTTGGAGACCATTGATCGGAGCGAAGAATGGCTGCTTGATAATCTCAGCAAACAAGGGTATGACAATGTGGCCAATATCTTTATTGCTGAGTATGACAAGGGTGTCGTCTCAGTCGTAACTTATGAATAAGAAAAACCTGGGGTCTTGTACTCTTCAAAAATCAAATTCAAACTGCGTCAACGTCGCCTTGCCGTACTCAAGTACAGCCTGCGGCTAGTTTCCTAGTTTGCTCTTTGATTTTCATTGAGTCTTGGCCTCAGGTTTCCATTTGCAATCAGAAAGGGATTTTATGTCCATTATTCAAAAACTCTGGTGGTTTTTCAAGTTAGAAAAGCGCCGTTATCTAGTCGGGATTGTGGCCTTGGTCTTGGTTTCCGTCCTCAATCTCATTCCCCCCATGGTCATGGGACGGGTGATTGACGCCATCACTGGGGGACAATTAACCCAGCAGGACCTCCTCCTTAATCTATTTTATCTACTGCTGGCAGCCTTTGGGATGTACTATCTGCGCTATGTTTGGCGCATGTATATTCTTGGAACATCCTATCGTCTGGGGCAGATTATGCGGTCTCGCTTGTTTGAGCATTTTACAAAAATGTCTCCAGCCTTTTATCAAACATATCGGACGGGGGACTTGATGGCACACGCCACCAACGATATCAATGCCTTAACTCGTCTGGCAGGGGGCGGTGTTATGTCTGCGGTGGATGCTTCTATCACAGCGCTGGTGACCTTGCTGACCATGCTCTTTAGCATCTCATGGCAGATGACCTTGGTTGCCATTCTTCCCTTGCCTTTCATGGCTTATGCGACCAGTCGTCTAGGGAGAAAGACCCACAAGGCCTTTGGCGAGTCACAAGCTGCCTTTTCCGAACTCAATAACAAGGTGCAGGAGTCTGTATCAGGTATCAAAGTGACCAAGTCTTTCGGTTATCAGGCTGATGAGCTGGAGTCCTTTCAGGAAGTCAATGAATTGACCTTCCAAAAGAACCTCCAAACCATGAAATACGATAGTCTCTTCGATCCCATGGTTCTCTTGTTTGTTGGCTCGTCCTATGTCTTAACTCTTTTGGTCGGCTCTTTGATGGTTCAGAAAGGGCAAATCACGGTTGGGAATCTGGTTACCTTTATCAGCTACTTAGATATGTTGGTTTGGCCTCTTATGGCCATTGGCTTCCTCTTTAATATCACTCAGCGAGGGAAGGTTTCTTACCAGCGAATTGAGGATCTTTTGTCTCAGGAATCACCTGTACAAGACCCGGAGTTTCCTTTAGATGGTATAGAAAATGGACGTTTGGAGTACACCATTGACAGTTTTGCCTTTGAAAATGAGGAGACACTGACGGATATTCACTTTAGTTTGGAAAAAGGGCAAACTCTGGGCTTGGTTGGTCAGACAGGCTCTGGAAAAACGTCCTTGCTAAAACTCCTCTTGCGTGAATACGATGTGGATAAGGGAGCCATTTACCTAAACGGTCACGATATTCGGGATTATCGTCTGACAGATCTTCGCAGTCTCATGGGCTATGTCCCTCAGGATCAGTTTCTCTTTGCGGCTTCAATCTTAGACAATATCCGCTTTGGCAATCCTAACTTGCCCCTTTCGGTGGTCGAGGAAGCGACTAAACTAGCGCAAGTTTACCAAGATATTGTGGACATGCCTCAGGGATTTGATACGTTGATCGGTGAAAAGGGAGTCAGTCTTTCTGGTGGGCAAAAGCAACGTCTGGCCATGAGTCGGGCGATGATTTTAGACCCTGATATCTTGATTTTAGATGATTCCTTGTCCGCCGTGGATGCCAAGACGGAGTATGCCATCATCGACAATCTCAAGGAGACGCGGAAGGATAAGACAACCATTATTACAGCACATCGTCTCAGTGCTGTTGTCCATGCAGATTTGATTTTAGTTCTGCAAAATGGACAGATTATCGAACGAGGTACGCACGAAGACCTGCTAGCTCTAGATGGCTGGTATGCCCAAACCTACCAGTCTCAGCAGTTGGAAATGAAAGGAGGAGAAGATGCAGAATAAGCAAGAACAATGGGCTGTATTGAAGCGCTTGATGTCTTATCTCAAGCCCTATGGACTCCTGACCTTTTTGGCACTCAGTTTTCTCCTTGCGACGACAATCACTAAAAGTGTCATTCCCCTTGTAGCTTCCCACTTTATCGACCAGTACCTCAGCAATCTCAATCAGTTTGCTATTACAGTTTTATTAGCCTACTATGGCCTCTATATCCTGCAAACTCTGGTCCAGTATGTCGGCAACCTTCTCTTTGCGCGGGTGTCCTACAGTATTGTTAGGGATATTCGTCGCGATGCCTTTGCCAATATGGAGAAACTGGGCATGTCTTATTTTGATAAGACGCCAGCAGGTTCCATCGTTTCTCGTTTGACCAATGATACCGAGACCATCAGTGACATGTTTTCAGGGATTTTATCCAGCTTTATCTCAGCAGTTTTCATCTTTCTGACAACTCTGTATACCATGTTGGTGCTGGATTTTCGTTTGACAGCATTAGTTTTGCTTTTTCTTCCCTTGATTTTCCTTTTGGTCAATCTCTATCGGAAAAAGTCAGTGAAAATCATCGAAAAAACCAGAAGTCTCTTGTCGGATATCAATAGTAAGCTGGCAGAGAATATCGAGGGAATCAGGATTATCCAGGCCTTTAATCAAGAGAAGCGCCTGCAAGCAGAATTTGATGAAATCAACCAAGAACACTTGGTCTATGCCAACCGTTCTGTAGCCTTGGATGCCCTCTTCTTGCGCCCTGCCATGAGTTTATTGAAACTCCTGGGCTACGCCGTTTTGATGGCCTACTTTGGTTATCGTGGTCTTTCTATCGGGATAACAGCCGGAACCATGTATGCCTTTATCCAGTATATCAATCGTCTCTTTGATCCCTTGATTGAGGTGACGCAAAACTTTTCAACCCTTCAAACGTCCATGGTATCTGCAGGTCGTGTCTTTGCCTTGATTGACGAGAAGACCTATGAGCCTCTTCAAGAAAATGGACCAGCCAAAGTCAAAGAAGGCAATATCCGTTTTGAACATGTGTGTTTCTCATATGATGGCAAACATCCGATTCTGGATGATATTTCCTTTTCAGTTAAGAAGGGCGAAACCATTGCCTTTGTGGGTCATACAGGTTCCGGGAAATCTTCCATTATCAATGTCCTCATGCGCTTTTATGAATTTCAGTCAGGGAGAGTTCTCTTGGATGGTGTGGATATTAGAGACTACAGTCAGGAAGAGCTGAGAAAGAACATCGGTCTTGTCTTACAGGATCCCTTCCTCTATCACGGGACTATCAAGTCCAATATCGCCATGTACCAAGATCTTAGTGATGAAGAGGTTCAGGCCGCGGCTGCCTTTGTCGATGCAGATTCCTTTATTCAGGACCTTCCTCTGGGTTATGATGCACCTGTGTCTGAGCGTGGTTCGAGCTTTTCTACTGGCCAGCGCCAGCTTCTTGCCTTTGCTAGAACAGTCGCCAGTCAGCCTAAAATCCTGATTTTGGATGAAGCGACAGCCAATATTGACTCTGAAACAGAAAGTTTGGTTCAAGATTCCCTAGCTAAGATGAGACAGGGTCGGACAACCATTGCTATTGCTCATCGCCTTTCGACCATCCAAGATGCCAACTGCATCTACGTCTTGGACAAGGGGCGCATCATCGAGAGTGGAACCCATGAGGAACTCTTGGCCTTAGGAGGAACCTATCACAAGATGTATAGCTTGCAAGCTGGAGCCATGTCCTAATAAGAATTCCTCCAAATTACAGCTTTCTTGCACCGCCTTTTCCATTTTGTGGTATAATGAAAAATGTTGACAAATAGTATAATAAAAACAAAGGAGAAACAGCATGCTGAAATGGGAAGACTTGCCCGTGGAAATGAAATCAAGCGAGGTTGAGTCCTACTACCAGCTTGTCTCTAAAAGGAAGGGTTCGCTGATTTTCAAGCGTTGCCTGGATTGGGTTTTAGCCCTGTTTTTGCTAGTTTTGACTTCTCCCATCTTTCTTATCTTGAGCATTTGGATCAAGTTGGATAGCAAGGGACCTGTCATTTACAAGCAAGAGCGCGTGACCCAGTACAACCGTCCGTTCAAGATTTGGAAGTTCCGTACTATGGTGACGGACGCGGATAAAAAAGGAAGTCTGGTGACTTCTGCTAACGATAGCCGTATTACCAAAGTGGGAAATTTCATCCGCCGTGTGCGTTTGGACGAACTACCTCAGCTGGTCAATGTACTTAAAGGCGAGATGTCCTTTGTCGGTACACGACCTGAAGTGCCACGTTACACCGAGCAGTATAGTCCTGAAATGATGGCGACCTTGCTCTTGCCAGCAGGAATCACCTCTCCAGCCAGCATCAACTACAAGGATGAGGACACGATCATCAGTCAGATGACAGAGAAAGGTCTGTCGGTTGACCAGGCCTATGTCGAACATGTTCTTCCTGAAAAGATGCGCTATAATCTCGCCTATCTCCGAGAGTTTAGTTTCCTTGGAGACATCAAAATCATGTTTCAAACCGTGTTTGAAGTGCTAAAATAAAGTAGTCATGAGAAAATGAGTACAGACAAAAGGAGCAAATCAATGCCAAATTACAATATTCCATTTTCACCACCCGATATTACAGAAGCTGAAATTGCTGAAGTAGCGGACACTCTGCGTTCTGGTTGGATCACAACAGGTCCTAAGACAAAAGAACTAGAGCGTCGCTTGTCCCAATACACACAGACACCTAAGACTGTCTGCCTCAACTCTGCGACAGCCGCTCTTGAGTTGATTTTACGTGTTTTGGAAGTGGGACCTGGAGATGAAGTCATTGTTCCAGCCATGACTTACACAGCTTCATGTAGTGTCATCACTCACGTGGGAGCAACACCTGTCATGGTGGATATTCAAGCAGATACGTTTGAGATGGACTATGACCTTCTTGAGCAAGCTATTACTGAAAAGACCAAGGTGATTATTCCGGTTGAGCTTGCAGGGATTGTTTGCGACTATGACCGTTTGTTCCAAGTCGTGGAGAAAAAACGTGATCTCTTTACAGCTGCTAGCAAGTGGCAAAAGGCCTTTAACCGTATCGTGATTGTCTCTGATAGTGCCCATGCTTTGGGATCTACTTACAAAAGGCAACCAGCTGGTTCTATTGCTGACTTTACTTCCTTCTCATTCCACGCTGTTAAAAACTTTACAACTGCTGAGGGAGGAAGTGCGACTTGGAAAGCAAATCCAGCGATTGACGACGAAGAGATGTACAAGGAATTCCAAATCCTTTCCCTTCATGGTCAAACAAAGGACGCCCTTGCCAAGATGCAATTGGGTTCATGGGAGTACGATATCGTAACACCTGCCTACAAGTGCAACATGACGGATATCATGGCTTCGATTGGTTTGGTACAATTGGATCGTTACCCTGGTTTGTTGCAACGTCGTAAGGACATCGTGGACCGCTATGATCGTGGTTTTGCGGGTACTCGTATTCACCCATTGGCACACAAGACTGATACTGTTGAATCTTGTCGTCACCTCTACATCACCCATGTAGAAGGTGCTAGTCTAGAAGAGCGTAATCGTATTATCCAAGAATTGGCCAAAGCAGGAATTGCAAGTAATGTACACTACAAACCGCTTCCTCTCTTGACAGCCTATAAGAATCTTGGTTTTGATATGGCAGATTATCCAAGAGCCTATGCCTTCTTTGAAAATGAAATTACGCTTCCTCTTCATACAAAATTAAGCGATGAAGAAGTTGATTACATCGTTCAGACTTTGGTGAGAATTTCCGAAGAAATCCTCGGTTCTGGAAAAAAATCATAAAAAAATCTTGACAAAAAGCGGACAATAGCATATAATATTCTCAACAAATCAGAAAAGTAACTATGTTTGATCTTCAGGGAGCCTGTGGTGATTGTGAACAGGTGGTTGAAAGTAGTGAAAGTGGGCTGATTTTAAAAATGAATTTGAAACAATGAAAATTCGGTCCGCACACCTTACAGTGCAACTTGTTGTTAGACAAGGCAGAGATGTAAAGGGGAATAGTCCCTTTATAATTGAGGTGGCACCGCGTTACCAACGCCCTCACACGGAAGTAGATTCTGTGTGTGGGCTTTTTTCTTTCGGTCATTTTGTTTATCTTTTATTAGGGCGTTAAGTCGCTTTGATGAACTAGAGTTCTATCTACAGTTCCTTGCCTACTACTAAAAGCAAACAAAAAGCCGAATTCATACAGAAAGAGGGAAATTTTATGACAACTAAAGGTTATTTTGGACAATTTGGTGGTAGTTTTGTACCGGAGCCGATTCAAGCTTTGTTGGATGAGTTGGAAGTGACATTTAACAAGTACAAGGATGATCCAGAATTTTTGGCAGAATTTCGCCATTACTTGAAGGATTATTCTGGTCGCGAAACACCGCTTTATTTTGCGGAAAGTTTGACAGACCACCTAGGCGGAGCTAAGATTTATCTCAAGCGCGAAGATCTTAATCACCTTGGTTCTCACAAGCTCAACAATGTTTTAGGACAAATTCTTCTTGCCAAACGTATGGGTAAAAAACGAGTGATTGCGGAAACAGGAGCTGGTCAGCACGGTGTTGCGACTGCAGCTGCAGCAGCTAAGTTTGGTATGGCCTGTGATGTTTACATGGGTGCAGAAGATGTGGAGCGCCAACGTCTCAATGTTTTCCGTATGGAGATGATGGGAGCAACTGTTCACGCGGTTGAAACGGGGACACGAACTCTCAAGGATGCGGTTGATGCAGCCTTTGGAGCATGGATGAATGACCTTGAAGCCTTCTACGTTTTGGGATCTGCTGTAGGCCCTCATCCTTATCCTACCATTGTTCATGAGTTTCAAAAGGTTATCAGTGAAGAATCTCGCCGTCAAATCTTAGAAAAAGAAGGCCGTTTACCAGACTACGTTATTGCCTGTGTAGGTGGTGGTTCCAATGCCATCGGTGCTTTTTCACAGTATGTGGCTGATGAAGAAGTCAAATTGGTTGGGGTCGAAGCTGCCGGTCACGGACTTGATACAGACAAGCATGCAGCCACTATGACAAAAGGTAGTGTCGGAATTGTCGATGGTATGAAGACTTATGCAGTCTTTAAGGAAGATGGAGAGCTGGCGCCAGTTTACTCTATCTCTGCTGGTTTGGACTATCCAGGGGTTGGCCCAGAACACGCCTACTTTAAAGACTCAGGTCGAGTAGAATACGTAGCAGCGACAGACGAAGAAGCTGTCCAAGCCTTGCTCCTTCTTAGCAAGACTGAAGGAATTATCCCAGCTATTGAAAGCTCCCATGCTATCGCAGAAGCAGTCAAACGAGCACCGAAACTAAGTAAAGATGAGATTATCATCATTAATGTCTCTGGTCGTGGAGACAAGGACGTAGCTGCTATTGCAGACTACCTAGAAGCTAAAAACAACTAATCATTCCAAGACTAAAGGGAGAAAACTGTGATTTTATTGATTGATAATTACGATTCTTTTACCTATAATCTAGCTCAGTATATCGGAAATTTTTCTCCTGTTGAGGTCTTAAGAAACGATGACCTTCGTCTCTATCAAGTCGCGGAAAAGGCTCAAGCGCTTGTCTTTTCACCTGGACCTGGTTGGCCGGCTGATGCTGGAAAGATGGAGGAAATGATTCGAGATTTTGCAGGCCGAAAACCAATTTTAGGGATTTGTCTTGGACATCAGGCTATTGCTGAGGCATTCGGTGGAAAACTCGGCTTAGCTCCTAAGGTCATGCATGGTAAACAAAGTCAGCTACAATTTGAAGCTCCATCCATTCTCTACGATGGAATAGAGAACAAATGTTCAGTCATGCGTTACCATAGTCTTATGGTGGAGGAATTACCCGAAGATTTTGAAGTTACAGCTCGTTCGACGGATGACCAAGCTATTATGGGAATTCAGCACAGGAACCTGCCTATCTACGGTTTCCAGTACCATCCAGAAAGTATCGGCACGCCAGATGGCTTAACCACCATACGAAACTTTATTGAGAAAGTAATTTAACTGGAAAATTTCACTCAATTGAAAAGCTCTCCACCAAGGAGAGTCGATTCAGGACTTTATCAAACAAGCAGTAGCTTACCAAAAATAATCATACAAGCAGCAAGTAAGAGGAAAGGCACAAAAGGAAGTCTTTCCTTTTTCTTTTGTAGGAGAAAGGCTAGAATACCCGTCGCAGAAGCAAACTGGATTAAGATCAGTAATTCGGTCGCGCTAAAGATGAGGGCACAAGAAGCCAGAAAGAGAAAATCCCCTGCGCCCATGCGGATATCGATAAAATGAGCCATGATTCCAAGGGCAAGAAAGAAGAACATAACCAGATTCCAACCAGAGCAGGCCATGAGGATTAGGTGGAAAGTCAGCCAGACCATTAAGGGATATTCCTGATGGCGAAAGTCATAGATTCCCAAGGTCAAGCCAGCAGTTATGAGGATGACTTGTCCTATGGAAATCCAGCCCCAAGACCAAGCTAGAAAGAGGAGTCCTAACCCAAATTCAAAGAGAGCATACCAGACAGGATAGCGAGTCTTGCAGTAGCGACAGCGAAAGCGATTAACCACCTGCGAGAGAATAGGAATCAAATCCAAGGGACGCAAGCGAGTCTGACAGGAATCGCAGTGACTAGCTGGTCGGATAATGGATTGCTCAGGAAAACGGTCAATGACCAAACCCAAGAAAGAAGCGAGAATGCTCCCAACAAGAAAAAAATAAAGATCAATCATACTTATCTATTCGTAAAAAATAGAAGAAGTGGTATAATAAAGAAACATTTATAAGATGGTGAGGTCAAGATGATGATTCGTTTTGAAGAAAATGTGAGCACAGAAAATGCTCGGCTCGTATGCCAATGGTCTAACTCCCTTGGCAAATCCTTTCAAGAACAATGGATGGGAACAATGATTCCTTTTCCCTTGACGATTCAAGTTTTGCAAGATTTGGAAGGAATCTTTTCAATCTTTGATGAACAAGAGTTTGTGGGACTTATCCAGAAAATCAGGCTAGAAGACAGGAATCTTCATATCGGGAGATTTTTTATCAACCCTCAGAAACAGGGGCAAGGCTTAGGTAGCCAGGCTTTAAGGAAATTTGTTAGTTTGGCCTTTGAAAATGAAGACATAGATACTATTTCTCTAAATGTCTACGAGGCAAATCAAACAGCTTACAATCTTTACCAAAAAGAAGGATTTGAAATCGTTCAAATGGTTGAAACACCTATACGAAAATACATCATGAAAAAGGGGAGATAGAAAGTAAAAAAAGCCTTGATTCCAAGGCTTTTCTTATTAATAACGACTGTTTGGGAACTTTCATGATCGTTTTTATCTTAAAACGATATATAGAGTCTAAACCTTACTTCTCTTCTTTGTGAAGCATGTTTTTAACACCTTCAATAGCGCCTTCGACTGCGTCTTTAGCATCTTCAGCAACTTCTTTTACTTTAGATACTACTTTTTCAGCTGCACCTTCTTTTTCCATTTTTTCATCGCCGATCATTTTACCGACACCCTCTTTAATGGAACCTTTTGCTTGGTTTAATTTTTCTTCTGTTGACATGATTCTGCCTCCTTTAAATTGATTGATTTAGACATTATTAATTAGTGTACGCGAGATTTTTCATTTGTTTCGCCCTTAACGGCTTCAACACCTTCGCCGACTTTTTCTTGAACTGTAGCGACACCTGACCCGATACCAGATTTCACTTTTTCAAATTGTTCTGAAGCAAATTCTCCTGTTGAAGAAGCCACGTCAGTTACTCTGTCTTGGAGGCTAACTGAATCTGCTTCATGCTGTTCTTTCGTTTTGATGTCAACAACATTGACGTTGACTTCAACAACTTCTAGATCAGTTATTTTTGTAACTTGTGATACGACAACATCTTTGATTTCTTTGTACAAAGCTGGAACATTCTTTTGGTATTCAACAACAACGTTCAAGTCAACTGCAACTTGTTCTTTACCCACTTCAACGTTAACACCGCGTGTTACGTTATCAGTATTGATAATTTTTTCTGTTAGATTAGAGAAGAATCCTCCATCCACATCCAAAAGTCCAGGTACTTTTTCAAGTGAAAGACCAATGATTTTTTGGATGACTTTATCTTCATAAAAAAGTTTTAAACTATAATCTTACCCGTCTAAAATATTTAAAATTATAGCTCAGCACTTATGTCTACTAGGTGAATTTTATTTTTTTCCTAGTAGGAATGAAACGACAGCAACAACAATCACTGCACCTGCAATTGACGGAATAATAGACATTCCAGCTAAGGAAGGACCCCAACTTCCAAAAAGTGATTGCCCTACAGACGAACCGATAAGACCTGCAAAGATGTTAGCAATTATTCCCATTGAACCACCTTTTTTAGTGATTGCACCTGCGATGAGACCGATAAGACCTCCTACAATAATAGACCACAACATAGTGTATCCTCCTTTTCTATTTCTAAATCAAAGAATCAAGTTCTTTGATTAAGTTAATTATATAGTATTTCAATCTGGAAAGATAATAGTTCGTCTTAAATTCCCTACTGTAAACATGTACTCTAGATACAGATAAATAAGAAAAGCTTGATTCTACTGAGTTTCTAAGTGATTAGACTGGTCTTTTTGTAGTAAGCAAAAGTCGTTGTAAGAGGATAAATACGCTTTATTATATGGTATAATTGCATGAAGATTGAAAGACAATCGTTTATTTTATTATAAAGAGAGAAAAGCTATTCATGAGAGATTTATTATCTAAAAAAAGTCACAGACAATTAGAATTATTAGAATTACTATTTGAAAACAAACGCTGGTTTCATATTTCAGAACTAGCAGAATTATTGCACTGTACAGAACGTTCTGTAAAAGATGACTTGTCTCAAGTCAGGTCTTCTTTTCCTGACTTGATATTTCATTCCTCAACAAACGGCATCCGTATCATTAATACCGATGATAGTGATATTGAGATGGTTTATCATCATTTTTTTAAGCAATCAACCCACTTTTCAATTTTAGAATTTGTTTTCTTTAATGAAGGATGTGATGCTGATAGTATTTGCAAAGAGTTTTATATCAGTTCTTCCTCTCTTTACCGTATCATCAGTCACATTAATAAAATTATAAAAAAACAATATCGTTTTGAAATTAGCCTAAATCCAGTTCGAATCTCTGGAAATGAGATTGATATCCGTTACTTTTTTGCCCAGTATTTTTCAGAGAAATATTATTTCCTTGAATGGCCTTTTGAAGATTTTTCGGTAGAACCCTTGTGTAAGCTGTTAGCACTGGTCTATAAAGAAACTGCATTTCCTGTCAATTTCGCGACTCAACGAATGTTAAAGTTGCTCCTTGTTACGAATTTATACCGAATAAAGTTTGGCCATTTCTTGGAAGTTGAGAAAAATTCTTTTAACAATCAATTGTTAGAGTCTTTCATGCAGGCAGAAGGAATCGAAGACATTGTAGCGAGATTTGATTCTGAGTATCAGATCTCACTGAATAAAGAAGTGATCGGTCAACTGTTTGTATCCTATTTTCAAAAAATGTTTTTTATAGATGAAGAAGTATTTCTGAACCATGCAAAAACAGACAGCTATGTAAAAAAATCGTATCAGTTATTGGGAGATTTAGTGGATCAGGTGTCGAGAGAGTATAATCTCAAAGTAGACAATAGAGACAATCTGATTTGGCATCTGCATAATACAGCACATCTGCATCGTCAGGAATTATCTACAGAGTTTATCCTATTTGATCAAAAAGGTAATACAATCAAAAACTTTCAAAATATTTTCCCTCGCTTTATTTCAGAGGTGAAGGAAATGATTGAACACTATCTAGAGACTTTGGATATGGATCGTAGTTCAATGAAAGTCAATCATTTGACCTATACTTTTATCACCCATAGCAAACACTTAGTGTTAAATCTTTTACAAAATCAACCTAAATTAAAGGTTTTGGTCATGAGTAATTTTGATCAGTATCATGCAAAATCAATAGCTGAGACACTTGCTTACTATTGCAGTAACAATTTTGAACTGGAAGTTTGGAGTGAATTAGAGTTATCACTTGATGCTCTAAAAGAATCACCTTACGACATCATTATTTCTAATTTTATTATTCCTCCTATTGAAAATAAGAGACTGATCTATTCTAATAATGTCAATACAGTCGCTCTCATCTCTTTACTTAACGCAATGATGTTTATTCGTTTAGACGAGTAACTAAGAATAACAAAAAACGCTACGTAGCGTTTTTTGTTTTATTTTGTTTTATAAGAAAAGAATTTTATCTATACTAAACTTAGAATATCCTAAAAATCTAAGCAAAAAAGCCCTGAAACCAAGGCTTTTCCTGTTGGATTTAGATGCCCCCTGCATGGATTTGGAAAGGACCTTCATATTGAGAGTAATTAAAAATATTGAAATATAAGTGATTTTAGGGAAATACTTTTAGGTATTTTCAATGTCATGATTTAAAAATGGGGCAAAAGTGGGGCAATAAATGAATGTAAAATATGGGCAAGCTTCTTTATTAGATTGCTTCAAAAAAGCAAAAGAGCCATCGACTAGAAATAGCTGCTGGCTCTATTTTTGTATTTGTTGTTCCGTATTTGTTCCGTGAAATTCACGTCTATTTTTCTCGAATCATGCCCACTCGTTTTTCGTCAAGATAGGAAAAATGATGCTTACGATAGAGCTTATCTGCAGAAACTTTAGCTAGTAAAGTGATAAAACTACTCTCATGTGTGTTTTCATCAAACCACTGATCAATCATTTCCATAATTCTATTTGCGATACCCCGTCTTTGGAACTTTTTATCTACTATAATATCGGATACGACAAAAGTGACACCGCCATCGCCAACACTTCTGCCTAGACCAATGAGTTCATCATCTTCATAAACAGAAACTAAGAAAAGAGTTCCTTCAAGTGCCTTTTTAACTTCAGAATAGGGTTTAGTGCTATTCATTCCAGCGTTTACTCTCAATTGATTATAGGCTTCAACGCTAGGGATTTTATGAGTAAATTCCATAAAACGATTCCTCCAATAACTTTTTGTTTTTTATTTGTTACAATCACAACTCTTCGTAATCAGGATGGTCTTTGATATAGACTGCTGCGTAAATGGCATCTACTAAAACGGCTGGGAAAGCGAAGGCCATTAAAGCGCCAGAGAAAAAGCCGAAAATCATTTGTATGTAGTCTGTAATCACGGCAATGACCAATAGAATAAAGCCCAGGATTTTAGCAATATTGAAAAGAAGTTCTTTCTTCTTACTATTCACCTCATACATTTCCCATCGATTGATCTTCCAAATTTTCCCTTGATTTTGAGGGAGGTAATACCATGCGTAAATGACGGTCATCACCACAAATAAAATCACTATTGGAATGACATAAAATAACGTCAACTTAGACTCGTAGAGCTTTAACGCGCTGAAAGTTGTTTTATCATCGGTAACCATCAGCAGTAAGATAAAGGTAAAGGTGAGTATGACGGTCCAAACGGCTAAGGCCACTAGAATATAAGTTAGAGACTTAAAGCGATTGATTAAAGGTGTAAAAAGTCCAAAGAGAAGGCTAACGATATTAATGATCGTCGCACTCAAGAATAGGACCTTAATAATCCCTATAGGGTCATTATACCCAGCAACAAAATATAGAAATGCAGTAAATGGAAGCATAAGCCAAGGGAAGAATTTAATGTACCCTAGGCTCACCTCATTCGTGATTAATGGACCATGGTACCGGTCGACAGCTTGATTGCTTCTTTGTTTTTTTGATTTCTTTTGTTTTCCAGAATCATGCATGGGTTGATGAGATTCTTTCTTTTTCAGTAAAAACTTTAACATTCTGTTTCCTTTCAAAAACTTGGATAAATGTATTTCTACTATACCACAATCCTAGTGATGCGGTATCTAACAAACTCTCTTTATATAAATAATGTCATACTCAGGTCATATAACGAGCGTATACTGAAAACTACCATTTGAAAAAGGAGCAAAAAGATGAAAATTGCATGGAATGAAATTAAATACCAACCTAAAAAATTTATATTAATTGAGGTCCTGATTGTGATTATGATGTTCATGGTCATTTTCCTATCGGGCCTAACAAACGGATTAGGGCGCATTATTATGGCGCAAATTGATACGTTTGGGGACGTTCATTATATTCTTTCAAAGGATTCAGAAGGAGTAATTCCTTACTCAACCCTTACAAGCGAGGAATTAACGGAGATTGAAGAACTCCATTTAGAAAACGAAACGGGACTTGTGATTCAACGTTCTACGTTTATGAAAGAGGACGAGGAAGGTTCGCAAGATGTGACATTCTTTGCGATGGATACGTACAAGAACTTAACGATTAAGACAGAAGATGGGTATGCTGCAGCTGACTTATCTGAAAACGAAGTGATTTTAGATGAATCGTATAAAGCAAAAGGCATTCATGTTGGCGACACGATTAAAGACAAGTCTTCGGAAGTAATACTTAAAGTAGTGGCCTTTGCCAAAGACGCAAAATACGGACATAGCTCAGTGGCCTTCATCAGCTCGAAAACACTCGAAGAAATGCGTCAAAAGAAAAATCCAAACTACACTTGGAAACCACAAGCCATCATCACAAGCCAAGCGGTAACAGCCGACGACTTATCCGAACAGTTGATGGTCTCAAACAAACAACAAATCATTAATAAAATCCCAGGATATACTGCGACGAATATGATTTTAAAAACAATGACTTGGGTATTATTAATCGCATCAGCCGCAATTCTAGGAGTATTCTTCTACATCTTAGCCTTGCAAAAATTAAAACAATTTGGTGTGTTAAAAGCCATCGGAATGTCTATGGGACAAATTACAAGAATCCAATTATCACAAGTCGGAATTCTTTCCGTTATCGGGATTGGAATCGGACTAGGGCTTGCCTTAGCGTTGACGCCATTCTTACCGGTAAGCATGCCATTTTATATGCGAGCAGAAGATAATGCCGTGATTTCTGCAAGTTTTATCGTCATCTCGATTATTTGTGGCGCGTTATCTCTATTAAAAATTAAGAAAGTGGATCCAATCGAAGTGATTGGTGGAAATGGTGAATAAGATGTCAGTGATTGAATTACAACAGATTAAAAAATCATACGCAGACGGCAATCAAATGCACGATGTGATTAAAGACTTAAGTTTAACCGTTGAACCGCAAGAATTTGTGGCTATTTTAGGTCCTTCCGGTTCAGGGAAATCAACGCTTCTTTCTATCGCAGGATTACTCTTATCTGCAGATAGTGGTGAGATTATTATCGGCGGACAAAACTTAACAAATGTAAAACAAAGTGAATGGACGAAGAAAAGATTGGAGTTGCTTGGGTTTATTTTCCAAGACCATCAATTACTTCCATATATGACAATTGGGGACCAATTAGAAGTGGTCGCTAAACTAAAAGGGGAAAAAGACGCTGCGAAACGCAAAGCAGAAGTCAAAGGCTTATTAGCAGAACTAGGCATTGAAGATTGCTACGGACAACACCCAAATCAAATGTCTGGTGGACAAAAACAACGTGCTGCGATTGCGCGTGCGTTTATCGGAAACCCACAACTTATTTTAGCGGATGAACCAACTGCCAGCCTGGACCCAGAACGTGGTCAAGAGATTGCACAATTGATTCAACGCGAAGTGAAATCCAAACATAAGAGTGCCATTATGGTAACGCATGACCTCTCTGTGCTTGAATATGTAGATACCGTTTATGAGATGAAGAAAGGGAAGTTAGTTCGTCTGTAGGCAGTTGTGCTATAATGTTACAGAAAGAAGGTGGAGCTATGTTTAGAATATTAGTTGCTGAAGACGATCATGCGATTCGCACCTTAATTACAACCAAGTTAAAACAAGAAAATTATACGATTTATACAGCCGAAAATGGGGAAGAAGCCCTGTCCGTCATGGAGAAGCATCAAGTGGATTTATTAATTTCCGACATTATGATGCCAGTGATGGACGGGTATTCCCTAGTAAAGGCGCTGCGAGAAACGAAACATACCTTGCCGATTTTAATGATTACGGCAAAGTCTCAGCTGGAGTCTCTGGAAGAAGCTTTTACACTCGGAGTCGATGATTATATGGTGAAACCTATTCGCTTAGAAGAGTTGGCTTTACGTGTTCGAGCGCTACTGAGAAGAGCGCAGTTGGAAACCGAGAAAGTCTTACGTTTTCCACATACGAAGCTCGACTACAACGCGTTAACCTTAACGGATTTAGAGACGGATACGGTTTATCAAATTCCGAAAAAAGAGTTTTATGTGCTTTATAAATTGCTCAGCAATCCAGAGAAGATTTTCACGCGTCTGGACTTGCTGGATGATATTTGGGGGATGGAAGAAGACTTCGATGAGCGATTGGTGGATGCGTGCATTAAACGGGTTCGCCAGAAGTTTAAAGACAATCCGGACTTTGATATTGTGACGATTAGAGGATTAGGGTATAAGGGGACGGTTAAAAATGGATAAACAAAAAGAATTACAGTTCCCGCTAAGAAACTACTTTGTATTTATGTTTTGTAGTGTTTTAGTGACGACGAGTATCATTGCCCTTATGACCGTGTTCGTGTTGAAACATTGGCTTCATGTAGAAGTGAGTTTTCAATCGTGGCTACTAATTTTTAGTTTTGTCATTATCGTTGTAGGAAGTCTTGCGATGTGGTACGGTTCGGTGCATTTAACACGGCCAATTTCGGAGTTAAATGAATCGGTAAAGGCGATTTCTAGAGGAGATTTCAACCGTAAGATTCCGCGTAAACCTTATCCTAACGATACTGCAAAATATCATAACGAGTTGGACCAGCTTTCTCAGCATGTGAATCAGATGGCGGAGGACTTGAAGCGGACGGATGAACACCGCTCGGCATTTATCGCCAATCTGTCGCATGAATTGAAAACGCCGATTGCTTCCCTTGTTGGGGTAAGTGATTTGTTGGCCGATGAGAAATTAGATGAAACAACTCGTAAAGAATTGACGACTATCTTGCAGTCGGAGAGTTTGCGATTAAGTCGCCTGTGCAATGGGATTGTGACACTCACGAAGATGGAGCGCGATTTTGAACCGAAGAAAAAATCTGTTCATCTGGATGAACAGATTCGGCATGCCGTGATTTTGATTACGGAGAAGTGGAAGCAAAAAGAAATTGACTTGACGTTTACGAGTCAGCTCGTTCATTGTGTGACGGATCCAGATTTAAGCATGCAAGTGTGGACGAATCTGCTTGATAATGCGGTGAAGTACTCTGGAGATAGCGTGCATTTAACGATTGATATTCAAGAAGTAGATGATGCGGTTAGAGTCACGATTGCCGATAACGGAATCGGAATGAGTGAGGAAGACCAACGACATATTTTTGAGCAATTTTACCAAGTAGAAGGTTCTCATGTGCAAGAAGGGAATGGCCTAGGCCTTGCGATTGTTAAAACGGTTGTAGAACGCCTCGGCGGAACCATCACAGTAGAGAGTGAACTCGGAAAAGGTAGTGTGTTCCAAGTGGTGCTACCAAAGTAAAAATTAGCTGTTTGTTTTAGGAAAAGTTGACAGTCTTCTGATAAACGCTATAATCATATTGAAGAATATTCATTGAGGGCAGAAAGGTTCCTGCCGCACCTCTTAGGAGGTACCTGAGATGACGAGGTTACTGAACGTCCAATGAATATAAGTAAAGGCAACTCATGCGAGTTGCCTTGTTTTTTTGTTATGTGACTATTAGTCCGTCTCGCTCCGCAAGGTGCGAGACAAATAAACCACCCGCTATACGGGTGCGCGTCGAAGGTTATACCAAAAAAACTCCAAACGCGATACAATAAAGGTGTTCAAGCCAATTGTAAAGCGAAAGGAGAAAAATATGGCACAAAAGGCACATTTTCTATTAAAAACAGGCATGAGGTTTGGAGAGTTAATAGCGTTAACTTGGAATGAAGTTGATTTTGATAGAGGACTGCTAAAAACATATAGGAGGTTTAATACCCTTTCTCATAAATTTGTTCCTCCAAAAAACAAAACGTCTATTCGGATAGTACCGATAGACGAAGAATGTATTAAGATATTACAAGTTCTAAAAATTGAACAGGAGAAGGCTAATAAAGAGCTAGGAATCAAGAATAGGTATAATAAGATTTTTCAGCATTATGGATATATTCACTTGGTACCAGACATTGCAAGTGTCAATAAAGCTTTGAGTGTTCTTTTAAATGAATTAGATATTTATCCAATTATCACGACAAAAGGAGCACGTCATACCTATGGGAGCTACCTCTGGCACAAAGGATTTGACCTTGGAGTTATTGCAAAAATTCTAGGGCATAGAGATATTTCAATGTTAGTAGAAGTATATGGACATACCTTAGAAGAGAAAATTTTTGAAGAATTTAATCAAATTAGAGATGTTTGGAAAGATTGCTCATAAAAAAATGTGGGGCAAATGATGGGGCAAATCAGTTATAGACAAGCAAAAAAGCCTTATAAATCAAGGCTTTTTCCTGTTGATTTAGATGCCCCCTGCAGGGCTCGAACCTGCGACCCATAGATTAAGAGTCTACTGCTCTACCAACTGAGCTAAGAAGGCAAATAAAAAGCTGTATTGGTGCCGAAACTTCACGGTTTGTATTGAACCCGCGCAATTAAGCAGGTGGGCAACTCGCTCTAACTGAAGCTGTTTCCGTGTGAGACGGCCTACATGCTGTTAGAAGACTTTTGTTTCCCTAATAATACAAAAAATAGTCGGTCAACACTTAAGTGTGAAGTCGTACACCACAGCGTTTCTATATTTATATGATACCACTTTTTCAAAAAAAATCAAGAGGAAAATGCAATTATTTGAAAAGGATTTCACAAGTTCCGTAATTTATCAATGGTTTCCTTGCGTTGCGCCAAGGCTCGTTCGTATTTGCCAGTATCTTCTGGAGTAAAATAGTGGTGATTTTGGATTTTTTCTGGCAGGTAGTCTTGTTTGACCCAATTTCCAGGATAGTTATGAGGATAAAGATAGTTTTGCGCATTCCCAAGTTCCTTGCTTCCACTGTAGTGGCCATCGCGCAGGTGTCGAGGGATAGGTAAATGCCCTGATGTTTTGAGATCAGCAAGGGCCTTGTCCATAGCGACGTAGGCTGAGTTGGATTTTGGAGAAAGGGCCAAATCAATCACGACATTGGCAATGAGGATACGAGCTTCGGGGAAACCGATTCTTTGTGCTGCATCCAAGGCGGTCACGGTATGAATCTGGGCTTCGGGATTGGCCAAGCCGATATCTTCATAAGCGATAACGGTCAAGCGACGAGCGAGACTAGGCAGATCACCAGCTTCAATCAAGCGTGCTGCGTAGTGGAGACTGGCATCGACATCCGAACCACGGATGGACTTTTGCAGGGCTGAGAGGACATCGTAGTGACCGTCCCCATCCTTATCCATGGTAATGTAACTCCGTTGCAGGCTATTTTCCATGATATCAAGAGTGATATGGCGGATGCTCTTGTCATTTTCGGGAGTAGAGAGAACGGCTAAGTCTAGTGAATTAAAGGCAGACCGCAGATCCCCGTTTGTAGAGGTTGCGATGAAATCAAGGGCGTCCTCATCTAGCTCAACTGGGAAATCAAAACCACGCTCAGGGTCAGTTAGAGCTATCTGAATCGCTTCTTTGACATCTTGATTGGATAAGGGTTCTAATTCAAAAATCTGAACACGGCTACGAATGGCTGGAGTGACTGAAAAGAAAGGATTTTCAGTCGTAGCCCCAATCATGATGACCAGACCACTTTCCAAGAGGGGAAGTAGAAAGTCTTGCTTGGTCTTGTCAAGACGGTGAATCTCGTCTAGCAGGAGAACCAGTCCTCCAGAAAATTTAGCTTCTTCGGCGATTTCTTGGAGTCGTTTTTTACTATCAACAGTGGCATTAAAGGTCCGAAAGGCATACTTGGTTGTTCCTGCGATAGCTGAGGCAATACTGGTCTTGCCGATTCCTGGAGGTCCGTAGAGAATCATGGAGGACAGACGATTGGCTTCCACCATGCGACGGATAATTTTTCCAGGTCCGACCAGATGCTTCTGACCGATGACCTGGTCGATGGTTTTGGGGCGCATGCGAAGCGCGAGATTGTCTGGCATAGCAGTCCTTTCTAACATGGATTTTCTGATGTATATGTGGTAAGATGGTAGTATCTATTTTAGCATATTTCCGAGTATTCGGGGCGATTTAAGAGTCGCATAGAAAGAGGACAAAATGGCAACATACGGATTTTTAGATGTTTTACAGGAAGAGTTGGACAAGAACTTTCCCTTTGACTATGAGATTAGCTGGGACAAGCGCAACCATGCGGTAGAAGTGAGTTTTTTACTAGAAGCGCAAAACGCTGCAGGTGTGGAGATGGTGGATGAGGACGGAGAAGTTTCGTCAGACGATATCCTCTTTGAGGAAGCAGTCTTTTTCTACAATCCGGCCAAGTCAACGGTTAACGCAGAAGACTATTTAACAGTCATCCCTTACCTGCCTAAAAAAGGATTTTCTCGTGAATTTTTAGCTTATTTTGCGCTATTTCTCAAAGATACTGCCGAGGTTGGGCTGGATGCCCTCATGGACTTTTTGGAAGACCCAGAAGCAGAAGAATTCGTCATGGAATGGAATCAAGAAGTCTTTGAAGAAGGGAAAGCCGGCTTGGAAGAAGGAGAATTTTACCCTTATCCGAGATATTAGGAGTTTGGAGAAGGTAGTATGAAAAAATTTGGGACGTATTTGGTTTATATGCTAGCTTTTGTCTTTATTATGCTGGCTTTTGCTTGTGGAACCATCGCATTTGCAGAGTTGGGGTATTCCGCAGTTTTAGCATTCACTTTTGGTTATTCCTTCGCTCTTTTAAGCATGTATTTAATCTTTATTCTTCATGAGCTGGGTCATGCTTTTTGTGGCTACTTGACAGGCTATCGGCTGGTGGCTTTTGGATTAGGACATTTTCTTTTGACCAAAAAGTCAGGCAGGTTTCATCTTAGTCGAACAGCCGTTCTGAAAAATGTTGGTGCCCAGTATATTGGATTAAAAGAAGATGAAAGCGATCAAAGAATCATCCTGATGCTTTCAGGAGGTTTGCTGGTTCATCTCAGTTTGATATTATTGGCGATATTGTTTGGATTTTTGACAAAAAGCTGGTATTTTGCTGGTACTTGGATTTTTCTTAATTTGTCTTTCTTCCTAAACAACGCTTTGCCAGTCGGCATTACCGATGGAGCGAAAATCTGGGAATTGCTACAACACCCTGAAAATACCAAATACGCTTACTTGGTGTTAAGGCATTCTGCCCAAACTTTGCTTGCTCCTCAAGAGTATGATTTGAAAGACTTTATCATGCCTGTTCCTGAGGATGCAAGTGGGAGCTTTGCAGAAAGTATTCAAACTCTTGAGGGAGTGGTTTTCATATTGGATGGTCATTTAGAGACAGCTAAAAAGCTATTTCAATCTTTACTAGAGAGAACAGAACACTCGCTGTCTGAAACTTTTTGCCAGCTGTACCTTCTTCAAATCGCCTTGCTGGAAGGAGATAATGAAAAAGCGGAGCAATATGCAAGTATTCGAAGTGTTAAATCCTTTTTATCTCTAAAAATGGCAGATGTGCAGATGATTCAAGCCTGGTATCAATTTAAGGTAAAGAAAAATATAGCTCAAACTCGCAAGGCTATGAAGATTGCTAGACAGAAAATGAATAGCAGCCGAATGCTACGGGACGAGAAACGCTATTATGAAAACTGGTTAGCAGAGCTGGAAAAGGTATTAGCCGAAGGAGTCTAATATGGAAATAGAAATTTCTGATTTTACAGGTTGCAAGATTGCCCTCTTTTGTGACGATAGAATTTTAACTATCTTGCGGGATGATAAGTCAAACATTCCATACCCTAATACTTGGGAATTATCAGGTGGTGGCCGTGAAGGGGATGAAAGTCCTTTTGAGTGTGCGGCGCGTGAAGTTTACGAAGAACTGGGCATTCATTTGACTGAGGATTGTCTGCTTTGGAGTAAGGTTTATCCCAGTATGCTTTTTGAGGGGAAGAAATCCGTCTTTCTAGTCGGTGAGTTAACGCAGGAACAGTTTGATAGTATCGTCTTTGGTGACGAAGGACAGGGCTACAAACTGATGAGCATTGATGAGTTTCTTGACTCAGATAAGGTTGTACCCCAGTTGCAGGATAGAGTGAGGGATTATATGGAGGAAGTAAAATGATTTTTGCAATTGCAACAACGACGTTAAATAAGGAAGTTAAACGCAAACTAAAAACTGGACAATATTCTAGAGAAGAAGCTACATTCATCTATATGGAATATTTAAAGTTAAAGAAGCAGAGAGAAAGTGGTACGAAAGTAGCTGGGATTTCTATGGCTGTTATTTGGGTATTAATGCTTGTTATACCCTTACTGAGTGGTAGAGGTCTCGTACTGCCCCTTTCAGTATATTTTTTATTTTTGATACTGTTTGCAGGAATTTTTCTATTTGTTTATTATCTTATGTTTGGAATTTTTAAACGGCAGATTCATAGCGCAATGAAAGAACACTACACAGATGTGATTGAAGAATTTAAGGGTCAGTAAAACAGCGTGTGGAAGAGCATAGAAGTACTAGTTGAGAGAGTGTGTATTTGGGGGTAGTAGTATGATTCAGATTGTCCGAGCAGGAGCAGAGGATTTAGAAACCGTAATTGCAATTCAAAGGGCTAGCTTTAAGGCTGTCTATGAAAAATACCAAGATGAGTATGATCCCTACCTAGAGGATCGTGAACGAATCAAGTGGAAATTGGTTGAGCGTCCCAATAGTTATTACTACTTTTTGAAAGAAAAGGACGAAAATATCGGATTTTTACGAGTTCAGACCAATGAGGAATTGACGGAGGCTTGGTTGGGAACGGCAGCGATTTTGCCCCAGTATCAAGGAAAAGGTTATGGTTCTGAGGGATTGAGATTACTGGAAAAGGAATTTTCAACGATTAAACAGTGGGATTTGTGTACGGTATTACAGGATGCGGGCATGGTCGCTTTTTATGAAAAAAATGGCTACCGTCAAACCCATATCGAGCCTGAAAAAGAAGGTATGGATATGGTATACATGAAAAAATGGATTGACAAATAGAAAGGATGGTTCGGTTACATTTCTAAGCTGAACCCGCCCTAAACACTGTGCCAAAAAGATAAACTTCTCTTAGACACAAGCGTCTTCAGAGAGTTTCCTATTTTGGCTTTGTGTTTTACGGGCTTGGTATCTTAATGATGGAAACATGGCAAGAGTTAAAAGTTACAGTGAAGCGCGAGGGAGAGGAGCTGGTCTCCAATCTCTTGATTGAGTTAGGGGCGCAAGGTGTTGCGATTGAAGATAGTATGGACTATGTGGGGAATGTCGACCGTTTTGGTGAGATTTTCCCAGAGGTTGAGCAACAAGAAGAAATCATAGTGACCGCCTACTATCCAGATACGGTTGATGTAGCAGTGGTTGAGGCAGATTTGCAGGCTCGCCTGGCAGAATTGACAGATTTTATGGATCTAGGAGAGGTCAAGATGGGTACAACAGCCTTGGCTGAGGAAGACTGGGCTGACAACTGGAAGAAATACTATGAACCAGCTCGCATTACTCATGATTTGACCATCGTGCCGTCTTGGACAGACTATGAGGCGACTGCGGGAGAAAAGATTATCAAGCTAGATCCAGGCATGGCTTTTGGGACAGGGACGCATCCGACGACCAAGATGAGCCTCTTTGCCTTGGAGCAGGTTCTTCGTGGTGGTGAAACGGTGCTGGATGTAGGAACTGGTTCAGGTGTCCTTTCTATTGCTAGCTCGCTTCTTGGTGCCAAAGAAATCTTCGCCTATGACCTGGATGATGTGGCTGTTCGTGTGGCTCAGGAAAATATTGAGCTCAACCCTGGTATGGAAAACATCCATGTTGCTGCTGGAGATTTGCTTAAGGGTGTGGAAATTGAGGCAGATGCCATTGTGGCTAATATCTTGGCGGATATTCTCATCCATCTGACAGAGGACGCTTATCGTTTGGTCAAGGACGAAGGCTACCTGATCATGAGTGGGATTATCAAGGACAAGTGGGACATGGTACGCGAGTCGGCTGAGTCAGCTGGATTTTTCCTTGAAACTCACATGATTCAAGGGGAATGGAATGCCTGTGTCTTTAAGAAAACCAAGGATATTTCAGGTGTGATTGGAGGCTAGCATGCAGCAGTATTTTGTCAAAGGCAGTGCAATCTCTCCTGTCACCATTGAGGACAAGGAAACCAGCAAGCATATGTTTCAGGTCATGCGGCTGAAAGAAGATGATGAGGTTGTCTTGGTATTTGATGATGGCATTAAGCGCTTGGCGCGCGTGCTAGATGTGGAAAACCGTCAGTTTGAGTTGGTCCAAGAATTAGCTGACAATGTAGAACTGCCAGTCCAAGTGACCATTGCATCTGGATTTCCCAAGGGAGACAAGCTAGAGTTCATCACTCAAAAAGTAACCGAACTGGGTGCTAGCCAAATCTGGGCCTTCCCTGCAGACTGGTCAGTCGCCAAGTGGGATGGTAAGAAATTGGGCAAGAAAGTCGAAAAACTAGAAAAAATCGCCCTTGGAGCGGCAGAACAAAGCAAGCGTAATATCGTTCCAAGTATTCAGCTTTTCGAGAAAAAAGCAGATTTTCTAGCCCAGCTGGACCAGTTTGACTCTATTGTAGTAGCCTATGAAGAATCAGCAAAAGAGGGAGAAACCGCTGCGCTTCTGCAAGCAGTCTCTGGTCTTGAAAAAGGAGCTAAATTGCTCTTTATCTTTGGACCAGAAGGCGGTCTCTCACCAGCAGAAATTGAAAGTTTTGAAACTAAAGGAGCAGTCTTGGCAGGGCTTGGTCCTCGCATCTTGCGAGCTGAAACAGCACCACTTTACGCCTTATCAGCCCTTAGTGTTTTAGTAGAATTAGAGAAATAAGAGGAAGAAAATGGAACAAAAACACCGTTCAGAATTTCCAGAAAAGGAACTTTGGGACTTAACAGCCCTATACCAAGACCGTGAGGATTTCTTGCGTGCAATCGAGAAAACGCGCGAAGACATCAATCAATTTAGCCGTGACTACAAGGGCAATCTTCATACTTTTGAAGATTTTGAGAAGGCCTTTGCGGAATTGGAACAAATCTACATTCAGATGAGCCATATCGGCAATTACGCCTTTATGCCTCAGACGACAGACTATAGCAATGAAGATTTTGCTAATATTGCTCAAGCTGGGATGGAATTTGAAACAGATGCCAGCGTAGCCTTGACCTTCTTTGACGATGCCTTGGTTGCAGCAGGCGAGGAAGTCTTGGACCGTTTGGGTGAGCTGCCTCACTTGACGGCAGCCATTCGTCAGGCCAAAATCAAAAAAGCCCACTATCTAGGGGCGGATGTGGAGAAGGCTTTGACAAATCTCGGAGAAGTCTTCTACAGTCCACAGGACATTTATACTAAGATGCGAGCTGGGGATTTTGAGATGGCTGACTTTGAAGCCCATGGTAAAACCTACAAAAACAGCTTTGTGACCTATGAAAACTTCTACCAAAACCACGAGGATGCTGAGATTCGTGAGAAATCTTTCCGTTCCTTCTCAGAGGGACTTCGTAAGCACCAAAATACAGCTGCGGCAGCCTACTTAGCCCAAGTCAAGTCTGAAAAACTATTGGCAGATATGAAAGGTTATGATTCAGTATTCGACTATCTTCTGGCTGAGCAAGAAGTGGACCGTGCTATGTTTGACCGTCAGATTGACCTCATCATGAAGGATTTTGCGCCAGTTGCTCAGAGATACCTCAAGCATGTTGCCAAGGTCAATGGTCTTGAAAAGATGACCTTTGCAGACTGGAAATTGGATTTGGACAGCGCCCTCAATCCTGAAGTGACTATTGACGACGCCTATGATTTGGTCATGAAGTCAGTAGAACCTTTGGGACAAGAATATACTCAAGAAATTGCCCGCTACCAAGAAGAGCGCTGGGTAGACTTTGCTGCCAACAGTGGCAAGGATTCTGGTGGTTATGCAGCGGATCCATATCGCGTGCACCCTTATGTCCTCATGAGCTGGACTGGTCGTTTGAGCGATGTCTATACCTTGATTCATGAAATCGGGCATTCTGGTCAATTTATCTTTTCAGATAATCACCAAAGTTACTTTAACGCTCATATGTCGACCTACTATGTCGAAGCTCCGTCAACCTTCAATGAATTGCTCCTCAGTGATTACTTGGAGCATCAATCTGATGACCCGCGTCAAAAACGCTTTGCCCTTGCTCACCGCTTGACAGATACCTACTTCCATAATTTCATTACCCATCTCTTGGAAGCAGCCTTCCAGCGTAAGGTATATACACTGATTGAAGAAGGGGAAACCTTTGGGGCAAGCAAGCTCAACAGCATTATGAAGGAAGTCTTGACAGATTTCTGGGGAGATGCCATTGAGATTGATGACGATGCGGCCTTGACTTGGATGCGCCAAGCTCACTACTACATGGGCTTGTATAGTTACACTTACTCTGCTGGTCTTGTTATCTCGACAGCTGGCTATCTCCATCTGAAAAATTCAGAAACTGGAGCTGAAGATTGGCTCAATCTTCTTAAGTCTGGTAGTAGCAAGACACCACTTGAGTCAGCTATGATTATCGGTGCTGATATTTCAACAGACAAACCACTCCGTGATACCATCCAATTCTTGTCAGACACAGTTGACCAGATTATCGCCTACAGTGCTGAGTTAGGAGAGTAAAGGAATAGGATGTCAGAATTGAACCTACTATAGAGTATGTGCTGAATTCGGAGTTTAAAGAATGTAAAGTCATCTACGGATGGCTTTTTGATAAGCTAATAGAAATCCAGAGGTACTAGGATGTATCAAGAATTACAAAGAAAAGTGACAGAAGCAAAACCAAGCTATAGCCGAGAAGAAATTCAGTGGTTGCTTGAGCATTTGGGAGATCCCTCTCCAGAAATTCGAGACGAACTTGTTTTTACGAGTTTGGCTAGAGGGATTCAAGAAGAGTTGTTTTCCCTTGAGCAGTTTCAGTTTATCTCAGAAGAGGTCTCCTCTGATGAAGGTCTATACAAAGAGATTGATAGTAGAGGAGTTTCAGCTCTTAAACGTTCTTTTAGGGCGCTTATTTATGCCAATCTACTGTTCTGCGATGGTACTAAGGAATCACTTTATTACCAGCAGTTGCCTTCTCCTATCAGGTCTACCATGCTAAATCAAGGATTGTACTATCTTACAAAGGAAAAAGAAACGACGGGCTACTCTCCTCAGTTTGGTTGGATCCACGCATTTGCGCATGGGGCTGATCTCTTGACGGAAGTTATATGTCATCCTAGCTTTCCAAAGTCAGATATAGCCGAAGCATTTGAAGTCATTGGGAAAATCTTTAAACGTGTTGAGATTCGTTTTACAAATGATGAAGATTGGCGGTTAGCCAGAGCATTTTATGAACCAATCTTACGAGGGAAAATCGAACCGTCTCTACTCACTGCTTGGCTGCAAACAGTCGAATTTCCCTTGAAAGAAGTAAATGATTTCCATAAATTTTCCAACTTCAGATCCTGTCTGTTGGAAGTCTATGTCAAACTTGATCAGAAAAACTTTTTACAAGATGAGTTGAAAAAAATCATTCAATCTTTTCAATACTAAGGACAAGCGAGTCGTTTCATGATTTTCAAAAATGTCCAAGTCATTTTTCTTGAATCCGCTCATTTGTTTTGGTAAACTGGTACATAGATTTGAAAAAAAGGAGACTTATCATGAAAAAATTTGTTGCTGAATTAATCGGTACATTTATGCTTGTGTTCATCGGAACAGGAGCTGTTGTTTTTGGAAATGGTGTTGAAGGTATTGGACACCTTGGAATTGCTTTTGCCTTTGGTTTGGCAATCGTGGTAGCAGCTTTCTCAATCGGAACTATTTCAGGTGCTCACTTGAACCCAGCTGTTTCAATCGCTATGTTTGTAAACAAACGCTTGTCATCTTCAGAGCTTGTAAACTACATCCTTGGACAAGTAGTTGGGGCTTTCCTTGCGTCAGCTGCGGTATTCTTCCTCTTGTCTAACTCAGGAATGTCGACTGCTAGTCTTGGTGAAAATGCCTTGGCAAACGGTGTCACTGTCTTTGGTGGTTTCTTGTTTGAAGTCATTGCAACTTTCTTGTTTGTCTTGGTTATCATGACGGTAACATCAGCAAGCAAAGGCAATGGTGCGATTGCTGGTTTGGTAATCGGTTTGTCCTTGATGGCAATGATTCTTGTGGGATTGAACATCACTGGACTTTCAGTAAACCCAGCTCGTAGCTTGGCTCCTGCTGTCTTGGTAGGTGGCGCAGCTCTTCAACAAGTTTGGATTTTCATCCTTGCCCCAATCGTTGGTGGTGTTATTGCAGCCCTTGTTGCGAAAAACTGCCTTGGAACAGAAGAATAAAAAATAAAAAGAGTCCTGTCCTCAGTCTGAGGAACAGGGCTTTTTCTATGCAAACAAAAAAAAGCACTCCCATTATTTTGAATGGGAGTGTTTCGTGATTAGCTCAATTCAGCAACGATGGCCTTGATTTGTTCTGCAGTGTGTACTCCAGCAACTTGTTTCACCACTTGGCCGTCTTTTTTGAAGAGAAGAGTTGGGATAGACATGATTCCAAAAGCACGAGCTGTGTTTGGGTTTTCATCAACGTCCATTTTAACGATTTTCAAGACATCTTCTGAAAGTTCTTCAGACAATTTGTCCAAGATTGGACCTTGCATACGACATGGACCACACCAAGTTGCCCAGAAGTCTACCAAGACCAAACCGTCTTTTGTTTCTTGTTCAAATGTTGCATCTGTAATTGCTTTTGCCATTGTATTTCTCCTTTTTTAGTTATATTGGCTTAAATCTTGTTTCATGAGATAGAAGAAGACATCTCCATAAGTCCCATGGTAGTCCAAATCATGACCATTATAGGTTAATTTTTGAACTGGGTAATAGTCTGCGACACCGATAAGGCAGGCGTGTTGAGAACGTTCAAAGTCTTCATAAGACTCGAAAGTCATGGTTCTCTCTTGCTTGCTGGCATCTAGATAGGTAATTTCGATCATATAAAACTCCTTTATTCGATCTTGACTTTATTGTACTCCTTGAAAAGAGGAATGTCAAGAAAAATGATTGCGCACGCAACTTTTTTTAAAAACCTGATTAAGAAATGAAGTCAAGACTCATTTCCAGTCTTTCTTCGATGGCCTTTTGTAGATAAGCCAGGGTTGTTTGCCCCTCGTCAGTCAGGCAGATAAAACTAGCTCGTCTATCCTGATCGCAACATCGGCGACTAAGCAAACCGCAGTTTTTCTCTTCCAGGCGAGCCACCATCCGAGAAACAGCGCTTGGGCTAAGATGGAGTTTATCTGGCAGGTCAATCTGTCGTAGAGATTTTTCTTGGGCTAAATTCAGATAGTAGAGCAGGTAAAACTCTTTCAAGGTCAACCTTTGTTCACTCTGCTGGGCAATGGTTTCTTCCAACAAGGCTTCTATTTCCTTTTGACGGCGATTGTAGTCAAACCACTTTTCCAAATAGGTCATTGCTTTCTCCTTTCTTTTTACAGTTAAAATCACAAAGTCATTACTGACTGTCTTTGCAACACAAGATGATTGCGCATGCAATGATTATACTACTTTTAACTAATCCTTGCAAGAAAGAAAAATTTCGATATTTCCTTGAAATTTTCTGAAAAAAGAGTAAACTGGTATGCAAGAATTCTATTTCAAGGAGTTTGAGATGAAGTTATATGTTCAATTAATGATTCTCTTTGTGATTTCTCTAATCGGAGAGGGGATTTCCAGTTTCTTTCATCTGCCTATCCCAGGCAGTATTATCGGTTTGATTATTCTTTTTCTAGCCCTGCAATTCAAGTGGCTAAGGACCAGGCATGTCAATATGGTGGGGAATTTTCTGCTGGCTAATATGACCATTCTCTTTTTGCCGCCAGCAGTGGGTATCATGGAAAAGTTTGATGTGATTGCCCCTTATCTTTTGCCTATCGTCTTGATTGTCTTTTTTGCGGCTGTTATCAATATCATCCTCATAGCCTTGGTGGTTCAGTTTATCAAGAGACGATTTGAGGGAGATTATGAGAAAGGAGATGCCAAATGAGTGAATTTGTATCCAATCCTCTGTTTGGGATTGCATTATCTATCCTAGCTTATCTAGTGGGAATGCTGATTTACAGACGTTTTCCCCATCCATTGACAACGCCCTTGCTTTTGTCAGCTATTTTTATCATTATTTTCCTTAAGGCGACGGGTATTTCTTATCAAGATTATTACCAAGGTGGGGTTTATCTGAACAACTTGATAGTCCCATCGACGGTGGCTTTAGGGATTCCGCTTTATAAGAGCTTTCACCTGATGAAGCACCATGCGAGGAGTATTCTCTTTGGTAGTCTGCTAGCAGTAGTTGTCAATACTAGCTTCACTGCCATAGTGGCGAAAATATTTGGTATGGACTTTTTCCTAGCCATTTCTCTCTTTCCCAAGTCAGTGACAACCGCCATGGCAGTGGGAATCACAGAAAAATTGCAAGGTTTGACGACTGTGACCTTGGTCGTCGTAGTGGCCACTGGGATTTTGACCAGTGTGATTGGACCAACCCTTTTGAAGTGGTTGAAAATTGATGATCCGGTAGCAGTCGGGCTTTCCCTTGGAGGAACAGGCCACGCAGTCGGAACGGGAACGGCCTTTCGATACGGCTCTGTAGCAGGCGCCATGGGTGGCTTGGCTATCGGTGTCACTGGTATTCTCTACGTCTTTGTTAGTCCCATTGTAGCCAGTTTGATATTGAGTTAAAGCAAAACCCAGCTCTTGTAAGCTGGGCGTTTTTTATTGCAAGTTAACCTTATTTTTCAAGATATAGTAGGTTCCGAGGTAGTAGATAATTGCTAGAATGAAATCTTTGAGGATATCAACGCTAATTAGGAGGTTAAAATCATAATCCATTCGGAAGAAGATAGAAATATAGCCAATCACGATGTTAATCACGATATAGGCTAAAATTCCCATAGCGGTACGATACTCGTTAAATAGTTGACCAATTGAGATGCAAAGGTAAATAGATAAAATCCAAGTAATTGAACCGACCAGAAGAGAGAGGGCATAGAGCCAACCGTAACCGAGATAAGGAGAGATAAATCGATAGAGGAGTGGCAAATCTTTCACTACAGGGGTGAGTGAGAAAATAATAATGATACTCAAGATAAATACAATATAGCTTATGATTGACCAAATGAGAGCGCCCAGTAATTTGGCGGTGATGATCTGGTGTTCAGAGACGGGCAGAGTCAATGTAAGATAGCCCTGACGATCGTAGACACTTCCCTTGAAGCGTCGGATGATTAGAAAGATAGTCGCGATCCAGAGAGTAACGCTGAGTCCCCCAAAAACTAAGATCAGAAAGCCTAACAGATAGTAGGGATCATTACCATAGCTAGTGTAGGTCTGACTAATGCCAGAAATGGATGCACCAATCAAAACCGAAATTGCAAGCACAGCACCGTAGAGAGCTAGATACCATTTGTTAACATTTTTAAATTCATAACGAACTAGATTCCAAAACATAATAATCTCCTTTGCTTAGGCTTTAAATTCCTGGCGGAAGAGCTGGTCAATTGATTCACCTGACTCGTAACGAATATCATCAACATTTCCTTGACGGACGACTTTTCCGTTATTGAGGAAGATAATTTCATCCAGGATTGGCTCAATATCTGAAATCAAGTGGGTAGAAATCAAAACAGTTGAAGTCGGTGAGTAGTTGTTGATGATGGTGTTCAAGATATAGTCACGGGCAGCTGGATCCACACCACCAATCGGTTCGTCGAGAACGTAGAGACGAGCTTCACGGCTCATAACGAGGATGAGCTGAACCTTTTCCTTGTTCCCTTTTGACAATTTCTTGAGGCGACTGTTTTCATCAATGCCAAGATCTGCTAAAAGGTGCTGAGCCCGCTCAAGATTGAAATCTTGGTAGAAAGTTTTAAAGTAGGTCAGTGCTTCTTTGATTTTCATCTGTTCATTCAGATAAGTCGTGTCTGGCAGATAAGAGACAATAGCCTTGGTAGCAGGACTTGGGTCCATGTTGTTAATGAGGACACGACCTTGGTCTGGTTGGAGAAGTCCGTTGATCAGCTTGATCAAGGTTGTTTTTCCAGATCCGTTTGGACCGAGAAGTCCGACAATTTTTCCAGCGGGAATCTCAAGGGAAACATTGTTAAGGGCTGCTGTAGCCCCATAGGATTTGGATACATTTTCAAATGCTAGTAATGTCATAATTTTACACTCCTTTGATGTATTCGCTAAGCACACTTGGAAGTTCTTCTTTTTGATAGCCGAATTGAAGCATGCCCGTTACAAAGTTTTTCAGTTGCTCCTCAGAAAGTTGTTTGCGGGACTGAACGATGAGATCTAAGTCCTCAGTGACAAAACGACCAGTTGTTCGCTTGCTATAAACGAATCCCTCGCGCTCAAGATCAGACAAGGCGCGCTGAATTGTGTTGGGATTGACCCCAGCCTCACTCGCTAGTTCCCTTACGGTTGGGAGCTGTTGGTTGGGTTCCAGTTCATGGGAAACAATCTGTAATTTGATTTTTTCCATAATCTGCAAATAAATGGGTTTTGTATTATCAAATGACCAGGACATCATAGTCTCCTTTCTTTTTTATTGTTCTAATTAAATAATACAATAAAACAAAAAACTTGTCAAGTAAAAATAAGAATTGTTTTGGGAATTGCTCAAAAAATGGTATAATGAAAAGAAAACGACAAGGAGGGAAATGCATGCGTTGTCCAAAATGTGGGGCTACCAAGTCTAGTGTTGTTGATAGTCGACAAGCCGAAGAAGGAAATACCATCCGCCGAAGACGTGAGTGCGACGAGTGTCAGCATCGTTTTACAACCTATGAACGAGTAGAAGAAAGAACGCTGGTTGTCGTCAAAAAAGACGGTACGCGAGAACAATTTTCGCGAGATAAAATCTTTAATGGGATTATCCGCTCAGCCCAGAAGCGTCCTGTGTCAAGTGATGAAATCAACATGGTGGTCAATCGTATCGAGCAAAAACTCCGTAGTCGCAGTGAGAATGAGATCCAAAGTGAATATATTGGCTCTTTAGTCATGGAAGAATTGGCGGAGCTGGATGAGATTACCTATGTTCGTTTTGCCAGTGTTTACCGTAGCTTTAAGGATGTGAGTGAGTTGGAGAGTCTGCTCCAGCAGATCACCCAGTCCTCTAAAAAGAAAAAGGAAAAATAGATGAAGCCAAATGACCGTTTTTCTTTTCTAAAGAATAATCGGGTGTCGCAAGATACCTCTTCTCTGGTGCAGTGCTACCTCCCGATTATCGGTCAGGAGGCACTGAGCCTCTATCTATATGCCATTACCTTTTGGGATGGTGGGCAAAAGGAACACCTTTTTGCTAACATTCTTAATCATTTGAATTTCGGGATGAATACGCTCCTCCAGTCTTTTAAAATCTTATTTGCTGTGGATCTGTTGACTCTTTATCAGAAGGGGGAAGTCTATGAATTGCAGCTACATCCTCCCCTACCTATTCAGGATTTTTTAAGTCATTCTGTCTATAGCAGACTATTGGAGAAAAAGATAGGGGATACAGCTGTTTCTGCTATGAAGCAGGTTCCAAGTGAGGGAGAAGCACTCTCGGTTTCTTTGAGTCAAGTCTTTCCAACCCTGACTGAAGAAGTGACACCAACCGAGTCTAAAATCAAGATGAAAAATGATTTTGACTTGGAACATTTTCAGCGCCTGATGGCTCGAGATGGTTTGCGTTTTGAAAATGAGCAGGCAGATGTTTTGGAATTGTTTGCCATTGCAGATGAAAAAAAATGGACCTGGTTTGAAACCTATCAATTAGCCAAGGCGACAGCGGTGGCTCAGGTCATCTCAGTCAAACGCATGCGTGAAAAGATAGCACAAAAGCATGTGTCTTCGGACTTTAGCTCCAAAGAAATGACCATTATCAGGGAAGCCAAAAATAAAACTCCTCTGCACTTTTTAGCGGAAATCAAGCAAACGCGTAAGGGAAACATCACCCAGAGCGAACGAGCACTCCTTCACCAGATGGCGTCTGTAGGCTTGTTGGATGAAGTCATCAATATCGTCTTACTTCTAACCTTTAACAAGGTTGATTCGGCCAATGTCAATGAAAAATATGCCATGAAGGTCGCAAATGACTATGCTTATCAAAAAATTCGGACAGCAGAGGAAGCCGTGCTTCGGATTCGAGAACACCAGCAAAAAGGGCAAGAAGAGCAGAAGAACAAGGCCAGCTCAACTAAGACAAATGTTCCTAAGTGGAGTAATCCAGAATACAAGAATCAAACCAGTGAGGAAACTCGTCTGGAACTAGAACGTAAAAAACAAGAAATGTTAGCCCGATTAGAAGAAGGAGGAGGAGACTAGATGGAAAGTGTGGGTGACGTTATCAAACGTCAGACAAGTCGTTTTCAGTATCAGGACCTAGTCCAGCAGATTATGAAAGACCCAGATGTAGCGGCTTTTATCCAGAAAGAATCCCTCAGCCCAGAGGAGTTAAATCGTAGCATCTCCAAGTTCAATCAATATATCACAGAACGGGACAAGTTTCTTCGAGGGGATGCGGACTATATAGCGCGTGGCTACAAGCCCATCTTGGTTATGAATCACGGATATGCGGATGTGTCTTATGAAGAAACACCAGAACTAATCGCGGCAGAAAAAGAGGCTGCAATTAAGAATCGTCTTAAGTTGATCAATCTACCAGCAAGTCTCAAGAAAGCGAAGTTAGCTCAGATTGACCTGGATGATCTAGGACGGTTGCCGATTTTTGAGAGACTCTATTCCTTTGTTGACCTTTACCCAAGCATCCGAAAAGGCCTCTATCTTTACGGAGATTTTGGTGTTGGAAAGAGTTTCATGATGGCAGCCTTAGCTCACGACCTATCTGAAAAACGTGGAGCCTCAACGACGATTCTCCACTATCCAAGTTTTGTCATTGATGTGAAAAATGCCATTGGTGAAGGCTCTGTGAAGGCCTTGGTGGATGACATCAAGTTAGCAGAGGTCTTAGTCTTGGATGATATTGGCGCAGAGCAGTCGACTCCTTGGGTGCGTGATGAGATTCTCCAAGTCATTCTTCAGTATCGCATGCAGGAAGATTTGCCGACCTTCTTTACTTCCAACTTTAATTTCCAAGATTTGGAGAAGCATTTTGCCAAAGGAAAGAATGGAAATGACGAGACTTGGGAAGCTAGACGGGTCATGGAGCGAATCCGTTATTTAGCAGAGGAAACAAGACTAGAAGGAGAAAATCGCCGATGACAGAAACCATTAAACTGATGAAAGCTCATACTTCAGTTCGTCGTTTTAAGGAGCAGGAAATTCCTCAAGTAGACTTGGACGAGATTTTAACTGCTGGACAAATGGCGTCGTCCTGGAAAAATTTTCAATCCTACTCTGTGATTCTTGTGCGCAGTCAAGAGAAGAAAGATGCCTTATACGAACTGGTTCCTCAGGAAGCCATTCGCCAGGCAGCAGCATTTTTGCTTTTTGTCGGTGACTTGAACCGAGCTGAAAAGGGAGCAAGCCTTCATACGGACAGTTTCCAACCTCAAGGAGTGGAAGGTCTCCTTATCACGTCTGTGGACGCTGCGCTTGCAGGGCAAAATACCTTGCTTGCAGCAGAGAGTCTGGGATATGGTGGTGTTATCATCGGTTTGGTCCGTTACAAGTCAGAAGAAGTGGCAGCGCTTTTTAACCTGCCTGACTATACCTACCCTGTTTTTGGGATTGCCCTTGGCGTGCCAGATCAACAACACGAGGTCAAACCAAGACTGCCTTTGAACCAAGTGCTATTTGAAGAAGAATACCAAGAACAGCCCGTAGCAGCGATTTTGGACTATGACATAGTTCAGGCAGACTATGCTGGTGCGCGTGCGTCGACCTCTTGGAGTCAGCGTTTGGCAGAGCAGTTTGGTCAAGCCGAACCTCGTTCAACTCGGAAAAATCTAGAACAGAAAAAGTTATTGTAGAAAGTGAGAAAACATGGCCTTACCAACTATTGCCATTGTGGGACGTCCCAATGTTGGGAAATCAACCCTATTTAATCGGATCGCTGGTGAGCGGATCTCAATCGTAGAAGATGTCGAGGGTGTGACACGTGACCGTATCTATGCAACGGGTGAGTGGCTCAATCGTTCCTTTAGTATGATTGATACGGGAGGGATTGACGATGTCGATGCTCCCTTTATGGAACAAATCAAGCACCAGGCAGAAATCGCTATGGAAGAAGCGGATGTCATCGTCTTTGTAGTTTCTGGGAAAGAAGGGATTACAGATGCGGATGAATACGTAGCCCGTAAACTCTATAAAACCCATAAACCTGTTATCCTTGCCGTTAACAAGGTTGATAACCCTGAAATGCGAAATGATATTTTTGATTTCTATGCGCTAGGCTTGGGCGAACCGTTGCCAATTTCGTCTGTCCACGGTATTGGTACGGGTGATGTGCTGGATGCTATTGTGGAGAATCTACCACACGAAGTTGAAGAAGAAAATCCAGATGTGATTAAATTTAGCTTGATTGGCCGTCCTAACGTTGGAAAATCAAGTTTGATCAACGCTATTTTGGGAGAAGACCGCGTAATTGCCAGTCCAGTAGCTGGAACAACGCGTGATGCCATTGATACCCATTTTACAGATGCGGATGGCCAAGAGTTTACCATGATTGACACAGCTGGTATGCGTAAGTCTGGTAAAGTCTATGAAAATACGGAGAAGTACTCTGTCATGCGTGCCATGCGTGCTATTGACCGTTCTGACGTGGTCTTGATGGTCCTTAATGCCGAAGAAGGTATCCGTGAATACGACAAGCGTATCGCAGGTTTTGCCCATGAAGCCGGTAAAGGGATGATCATCGTGGTCAATAAGTGGGATACTCTTGAGAAAGACAACCACACCATGAAAAAATGGGAAGAGGATATTCGTGAGCAGTTCCAATACCTGCCTTACGCACCGATTATCTTTGTGTCGGCTCTTACCAAGCAGCGCCTCCACAAACTGCCTGAGATGATCAAGCAAATCAGTGAAAGCCAAAACACCCGTATCCCATCAGCTGTCTTGAATGATGTGATTATGGATGCCATTGCCATCAATCCAACACCGACAGACAAAGGAAAACGACTCAAGATTTTCTACGCTACCCAAGTAGCAACCAAACCACCAACCTTTGTCATCTTTGTCAATGAAGAAGAACTCATGCACTTTTCTTACCTGCGTTTCTTGGAAAATCAAATCCGCAAGGCCTTTGTCTTTGAAGGAACGCCGATTCATCTGATCGCAAGAAAGCGGAAATAAACAAGCAAGATCTGGAAAGTCTTTTCCAGGTTTTTTTGGTATAATAAAATAAAAAGAAATCTTGGAGAAAGCTATGCTGGAAAGACTTCTGCAACTAGTGGTTTTGTCACCCTACTTTTATTTTTTTCATTGGATTGAGAAGGCGGACAAAGATAGTAAATATTTCGCGTTTTTCTATTACTCTTACTGGATTTATCTCCCTTTGTGGGCTTTGTTCAGTATCGCTTTTACAATTTTTTCATTTTTTATTTTCAATATTATCTTGAAAAATCCTGCTGATTTAACAATTTGGGGGATATGGTTTCTTTTAGTTTTTTTGTCTCTTGTGAATGACTGGAAAATATATGCCTGTCTAAAGAGAATGTTCAAGCTGAAACAAGAGAACAAAACGAGGACATTCATCAATAGCTAAAGTTTATAGGAGGTTCCGATGTTCAAAATAAAGCAGTTTATTCATCAATACTGCAAAACCTACATTCTTACGATTTGCTTGTTATGGCTGCTGGTCTTTTGTCTTCCATGGGATTTGCAAATAGGAGGAGTTTCGATTTATTTCTTCATCACGAAAAAACTCTTTGTCGTCTTTGGTGTATTGGCAATCTTTTTCTCAGTACTGACTAAAAGGATAAGTCTCTTCCTCTTTGGAGTGCTATTTTGCATGGCCTTCTGGATCAATCTCTTCCTGATTTTTGGAATTTTGCCAGCTCTGCTTGGCAATTAAATTTTTGTGTGAAATGTAGTCCATAAAAAACCAAGAGGCTGACCTAGAAGTCAGCCTCTTTTCCCTGTTGAAACGCGGATTCTTTCTTGAAAATTAAGAGTAAATGTGCTAGAATTAAAAGAACATTCTAAAATATTCAGAATCTAAAGTAAGGAAAATAATGGCTAATATTTTAAAAACGATTATCGAAAATGATAAAGGAGAACTTCGTCGTCTGGAAAAGATGGCAGACAAGGTTCTCAAATATGAAGATCAGATGGCAGACTTGACGGATGACCAGCTAAAAGCAAAAACAGATGAATTTAAGGAACGTTACAACAAGGGTGAGTCGCTGGATTCATTGCTCTATGAGGCTTTTGCGGTAGTACGTGAAGCTGCCAAGCGTGTTCTTGGACTTTTCCCATATAAAGTTCAGGTCATGGGTGGGATTGTCCTCCACCATGGAGATGTGCCAGAAATGCGTACAGGTGAAGGGAAAACCTTGACAGCGACGATGCCTGTATACCTCAACGCTTTAGCAGGTGAAGGGGTTCACGTAGTAACGGTCAACGAGTATCTAACGGAACGTGACGCGACTGAAATGGGTGAGCTTTACTCATGGCTTGGTCTATCTGTAGGGATCAACTTGGCAGCTAAATCTCCGATGGAGAAAAAAGAAGCCTATCTCTGTGATATTACCTATTCGACTAACTCAGAGATTGGTTTCGACTACCTTCGTGACAACATGGTTGTTCGGGCAGAAAACATGGTACAGCGTCCGCTCAACTATGCCTTGGTTGATGAGGTTGACTCGATCTTGATTGATGAAGCTCGTACTCCTTTGATCGTTTCAGGAGCCAATGCTGTGGAGACTAGTCAGCTGTATCATATGGCGGATCACTTTGTCAAATCTTTGGACAAAGATGACTATATCATCGACATTCAGTCTAAGACTATTGGTTTGTCTGATTCGGGGATTGACAAGGCTGAAGAATACTTCAAACTGGAAAATCTCTACGACATCGAAAATGTAGCTCTTACTCACTTTATCGACAATTCCCTTCGTGCCAACTATATCATGATTCTCGATATCGACTATGTGGTTAGCGAGGAGCAGGAAATCCTGATTGTCGACCAATTTACAGGTCGTACCATGGAAGGTCGTCGTTATTCTGATGGCTTGCACCAGGCGATTGAAGCCAAGGAAGGTGTGCCAATTCAAGACGAAACTAAGACTTCAGCTTCTATTACCTACCAAAACCTCTTCCGTATGTATAAGAAATTGGCAGGTATGACGGGTACTGGTAAAACAGAAGAAGAAGAATTCCGTGAAATCTATAACATTCGCGTCATCCCAATCCCAACCAACCGCCCTGTTCAACGTATTGACCATTCAGACCTTCTCTATGCTAGCCTTGATGCAAAATTCAAGGCCGTGGTTGAAGATGTGAAGGCACGTTATCAAAAGGGTCAGCCAGTCTTGGTAGGTACTGTTGCCGTTGAAACGAGTGACTTTCTTTCTAAAAAACTGGTAGAGGCAGGTGTTCCTCACGAAGTCTTGAATGCGAAGAACCACTACAGAGAAGCGCAAATCATCATGAACGCTGGTCAGCGTGGTGCAGTTACTATCGCGACCAACATGGCCGGTCGTGGTACCGACATCAAGCTTGGTGAAGGGGTTCGTGAACTTGGTGGACTTTGTGTCATTGGTACAGAACGCCATGAAAGTCGCCGTATTGATAATCAGCTTCGTGGACGTTCAGGACGTCAAGGAGATCCAGGTGAGTCGCAATTCTACTTGTCTCTTGAAGATGATTTGATGAAACGTTTCGGTTCAGAGCGTTTGAAAGGTATTTTTGAACGACTCAACATGTCTGACGAAGCCATTGAATCCCGTATGTTAACGCGTCAAGTGGAAGCGGCTCAAAAACGTGTTGAGGGGAATAACTATGATACACGTAAACAGGTTCTTCAATACGACGACGTTATGCGTGAACAACGTGAGATTATCTATGCACAACGTTATGATGTCATTACTGCCGACCGTGACTTGGCACCTGAGATTCATGCTATGATCCGCCGTACCATTGGACGAATCGTAGATGCACATGCTCGTTCAAAAGAAGATGAAAAATTGGAAGCAATCTTGAACTTTGCTAAGTACAACTTACTTCCAGAAGATTCAATCAGCCGTTCAGATCTTGCAGCTCTATCAGATCAAGCCATCAAAGATGAGCTGTATCAACGTGCATTGAAGGTTTATGATAGCCAAGTTGCTAAACTTCGTGATGAAGATGCAGTGAAAGAATTCCAGAAGGTCTTGATCCTACGTGTTGTAGACAACAAGTGGACAGACCATATCGATGCTCTTGACCAGTTGCGAAATGCTGTCGGTCTTCGTGGCTATGCTCAAAACAACCCGGTTGTAGAATATCAAGCAGAAGGTTTCCGCATGTTTAACGACATGATCGGATCGATTGAGTTTGATGTAACCCGCTTGATGATGAAAGCACAAATCCACGAACAAGAACGTCCGCAAACGGAACACAATATCAGTACAACTGCGACTCGTAATATTGCAGCGCAGCAGGCTCATCTTCCAGCAGATGTGGACTTGAGCCAAATCGGACGAAACGACCAATGCCCATGTGGATCAGGTAAGAAATTCAAGAACTGTCATGGTAAGAGACAATAATATGAGATAAGATACAGGCGGATACCTGGTGAAAATACATTTTTGCTTGGTGTCCGTTTGCTTTATAAGGAGATGAATCATGGTATTTACAGCTAAAAGTCCTAAAATTAACATTGAAGAAGTTCGCGCCTTGTCTAAATTAGAGGGAGCAGCTCTTGCGAGAAAAAACCGACGTGATCAGGAATTGGAAGCCATCATCCGTGGGGAAGACCAGCGTATTCTCTTGGTGATTGGACCATGTTCATCTGATAATGAAGAGGCAGTCCTCGAGTATGCCAAGCGTCTGTCTGCTTTGCAAGAAGAGGTCAAAGACCGTATTTTTATGGTCATGCGTGTCTATACGGCTAAACCTCGTACCAATGGAGATGGCTATAAGGGCTTGATTCATCAACCAAATGCTAAAGAAGCTCCTAGCTTGATCAATGGGATTAAGGCTGTTCGTCAGCTACACTATCGTGTGATTACGGAGACAGGCATGACAACAGCTGATGAGATGCTTTATCCTGAAAATCTTCCGCTGGTGGATGATTTGATTTCTTATATGGCTGTTGGAGCTCGTTCTGTAGAGGATCAACAGCACCGTTTTGTAGCGAGCGGAGCAGACTTTTCAACAGGGTTTAAAAATCCAACATCTGGAAATCTCAATGTTATGTTTAACGGGATTTACGCAGCGCAAAATAAACAGAGTTTCCTCTTCCTCGGTAAAGAGGTGGAAACAATGGGGAATCCTTTGTCCCACGCCATTCTTCGCGGTGCCTTGAATGAATATGGTAAAAATATTCCTAACTACTACTATGACAATTTGATGGATACCATTGCCCAGTATGAAAAGATGGGCTTGGAAAATCCCTTCATCATCATCGATACCAATCATGACAATTCGAGCAAGCAGTACATGGATCAAATCCGTATCGTTCGCCAGACCTTGATTAACCGTGACTGGAATGAGAAAATCAAGAAATACGTTCGTGGTTTTATGATTGAGTCCTATCTGGAAGATGGACGTCAAAATGAGCAAGAAGTTTTTGGCAAGTCTATCACGGACCCTTGTCTAGGCTGGGACAATACGGAAGCACTTGTTCGCGAAATCTACCAAACGCTAGGAGAATAAGATGGCATTTATCGAAAAAGGTCAAGAAATAGATATTGAAGCAATCAAGGCTGCAACTCAGCTGTCACCTGAAGTCTTGCGTTATAAGGAAGCACGAGATCGAGAGTTGGCAGCCATCATCTCGGGTGAGGATGACCGAATTCTTTTGGTGATGGGACCTTGCTCTTCAGACAATGAAGAGGCAGTGCTTGAATATGCTCGTCGCTCAGCAGACTTGCAGAAAAAAGTTGCGGATAAAATCTTTATCGTGATGCGTGTCTATACGGCTAAACCTCGTACTAATGGAGATGGCTATAAGGGCATGATCCATCAGCCAAATGCTAGTGAGGCTCCTAGTCTCATCAATGGTTTGCAGGCAGTTCGTCAGCTCCACTACCGTGTGATTACGGAGACGGGATTGACAACAGCTGATGAGATGCTCTATCCGTCAAATCTCGTTTTGGTTGATGATCTGGTCAGCTACCATGCTGTAGGGGCTCGTTCAGTGGAGGACCAAGAACACCGCTTTGTAGCCTCTGGGATTGATGCTCCGGTTGGGATGAAAAATCCAACATCTGGAAATCTTGGGGTTATGTTTAATGCTATCTATGCAGCTCAAAACAAGCAAACCTTCCTTTACCATGGCCAAGAAGTGGAAACTTCAGGAAATCCTTTGGCCCACGTTATCCTTCGTGGTGCCATGAACGAATATGGTAAAAATGAACCCAACTTCTACTATGAAACCCTCTTAAATGCCATCAATCGTTATGAGACCATGGGACTTGAAAATCCCTTCATTATCATCGATACCAATCATGACAATTCAGGAAAGCAGTATATGGAACAAATTCGCATTGTTCGCCAAGCCTTGCTGAATCGTGACTGGAATGAAAAGATTAAAAAGACGGTTCGAGGCTTTATGATCGAATCTTACCTAGCAGATGGCCGCCAAAATCAACCAGAGGTTTTTGGCTGCTCCATAACTGACCCTTGTCTAGGTTGGGAAAATACAGTAGCCTTGGTAGAAGAAATTTATACTACCTTAACAAAATAAGTGAAAAGGATGGAGTTGGGGGAATCTCAGCTCCTTTTATGAGTATGATAGTTGGACACGGAATTGACATCGAAGAATTGGCTTCGATAGAACGAGCAGTTACACGGCACACAGGCTTTGCCAAGCGGGTGCTGACAACTAAGGAAATGGAGCGCCTTACCAGTCTCAAAGGGCGCAGACAGATCGAATACTTGGCAGGACGCTGGTCGGCTAAGGAGGCCTTTTCCAAGGCTTTGGGAACTGGTATTGGCAAACTGACCTTTCAGGATTTGGAAGTTTTGAACAATGAACGAGGTGCGCCTTATTTTAGTCAGGCACCATTTTCAGGAAAAATTTGGCTGTCTATCAGCCATACAGATCAGTTTGTGACAGCCAGTGTCATTTTGGAGGAAAATCATGAAAGCTAGTCCACATAGACCAACCAAGGCTCTGATTCATCTGGGAGCTATTCGACAAAATATTCAGCAAATGGGGGCTCATATCCCTGAAGGAACGCTCAAGTGGGCAGTGGTCAAGGCCAATGCCTATGGTCATGGGGCTGTTGCCGTTGCGATGGCGATTCAGGATGATGTTGATGGATTTTGCGTTTCTAATATTGATGAAGCTATTGAGTTGCGTCAAGCAGGTATAAACAAGAAAATTCTCATCTTAGGAGTTTCTGAGCTAGAAGCTGTTTCTCTTGCTAAAGAATACGACATCACCTTGACTGTGGCTGGACTGGAATGGATTCAAGCACTGTTAGATAAGGAAGCAGATTTAACTGACTTGACTGTCCATCTCAAGATTGATTCAGGGATGGGACGAATTGGTTTTCGAGAGGCCAGTGAGGCTGAGCAGGCTCAAGCCTTGCTCCAACAACGTGGTGCTCGCGTTGAAGGAATTTTTACCCACTTTGCTACTGCAGATGAAGCATCAGATACCTACTTTAATAGTCAGTTAGAACGATTTAAAGCTATTTTGGCAAGTATGAAGGAAGTCCCAGAGCTGGTTCATGCCAGCAATTCAGCAACGACCATCTGGCATACAGAGACTATTTTCAATGCAGTGCGTATGGGAGACGCTATGTATGGTCTTAATCCAAGTGGAGAGGTTCTGAACTTGCCTTATGACTTGGCTCCAGCCTTGAGTTTGGAGTCTGCTCTAGTTCATGTCAAGACGGTTCCAGCTGGAGCTTGCATGGGCTATGGAGCGACTTATCAAGCCGATAGTGAGCAAGTCATTGCGACGGTGCCAATCGGCTATGCGGATGGTTGGACACGAGACATGCAGAATTTCTCCGTCTTGGTAGATGGCCAAGCTTGCCCAATCGTCGGACGGGTTTCTATGGATCAAATTACCATTCGTCTGCCTAAGGTTTACCCGCTAGGAACAAAAGTAACCCTGATCGGCACAAACGGTGACAAGGAAATCACAGCAACTCAGGTAGCGACCTACCGTGGAACCATTAATTATGAGGTGGTTTGCCTTCTCAGTGACCGCATTCCGAGAGAATATCATTAAACTAAAGAAAGGAGTGGAGCATGAATCTACATCAACCCTTGCATGTCTTGCCTGGTGTGGGGCCAAAGTCAGCAGAGAAATACGCTAAACTAGGAATTGAAAACTTGCAAGACCTCTTGCTCTACTTTCCTTTCCGTTACGAAGACTTCAAGACCAAGCAGGTATTGGAATTGGAAGATGGGGAGAAGGCGGTTCTGTCTGGTCAGGTAGTCACTCCTGCCAGTGTTCAGTATTATGGTTTCAAGCGCAATCGCCTGCGTTTTAGCCTCAAGCAGGGAGAAGTCGTTTTTGCGGTGAATTTCTTTAATCAGCCCTATCTGGCTGATAAGATAGAGTTGGGAGCAACCCTTGCTGTCTTTGGAAAATGGGACCGTGCCAAAGCCAGTCTGACTGGGATGAAGGTTCTAGCTCAAGTGGAAGATGACCTCCAACCTGTCTATCGTCTGGCTCAAGGAATCAGTCAGGCCAGTCTGGTCAAGGTCATCAAGACGGCCTTTGATCAGGGGTTGGACCTCTTGATAGAGGAAAATCTTCCCCAGTCTTTGCTGGATAAATACAAACTCATGTCCCGTTGCCAGGCTGTTCGCGCTATGCATTTTCCTAAGGATTTAGCAGAATACAAGCAGGCCCTTCGTCGGATCAAGTTTGAAGAACTCTTTTATTTTCAGATGCAGTTGCAGTCACTCAAGTCTGAAAATAGAGTTCAGGGAAGTGGTCTGGTTCTGAATTGGTCCCAGGAAAAAGTGTCGGCTGTTAAAGAAAATCTGCCTTTTGCCCTGACCCAAGCTCAAGAAAAGAGTTTGCGGGAAATATTGGCCGACATGAAGTCGGACCACCACATGAATCGTCTCCTACAAGGGGATGTAGGGAGCGGAAAAACGGTGGTTGCTGGTTTGGCCATGTTTGCGGCGGTGACGGCTGGCTATCAGGCAGCTCTCATGGTGCCAACAGAAATCCTAGCAGAGCAACACTTTGAGAGTTTACAGAACCTTTTTCCAGACTTGAAACTGGCTCTCTTGACAGGTTCCTTGAAAGCTGTAGAAAAAAGAGAAGTCTTGGAGACCATTGCCAAGGGTGAGGCTGATTTGATTATCGGAACCCACGCTCTGATACAAGATGGGGTGGATTATGCTCGTCTTGGCTTGATTATCATTGATGAGCAGCACCGTTTTGGTGTGGGCCAAAGGCGTATTTTACGGGAAAAAGGGGACAATCCTGACGTTCTCATGATGACGGCGACGCCCATTCCACGGACGCTGGCTATCACAGCCTTTGGTGATATGGATGTTTCCATTATCGACCAGATGCCAGCAGGGCGGAAGCCTATCGTAACGCGCTGGATTAAGAATGAGCAACTGCCTCAGGTCTTGACTTGGCTAGAGGGGGAAATCCAAAAAGGTTCTCAAGCCTATGTCATCTCTCCCTTGATTGAAGAATCTGAAGCTCTGGATTTGAAAAATGCCATTGCCTTATCAGAAGAGTTGACAGCTCATTTTGCTGGCAAGGCTGAAGTAGCCCTCTTACATGGTAAAATGAAGAGTGATGAAAAAGACCAGATTATGCAGGAGTTCAAAGAGAGAAAGACAGATATTCTGGTTTCGACGACGGTTATCGAGGTTGGAGTTAATGTTCCCAATGCGACCGTCATGATTATCATGGATGCCGATCGGTTCGGTCTCAGTCAGCTTCACCAGCTCAGAGGTCGTGTTGGTCGGGGGGACAAGCAGTCCTATGCTGTTCTCGTTGCCAATCCCAAGACGGATTCTGGGAAAGACCGCATGCGCATCATGACAGAAACCACCAATGGTTTTGTCCTTGCGGAGGAAGATTTGAAAATGCGTGGTTCTGGAGAGATTTTTGGAACCAGACAGTCAGGACTTCCAGAGTTTCAAGTGGCTGATATTATCGAAGATTTTCCGATTTTAGAAGAGGCCAGAAAGGTTGCCAGCTACATTAGTTCTATAGAAGGCTGGCAAGAAGATCCAGAATGGCGCATGATTGCTCTCCACCTAGAGAAGAGAGAACATCTGGATTAAGCCTTCTCTAAGAAATTTATAAGCTAGCTTTTAGGTTTGGGTCTTATACTAGAGTCATCAAAAAGAAACGAGGCCTCTCACATGACTATTAAAGTAACCTACCAAAAGAAATTCCAAACCGTCAAACTAGAGAAAGGAGCTAGCACCTATTGATACACAGAGAGCGGAAACGCTCTCTTTATTTTTAAGAAATGGTCACCTATAAATCAAACTTAGTCAAGTGATAAAAAGATATTAGTCACCCAGCCTATTTACTCATTGAGAGAAGCTTGATATAATGAGCAAAAATAGAGTATAGTATAGAATGAAAGGAGTTTTTAAGATGTTAGAAACTAGAACGATTGCTATCCAAGATAGGTATGGAGAACGATTTCAGCATTGTTGGGGTTGTGGCCCAAAGAATGAGTTAGGTTTACATTTAAAAACCTATCCAAGTATAGATGGGGAAAGTTGTATTAGCCGGATAAAGCTTGAAAATCGTTATACTGGAGGAGTTCCATCAAATGTCTTTGGAGGAATGATAGCGACTATTTTTGATTGCCATGGTACGGCCTCAGCAGCCTGGTTTGCTCATCAAAAGAAAGGGCTGGAACTGACGGAAACTACTGTGATAGGACGCTTTATTACTGCGCGCTTGGAAATTGATTACCTTAGTCCTAGTCCGATCGAAGATGAAATCGTGGTCACTTCTACTCTGGAGGAATTAGGGGAAAGGAAAGCAATTATTTCTATGGAGATGGCAGTGGCTACTAAAGTTCGTGCTAAAGCTAAAATGGTCGCAGTGGCTGTTAAGGATCATATGTAAACTGGATGAATAGAAGTTTAAGATTTTAAAACTACTTTCAGACGATAGGTTTGAGGAAAGAGAATCTAAATTCACTTTCTGTTTACCGTTCTTTCTTGAATTACTTTCCTAGATATGCTACAGTTGTGATAGCGATTACAAAATAAAAGGAGCATGCTATGAAAAATCCAGCTTTGCTAGAAGAAATCAAGACCTATCTAGGACGGGATGAGGTTCCAAGAGACTTTGATGCTTTCTGGGATGAAGAAATCAAAAAAGTTTCATCTCTTCCAGCCTACCAGCTGGAGGAAAGAGATTTCCACATTCCCCGAGTCAAGTGCTTTGAGCTCACTTTTGAGGGAACTAATGAAGGCAAGATCTATGCACGCGTCGTCCTTCCAAAGACTGAGGGAAAAGTTCCCCTAATTTTCCATTTCCATGGCTATATGGGACGTGGCTGGGATTGGGCTGACATGCTGGCCTTCACTGTGGCTGGTTACGGTGTTGTTTCTATGGACGTTCGTGGCCAGTCGGGCTATTCGCAAGACGGCTTGCGTTCTCCTCTTGGAAATACTGTGAAGGGGCATATCATCCGTGGTGCTGTGGAAGGTCGTGAGCATCTCTTTTATAAGGATGTTTATCTGGATATTTACCAGTTGGTTGAAATTGTTGCCAGTCTGCCTCAGGTAGATGAGGAAAGACTTTCTAGCTATGGTGCTTCACAAGGAGGAGCTTTAGCGTTGGTTGCAGCAGCGCTCAATCCTCGCATTCAGCAAACAGTTGCCATCTATCCCTTCTTGTCAGACTTTAGACGAGTGCTTGAGATTGGCAATACCAGTGAAGCCTATGATGAACTCTTCCGATATTTCAAGTTTCACGATCCCTTCCATGAAACAGAGGAGGAAGTCATGGCGACTCTTGCCTATATCGATGTGAAAAATCTTGCCCATCGTATTAAAGGTGAGGTCAAGATGATTACGGGCTTGGACGACGATGTGTGCTATCCCATTACCCAGTTTGCGATTTACAACCGTCTAACCTGCGACAAGACCTATCGCATCATGCCAGAGTATGCTCACGAAGCCATGAATGTCTTTGTCAATGACCAAGTCTACAACTGGCTCTGTGGCAGTGAGATTCCTTTTAAGTACGTAAAATAATGAATAAGAGAGCTCGCGAGCTCTTTTTTTATATCAAAATTCTGAAAGTACTTTCTGTAAAATTAAAATATTAAAATAGTTTTAAAAGTAAAATCTATTCTATATCAATTTAGCTATAAAGTTCAAAGTTTATTGTATAATGAGGAAAAGGTATTATGCGAAAGGAGGAAACTTTCCGCTGTTTGGTCAAAGAGTAAGAGCAGTGGACGTTTGAAGAATGGGAGGTCTCATTCAGTCGGTTACTTTCTTTTTACTTGTTTAGTTGGAGGAACTAAAAATTTTAAGAAAAAAAGAAAGCGCTTTATTTTATGAAAAACGAAAGGACAAACATGAATTACAAATCTTTAGATCGGAAACAGCGATACGGAATTCGAAAATTTGCAGTTGGGGCGGCATCTGTAGTGATTGGTACAGTGGTATTTGGAGTTTCTCCAGTTTTAGCCCAAGAACAGGGAAATGTAGTAGCACCAAGTACTGAAAATGTGGAAAAAGGCAAAGAACAATCATCAGAAGAGGCACCTAAAGAAGCTCTAGTAGCAAATGCATCTGATGCTGATAAGAATCTAGCTGGGACTGAACTTGACCAAGATAAGCTCAAGAAGCAGGTAGAAGAAAAGACAGACAATGCAACGGAAACAACTTTAAAAGAAGAGGAAGAATCAGCAGATGAGAATGCTATTCCTCGTGACTATTACTCAAGAGATTTAAAAAATGCTAATCCTGTCCTTGAAAAAGAAGATGTTGAAACCAATGCAGCAAATGGTCAGAGAGTTGATTTATCAAGTGAACTAGATAAACTAAAGAAACTTCAAAATGCTACAGTTCACATGGAGTTCAAACCAGATGCATCAGCTCCACGCTTTTACAATCTCTTCTCTGTATCCAGTGACACCAAGGAAAATGAGTACTTTACTATGTCGGTCCTTGATAATACAGCTCTTATTGAAGGGCGTGGCGCTAACGGAGAGCAGTTCTATGATAAGTATACAGATGCTCCTTTGAAAGTTCGCCCAGGACAATGGAATTCCGTGACCTTTACTGTCGAACAACCGACAGCGGAGTTACCTCATGGTCGAGTTCGTCTCTATGTGAACGGTGTCTTATCTCGAACAAGTCTAAAATCTGGGAACTTCATCAAAGATATGCCAGATGTTAATCAAGCTCAACTTGGAGTAACCAAACGGGGCAAGAAAACAGTTTGGTCCTCAAATCTACAAGTTCGAAACCTAACTGTTTATGATCGTGCTTTAAGCCCAGATGAAGTTCAAACACGGAGTCAATTATTTGAAAGAGGTGAATTGGAACAGAAACTTCCTGAGGGAGCAAAAGTGACTGAGAAAGAAGACGTCTTTGAAGGTGGTAGGAACAATCAACCAAATAAAGATGGTATCAAGAGTTATCGTATCCCAGCTCTTCTCAAGACTGATAAAGGAACGCTGATTGCTGGAACGGATGAAAGACGTTTGCACCATTCTGACTGGGGAGATATTGGGATGGTTGTTCGTCGTAGCTCAGATAATGGAAAAACATGGGGAGACCGAATCGTAATCTCAAATCCTCGTGACAATGAGCACGCTAAACATGCAGATTGGCCATCTCCAGTCAATATTGATATGGCCTTGGTACAAGACCCTGAAACAAAGAGAATTTTTGCAATTTATGACATGTTCCTTGAGAGTAAGGCAGTATTTTCATTGCCGGGGCAAGCTCCGAAAGCTTATGAACAAGTGGGAGATAAAGTTTATCAAGTTTTATATAAGCAAGGAGAATCAGGTCGCTATACGATTCGAGAAAACGGAGAGGTTTTCGACCCTCAAAACAGAAAGACAGATTATCGTGTTGTCGTTGACCCTAAAAAACCAGCCTACAGCGATAAGGGGGATTTGTATAAAGGGAATGAGCTAATCGGGAATATTTATTTTGAGTATAGCGAGAAGAATATTTTTAGAGTTTCCAATACCAACTACCTATGGATGTCCTACAGTGATGACGATGGGAAGACTTGGTCTGCACCAAAAGATATTACACATGGGATTCGGAAAGATTGGATGCACTTCCTAGGAACTGGACCTGGTACGGGGATTGCCTTGCGTACAGGACCTCATAAGGGAAGACTGGTGATTCCAGTTTATACAACAAACAACGTTTCCTACCTAAGCGGTTCTCAATCATCTCGTGTAATTTATTCAGATGATCATGGTGAAACATGGCAAGCAGGTGAAGCAGTTAATGATAACCGTCCAGTAGGCAACCAAACCATTCACTCTTCAACCATGAATAATCCAGGTGCCCAAAATACGGAGTCAACTGTTGTTCAGTTGAATAATGGGGATCTCAAGCTCTTTATGCGTGGGTTGACTGGTGATCTTCAGGTTGCGACCAGTCATGATGGGGGAGCAACGTGGGATAAGGAAATCAAACGTTATCCTCAAGTAAAAGACGTTTATGTTCAAATGTCCGCTATTCACACCATGCATGAAGGAAAGGAATACATTCTACTCAGCAATGCTGGTGGTCCTGGACGCAACAATGGTTTGGTTCACCTGGCTCGTGTTGAGGAGAATGGTGAGTTGACATGGCTGAAACACAATCCTATACAAAGTGGTAAGTTTGCTTACAACTCGCTCCAAGAACTCGGAAATGGCGAATATGGTTTGCTTTATGAGCATGCGGATGGCAATCAAAACGATTATACTTTATCCTATAAAAAATTCAACTGGGATTTCTTGACCAAGGATTGGATTTCTCCTAAAGAAGCAAAAGTGAAATACGCGATTGAAAAATGGCCAGGCATCCTTGCTATGGAGTTTGATTCGGAAGTATTGGTCAACAAGGCACCAACCCTTCAATTGGCAAACGGCAAGACAGCACGCTTCATGACCCAGTATGACACAAAAACCCTCCTATTTACGGTGGATTCAGAGGATATGGGTCAAAAAGTTACAGGTCTGGCAGAAGGTGCTATTGAAAGTATGCATAATTTACCAGTCTCTGTGGCGGGCACCAAGCTTTCGAATGGAATGAACGGAAGTGAAGCTGCTGTTCATGAAGTGCCAGAATATACAGGCCCACTAGGGACAGCGGGTGAGGAACCAGCACCAACAGTTGAAAAACCAGAATTTACAGGCGGTGTGAATGGTGAAGAGGCCGCAGTTCATGAAGTCTCAGAGTACACAGGTCCATTAGGCACAGCGGGTGAGGAACCAGCACCAACAGTTGAAAAACCAGAATTTACAGGCGGAGTTAATGCTGTTGAGGCCGCAGTTCATGAAGTCCCAGAGTACACAGGCTCACTAGGGACATCCGGCGAAGAGCCAGCCCCAACAGTCGAGAAGCCAGAATACACAGGCGGAGTTAATGCTGTTGAGGCCGCAGTTCATGAAGTCCCAGAGTATACAGACCCATTAGGCACAGCGGGTGAAGAGGCAGCTCCGACAGTTGAAAAGCCAGAATTTACAGGCGGGGTTAATGCTGTTGAGGCAGCTGTCCATGAACTTCCAGAGTACACAGGTGGCGTGAATGCAGCCGATGCAGCTGTACATGAAATTGCAGAATATAAGGGAGCTGATTCGCTTGTAACTCTTGCTGCAGAAGATTATACTTACAAAGCTCCTCTTGCTCAGCAGACACTTCCTGATACAGGGAACAAGGAGAGTGGCTTCCTAGCTTCACTAGGATTAACAGCTTTCTTCCTTGGTTTGTTTGCAATGGGGGAAAAAGAGAGAAAAGTAAGAGAATAATTCTAATCATTTTACTTTGTAAAAATAGAAGGAGATAGCAGGTTTTTCAGCCTGTTATCTTTTTCTTTCGTCTCAAGGTGTGCTAATAAGAAATTCTAAGATGTCTGAAACTACTTTCAGGATAGTCTGTTCTATAAAATAGTTTTGAAACTGAAATCTATTCTACCATAAGCTATTGAAAGCGCTTAACAAATGATATATAATAAGCCCATAGGAACAAAGAAAAGGAGGAAATGGGATGCCACAGATTAGCAAGGAAGCCTTGATTGAACAAATCAAAGATGGAATCATTGTTTCTTGTCAGGCACTTCCTCATGAACCGCTTTATACAGAAGCGGGAGGGGTTATCCCCTTGCTAGTCAAAGCGGCTGAGCAAGGTGGAGCAGTCGGTATCCGAGCAAACAGTGTTCGCGATATCAAGGAGATTAAGGAGGTTACGAAACTCCCGATTATCGGAATTATCAAACGTGACTATCCGCCGCAGGAGCCATTCATTACAGCTACTATGAAAGAAGTTGATGAGCTGGCTGAACTAGACATTGAGGTCATTGCTCTGGATTGTACCAAACGTGAACGTTATGATGGTTTGGAAATTCAGGACTTTATCCGACAAGTCAAAGAAAAATATCCGCATCAACTCTTGATGGCGGATACCAGTACTTTTGAAGAAGGAATTGCAGCAGTTGAAGCAGGTGTTGATTTTGTTGGAACAACTCTATCAGGTTATACTTCTTATAGTCCGAAAGTAGATGGTCCAGACTTTGAACTAATAAAAAAACTCTGCGATGCCGGTGTGGATGTCATCGCTGAAGGGAAGATTCATACACCAGAACAAGCCAAACAAATTCTTGAATATGGGGTACGAGGCATTGTTGTCGGTGGAGCTATTACTAGACCAAAAGAGATCACGGAACGCTTTGTAGCCGGTCTTAAATAACATAATCTCAAAACAGAGGAGAGTGGTCGATGCGTCGGATAAAATGAAAACGTATACAAATAGAAGCTTACTCACTATCCAATATGGACACGCTTAACAATTAGGAGAATACAAATGAAATTTAGAAAACTAGCTTGTACAGTACTTGCAGGTGCTGCGATTCTTGGCCTTGCTGCTTGTGGTAACTCTGGTGGAAGTAAAGATGCTGGAAAATCAGGAAGCGATAGCGGAAAAACAGAAATCACTTGGTGGGCATTCCCAGTATTTACACAAGAAAAAACGGGCGATGGTGTTGGAACATATGAAAAATCAATCATCGAAGCTTTTGAAAAAGCAAATCCAGATGTAAAAGTGAAATTGGAAACCATTGACTTTAAGTCAGGTCCTGAAAAGATCACAACAGCCATCGAAGCAGGAACAGCGCCAGACGTACTCTTTGACGCACCAGGACGTATCATCCAATACGGTAAAAATGGTAAATTGGCTGAGTTGAACGACCTCTTCACAGACGAATTCGTCAAAGATGTCAACAACGAAAACATCGTACAAGCAAGTAAGGCTGGAGACAAAGCTTACATGTATCCAATTAGTTCAGCTCCATTCTACATGGCTATGAACAAGAAAATGTTGGAAGATGCTGGTGTAGCTGACCTTGTTAAAGAAGGTTGGACAACAGATGACTTTGAAAAAGTTTTGAAAGCGCTTAAAGATAAAGGATATACACCAGGTTCATTGTTCAGTTCTGGTCAAGGGGGAGACCAAGGGACACGTGCCTTCATTGCAAACCTTTATGGCGGTTCTGTAACAGATGAAAAAGTAACTAAATATACAACTGACGATCCTAAATTCGTCAAAGGTCTTGAAAAAGCTGCTAGCTGGATCAAAGACGGTTTGTTGAACAATGGTTCACAATTTGACGGTGGAGCAGACATCCAAAACTTTGCTAACGGACAAACTTCATACACAATCCTTTGGGCTCCAGCTCAAAACGGTATCCAAGCTAAACTCTTGGAAGCAAGTAAGGTAGACGTGGTAGAAGTACCATTCCCATCAGACTCTGGTAAACCAGCTCTTGAGTACCTTGTAAATGGATTTGCAGTATTTAACAACAAAGACGATAAGAAAGTCGCAGCAGCTAAGAAGTTCATCCAATTCATCGCAGATGACAAAGAATGGGGTCCTAAAGACGTTGTTCGTACAGGTGCCTTCCCAGTTCGTACTTCATTTGGCAAACTTTATGATGATAAACGTATGGAAACAATCAGCAGCTGGACTAAATACTACTCACCATACTACAACACAATCGATGGATTTGCTGAAATGAGAACACTTTGGTTCCCAATGTTGCAATCTGTATCAAATGGTGACGAAAAACCAGCAGATGCTTTGAAAGCCTTCACTGAAAAAGCTAACGAAACAATCAAAAAAGCTACAAAACAATAAGCACTAAGTCAGATTGATTCCCCCTTTTCCCTGTGCACTACGGTGTAAGAAAAGGGGGACTTTTGTTTGAAATGGTAGGAACTGTCACGAAATTAAAATGAAGTTCTTACATAAGCGAATCTTAAAAAATTTCATTTTGATTTTAAAACAGTTCAAGAAAATCAAAAACTATTCTATTTGAAAGAGAGGTGCCGACTGTGAAAGTCAATAAAATTCGCATGCGGGAAACAGTGATTTCCTACGCTTTCCTAGCACCAGTATTGTTCTTCTTTGTGATCTTTGTCTTGGCTCCTATGATTATGGGGTTCATTACAAGTTTCTTTAACTACTCCATGACTAAATTTGAGTTTGTGGGCTTGGATAACTACATTCGCATGTTTAAAGACCCTGTCTTTACCAAGTCTTTGATCAATACCGTTATCCTGGTTATTGGTTCAGTTCCGATTGTGGTTCTCTTCTCACTCTTTGTAGCATCTCAAACCTATCATCAAAATGCTATTGCTCGATCTTTCTATCGTTTTGTCTTCTTCCTACCGGTTGTAACAGGTAGTGTTGCCGTAACGGTTGTATGGAAATGGATCTATGACCCTCTATCAGGGATTCTAAACTTTGTCCTTAAATCAAGCCATATCATCAGCCAAAACATTTCTTGGTTGGGAGATAAAAACTGGGCCCTGCTAGCGATTATGATCATCCTTTTGACAACATCTGTTGGTCAACCGATTATCCTTTATATCGCTGCCATGGGGAATATTGACAACTCACTTGTTGAAGCGGCGCGTGTTGACGGTGCGACTGAGTTTCAAGTGTTCTGGAAGATCAAATGGCCAAGCCTTCTTCCAACAACTCTTTACATCGCGATCATTACAACCATCAACTCATTCCAATGTTTTGCCTTGATTCAGCTCTTGACATCTGGTGGTCCAAACTACTCAACAAGTACCTTGATGTACTATCTTTACGAAAAAGCCTTCCAATTGACTGAGTATGGCTATGCAAATACCATCGGTGTCTTCTTGGCAGTGATGATTGCCATTGTCAGCTTTGCTCAATTCAAGATCCTCGGAAACGATGTAGAATACTAAGGAAAGGAGACAGTTATGCAACCTACACAAAAGAAACCCTTAACAGCTTTCACTGTTATTTCAACGATTATCTTGCTCTTGTTGACCGTACTGTTCATCTTTCCATTCTACTGGATCTTGACAGGGGCCTTCAAATCACAGCCTGATACCATTATGATTCCACCACAGTGGTTCCCTAAAATGCCAACCATGGAAAACTTCCAACAACTCATGGTGCAAAACCCTGCTATGCAGTGGATGTGGAACTCTGTATTTATCTCACTAGTAACTATGTTCCTAGTCTGTGCAACCTCTTCTCTAGCAGGTTATGTCTTGGCTAAGAAACGTTTCTATGGTCAACGCATCCTCTTTGCAGTCTTTATCGCTGCCATGGCTCTTCCAAAACAAGTTGTCCTTGTACCATTGGTACGTATCGTCAACTTCATGGGAATTCACGATACTCTTTGGGCAGTAATTTTGCCTTTGATTGGATGGCCATTTGGGGTCTTCCTCATGAAACAATTTAGTGAAAACATCCCTACAGAATTGCTTGAATCAGCTAAAATCGACGGTTGTGGTGAGATTCGTACCTTCTGGAGCGTAGCCTTCCCAATCGTGAAACCTGGATTTGCAGCCCTTGCAATCTTTACCTTCATCAATACTTGGAACGACTACTTTATGCAGTTAGTTATGTTGACTTCACGTCAAAACTTGACCATCTCACTCGGGGTTGCGACCATGCAGGCCGAAATGGCAACCAACTATGGTTTGATCATGGCAGGTGCAGCTCTTGCAGCCGTGCCAATCGTAACCGTCTTCCTTGTCTTCCAAAAATCCTTCACTCAAGGGATCACTATGGGAGCTGTTAAAGGATAATACTCTGCGAAAATCGAATTCAAACTACTTTAGCATCATCTTGCCATACTCAAGTATTATCTGCGGTTAGCTTTCTAGTTTGTTCTTCGATTTTCATTGAGTATAGGAAAAACTGTCTATCAAAATTCAGAAGAATATGTTATAGGCTAAGAGAAATATAGTTTCATAAGTATCTACAAAATGGAGAGTATGCAGTTACTTCGTGAAGTTTTGTCAGACACTTATCAACTTAATTTATGATTTTAGTTAACTATCAGAAACGAAGGAAACAGTATGATTTTTGACGATTTGAAAAACATCGCCTTTTACAAGGGGATTCATCCCAATCTAGACAAGGCTATCGACTATCTCTATAAGCACCGTAAGGATTCTTTCGAACTCGGTAAGTATGAGATTGACGGGGACAAGGTCTTTCTAGTTGTTCAGGAAAATGTCCTCAATCAAGCTAAAAATGATCAATTTGAGCATCATAAGAACTATGCAGATTTGCATTTGCTGGTAGAAGGGCATGAATATTCGAGCTACGGTTCACGTATCAAAGACGAGGCGGTAGCATTCGACGAAGTGAGCGACATTGGCTTTGTCCATTGTCATGAACATTACCCACTCTTGTTGGGCTATCACAATTTTGCGATTTTCTTCCCAGGAGAACCACACCAGCCAAATGGCTACGCAGGGATGGAAGAAAAGGTTCGCAAATATCTCTTTAAAATTTTGATTGATTAAAAGAATCAGGAGGAGCAAACATGGCACAAAAAGGAGCAAGCCTAATCAAGGCAGCATTTGATACAGATAACTTTCTCATGCGTTTCAGTGAAAAGGTCTTGGATATCGTGACAGCCAATCTTCTTTTTGTCGTCTCTTGTTTGCCTATCGTGACGATTGGAGTGGCGAAAATCAGCCTCTACCAAACCATGTTTGAGATTAAGAGAAGCAGACGGGTACCAGTCTTTCGAACTTATCTAAGAGCTTTCAAGCAAAATCTGAAACTGGGTTTCCAGTTAGGTTTGCTGGAGTTGGGCATTGTGTCATTAAGCCTTCTAGATCTCTATCTCTTCTGGGGACAGACAGCTTTACCCTTCCAGCTTGTGAAAGTTATTTGTTTGGGGATTCTCATCTTCCTTACTCTGGTGATGCTGGCTAGTTATCCCATCGCTGCTCGCTATGATTTGTCTTGGAAAGAAGTGCTGCAAAAAGGGCTTATCTTGGCAAGTTTTAACTTTCCATGGTTCTTCCTCATGTTAGCCATTCTCTTTCTTATTGTGATGGTTCTTTATCTATCCGCCTTCACTCTCCTTTTGGGTGGGTCAGCCTTTATCCTCTTTGGTTTTGGTTTGCTAGTCTTTCTCCAAGCAGGATTGATGGAGAAAATTTTCGCCAAATACCAGTAGAATGGCTTGTTTCTGAAACTACTTTCAATCGATACAGTTTCTAAAATACAAGTAGAAACTAAAATCTAAGTGTATACAAGATATTGAAAGCGATTTTCACAAGGTGTATACTAAACTTGTAAAAAATAGAACTGCTCTCAGCAGAAAAAAAGAAATCTTAGGAGAAAATCTATGTCAGATTTGAAAAAATATGAAGGTGTCATTCCAGCCTTCTACGCATGTTATGATGATCAAGGAGAAGTAAGTCCAGAGCGTACGCGTGCCTTGGTTCAATACTTCATTGATAAGGGTGTTCAAGGTCTCTATGTCAATGGTTCTTCTGGTGAATGTATCTACCAAAGTGTGGCAGACCGCAAGTTGATCTTGGAAGAAGTTATGGCAGTTGCCAAAGGGAAATTGACCATTATCGCTCACGTAGCATGCAACAATACGAAAGACAGTATGGAACTTGCTCGCCATGCGGAAAGTTTGGGAGTGGATGCTATCGCAACGATTCCACCTATTTACTTCCGCTTGCCTGAGTACTCAGTTGCTAAGTACTGGAATGACATTAGTGCTGCAGCACCAAATACAGACTATGTGATCTACAACATTCCTCAATTAGCAGGTGTTGCTTTGACTCCAAGTCTCTACACAGAAATGTTGAAAAATCCACGTGTTATCGGTGTTAAGAACTCTTCTATGCCAGTTCAAGACATCCAAACCTTTGTCAGCCTTGGTGGAGAAGACCACATCGTCTTTAATGGTCCAGATGAACAGTTCCTAGGTGGCCGTCTCATGGGTGCCAAAGCTGGTATTGGTGGTACTTATGGTGCGATGCCAGAACTCTTCTTGAAACTCAATCAGTTGATTGCGGACAAAGACTTGGAAACAGCGCGTGAATTGCAATACGCTATCAATGCAATCATTGGTAAATTGACTGCTGCTCATGGAAATATGTACTGTGTCATCAAAGAAGTCTTGAAAATCAATGAAGTACTTAACATCGGTTCAGTTCGTTCACCATTGACGCCAGTGACTGAAGAAGATCGCCCAGTTGTAGAAGCAGCTGCAGCCTTGATTCGTGAAACCAAGGAGCGCTTCCTCTAATCCATAAGGAGGTATTTATGACACACTACGTTGCAATTGATATTGGTGGAACCAACATCAAATATGGCTTGATTGACCAAGAAGGCCAACTTGTTGAATCGCATGAAATGGCAACAGAGGCGCATAAGGGTGGACCTCATATCTTACAAAAGACAAAAGATATCGTAGCCAGCTATTTAGAAAAAGGGCCAGTAGCAGGTGTTGCCATTTCTTCAGCGGGAATGGTCGATCCTGACAAAGGTGAGATTTTCTATGCCGGTCCTCAAATCCCCAACTATGCAGGAACCCAGTTCAAGAAGGAAATCGAGACGAGCTTTAATATCCCTTGTGAAATTGAAAATGATGTCAACTGTGCAGGTCTGGCTGAGGCAGTATCTGGTTCAGGTAAGGGAGCGAGTGTGACTCTTTGCTTGACCATTGGAACCGGTATCGGTGGTTGCTTGATTATGGATGGAAAGGTTTTCCATGGATTTAGCAATTCAGCCTGCGAAGTCGGTTATATGCATATGCAGGATGGAGCTTTCCAAGATCTCGCTTCTACGACAGCCTTGGTAGAATATGTAGCAGAAGCTCACGGAGATCCAGTTGACCAGTGGAATGGCCGACGCATTTTCAAGGAAGCTACTGAAGGAAACAAGATCTGTATGGCTGGGATTGACCGCATGGTAGACTATCTAGGAAAAGGTCTGGCAAATATTTGCTATGTGGCCAATCCAGAAGTGGTCATTCTCGGTGGTGGGATCATGGGGCAAGAGGCTATCCTCAAACCGAAGATCCGCACAGACTTGAAGGAGGCCTTGGTGCCAAGCCTAGCTGAAAAAACACGATTGGAATTTGCCCATCACCAAAATACAGCAGGGATGCTCGGTGCTTACTATCACTTTAAAACAAAACAATCCTAGTTTGGTCCAACCAAACTAGGATTTTCTAACGCGTTTTTGTCTACGATAGCCGTTGAGTTTTTTATTTTCCCAATAGCTGTTAAAAATTTTTTCCTTGCTCTCACGATTGATTTCCAAAAAGTAGGCATAAATCAAATCTATAAGGAAGAGCATGGGGAGTTGAGCGGATATCCGTTGAATGTAGGAAGGCTGGCTGTGGCTGGCAACAAGAACGGTCTCTGTATAGGCTTGACTATCTTTATTGGGAACACTTGTAAAGAGTACAGTCTTTGCCCCCATCTCTTTTGCATCTAAAAGACTGTCTAAAATAGAAGGAGTTGTACCAGAAAGTGAGAAACCGAGTACGAGACAATTTTCATCCATGATGCTGGTCGTCCATGCAAAGCCATCCTGATCGGTTAAGGCTTCACAGACAACACCTAGTCTCATAAAGCGCAGTTTCATCTCACGAGCGACAAGACCGGAACTGCCTGTTCCAAAGAAGTAGACACGCTCAGCATCTTCGATTAACTGGGCGACTCGTTCCAGTTGTTCTTCGTCGATCAAATCCTGTGTTTGTTCTCGCATGATACTGTAGCTTCGCAAAACACGTTTGGTCAAAGGGCTGTGTTTGTGCGAATGAGTGTCCTGTTTACTAGCCTGATGCTGGTATTGAAAGATGAATTCTCGGTAACCTGTAAAACCACACTTTTTAGCAAAGCGGGTCAGCGCTGCTTGGGAGATATGTAATTTCTGGGTAACTTGCTGAGAAGAAAGATCATCTTGGATCGTTTCAGGTTGTAAAAAATAGCGAGCGATTTCTTGCTCAAGCTCGGTTAATTCTTCAAAATGGAGGTCGATTATGGTTGCGATGTCTGGCTTGTTCATGAGGCTCCTTTTTATGAGTCAAAGTCTTAAAGGTTAACGCTTTCTTAACTATTACTATCATTATATCATAGAAGATAGGATAACCAAATAAAAAGGCATTTTCAGATAAAAGTCAAAAAATGCTTCGACTTTTCCAAGAGTTTCTCCTTAAAATATGGTACAATGAAAAGTACCGAGCTTCACCTGTTTGCTCTATTATTTTAGGGAAAATAAAGGTGAAAATCGAAAATTTTTCTAGAAAAGAGTCTTAGTTGTATGAGAAAATTCAATAGCCATTCGATTCCGATTCGGCTTAATTTACTGTTTGCCATTGTTATCCTACTGTTTATGACCATTATCGGTCGATTGTTATACATGCAGGTGCTGAATAAAGATTTCTATGAAGCAAAGTTGGCATCAGCCAGCCAGACTAGGGTGACAACCAGCTCAGCTCGTGGCCAAATCTACGATGCAACAGGGAAACCCTTGGTAGAAAATACACTCAAGCAAGTTGTTTCTTTCACACGAAACAATAAGATGACGGCGGCAGAGTTAAAGGAGACGGCTAGAAAACTGCTGACTTATGTGAATGTCACTTCTCCTGAACTCACAGACCGTCAGATTGCAGACTATTACCTGGCGGACCAGGATATTTACAAAAAAACAGTCGAATCCTTGCCAAGCGATAAACGTCTGGATTCAGATGGGAACCGTTTATCGGAAGCGACTCTCTACAATAATGCGGTCGAAAGCATTGACGTGAGTCAACTCAATTATACAGATGACCAGAAAAAAGAAATCTATCTCTTTAGTCAACTCAATGCTGTTGAAAATTTTGCAACGGGCACCATTTCAACAGATGCTTTAGATGATACTCAGGTTGCTCTTGTGGCTTCTGCATCCAAGGAATTACCAGGTATCAGCATTTCAACCTCATGGGACCGAAAAGTACTGGACACTTCTCTATCGTCTATCGTCGGTAGCGTTTCAAGTGAAAAGTCAGGTCTTCCAGCTGAGGAAGTTGACGCTTATCTCAAGAAAGGCTACTCTCTCAATGACCGAGTGGGAACTTCTTATCTTGAAAAGCAATATGAAGATGTCCTCCAAGGCAAACGCTCTGTCAAAGAAGTGCATCTCGACAAACATGGAAACATGGAAAGTGTGGAAAATGTCGAGGAAGGAAGCAAAGGAAACAACATCAAATTAACGATTGACCTCGCTTTCCAAAATGGAGTGGATGACTTACTCAAGAGCTACTTTAACTCCGAGTTGGGTAATGGTGGTGCCAAATATTCTGAAGGGGTCTACGCAGTCGCTCTCAATCCCAAAACTGGTGCAGTTCTGGCGATGTCAGGTGTCAAGCATGATGTTGAATCTGGTAAATTAAGTTCAGATTCGCTTGGAACGATAACCAATGTCTTTGTGCCAGGATCTGTCGTTAAGGCAGCGACCATCAGCTCTGGTTGGGAAAATGGAGTTTTGTCAGGCAATCAAACCTTGACAGACCAGCCGATTGTTTTCCAAGGTTCAGCTCCTATCAATTCATGGTACACCTTGTCCTATGGCTCCTTCCCTATTACAGCTGTTGAGGCTTTGGAATACTCATCCAATACCTACATGGTGCAAACAGCTTTGGGAATTATGGGACAGACCTATAAACCCAATATGATGGTAGCAACGAGCCAACTGGAGACAGCAATGGGCAAATTGCGATCAACCTTTGGAGAATATGGACTCGGAGCTTCAACGGGGATTGATCTTCCAGATGAATCAACAGGATTTATACCAAAAGAATTTGATTTGGCCAACTATCTAAATAATGCTTTTGGTCAGTTTGATAACTATACTCCGATGCAGTTAGCCCAGTATGTCGCAACCATTGCAAATAATGGTGTGCGTCTGGCTCCCCATATCGTTGAAGGCGTTTATGGAAACAATGACCAAGGTGGCTTAGGCAGTCTGGTTCAAGAAACAGCTACCAAGGAACTGAACAAGGTTAATATTTCAGAAGCAGATATGGCTATCTTGCAGCAAGGTTTCTATCAAGTTTCGCATGGAACGAGCGCTCTGACAACTGGTCGTGCCTTCTCAAATGGTGCAGCCGTTTCCATCAGTGGAAAGACAGGTACTGCCGAAAGTTATGTTAATGGCGGTCAAAAAGCCAATAATACCAACGCAGTCGCCTATGCACCAACCGAAAATCCCCAAATCGCTGTTGCAGTCGTCTTTCCTCATAACACTAATCTTACAAATGGTGTTGGACCTTCGATTGCACGCGATATTATCAATCTTTATCACCAACACCATCCAATGAATTAGAAAGGAACTTATGCTGTATCCAACACCTATTGCCAAGCTGATTGATAGCTATTCAAAATTACCAGGTATCGGGATCAAAACGGCTACCCGCCTAGCCTTCTATACCATTGGAATGTCTGATGATGATGTCAATGAATTTGCCAAAAATCTCCTGTCTGCTAAGCGGGAATTGACCTATTGTTCCATCTGTGGTCGCTTGACTGACGATGATCCTTGCTCTATCTGTACAGATCCAACTCGTGACCAGACAACCATCTTGGTGCTAGAAGATAGTCGCGATGTGGCTGCCATGGAAAATATCCAAGAATACCACGGACTCTATCATGTCTTGCATGGCCTCATTTCTCCGATGAATGGCATCAGCCCAGACGATATCAATCTCAAGAGTCTTATGACTCGTCTCATGGATAGTGAGGTTTCAGAGGTTATCGTGGCAACCAATGCGACGGCAGATGGGGAAGCGACCTCCATGTACCTATCTCGTCTCCTCAAACCAGCTGGTATCAAGGTCACTCGCCTAGCACGAGGACTAGCCGTGGGAGCAGATATCGAGTATGCGGACGAAGTCACACTCTTACGAGCCATTGAAAATCGGACAGAGTTGTAGGAGTAAACAAATTTACGAACTCAATTCATTTATACAAGAACGGGGAGACCGAGTTTGTCGTTATCGGTCTCTTTTTATATTTCTTTACTACCAGTACCATGTTCAAGTTTCAAAAAAGAAGCAAATATGATATACTAAAGAACGAGTATTCTATTAGAATTAGGACAAGCAATATGAAACAAACGATTATTCTTTTATACGGTGGGCGTAGTGCAGAGCGTGAAGTCTCTGTCCTTTCAGCTGAGAGTGTCATGCGTGCGGTCAACTACGATCGTTTCACAGTCAAGACTTTCTTTATCAGCCAGTCAGGTGATTTTATCAAAACGCAAGAATTTAGCCAGACTCCAGGTCAAGAGGATCGTCTTATGACCAATGCAACCGTTGATTGGGACAAGAAAATCGCACCAAGTGCCATCTATGAAGAAGGTGCGGTGGTCTTTCCAGTTCTTCATGGTCCGATGGGAGAAGATGGTTCAGTTCAAGGATTCTTAGAAGTTTTGAAAATACCTTATGTTGGTTGTAATATCTTGTCATCAAGTCTTGCTATGGATAAAATCACTACTAAGCGTGTTTTGGAGTCTGCTGGGATTACCCAAGTTCCTTATGTGGCCATTGTCGAAGGGGATGATGTGACTGCTAAAATAGCTGAAGTTGAAGAAAAACTGACTTATCCAGTCTTCACGAAGCCGTCAAACATGGGTTCAAGTGTCGGTATTTCTAAGTCTGAAAACCAAGAGGAACTCCGTCAAGCTTTGGAACTTGCCTTCCAATATGACAGCCGTGTCTTGGTAGAGCAAGGGGTGAATGCTCGTGAAATTGAGGTTGGTCTCTTGGGCAACTACGAAGTGAAGAGCACGCTTCCTGGTGAAGTGGTCAAGGACGTTGCTTTCTACGACTACGATGCCAAGTATATCGACAACAAGATTACCATGGATATTCCAGCTAAAATCAGTGATGATGTGGTTGCTGTCATGCGTCGAAATGCTGAAGCAGCCTTCCGTGCGATTGGTGGCCTCGGTCTGTCTCGTTGTGATTTCTTTTATACAGACAAGGGCGAGATTTTCCTAAACGAGCTCAATACCATGCCAGGTTTCACCCAGTGGTCTATGTATCCACTACTATGGGACAATATGGGAATCAGCTACCCAGAACTAATCGAGCGTTTGGTTGACCTTGCCAAGGAAAGCTTTGACAAGCGCGAAGCGCATTTGCTATAAAAACGAAAGAGAGGGTAGGAGCCAGAACCATCACCGCAAGGTGACTAGAGTTCTCGGACTTCAACCCTTTTTAAAGGAGTAGAAATGAAATTAACAATCCATGAAGTGGCTCAAGTTGTAGGAGCTAAAAATGATGTCACTCTCTTTGCGGATGCTCAGTTGGAAAAGGCTGAATTTGATAGTCGTTTGATTACTGCTGGGGATTTATTTGTTCCGCTCAAGGGCGCGCGTGACGGTCATGAGTTTATCGAAACAGCTTTTGAAAATGGTGCTGCTGTAACTTTGTCTGAGAAAGAGGTTGTAAATCATCCCTACATTCTAGTAGACGACGTCTTGACTGCCTTTCAAACCCTGGCTGCTTACTATCTTGAAAAAATGGGAGTTGATGTCTTTGCTGTCACAGGTTCAAACGGCAAGACAACGACCAAGGATATGCTGGCGCATTTACTGTCAACAACCTACAAAACCTACAAGACACAAGGCAACTACAATAATGAGATTGGTCTTCCCTACACAGTTCTCCATATGCCTGAAGGAACAGAAAAGTTGGTCTTGGAGATGGGGCAGGATCACTTGGGTGATATCCATCTCTTGTCTGAATTAGCTCATCCAAAGACAGCCATCGTGACCTTGGTTGGAGAAGCTCATTTGGCTTTTTTCAAAGATCGTTCAGAGATTGCTAAAGGAAAAATGCAAATTGCTGATGGCATGGCGTCTGGTTCCTTGCTTTTGGCACCAGCAGATCCGATTGTAGAGGACTACTTGCCTACTGATAAAAAGGTAGTTCGTTTTGGTCAAGGAGCAGAGCTGGAAATTACAGACTTGATTGAGCGTAAGGACAGTCTGACCTTCAAGGCTAATTTCTTGGAGCAAGCCCTTGATTTGCCAGTAACTGGTAAGTACAATGCTACCAATGCCATGATAGCTTCTTACGTGGCTCTCCAAGAAGGAGTCTCAGAGGAGCAGATTCGTCAGGCTTTCCAAGATCTTGAATTGACTCGTAACCGTACCGAGTGGAAGAAGGCTGCCAATGGAGCAGACATCCTGTCAGATGTCTACAATGCCAATCCAACAGCGATGAAGTTGATTTTGGAGACTTTTTCGGCTATTCCAGCCAACGAAGGTGGTAAGAAAATTGCTGTACTAGCAGATATGAAGGAACTCGGTGACCAGTCTGTTCAACTCCATAATCGGATGATCTTGAGTCTTTCCCCAGATGTGCTTGATACTGTTATTTTCTATGGAGAAGACATTGCTGAATTGGCCCAATTGGCTAGTCAAATGTTCCCAATCGGCCACGTTTTCTATTTTAAGAAAACAGCTGACGAGGATCAATTTGAAGACCTAGTCAAGCAGGTCAAGGAAAGTCTCGGCGCTAATGACCAAATCTTGCTCAAAGGTTCAAACTCTATGAATCTAGCCAAGTTGGTAGAAAGTTTAATCTAGTTTTAGAACCAAAAATTTTAAACCGTGGTTTTTAATAGGTGCATTTATGCTACACAAATGATATAATAGGTTGCGAATTTAAGCAGCAAGTATTCTATGCATGGTATAGAATCAAGCTTTTTCAAAAAAAATAAAAACTAGAGCAGTGAACTTTCTACTGCTCTGGCTAGATGAACGAGGAATAGAATATGAATTTGTGGGAACAATTATTTACCACACAGATATCAGAACCGCCCCAGTTTGAACTCCACTGGTATATTGGTTTGTTAAGTTTATTGGCTCTTACTTTCTATGTTTCATATCGTTACCGTGACAAGGTGGCTTACCAGCGCTTTATTCAGATCCTTCAGTCTCTTCAACTGATTGTTCTGTATAGCTGGTATTGGGGGAATCAAATGCCCTTATCAGAAAGTTTGCCCTTCTATCATTGCCGTATCGCCATGTTTGTTATGCTCTTGATTCCAGGGACTTCCAAGTACAAGCAATACTTTGCACTTCTAGGAACCTTTGGAGCAACTGCAGCTCTGGCTTACCCACTCTTTGACCCCTATCCGTTTCCGCACGTGACCATCCTGTCCTTTATCATCGGGCACGTGGCACTTTTGGGGAATGCGCTCCTATACTTGTTTAGGAATTATGAAGCTTCCCTGCTCAATTTGAAGAATGTGACAGTGATTACATTTTCTCTAAATGCCTTGATAGGAGTTGTCAACTTGGTTGTAGGTGGAGATTATGGATTTTTAAATAAACCACCACTAGTGGGGAATCACGGACTATTGGCGAACTACCTCATCGTGTCCAGTGTGTTGGTAGCAGCTATCAGCTTGACTGCAAAAGTACTAGAGGTCTTTTTGCAACAAAGAGCAGAAAAAATGATTCAAGAGAAAGCTTAAAAAGGCCTTCTCTTTTTTGATTAAATATGCAAAATATAGTTGTAAGGATATAAAAATAATGATTGCTCCTGAGAAAAATTGTTTAAAAGGCTTTTACAAAAAACCTAGAGGAAATTTATGAAAAACTAAGCACGATTGGATTTTTTGTGTTATAATATTTTGTGAATAGCTGTGTCTCGTCACAGTTATTGAAAATAGAAGTGAGAAACTTGGAAGACAGAGAGGACGCAATGTAATGACTAGAGATGGTTTTTTTACAGGCTTAGATATCGGAACTAGCTCCATCAAAGTGCTGGTTGCCGAACATAGAGATGGTGAAGTAAATGTAATTGGCGTTAGCAATGCCAAGAGTAAAGGTGTCAAAGATGGGATTATCGTTGATATTGAGGCTGCTGCTTCAGCAATTAAATCCGCAATTTCCCAGGCAGAAGAGAAGGCAGGAATTTCAATCAAGTCTGTCAATGTTGGTTTACCAGCAAACCTCTTGCAGGTTGAACCAACTCAAGGAATGATTCCTGTAACATCAGATACAAAAGAAATTACAGATCAAGACGTAGAGAATGTTGTCAAATCAGCTTTGACTAAGAGCATGACGCCTGATCGTGAAGTGATTACTTTCATTCCAGAAGAATTTATCGTAGATGGCTTCCAAGGTATTCGTGACCCTCGTGGCATGATGGGGGTGCGTTTGGAAATGCGTGGTTTACTTTACACAGGACCTCGTACCATTCTTCATAACCTTCGTAAAACCGTGGAGCGTGTGGGAATCCATGTTGACAACGTCATCATCTCACCATTAGCGATTGTGAATTCAGTTCTCAATGAGGGGGAACGTGAGTTTGGCGCGACAGTGATTGATATGGGTGGTGGACAGACTACAGTTGCAACTATTCGCAATCAAGAATTGCAATTTACAAATATCTACCAAGAAGGTGGAGAATATGTCACTAAAGACATTTCCAAAGTCTTAAAAACTTCCCAAAAAATCGCAGAAAGTTTGAAACTAAACTATGGTGAAGCTTATGTTCCACTAGCAAGTAACGAGACTTTCCAAGTTGAAGTCATTGGTGAAGTAGAGCCCGTTGAAGTGACAGAAAGTTACTTGGCAGAAATTATCTCAGCACGTATCAAACATATTTTTGATCAAATTAAACAGGAGTTAGACAGAAGACACTTGTTGGATCTACCAGGTGGTATCGTTCTGATCGGCGGAAATGCGATTTTACCAGGAGTTGTCGAATTGGCGCAAGAAGTGTTTGGTGTTCGAGTGAAACTCTATGTGCCAAATCAAGTGGGAATTCGCAACCCTGCTTTTGCACATGTAATCAGCTTGTCTGAGTTTGCAGGTAAATTGACAGAAGTGAATCTTCTGGCTCAAAAGGCAGTCAGAGGAGATGAATTCCTTCGTCAAAAACCAATTAATTTTGGTGTTTCAAATCAAAGTGTGACACCGATTATACAATCAACTCCAGTGCAACCAGCTACTGCAGCAACTGAAATCACACCTGACAGTGGCCTTGCTCCAAGAGACGAATTCCAAGCAAGTTCTCAAGATAAACCGAAATTAACAGACCGTTTCCGCAGCTTGATCGGAAGCATGTTTGATGAATAAAAGAGGAAAAGAAATTATGATATTTTCATTTGATACAGCAGCTGCTCAAGGTGCAGTTATTAAAGTAATTGGTGTTGGTGGAGGCGGAGGTAATGCTATTAACCGCATGATCGACGAAGGTGTTTCAGGCGTAGAATTCATCGCAGCGAACACAGACTTACAAGCCTTAAGCAGTACAAAAGCTGAAACAGTTATCCAACTTGGTCCAAAATTGACTCGTGGTTTGGGTGCTGGGGGTCGTCCAGAAGTTGGACGTAAGGCTGCAGAAGAAAGCGAAGAAGCTCTGACTGAAGCAATCAGCGGAGCAGACATGGTCTTCATTACTGCTGGTATGGGTGGTGGATCTGGTACAGGAGCTGCCCCTGTGATAGCGCGTATTGCTAAAGATCTTGGTGCCCTTACAGTAGGTGTTGTGACACGTCCTTTTGGCTTTGAAGGAAGCAAACGTGGTCAGTACGCTGTAGAAGGAATCAACGAACTTCGCGAACATGTTGATACTTTGTTGATTATTTCAAACAACAACTTGCTTGAAATTGTTGACAAGAAGACACCGCTTCTTGAAGCTCTTAGCGAAGCAGATAACGTCCTTCGCCAAGGTGTTCAAGGGATTACAGATTTGATTACTAACCCAGGTTTGATCAACCTTGACTTTGCTGACGTGAAAACGGTAATGGCAAACAAAGGCAATGCCCTTATGGGGATCGGTATTGGTAGTGGTGAAGAGCGTGTTGTCGAGGCAGCTCGCAAAGCGATCTACTCTCCACTTCTTGAGACAACAATTGATGGTGCAGAGGATGTCATCGTCAACGTTACTGGTGGTCTTGATTTGACCTTGATTGAAGCAGAAGAAGCTTCTGAAATCGTCAATCAAGCAGCTGGTCAAGGAGTGAATATCTGGCTTGGAACCTCTATTGACGAAAGCATGAAAGATGAAATTCGTGTAACAGTTGTAGCGACTGGTGTTCGTCAAGAACGTGTAGAAAAAGTTGTTGGTTCTCCAGTAAAACAAGCGGCTCGTCGTGAAGCCTCAAGACCACCACACTCTCAAAATTTTGATCGTCATTTTGACCTAGAAGATACAGCAGAATTACCAAAACAAAGCCAACGACGCTTTGAAACAAGTCAATCTTCTGCTTTTGGTGATTGGGACTTGCGTCGTGAATCAATCGTTCGTCAAACTGATTCAGTCGTATCACCTGTAGAACGTTTCGAAGCCCCGACTTATCAGGACGAAGATGAGTTGGACACACCTCCATTCTTCAAGAATCGTTAATCAATGGATTTGAAAAAAAATACAGAGTTCGTTTTTCAGCAGGTCGCTGAAGCTAGCCGAGAAGCAAATCGTGATCCAGCTTCTGTTTCAATTATTGCAGTGACGAAATATGTGGACGTAAAAACAGCGGAAGCCTTGCTTCCTCTGGGTGTTCATCATATTGGTGAAAATCGTGTTGATAAATTTTTAGAAAAATATCAGACGTTAAAAGAATTCCCTGTCACTTGGCATTTGATTGGAACGCTACAAAGACGGAAGGTCAAAGAAGTAATCCCTTTTGTGGATTACTTTCATGCTTTAGATTCCTTGAAATTGGCACAGGAGATTCAAAAGAGAACAGATCATGTTATCAAGTGTTTCCTACAGGTCAATATTTCAGGAGAAGAAAGTAAGCACGGTTTTTCAAAAAAAGAATTGCTAGAACTTTTGCCGGACTTGGCTCAGCTAGATCAGATTGAGTATGTTGGTTTGATGACCATGGCTCCTTTTGAGGCAGATTCTAATGAATTGAAACAAATTTTCAAGAAAACTCAGGAACTGCAAGCAGAAATTAGGGAAAAACAAATTCCTAATATGCCGATGACAGAGCTGAGTATGGGTATGAGTCGCGACTTTAAAGAAGCGATTCAATTTGGCTCGACCTTTGTCAGAATCGGTACAGCATTTTTTAAATAGGAGAGACTTATGTCTTTAAAAGATAAATTTAATAAATTTATAGATTATTTTACAGAAGATGGGGAAGAAACAACTGCGACTTATCAACCTAAGGAAGAGCAGGTGACTGCTTCATCAATTTCAGTTCCTAAAGAACTACCCGCACAACCTCAATCAACTACTTCAAAAGATGCCAATATCACTCGCTTGCATGCTCGTCAACAAGAATTGGCTATGCAAAGCCATCGTACAGATGAAAAAGTGACGATTGATGTTCGTTATCCTAGAAAATATGAGGATGCAACAGAGATTGTGGATTTATTGGCTGGAAATGAAAGCATCTTGATTGACTTCCAGTATATGACAGAGGTTCAGGCTCGTCGTTGTCTAGACTATCTGGATGGTGCTCGTCATGTCTTGGCTGGTAATCTAAAAAAAGTTGCAAGTACAATGTATTTGTTGACGCCAGTTAACGTGGTTGTGAATATTGAAGATATCAAGTTGTCTGATGATTCTCAAAGTGCAGAATTTGGTTTTGATATTAAACGAAGTAGAGCGAAATAATGATTTTTCTAATTCGTCTGATCCAAAATGCAGTGAATATCTATTCCCTGCTTTTGTTAATCTATGCACTCCTCTCTTGGTTTCCAAATTCTTATGGTAGCTCACTTGAACGTTTATTGGAAAAACTTATTAAACCGATTGTTGATCCACTTCGCCGTTTACCTTTACAATTTGGAGGTTTGGATTTATCCATTTGGCTAGCAATCCTAATCGTTCGTTTTTTGGGTGACAGCTTGATTCGTTTCTTGTTGATACTATGATGACAAATAAAGCGATTTACCAGCACTTTTCTCTTGATGATGCTCCTTTTATTGATAAGGGATTAGAGTGGATCAAGCGGGTGGAAGATACCTATACTCCTGTTCTCACAGCTTTTGTCAATCCGCATCAGGAGCATATATTGAAGATTTTAGCCGGAACTTATGGACTGGGCTGTATGAGTAGCGGAGAATATATCCATACAGAATTTGTCCGTGTCCTTCTGTATCCAGACTATTTCAGTCCGACACTGTCAGAATTTGAAATGGCATTGTTAGAGATCCGTTATCCAAGTAGGTTTGAACAGCTAACACATGCAAAGATTTTGGGGACAATCATCAATCAACTAGGAATTGATCGTAAGCTCTTTGGTGATATCTTGGTAGATGAAAAGAGAGCACAGCTTTTTGTCAATCGTGATTTTATCCCTCTGTTTCAGGACGGGATACAAAAGATTGCCAGACTACCTGTGTCGCTGGAGGAATGTCCTTTCACCGATAAAATCATATCTGAGATCAATTATCAAGAACAAGAGATTTTGATTTCCAGTTTTCGTTTGGATGCCCTCTTATCAAGTGCCTTGAAATTGTCCAGAAAGCAGGCTAGTCAACTCATAGAGAAAAAATCTGTTCAGGTAAACTACCACGCCATTGAAAAATTAGATTATCTAGTAGCTGTAGGGGATTTGATTAGTGTGAGAAAGTTTGGTCGTCTGAAGATTGTCAAAGAAAATGGGCAAACTAAAAGGGATAAGATAAAACTGACTATCCAATTATTATTAAGTAAGTGAGGAAAAGTATGCCAATTACATCATTAGAAATTAAAGATAAAACCTTTTCTACGAAATTCAGAGGGTTTGATCCAGAAGAAGTAGATGAATTTCTTGATATTGTTGTTCGTGATTACGAGGACTTAGTTCGCAATAATCACGAAATGGAAAGACACATTAGAAGTTTAGAAGAGCGCTTATCTTACTTTGATGAGATGAAGGATTCGTTGAGCCAGTCTGTTTTGATTGCTCAAGATACGGCTGAACGTGTAAAGCAAGCTGCTCAAGAGCGCTCAAACAATATTATTCAACAGGCTGAGCAAGATGTCCAGCGCCTTCTTGAAGAGGCAAAATACAAGGCTAATGAAATCCTACGTCAGGCAACAGATAATGCTAAGAAAGTAGCTGTTGAGACAGAGGAATTGAAAAACAAAAGTCGTGTATTTCATCAACGTCTCAAATCTACGATTGAGAGCCAGTTGGCAATTGTTGAATCTTCAGATTGGGAAGATATTCTTCGTCCGACTGCGACTTATCTACAAACAAGTGATGAAGCCTTCAAGGAAGTCGTAGGTGAGGTCTTGGGAGAAGCTGTTCCTTCGCAACCAGAAGAAGAGCCGATTGATGTGACTCGCCAATTTTCACCTGAAGAAATGGCGGAGTTACAAGCCCGCATCGAAGCAGGTAACAAAGAATTAGCTGAGTTTGAAGCTCAGCAGGCTAACAGTCAAGCGGAAAGTCATGTGTTAGACATCGATACGGTTGTAGAAGAGATACAGTCTCATTCAGTTGAGTCACAACATGAGGATTCAGAAATGATGACAGAGTATTTCTCAGTATCGCCATCAGCAACTGGAACTGCTTCTTCAACTACTAGCCATGAAGCACAACAAGAATCCGTTACAATATTATAAGAAATAAATGTGAGAACAAGATTTAACCAACTATATTTCCAGCGAGTAGGAGACGGTGTGAGTCCTGCAATCCCTAGTGGTCAGATTATCCTCTCAAGTAATCCAGTCTGAAAGCAGTAAGACAGGACGTTCCCCACGTTACGGGAAAAGAGGAAAAGAGACTTTGTCTTTTTTCGAACAAAGGTGGTACCACGATTTTCGTCCTTTTTAGCGATTCGTGGTTTTTAATTTGTCTATATAATAAAGGAGATATAATGAAACTCAAAGATACCTTAAATCTTGGAAAAACTGAATTTCCAATGCGTGCTGGACTTCCTACTAAAGAACCACTATGGCAAAAAGAGTGGGACGAAGCGAAACTTTACCAACGTCGTCAAGAATTGAACCAAGGAAAACCGCATTTCACCTTGCATGATGGACCTCCATATGCAAACGGAAATATCCACGTTGGGCACGCCATGAACAAGATTTCTAAAGATATTATTGTTCGTTCGAAATCGATGTCAGGATTTTATGCGCCTTATATTCCAGGTTGGGATACACATGGTCTGCCAATCGAGCAAGTATTGGCAAAACAAGGTGTCAAACGCAAAGAAATGGACTTGGTTGAGTACTTGAAACTTTGCCGTGAGTATGCTCTTTCTCAAGTAGATAAACAACGAGAAGACTTTAAACGTTTGGGTGTTTCTGGTGACTGGGAAAATCCTTATGTGACCTTGACTCCAGACTATGAAGCGGCTCAAATCCGTGTCTTTGGTGAAATGGCTAAGAAAGGCTACATCTACCGTGGTGCCAAGCCGGTTTACTGGTCATGGTCTTCTGAGTCAGCCCTTGCGGAAGCGGAAATTGAATACCATGACTTGCTTTCAACTTCCCTTTACTATGCTAACCGCGTCAAAGACGGAAAAGGTGTCCTAGATACAGACACTTACATCGTAGTTTGGACAACTACTCCATTTACCATTACAGCTTCTCGTGGTTTGACTGTTGGAGCTGATATTGATTACGTAGTCGTACAACCTGCTGGTGAGACTCGTAAGTTTGTGGTTGCTTCAGAATTGTTGACTAGTTTGTCTGAAAAATTTGGCTGGGCTGATGTTCAGGTCTTGGCAACCTACCGTGGTCAAGAATTGAATCACATCGTAACAGTCCACCCATGGGATACGGCTGTAGATGAGTTGGTAATCCTTGGTGACCACGTTACGACTGACTCTGGTACTGGTATTGTCCATACAGCCCCTGGTTTTGGTGAGGACGACTACAATGTTGGTGTTGCCAACGGCCTTGAAGTTGCTGTAACAGTTAACGAACGCGGTATTATGATGGAAAATGCTGGCCCTGACTTTGCGGGTCAATTCTATGACAAGGTTGTGCCGACTGTTATCGAAAAACTGGGTGATTTACTCCTTGCTCAAGAAGAAATCTCTCACTCCTATCCATTTGACTGGCGTACCAAGAAACCAATCATCTGGCGTGCAGTGCCACAATGGTTTGCTTCTGTATCAAAATTCCGCCAAGAAATCTTGGATGAAATTGAAAAAGTGAAGTTCCACTCAGAATGGGGGAAAGTGCGTCTTTACAACATGATCCGTGACCGTGGTGACTGGGTCATCTCTCGTCAACGTGCTTGGGGAGTTCCCCTTCCTATCTTCTACGCTGAAGACGGAACACCAATCATGACAGCTGAAACCATTGAACATGTGGCCCAACTTTTTGAAGACCACGGCTCACTTATCTGGTGGGAACGTGATGCTAAAGACCTCTTGCCAGAAGGATTTACCCATCCAGGTTCACCAAATGGGGAATTCAAGAAAGAAACAGATATCATGGACGTTTGGTTTGACTCAGGTTCATCATGGAACGGAGTTGTGGTAAACCGTCCAGAACTCAAATATCCAGCAGACCTCTACCTTGAAGGTTCTGACCAATACCGTGGTTGGTTCAACTCATCACTTATCACATCAGTTGCCAACCATGGCGTAGCGCCTTACAAACAAATCTTGTCGCAAGGTTTTGCCCTTGACGGTAAAGGTGAGAAGATGTCTAAATCTCTTGGAAATACCATTGCTCCAAGCGATGTTGAAAAACAATTTGGCGCGGAAATCCTACGTCTCTGGGTGACAAGTGTAGATTCAAGCAACGACGTTCGTATCTCTATGGACATCTTGAGCCAAGTTTCTGAAACCTACCGTAAGATCCGTAACACTCTTCGTTTCTTGATCGCCAATACATCTGACTTTAACCCAACTGTGGATGCTGTAGCTTATGAAGAACTTCGTTCCGTTGATAAGTATATGACTATTCGCTTTAACCAGCTTGTGAAAACGATTCGTGATGCTTATGCAAACTTTGAATTCTTGACAATTTACAAGGCCTTGGTGAACTTTATCAACGTTGATTTGTCAGCCTTCTACCTTGATTTTGCCAAAGACGTTGTTTACATCGAAGGTGCAAAATCGCTCGAACGTCGTCAAATGCAGACTGTCTTTTATGACATTCTTGTCAAAATCACCAAACTCTTAACACCAATCCTGCCACACACAGCAGAAGAAATCTGGTCTTATCTAGATCATGAAGCAGAAGACTTCGTTCAATTGTCAGAATTGCCAGAAGCGGAAACTTTTGCTAACCAAGAAGAAATCTTGGATACTTGGGCAGCCTTCATGGACTTCCGCGGACAAGCTCAAAAAGCCTTGGAAGAAGCTCGTAATGCAAAAGTTATCGGAAAATCGCTTGAAGCATACTTGACAGTTTATCCCAATGAAGTGGTGAAAACTCTGCTTGGAGCAGTGGACAGCAATGTGGCTCAACTCTTGATTGTATCAGAATTGACCATCGCAGAAGGAGCAGCCCCAGAAGGCGCAGTTAGCTTTGAGGATGTTGCCTTCACAGTTGAACGCGCTGCAGGTGAAGTTTGTGACCGTTGCCGTCGTATCGATCCAACTACTGCAGACCGTAGCTACCATGCAGTTATCTGTGACCACTGTGCAAGCATCGTAGAAGAAAACTTTGCGGATGCAGTCGCAGAAGGGTTTGAAGCGAAATAATCAGAATATACTGAGAAAGGTCGCTAAAATCATAAAAACGCATAATATCAAGAGTTCAAGTGCTTTGATATTATGCGTTTTATCATGGGAAAATTTACTAGTCCATTTCCTCAAATGAAGTTCTTCCTGGCCTGTCCGTGTAGATAATTAACATAATCAACTATTCAGTTTTCTCATAATTTTATATTTCCACTAATTATAAAGAGACTATAGAACTTAAAATTATTTTTTGAAAATCAATATTTATTATAAAATTTTATAAGACTGTTTAATTTTTAGATAAATTATGATTGAATAATACCTATAAAAATTTTAAGGAGATTATTATGAAAACAAATACACTTGCTCGTGTCAATGCTATTTTGGGTCTTATTTCAGGAATTGTATTACTTTTAGCGCCAGTCATCATGTTTATGATGGCTGTTGGAGCTGCTGCAGCGACTGAAGACGCAGATGTAACACTTGGAACATTGACAGGGATTTCAATTATTTTGTTATTGGTTTAAATTGCTGTTTTGGTATTGGGAATTGTTGCTATTGTTTATTATAAAGATGATGAACGTGTTACGAATGCACCTTCTGTTTTGCTCATTGTAGGTGGTGCGGTCGGTTTGATTCCACTTTTGGGATGGGTAGGTGGAATTCTAACCATTATTGGTGGTTCACTCTACTTTGGAACATTGAAAAAATTTGTAATTGAAGAGTAGTAGTTTTTTAATTGTTTAGGAGAGACTGCTTCATTTTCTGTTGAGAACAATTATGATAATATAATAAAGAGAAGGCTGAGAAGCTCTTCTCTTTTTCGTTGATTTTCACTAGCTTTTTTGTGAAAAATTGTGTAAAATGGAATAGATAAACGAGGACAACCTCGAAAAATAAAAGGAGAATCCATCTAATGGTAAAATTGGTTTTTGCTCGCCACGGTGAGTCTGAATGGAACAAAGCTAACCTTTTCACTGGTTGGGCTGATGTTGATTTGTCTGAAAAAGGAACACAACAAGCGATTGACGCTGGTAAATTGATCAAAGAAGCTGGTATCGAATTTGACCAAGCTTACACTTCAGTATTGAAACGTGCGATTAAAACAACAAACTTGGCTCTTGAAGCTGCTGACCAATTGTGGGTTCCAGTTGAAAAATCATGGCGCTTAAACGAACGTCACTACGGTGGTTTGACTGGTAAAAACAAGGCTGAAGCTGCTGAACAATTTGGTGATGAGCAAGTTCACATCTGGCGTCGTTCATACGATGTATTGCCTCCAAACATGGACCGTGATGATGAGCACTCAGCGCACACTGACCGTCGTTACGCTTCACTTGACGACTCAGTTATCCCAGATGCTGAAAACTTGAAAGTGACTTTGGAACGTGCCCTTCCATTCTGGGAAGACAAAATCGCTCCAGCACTTAAAGATGGTAAAAACGTATTCGTAGGAGCTCACGGTAACTCAATCCGTGCCCTTGTAAAACACATCAAACGCTTGTCAGACGACGAAATCATGGATGTGGAAATCCCTAACTTCCCACCATTGGTATTCGAATTTGACGAAAAATTGAACGTGGTTTCTGAATACTACCTTGGAAAATAATCTATAAACAGAAAGCCTAGATTACTAGGCTTTTTTGTTTTTGCTTCTAGTTTCCAACTAGTTGAAAAAGCGTTATAATGATAGTAAAGAGTGACTAAATTGTAAGAAAGAGAGAAGGACGATGGCTTATATTGAAATGAAACACAGCTACAAGCGTTACCAGGTTGGGGATACGGAGATTGTGGCTAATCGCGATGTGAATTTTGAAATCGAAAAGGGGGAGCTGGTCATTATCCTTGGTGCTTCAGGTGCTGGAAAATCAACCGTTCTCAATCTTTTAGGAGGTATGGATACCAATGATGAGGGGGAGATTTGGATCGATGGTGCTAATATTGCCAACTATAGTTCGCACCAACGAACAAACTATCGTCGTGAAGATGTGGGCTTTGTTTTTCAGTTTTACAATCTAGTCTCCAATCTAACAGCCAAGGAAAACGTGGAGTTGGCCTCAGAAATCGTAGCGGATGCCCTAGATCCAGAGCAAGTGCTCAAAGACGTAGGTCTGGCTCATCGCCTGAATAACTTTCCAGCCCAGCTTTCTGGAGGGGAGCAACAGCGGGTATCTATTGCACGGGCAGTAGCCAAAAATCCTAAAATCCTCCTCTGTGATGAACCGACAGGTGCCTTGGATTACCAGACGGGGAAGCAAGTCTTGAAGATTCTCCAAGACATGTCTCGTCAAAAGGGGGCGACTGTGATTATTGTGACCCACAATGGTGCGCTAGTTCCTATCGCAGATCGCGTGATTCATATGCGTGATGCCACGGTTAAGAGTGTGACGATTAATGAGCATCCGCAGGATATCGATACATTGGAGTATTAGGATGAAAAAAACATATCGGAAAGACCTATTTCAGTCAGTGACGACTTCAAAGGGACGCTTTGTTTCTATCTTAACCTTGATGATGCTGGGTTCTTTAGCTCTAGTTGGACTCAAAGTGGCCAGTCCAAACATGGAACGTACGGCAGAAGATTATCTCCGTAAAGCCAATACCCTGGATCTGGCCGTAATAGCTGATTATGGCTTGGACAAAGAAGACCAGGACGAACTAAAGACCCTTAAAGGAGCAAGTGTTGAGTTTGGCTATATGGCAGACCTAACAGTTGAAAATAGTGAAGAAGCGGTTCGACTTTATTCCAAACCAGAGAGCATTTCAACCTTCCAAGTGACAGAAGGGCGACTGCCAGAGTCTGATGAGGAAATTGCCTTGGCTGATTTCTGGAAAGACCGCTATCAGATTGGGCAGACCATTACCTTTAGCAAGAAAGAAGAAGGGAAGTCCGTTATAAAATCCCAAACTTTCACAATTACTGGATTTGTTCAGTCGGGTGAGATGCTTTCTCAAAAAGACTTAGGGAGTGCTAGCAGTGGAAATGGAAGCTTGGCTGGCTATGGAGTAATTTTACCCAGTCAGTTTGATACAGAAGTCTACAGTATTGCGCGTGTGCGCTATGACGATTTAAAAAATCTGGATGCTTTTTCATCAGACTATAGGACGAAAAGAGCTCAACATCAGGAAGAGTTGCAAGACTTGCTGGAAGATAATGGTCAAAAAAGATTGGCAAGTATCAAAGCAAATGGGCAAAAGAGCCTGGAAGAGGGCAAAGAACAACTCCAAACAGCTGAAAGTAACCTTCAAAAAGGCAAGAGTCAGCTAGAGCAGGCTGAAAGTCGCTTGAAAACGCAAGAAGAACAAGCGACCGCTTTACCTGAGCCTCAAAAGAGTCAAGCCAAGGGACAGCTGACAAAAGCTAAGGAAGAATTGGCGACTAAAAAAGAAAAACTGTCTCAAACAGAGAGTGATCTAGCCAAGGAAAAATGGAAGCTTGAACAGCGTCAGAAAGAGCTTGATGAACTGGCAGAGCCGAAATACCACGTATACAATCGCCAAACCATGCCAGGTGGACAAGGTTATCTCATGTACAGTAATGCATCATCAAGCATTCGTTCAGTCGGAAATATCTTCCCAGTGGTGCTATATATGGTCGCCGCGATGGTGACCTTTACAACGATAACTCGCTTTGTAGACGAAGAGCGCACCAATGCTGGTATTTTCAAGGCCTTGGGTTACCGCAACCGAGATATTGTTGCCAAGTTTGTCCTTTATGGTTTTCTTGCAGGAACTGTGGGAACCATTTTAGGAACGCTTCTAGGACATTATCTCCTTGCAGGGGTGATTTCAGATGTTATAACAGCTGGGATGGTCGTTGGTAAAAGTCAGGAGTATTTCTACTGGTCTTATAGCCTTCTTGCCCTAGCCTTAAGTTGGGTATCCAGCGTTTTGCCAGCTTATCTGGTAGCGCGGAGGGAACTACACGATGAAGCAGCCCAACTCTTGCTTCCCAAACCTCCCGTTAAAGGATCAAAAATTTTACTGGAACGCCTGAGCTTTATTTGGAGTCGTATGAGCTTTACTCATAAGGTTACGGTGAGAAATATCTTCCGTTATAAGCAACGAATGTTGATGACCATTTTTGGAGTTGCGGGTTCGGTTGCTCTCTTATTTGCAGGTCTTGGCATTCAGTCATCTGTGGGAGGAGTTTCCGAGCGCCAATTTGAACAAATCCAGCAATACCAGATGATTGTAGCGGAAAAGAGCAGTGCGAGTGAGCAAGAAAAAGCAGATCTAGAGGGTAGCTTACAAGCTGAATCTATCCATGCTTATCAAAAGATTTACTCTAAATCCATTGAAAAAGATTTCAAAGGAAAAGCAGGACTTCAAACCATCACCATGATGGTTACTAGTAGAGAAGACTTCAAGCCCTTTATCGAATTAGAGGAAAATGGGCGAGAGGTGCAGGTCACTGATGGAGCGGTCGTGAGTCAAAAATTAGCCCAACTAGCAGGTGTTACGATTGGAGACAAGCTGGAGCTTGATGGGAAGGAAATCAAGGTCGCGGCTATTTCTGAAAACTATGTTGGACACTTTGTTTATCTCAACCGAGCGACATACGAACAAGTCTACGGCACCAGTCCGCAAGACAATACCTATCTAGTAAAATTAAAAGAGCCAACACCTTCCAATACGGAGAAAGAAGCAGCTATCTTTATGGAAAATGCAGCTATTTCTGGGGTCGTCCAGAATGCAACGGCTATCCATCTCTTTGAATCCGTGGCTAGTTCGCTCAATAAAACCATGGCAATCCTTGTCCTTGTTTCCGTTTTACTAGCCATTGTCATTCTCTACAATCTCACTAACATCAATGTGGCAGAACGTATTCGTGAACTTTCCACTATTAAGGTTCTTGGTTTCCATAATAAAGAAGTGACCCTCTATATCTACCGTGAGACCATGGTGCTATCCCTTGTGGGGATTGTTCTCGGTTTGGTAGCTGGCCACTATTTACATCAATTTTTGATTCAAATGATTTCACCAGCCACCATACTCTTTTATCCTCAAGTCAGCTGGGAAGTCTATGCTCTTCCAATCGTCGCAGTGACTGTGATTTTGGCTTTACTGGGTGTCTTTGTCAATCACCACTTGAGAAAAGTGGATATGCTTGAAGCCCTGAAATCAGTAGAGTAATTCACGGTTTTAAACAGTAAATCAGTTGACAAAGTCTCTGCTTCTTGGTAGAATAAGAACTGTCGTAAAGACAAATAACTTCTTCTTGGTTACAGGCATGCCAACCTGTCACTCGGATGAAGCCAAATAAAAAGGAGAAACATCATGGCAATCTCAAAAGAGAAAAAAAATGAAATCATCGCACAATATGCACGTCACGAAGGTGATACAGGTTCAGTAGAGGTTCAAGTTGCTGTCCTTACTTGGGAAATCAACCACCTTAACGAACACATCAAACAACACAAAAAAGACCACGCTACTTACCGTGGATTGATGAAGAAAATCGGTCGCCGTCGTAACTTGCTTGCATACTTGCGTAAAAACGACGTTAACCGTTACCGTGAGTTGATCAACTCTCTAGGACTTCGTCGTTAATCATGATGCTAAGGGCACCAAAAATCCGTATAAAAATAGGGAAACGACACAGTGTTCGATGAACACAAGGAGTTTCATCTTTTTCACTAGGATTTTAGCCCGAGCTCAAATCAGCTCTCTGACTTCAGAGGGCTTTTTCTATATATTTCCATTCTTGTTCATCTAATAGAAATATGGTATACTTTTTATGAGAATTTTCTAAATTTTTAAGATTCTATCAAAGGAGATTTGCATGCTTTCCAAATTTTCTGGAAGCCGACGGGACCTGCAATTTGTGTTACTTTTAGGTATTTTGCTAGCTGTTTTAGGGATTTCGCTCTTTCTGGCAGTTTCTATGGGATCCGTTGCGATTGATCTAGGCGATACCTATCGGATTATTTTGAGCAGGTTGGGTTTTCCTCTTGAGATAGGAGAGGTTTCTAAGTCCACTCTTGCCATTGTATGGAACATGAGATTCCCCCGAGTATTGTTAGGTCTGATAGTAGGGGCTGGTCTTTCTATGTGTGGTAGCGTGATGCAGTCTACAGTAAACAATCCCATTGCTGAGCCTTATGTCTTAGGAATTTCTGCGGGTGCAACTCTAGGGGCAACTTTGAGCATCATTCTTGGTTTAAAATTGGTGATTAGCCTTGGAGCTTTTTTAGGAGCTATTTTGGCAACAATTGCTGTCCTTATCATTGCCTCTATGCAGGGCAGGATGACGACTTCTAGTCTGATTTTATCAGGAACGGTGGTCAATGCTCTCTTTCTGGCATTTTCCAACTTTATTATCTCAGTTGGCGCTAATGCGGACAGTGTGATGACCATTAAGTTTTGGACCATGGGTTCGCTTGCTGGGACTTCTTGGTCTGACTTAGTCCTGCCAACTATAGTAGTAGGATTGGCCTTTCTATTTTTCGCTACCCAGTATCGTGTTTTTAATGCGATGATGATGGGAGATGAAACTGCTTTAACTTTGGGAATTCCCTTACGCTTCTACTGGTATCTTTATGTGACCATGGTGGCTGTGCTGACAGCTGTCTTGGTGGCAACTTGTGGGATTATTGGATTTGTTGGTTTGATTACTCCTCACTTAGCTCGAGGGTTAGTAGGAACGAATTACAGGAGACTTTTTCCCATTGCGACCTTACTGGGTGCTCTCTTTGTCGTCTGGGCAGATGTACTCTCTCGTGTTATTATTCCAAATGCTGAGCTGCCGATTGGTATTTTCACAGCCTTGGTAGGTGCTCCCTTCTTCATCTACATTGTAGGAGGTAGGCGAAGGGAGGTGAGGGCCTGATATGGACTTGATTTGTCAGGATGTCCACTTTGGACTAGGAGAGAAAAAAATCCTCAAAGGAGTTTCTCTTAAGGTTGAGGGGCATCAATTTCACACGATACTAGGACCGAATGGAAGTGGAAAAACCAGCCTGCTTAAACTCCTCTATCGTCAGGAAAAGGCGGACAAGGGCTTGATAAGCCTAGATGGAAAGCCGCTGGAGCATTGGTCACTCAAAGAAACAGCCAAGCAAATGGCAGTTGTCACCCAGTTTAATCAATTGCAGTTTGATTGTACAGTTGAGGAAATCGTCTTGCTGGGAAGAACTCCCCACCTCTCTTTTTTACAGAAGGAAAAGGAAAGGGATTATGCCCTCGTTCAAGATGCTCTCGTCAAGGTGGATATGCTTGAGAAGAAAACTCGTCTCTATTCGTCCCTATCAGGGGGAGAGAAACAGAGAGTCTTGTTGGCACGTGCCTTGGCGCAAGAACCGACTCTCTTGCTTCTGGACGAACCAACCAATCATCTGGATATCAAGTATCAGCTAGACTTGTTGGCCATTGTGAAGAATCTCAAGGTCAATGTTCTAGCTGTCCTACATGATATTCAACTTGCTTGTCGCTATTCGGATTATCTCTATCTGATGAAAGAGGGAGAAATTCTTTATCAGGGGACTCCACAAGAGACTATCACTCCAGAGTCATTGCAAACTGTATATGGTGTTCAAAGTCAGGTGACTTGGACTGAGGATCAGCAAGCCATGATTCACTATTTATAAGAATGAAAAGGAAAACAAAATGAAAAAAACACTAAGCATTTTACTCGTAACAGTAGCTACCTTAACCATGGCAGCTTGTGGTAACACTACTACAGAAAAAGCTACTACACAGTCTAGCACAGAAACAAGTCAAAAGGCCAGCACAGAGACAACTTATCCACTAACGGTCAAAACCTATGACGTTAAAGGGAATGAAGTCGAACAAGTCTTTGACAAGGCACCTGAAAAAGTTATCACCAACAATCTTTCAACAACTGAAATCTTACTGGAGTTAGGCTTGAAGGATAAAATTGCTGGCATGCTCAACCCTGACAATGCTGTAACAGACAAATACAAGGACGCAATTGCGACGATTCCTCAAATTGGCGATAAAAAAACAGTCTCACAAGAGACAGTCCTTTCTTATGAGCCAGATGCGGTGATGGGTCGAAACATGATGTTTTCTGAAAAATCCTTGGGGACAGTTAGCACTTGGAATGAAAACAAAATCCCAGTTTATACGCAAAAAGCTTCTCTCTCAACGATTCAGCAAGATTTGGGGAATATCGTAGAAGATGTCAAAAATCTTGGAATGATTTTCAATGTTCAGGACAAGGCTAATGAATACGCAGCCCAATTACAAGCTAAAATTGACGCTGTTAAGAAAGCAAACCCGACAAGCCAAGGTGAAAAGAAAAAGGCTTTGATTATGGTTGCTTATAATGACGAAACCTTTGGTGCTTACAAGTCTGCTTTGCAAGAAAGCTTGTTGAATCAACTTGGTTATACAAACGTTGCAACGGGAACATCAGGCTTGACCTTGGAAAATCTCGTGTCAATGGATCCTGAGTTGATTATCTATGTGACCAGCGACCGCAATAAAAAATTGGATGCCAATGCAGTAGAGTTGATGAAGGCAAATGAAGTTTTAGAAAACGTTCCTGCAATTAAGAATCAAAAAATCATGACCATTTCTTACGATGAGTTGATGGACTATGGTCCAGCAGTGATTGATTCCCTTGAGAAAATCAATGACTTTATCAATAAATAATGAGTTTGATTGGGAAGGAATCCAAGTTAAGGTCAGCCTTCCTTCGACCTATGATCCCAACCAAACTTATCCAGCTATTCTCTTGAATGATGGAAACTTGGATTTTCTATCTTCCCTTTCAGAATCTGTGATTTTAGTGGGCTTGACCTCTGAAAATCGCCTAGACGACTACACTCCATGGAAGGCAGCTGCTCTGAGAGAGGGGGCTCCAGATTTTGGCGGTCAGGCAAATGCCTATCATGGTCATTTATTTGGAGGTCTTTTAGACAAGTTGCAGTCGCTTTATCTCCTGGACAAAAATCGCCTTGCTTATGGAGGATATTCACTAGGTGGATTGGCTGCAGTATACAGTCTTTTCCATTTTGACAAGGTCTCTTGTATCTTCTCTATCTGCGGTTCCTTTTGGTTTCCAGATTTTGTGACTTATTGCAAGGATGAGAATGTGAGAAATTTAGATTGTTTACTGTATTTACAGAATGGTCAAACAGAAGGAGCCCATCATACCAATCGTCTGGCTCAGGCACCAGCCTATGCTGAGCAGATCCATATCAGTCTTCAGCAATGCTATCCAACTGGTCAGTTTGTCTTTGATCCCTATGGGCATCATGAGCAGGTAGCTGAGCGCTTTCTAGCCTTTTCCATCTGGTTGGCCCAAAAATGGAAAATTGCATAAAAGAAATATCCCTTGGCAAAAGCCAAGGGATATTTGTGTTTTTTTAACCAAGAGACTCTCTTTTCTTATCTGGATTCCAGATAAAGCTTGCAATGAAGGTAAAGATAATCGTTAGGATACCAACAACCACAGCAAGTATGAGGGCTGGGATGCGGACAAACCACCAGAGTGGGTTTGGTTTTTTATCATTGTGCCATTGTTTGGTTTCTTCGTCTAAACGTTGAAATTCAGCTTGGATACGGTCTGCAACCATTTCAATCCCTTCATCATTCATTTTCTTGATGTCTGAGATATCGATAGGATTTCCAAAGTTCATATCCACACGTTCACGGCTAACCAAGCCCTTCAAGGTCATGGGACCGGTGTAGGTAACAGGCATGATACGAACCTTAGCCATTTTGGCAATCAAGGCAACTCCACCCTTGACATCATTTGAGTGACGGCTCCCACTCGGAAACATGATGAGAGAGCGGTCGCTTTTTTTGAGGACGTTGATAGGGTACTTGATGGCAGAGGCACTAGGGTTTTCCCGATCGATAGGAAAGGCGCCACACATACGGATCCACCAGCCAAAGATGCGGTTGTTAAACAGTTCTTTTTTGGCCATAAAGATGAACTGTTTTGGCTTGGTCGCAAAGGCCATGTAAACAGGATCCCACCAGGTACGGTGAGGTGCGACAAGGATATAGTTTTCGTCTTGACTAGGGATTTTATCAGTATTGTGATAGTGGGCATTGCCATTGATGGACCACAAGATCAGCATGACTAGTCCACGCAAATAAGTATAAAACATGAGATCTCCTTCGATTATATTGCTTTTATTATTATACCTTATCAAAAGACTGCTGGCAAACTTTTTCAGTTATCAGCCAACAGTTTTATTATATTATCCAATTAGAGAGTGATAACTAACTGATGCCTTAAAACGGCTTTATAACAACAAGAAAACTAACCATTGATAGCTGAAAATGCCAAAAACGGCTAGTTTTTGTTGTTTTCTCGTTGAGAATTTACTTCAAAATATTTTACGGTGTATGTATATGACCTTTTATGTGGTTTTGTTTTGTGATATAATAATTAAGTTAGGAGGGTTACTTATGGTTGAATTTACTCTTGAACCTTTCGCAAATGATACTTTCCGCCTGCTAAAGTCGCTGAAGGAAAATCAAGTCGAAGTGAAAGGCGATTATTATATCCCCCTATCTCAACAAGAGATAGCTGACATCAACCACATGTCAAAATTAAAAACAAATAGACTATTGCGTGATTTGATTGAGGGAGATTATGTTTGCCCTTATCAAAATAAGCGTGGTAAGTATGCAATTACTGAAAAAGGTCAAAAAGTTTTACGCCTAATTCAGAAGAAAAATGCTTGACGAAGGAGAGAATGATGGTACAATCATTAGACAAGACAAGACAAGACAAGACAAGACAAGACAAGACAAGTAATTAAGGTTATTTCTTTAACCTCTTTTTATGCTACAAAAAGAAAGACAGAATTTACTACTAAGCGTGTAAGTTCTGTTTTTTGTGTTTAGAGGGAGGGAGCAATCATGGGGAAAATAACAAAAGAAGAAAAATACCTAATCGAACAGTATATAAAATCCTTTGATAAACAAATTGTGAAGGTGGATGTAGAACAAGATTCTATAATCTATGATAAAAGTTTATCAATGGATAAAAAAATTAAAATGAAAAATTGTGGTGATGAGGAATGGACGAGAGCATTTATTATCACAAAATTAGTAAATGAATTAGGCTATCCAGTCGAAAGAATAAAACTAGAAAAGCGATTCAATCTAGGAAGAGGAGCTAAAGAGGTTTATGTTGATGTCAGATTATCAGATGCTAACGGAGACGCCTTCTTGTTCTTTGAAATAAAGTCTCCAAGTCAGTATGAAATTGAAATGGAAACTGCGATTGAAAATCAGTTGATAAAAGTAGCCAGTCAAGAAATAACTGAGGGACATAATGTAAAATACTTGGTCTATTCTAGTATCAATTTTACCAATAATTCTGTCCAAGATATTTCGATATTATTAGATTATAGTAGAAATAATTCCTATGAACTATGGAAAGAAAATCGTGAATATACAGATACTATACCTTCAAATTACGGTTTAGCAATCAAAAAACCTTATGTTCGAGGAAGTGACAAAGATTTAGAGTTAGATTATAGCGAATCTACTATCAATCAATTAAGTGTTAAGTTGCATGATGTCCTTTGGGGTGGTGGAGCAACTTCTGATAATGATATTTTTTCAGCATTGACTAATCTAATTCTAGCTAAAATACATGATGAGGATACCACTTCTGATGATGAAGCATATAAATTTCAATCTAACACTTTTATTGATTCAAATGAAGAATTTGAAAGTTTGGAAGATTTATATGATAGAATAAATGGATTGTATATTGATGCAGTTAAAGAAAGAATGTCTATTACGAATGAAGCAGACATTCCGCCAGTAGTTCAACGTGGAAAATTTTCTCTTTCAAAACTAAAACACACAGTACAAACTTTAGAAAAATATGCTTTTAGAGCTGAAAATGGTGTTATAGCAAACCAAGACTTGTTAGGAAAATTCTTTGAAGGAATTATTCAGAGTGATTATAAACAAAGTAAAGGTCAATTTTTTACCCCTCAAAACATTGTAAAGTTTATGTTCTATGCAGTAAAAGCTGATGAACAAGCAATCGAACTCATCAATAATGGGACACCTAGTTTACCATATTTTATAGACCCATCTGCTGGAAGTGGTACATTTATGGTTGAATTTATGAGGTTATTAACACACGAGATTTCAAAAACTACTAAATTAAAACGAAATCCTCAAATTACTCAAAAAAGAAATCAATGGTTCCCAAGTTGGGCTGAAAATACATGGGCACAGCAATATGTATATGGCATTGAATTAAATCATGATTTAGGGACTGCCGTCAAGGTAAATATGATTTTACATGGAGATGGCTCTGCAAACGTATTTTCCGGAACAGAATTAGGAGATGGGTTATCAAAATTCACAAAGTATCTTAAGTTAGATGCAGATGGCAATAAACGTGATAATAACGAACTAGAGAAAAATATACTTAGTGATGTGTACTCTAAACCTGTCAACGAACATTTTGACATTATAATGAGTAACCCACCATTCTCCGTAAAATTAGATGGGGATACACAAAAAGAAGTTGCAAGTAATTTTATCTTCTCAAATAAGAGTTCAGAAAATTTGTTTATTGAAAGATACTATCAGCTATTGAAACCTAATGGGAGGTTAGCTGTTGTATTGCCTGAAAGTATCTTTGATACCGCTCAAAACAAATATATACGAGTGTTTCTGTTTAAGTATTTTAAGATAAAAGCTCTTGTATCTTTACCACAAACTACTTTTGCTTATACTCCTACCAAAACGTCAATTCTCTTTGCACAGAAAAAAACAAATGATGAGATTAAAAATTGGAACAAAAACATCATCAAAGCGTGTTTAGAATATAATCGTTTAAGTCTCATTGTAGGAAATCTATATAAAGTATTTTTTGAAGAAAAAGACGAGAAGAAATTAAATATCAAAGAGCTTTCTGGGGCACAACGTTCTTTGGCGGTTGCGGAATTTCTGCAAGTTGGAATAGGTTTGCAAATTGATTCTAGCGAATCTTGGGAAATCTTATTAGAAAAGTATAAATCTGAATTATTAGATACAGAGGGGAATAGAAAACAAGGATTGTTAATTCCTGACAAAGATTTGGAAGAATTAACTGAAGGATATAAAGTAAATATAAACTGGGTTCTTAGATATATAGCCAACAAAACAGAATTACAAAACAATGTTTTTATGGCAGAAACTGAGCATATTGGATTCAAAGTTAAAAAACGAAAAGGTAAGGTTATTTTGCAAAAATCCAAAAACGAACTCTACCTAGAGGATGAAAACGGAGAAATATTAACTGTTGATACAGAAAAAGCAAATATACTTAGCTTAATTAGAGAAATAGAATGGGATAAAATATGAAAATAACCAGTTATACTTTTAAAGATTTATTTATAGAGGATAGTTTGCGAATTGATTATTCATTTATTAGTCTGTCAAACAGAAATTATCAAGAAAGTTATTCTTTTACTGATATTTTTCAAGAAGTTACTTCTAATACTGTTAAGGATATTCCAAGCGGAAAGTTTAGATACTGCCAAATTGGAGATGTAGATTCCAATGGAACAGTCAATCCCGTTTCTCTCGATTTTGAAAATGAAGATAGAGATTTTGAGAATGTTGACTATTATAAAAAAATAAGAAACAACGATATTATCAAAGTAAAAAAAGGGGATATTTTAATTTCTTCTATTCGACCAAATCTTAAAAAGATTATCTACATTGATGAGACAAAAGAGGACATTTTTTTTACAAACGCATTTATTCATCTACGTTCGGTTGACCTTAGATATAGTTTGATAAACTATTTCATATTGAGAGATTTTTTCCTGAATGATATAATTTCAGTAGCTAGAGTAGGTAAAGGTTATCCCACTATCAAATTTTCAGACTTACGATATATAAATTTTGATAAAACAACAATAGATAAAATCTATTCTAATGGAGAAGATAACTTTTCTATAATTTCTGCAAAATATCAAGAAATACAGAAGTTATTGCAAGAATCTATCACAAGATCTGACTTTTGTAACGAAATTTTTTCCAAGAAATTTTTTTGGGATTTAAGTGAATTTCAGAAAATAAAAGAGAATAGAGTTTTTTATCGAGATAGTTCTATATTTGTAAACTCAAATGACCTTAGAATGAGTTTTCATTTCAATCATCCGATTAGAAGTTATATAATTAGCACTTTACAAAATCAAAATTTTGAACTACTGAAAAATTTGACAACAGAACGAATTACTCTCGGACAATCAATAAAACCTGAAGAATATGTTTCAGATGGTATGTTTTCAAATTATTACTATGTATCAATGAACACCATAAAAACTTGGGATTTCAATGCTGATGAAGCTAAATTAGTTACCAGTGAATATTATCTGTCTAATTATGAAAATAAGAGTGTAGCAATGGGAGATGTAATAATTGCACGTTCTGGAGAAGCAATCGGTAAAACATCGTTAATTCCCAAAAATGTAGAAGGTATTTATGCCGATTTTACAACTAGAGTGAGAGTTGACAAAAATAAGATTCTCCCTGAATACTTTTATTATTTTACATTAACTGATTTTTTTAGAAGTTTAATAATGACTGATTATAGCGGTCTTCAAAATAAAAATATTTACCCAAAAAATTTAGGAGATTTCCCTATACCAATGATAGTTTTAGAAGAACAAAAAGAAATAGTTAGAGACATAGAGTATTCTATGAAGAAGGAAGAACAAAAGAAAGAGAAAGCTCATGTAGTATATAGTGAAATCATAAAATTGTTATCTGCTTTATAGCACATACCCACTAGACCGCATCACTTCCAAATCTTCTTCATCTATGAGTTGATTTCGGTCTTTTGCGAGTTGTTGGTAGAGTATATCTTGAATATTATCCTGCTTCAAGATAACTGATACCAACGACCAATGAGCTAGTTTCTTGTAACGAGGAATCCGACATTCCTTAGCGATAGCGTATAGGCGTGTTTTTGGCAAGTCTAAGAGGTACTCACGCTTATTGAATGATAATACTCCATCTTCCTCGTTAAACTTGAAATAGGGGTTATCAATGGCATTTCTAGCCTTTTCCGTTTCTTCTTTCAATACTTCCATATAGCGAGAACTTGGTTTTGGTAATGATAATTCTTTTTGCCTTACTTCGGTTGAAGTGAGGTTTTTCTTTGTTTTCAAAATCTCGATAAAGATATTTTCTGCATCATTCTGTGAGGTTGGGTAATGACCGTTAGTAGTTCGCCAATTTCTGATATAAGTGAAAAATCCAATATAATCTTGAAGGTGTTTTGTTGATACATTTGTCATATCACGGTAGATATATTGCTTAATCTCATTATGCAGTTCATTGACACGAGCAAGAGAAAGTCCATTTTGGTATTTTATGTCGTTAAAAGTATCAAATAGGATTTCGCCACGGTTGGTTATTTTGTCTGTTATCCCTTCATAGTAGAGGTGTTCTAATACCTTTTTGTTGGTTTTCTTTTCAAATTCTTCTGTTGCTTGAATGATATAGCCGTAGTTACCTATGATTTTTAAGAAATTTGAAGGTCTAACATAGTGTGGAGTGTTTCTCAACTGACAATAATCTTCATACACGCTATTGGCATCGCTACATAAATAAGCGATGTTATCAAAGTGTTGGTCAAATAAATCAAAGAATAGTTCAGGAGACAGTTTTCCAAGACTAGCAACCTTACAAACACAATAACCACGATTATCAATAGCAGTTACAACAGTCGCAAACTCCGCTCCCATAACACCATATTGAGAGGGTTGGCGACCATATCTAGCTTTACGCTCGACACTATTTCCGATGGTGGATTTTAGCTTCCGACTTCCTTTTTGACTTTCTCGGATAAAAGTTTCATCAACTTGCACAACGCCTGTTAGTTTTGGCATGGGCATTTCAGCTAGAGTATGTATTAGTTTCATTCTCCAAAGCCATACCGTCTTGTAGTTGATACCTTCGCAACCATAGTCTTTAGTCAAAACATTTATCATATCGTGTATGGAATAGCTGTTAATTGTCATTTCTAGGACTTTAATCCAAATATCCCAATGCCAACGTGTTTTTTCTAGGATAGTATCTGTAAAACGAGTGAACCTCCTATTGCACTCTTTACACTTGAATTGTTGGATATTATTCTTACGACCGTTTTTAACTATATCGTGAGAGGAGCAAGTAGGACATGAAGAATTTACTTCTAAACTCTCTAACCGTTGCTCAAAGTTTGAAACGGTCAGTTTGTTAAGGGTATCGGAGAAGTCGCTGTCTTGGGTATTTGAGTAATGTTCTACAACGCTTTTGAATTGAGTAAACGGCAATTTCTCAATATAAGCCATAACTTCATCTAAATTCAAGTTTTTCTTAGCCATAAAACACCTCTCTAATAACATATGGTTTAATTATCTACACTATAATTATAACATAAAACAATCTGTATTCACAGTAAGAAACAGCCTTGAAATAGAGTTATTGAGTTTAGAAATGTTGTTATAATGGCGATTTGAACTGTCACACCATTATTGGATAATATAACAGTTTTAGATGGGATTAGAATTCTTTTTAAAAAAATGATATGATAGAATTTATGGATAAAAATAAGATAATGGGATTAACCCAAAGAGAAGTCAAGGAAAGACAGGCTCAAGGTTTGATCAATGACTTTACCGCATCAGCCAGTACCAGTACTTGGCAAATCATCAAACGAAATGTTTTTACACTTTTTAACGCATTAAACTTTGTTATCGCTCTAGCGCTGGCCTTTGTGCAGGCTTGGAGCAATCTGGTCTTCTTTGCCGTTATCTGCTTTAACGCTTTTTCTGGGATTGTGACCGAGCTGCGGGCTAAACACATGGTGGACAAGCTCAATCTCATGACTAAGGAAAAGGTCAAAACCATTCGTGATGGTCAAGAAGTCGCTCTCAATCCAGAAGAATTGGTCCTAGGAGATGTCATTCGTTTGTCTGCGGGGGAGCAGATTCCTAGTGATGCTCTGGTTCTGGAAGGATTTGCGGAAGTCAATGAAGCTATGTTGACGGGTGAGAGTGATTTGGTGCAAAAAGAAGTGGATGCCTTGCTTTTATCAGGGAGTTTCCTAGCCAGTGGCGCAGTTTTGGCTCAAGTTCACCATGTCGGGGCAGACAACTATGCTTCCAAACTCATGCTGGAAGCTAAGACAGTGAAACCGATCAACTCCCGTATCATGAAATCGCTGGACAAGCTAGCTGGTTTCACTGGGAAGATTATTATTCCCTTTGGTCTAGCCCTCTTGCTAGAAGCCTTGATGTTAAAAGGTTTGCCCCTCAAGTCATCCGTTGTAAATTCATCGACAGCCCTTTTGGGAATGTTGCCCAAGGGAATCGCCCTTTTGACCATCACTTCGCTCTTGACTGCGGTGATCAAGCTGGGCTTGAAAAAGGTATTGGTGCAGGAGATGTACTCTGTCGAGACCTTGGCGCGCGTGGATATGCTCTGTCTGGACAAGACGGGCACCATCACCCAAGGAAAGATGCAGGTGGAGGCTGTTCTTCCTCTGACGGAAACTTATGGTGAAGAGGCTATTGCCAGCATTTTGACCAGTTATATTTCTCATAGTGAGGATAAAAATCCAACAGCCCAAGCCATTCGCCAGCGTTTCCAAGGACAAGTCGCTTATCCCATGCTTTCGAATCTTCCCTTCTCTAGCGACCGTAAGTGGGGAGCTATGGAATTGGAAGGTCTAGGAACGGTTTTTTTAGGGGCACCTGAGATGTTGTTGGACTCTGAAGTCCCAGAAGCTAGAGAGGCTCTAGAGAGAGGATCTCGTGTCTTGGTCTTGGCTCTCAGTCAGGAGAAACTAGACCACCACAAACCACAGAAACCATCTGATATTCAGGCTCTGGCCTTGCTGGAGATCTTGGACCCCATTCGAGAAGGAGCAGCCGAGACGCTGGACTATCTCCGTTCTCAGGAAGTGGGTCTCAAGATTATCTCTGGCGACAATCCAGTTACTGTATCCAGCATTGCCCAGAAGGCTGGCTTTGCGGACTATCACAGCTATGTAGATTGCTCAAAAATAACGGATGAGGAATTGATTGCTATGGCTGAAGAGACAGCTATTTTCGGTCGTGTCTCCCCTCATCAAAAGAAACTCATCATCCAAACCCTGAAAAAAGCAGGGCATACAACGGCTATGACAGGAGATGGAGTCAATGATATCCAGGCCCTTCGTGAGGCGGATTGTTCGATTGTAATGGCTGAGGGAGATCCGGCGACTCGTCAGATTGCTAATCTGGTTCTCTTGAACTCTGACTTTAATGATGTTCCTGAGATTCTCTTCGAAGGCCGTCGTGTGGTTAATAACATCGCCCATATCGCAGCGATTTTCTTGATTAAGACGATTTATTCCTTCTTGCTCGCGGTGATTTGTATTGCTAGTGTTTTACTAGGGCGGTCTGAGTGGATCTTGATTTTCCCTTTCATTCCGATCCAGATTACCATGATTGACCAATTCGTGGAAGGTTTCCCGCCATTCGTTCTGACTTTTGAGCGAAATATCAAGCCTGTTGAACCAAACTTCCTCAGAAGATCCATGCTTCGTGCCCTACCAAGCGCACTCATGGTCGTGTTTAGCGTGCTTTTTGTGAAAATTTTTGGAACGAGTCAAGGTTGGTCTGAGTTAGAAATCTCAACCTTACTCTATTATCTTTTGGGGTCAATTGGTTTCTTATCTGTATTTAGAGCCTGCATGCCATTCACTCTCTGGCGTGTTCTCTTGGTTGTTTGGTCAGTAGGAGGTTTCCTAGCCACAGCTCTCTTCCCAACGATTCAAAAGTTGCTTGAAATTTCGACACTGACAGGACAAACACTACCTGTTTATGGGGCAATGATGCTGGTCTTTACAGTGATTTTCATTTTGACCAGTCGTTATCAAGCCAGAAAATAAAGAAAGACTGCAATCTGTGGATTGCGGTCTTTTTAGGTGCAAGATTGCTAGCTGAAATGTGGTATAATAAGAGATAATAGAGTTTTGGAAAGTGAGAGAAGATGATTTCAAAGAGATTAGAATTGGTAGCTTCCTTTGTGCCACAGGGGGCCGTTTTACTAGATGTGGGGAGTGACCATGCTTATCTGCCCATCGAGTTGGTTGAGAGAGGCCAAATCAAAAGCGCTATTGCAGGTGAGGTGGTGGAAGGCCCCTACCAGTCAGCGGTCAAGAATGTTGAAAGTCACGGTCTAAAGGAGAAAATCCAAGTTCGTTTAGCCAATGGCTTAGGGGCATTTGAAGAGGCTGACCAAGTCTCTATTATCACCATTGCTGGTATGGGAGGCCGTTTGATTGCGACCATATTGCAAGAAGGCTTGGACAAGCTGGCTAATGTAGAGCGTTTAATCCTCCAACCCAATAATCGTGAAGACGACTTGCGCATTTGGTTGCAAGCCAATGGTTTTCAGATTGTAGCAGAAAGCATCCTAGAAGAAGCTGGTAAATTCTACGAGATTTTGGTGGTGGAAGCAGGACAAATGAAGCTATCAGCAAGTGATGTCCGTTTTGGACCTATCTTGTCCAAAGAGGTCAGTCCAGTATTTGTCCAAAAATGGCAAAAAGAAGCTGTTAAGCTAGAGTTCGCCCTCGAACAAATCCCAGAAAAAAATCTGGAGGAACGTCAAGTTTTAGTTGATAAAATTCAAGCCATTAAGGAGGTGCTCCATGCTAGCAAGTGAAGTGATTAGCGTATATGAAGCCTTTTGCCCTCAGGAATTTTCTATGGAGGGAGACAGTCGTGGCCTGCAAATCGGCACTTTGGATAAGGATATCCAAAGGGTCATGGTTGCCCTCGATATACGCGAAGAGACGGTGGCAGAGGCCATTGAAAAGGGGGTGGACTTGATTATCGTTAAGCACGCGCCTATCTTTCGTCCTATCAAGGATCTGGTAGCCAGCCGTCCGCAAAATCAGATTTACATCGATCTGATCAAGCATGATATCGCAGTGTATGTCAGTCATACCAATATTGATATCGTTGACAACGGGCTAAATGATTGGTTTTGCCAGATGCTAGGCATTGAGGAGACGACTTATCTGCAGGAAACTGGTCCTGAACGTGGGATTGGTCGTATTGGGAATATTCCGACTCAGACCTTTGGGGAATTCGCCCAGCATGTCAAGCAAGTCTTTGGTCTAGATAGCCTTCGAATGGTGCATTATCAAGAGAGTGATTTGCAGAAGCCTATTTCAAGAGTGGCCATCTGTGGTGGCAGTGGGCAGTCTTTCTACTCTGATGCTTTGGCAAAAGGGGCAGATGTCTACATCACTGGCGATATTTATTACCACACTGCCCAAGATATGTTGTCAGATGGCTTGCTGGCATTGGATCCAGGACATTATATCGAAGTGCTTTTTGTGGAAAAAACCGCTGCACTCCTTACTCAATGGAAGGCAGAGAAGGGCTGGTCTATTGATATTTTGCCTAGTCAGGCATCGACTAATCCTTTCCACCATATCTAGTTAGAAGGTGAAGACAATGAAAAAAGTTGCCATTATCGGAGCAGGGATTGTGGGGGCAACAGCTGCCTACTACCTCACTAAAGAAAGCGACCTAGAGATAACTGTTTTTGACCATGGTCAAGGTCAGGCAACCAAGGCAGCAGCGGGAATTATCAGTCCTTGGTTTTCAAAACGTCGCAATAAAGTCTGGTATAAGATGGCGCGCTTGGGAGCTGACTTTTATGTAGATTTGTTGGGTGATTTAGAAAAATCAGGGCGGGAAATTGACTTTTACCAGCGTTCGGGAGTTTTTCTCCTGAAAAAGGATGAATCCAAGTTGGAAGAACTTTATGAACTAGCCCTCCAGCGCAGAGAAGAATCTCCCTTGATAGGTCGGTTAGCCATTCTAGACCAAGCGTCTGCAAATGAATTATTCCCTGGCTTGCAGGGATTCGACCGCTTGCTCTATGCTTCTGGTGGAGCGAGAGTAGATGGCCAACTCTTGGTGACTCGTCTGCTAGAAGCCAGTCAGGTCAAGCTGGTCAAAGAAAAAGTGAGTCTGACACCTTTATCATCAGGCTACCAGATTGGCGAAGAGGTGTTTGAGCAGGTTATTTTGGCAACAGGAGCTTGGTTGAGAGACATTTTGGATCCTTTAGGATATGAAGTAGATGTTCGTCCCCAAAAGGGACAACTCCGAGATTATCAACTCTCAGAAGACCTAGAATCATACCCTGTTGTCATGCCAGAAGGGGAGTGGGATTTGATCCCTTTTGCAGGTGGGAAATTGTCCTTGGGCGCTACCCATGAAAATGACATGGGATATGATTTGACGGTAGATGAAACCTTGCTCCAACAAATGGAGGAGGCAGCCTTACCTCACTATCCAGCCTTAGCTAAAGCGACTTCCAGATCTGAGCGTGTGGGAATCCGTGCTTACACCAGTGATTTCTCGCCTTTCTTTGGTGAAGTCCCTGGCTTAGCAGGTGCCTATGCAGCTAGTGGTCTAGGTTCATCAGGCCTCACAACGGGTCCTATCATTGGTTACCATCTAGCCCAATTGGTCCAAGACAAGGAGTTGACTTTGGACCCAGTAAACTATCCAATTGCAAACTATGTCAAACGAGTAAAAAGTGAATAAAATTTTACTGAAATTTTAGCAGGTAGTTTAGGATGGCAAATGACATTCCCTATCAAAAATGATAAAATAAGAAAAAATAATCCGAGAATCGAGGAAAAAAGATGCAAGAAAAGATTTTGGTAACTGGTGGTGCCGGTTTTATCGGAACCCACACTGTTATTGAGTTGATCCAAGCAGGTCATCAAGTTGTTGTGGTGGATAATCTTGTCAACAGCAACCGTAAAAGTATAGAAGTTGTTGAAAGAATCACAGGAGTTGAAATTCCGTTTTATGAGGCGGATATCCGTGATACAGATACCCTTAGAGATATCTTCAAGCAAGAAGAACCGACTGGTGTCATTCATTTTGCTGGTTTGAAGGCTGTTGGCGAATCAACCCGTATCCCTCTTACCTACTATGACAACAATATCGCTGGAACTGTCAGCCTTCTGAAAGCCATGGAAGAAAATAACTGTAAGAACATCATCTTCAGTTCTTCTGCGACAGTTTACGGAGACCCTCATACAGTTCCAATCTTAGAAGATTTCCCACTTTCAGTGACCAATCCATACGGTCGTACCAAGCTCATGCTAGAGGAAATTTTGACGGATATCTACAAGGCAGACTCAGAATGGAATGTGGTCTTACTTCGTTACTTTAACCCAATCGGAGCGCATGAAAGTGGAGACTTGGGAGAAAATCCTAACGGCATCCCAAACAATCTCTTGCCTTATGTTTCACAAGTAGCAGTTGGCAAACTAGAGCAAGTGCAAGTATTTGGAGATGATTACGATACTGAAGATGGAACCGGGGTTCGTGACTATATCCACGTTGTAGACCTAGCCAAAGGTCACGTTGCAGCTCTTAAAAAACTCCAAAAAGGTTCAGGTCTTAATATTTATAACCTTGGAACAGGTAAAGGATATTCTGTTCTTGAAATTATCCAAAATATGGAAAAAGCGGTGGGACGTCCTATTTCTTACCGCATCGTAGAACGTCGCCCAGGTGATATCGCTGCCTGCTACTCAGACCCAGCAAAAGCCAAAGCCGAACTTGGATGGGAAGCAGAACTCGACATCACCCAAATGTGTGAAGACGCATGGCGTTGGCAAAGCAAGCATCCAAATGGATTTGAAGACTAAGATGATGATTTCAATCATTGTCCCATGTCTAAACGAAGAGGAAGTACTTCCTCTTTTTTATCAGTCTGTTGAAGCACTCCTTCCAGAATTGGGGGCAGAGATCGAGTATGTCTTTGTGGATGATGGTTCAAGCGATGGCACTTTGGAGCTTTTGAAGGCCTATCGGGTGCAAAATCCTGCGGTACATTATATTTCTTTCTCACGAAATTTTGGGAAAGAAGCAGCTCTGTATGCAGGCTTGCAGCATGCGACTGGAGACCTGGTGGTCGTGATGGATGCAGACCTTCAGGATCCTCCTAGTATGTTGCTCGAAATGAAGGCCTTACTAGACCAGAATGCAGACTTAGACTGTGTTGGGACACGGAGAACTAGTCGGGAGGGAGAACCCTTCCTTCGTAGCTTCTGTGCTGATCTCTTTTACCGCCTCATGCAAAAAATCAGCCCCGTAGCTCTGCCCTCGGGTGTCCGTGATTTTCGCATGATGAGAAGGTCTGTGGTGGATGCTATTTTAGCCTTGACAGAGTCCAATCGTTTTTCTAAAGGGCTCTTTGCCTGGGTTGGTTTCCGAACGCACTATCTCGACTATCCAAATGTCGAAAGACAGGCTGGCAAGACCAGTTGGAGTTTTAGACAGCTCTTTTTCTACTCGATCGAAGGGATTCTTAACTTTTCAGATTTTCCCTTGAGTATAGCCTTTGTAGCAGGACTTCTATCTTGTTTTATTTCTTTTATAATGACTGTTTTTGTAGTTTTTCGGACCCTTATTTTGGGAAATCCGACATCTGGCTGGACATCTCTGATGGCTGTCATTCTCTTTCTCGGAGGGATTCAACTCCTGACGATTGGGATTCTTGGTAAGTATATCAGTAAGATCTATATGGAAACCAAAAAAAGACCACTCTATCTCATCAAAGAAAAAAGTGATCTTTCTATTTTCGAAGGGAAAAAATAATCGGAAAAGACTATAATTTTACCTGGAAATATGCTAAACTAGTAGATGAAGGGATTAAAGTGATAAAAAGAATCTACAAAATCAATCTCCCTTTTAAACTATGATGGATCTTTTAGAAGTGCACGTGTAGGGCACTGTTTGATAGCCTCCAGAACATCGCTGGTCTCAGCGATTTCTCTTTGCAGTTCATCAGGATCATCATAAAAGCGAACGATCCCATTATCATGGTAATCAAAGAGTTCAGAGTAGGTCTGGCAAAGCCCACAGGCGATGCACCGTTCGGGTATAAGTGTGACTTTCATATTTATATTGTAATAAGAAAATGAAAAAAATACAAGGAGTAAGGTATGGCAAAAGAACCGTGGCAAGAAGATATTTATGACAATAGAGAAGAAGAAACAAGATTAGAGCGTCGTCACCGTAAACAAAAAGGGACAGGTGTTGTTGCTAATCGTGTTTTAACGGTTCTAGCTAGCCTCTTCTTTGTAATCGTTGTAGCGATGGTTGTCGTATTGATTTACCTTTCTACTGGAGGAAGTAACCGCACGGCGGCTTTGAAGGATTTTTATGATTCTTCAGCTCCATCGTCAACCTCTAAAGTGGAAGAGTCTTCTTCCTCTACTAGTAAAGCTCAAGAAACGAAAGAATCAACTCCTTCAGAAAGTAGTTCTGAAGAACACACAGATGGAGAAGGAACGCTTACTGTTCAGCCAGGAGAGGGTGAAGCCGCTCTTGCTCAACGTGCAGGAATTTCCATTGCCCAGCTGGAAGCTCTAAATCCTTCTCATATGTCATCAGGAACCTGGTTTGCCAACCCTGGTGATGTGATCAAGACTAGATAGGAGTCGGAAATGAAGACAATTCAAATTGCTATTGATGGTCCTGCTTCCAGTGGTAAGAGTACGGTCGCAAAGATTATTGCTAAGGATTTTGGTTACACTTATCTCGATACAGGTGCCATGTACCGTGCTACGACTTATATAGCACTCAAGCACCAGTTGGATGCAGGAAATGTAGAGCAACTTCTTGAACTTCTTAACCAACACCCCATTAGTTTTGGTCGTTCAGAAACAGGTGAGCAACTTGTTTTTGTAGGGGATGTTGATATTACTCATCCGATTCGTGAAAATGAAGTGACCAACAAGGTTTCAAGCATTGCTGCCATTCCTGAGGTGCGTGAGAAACTGGTTTCGCTCCAGCAAGAGATTGCTCAGCAAGGTGGTATTGTCATGGATGGGCGTGATATCGGGACAGTTGTATTACCACAAGCTGAACTCAAGATCTTCCTAGTAGCCTCTGTTGAAGAAAGAGCAGAGCGTCGTTACAAGGAAAATATTGCTAAAGGGATTGAGACTGACCTTGAAACGCTGAAAGAAGAGATTGCAGCGCGTGACTACAAGGATAGTCATCGTGAAACCTCTCCTCTCAGACAGGCTGAGGATGCAGTTTACCTTGACACAACTGGACTAAGTATCCAAGAAGTGGTCGAAAAAATTGAATCTGAAGCAAAAAAATATATGTCCTAGGGACGAGAGGAGCAGGCTAAATGAAGCCTGCTCCTTTTCTCTCTTTTGAGCGCGTTTCAAAACAGTCTTTTTGGGAGAATTTTGATAAAATAGTAGTATCAATAAAAAGGACGGAAGCATGACAAAGAAAATCATAGCCATTTGGGCCCAAGATGAAAAAGGTGTGATTGGGAAAGAAAATCGTCTCCCTTGGCATTTGCCAGCAGAGTTGCAACATTTTAAGGAAACAACTTTAAATCACGCCATCTTGATGGGACGAGTGACCTTTGATGGAATGGGGCGTCGTCTGCTTCCCAAACGCCAAACCTTGATTTTGACACGAAACAGTGATGAAGTCGTGGATGGAGCGCTCGTGTTTCAAGATGTGAAGTCTGTTTTAACTTGGTATCAGAGTCAGGAAAAAAATCTCTATATCATTGGCGGAAAGCAGATTTTTCAGGCTTTTGAGCCTTATTTAGATGAAATCATCGTGACACAGATTCATGCTCAGGTAGAGGGAGATACCTATTTCCCTGAGGAGTTTGACTTGTCTCGTTTTGAGACAGTCGCAAGCAAATCTTATACCCGAGATGAGAAAAACGACTATGATTTTACCATCGAATACCGAGATAGAAAGGAAGTCTAATGGAGCGCAGTATATTTGGATTTTTTACAGCTTTTTTGTGTGTAATCTGTATTTTGACTGGAGCACAGGCTTTTCGTAAGAAGCGCTATGGACTATCCGCCTTACTCTGGTTGAATGCTTTTACCAATCTGGTAAACAGTGTCCATGCTTTTTATATGACCTTATTTTAGATAGAATGAAAATATAGAATGGAAGGAAATCATGCCTACAAATAGGAAAAATGATATGATGGTTTATTGCTCATTTTGTGGCAAAAGCCAAGAAGAAGTAAAGAAAATAATCGCTGGGAACAATGCCTTTATCTGTAATGAATGTGTGGAATTGGCCCAGGAAATCATTCGGGAGGAGTTGGCCGAGGAAGTCTTGGCAGATTTGTCTGAAGTACCAAAACCAATCGAACTCCTCAATATCTTAAATCACTATGTGATTGGTCAAGATCGTGCCAAACGTGCCTTGGCAGTGGCTGTATACAATCATTATAAACGCATCAATTTCCACGATACGCGTGAAGAGTCAGAAGATGTGGATTTGCAGAAGTCAAACATCTTGATGATTGGCCCAACTGGTTCTGGGAAAACTTTCTTGGCCCAGACCTTGGCTAAGAGCTTGAACGTGCCTTTTGCTATTGCAGATGCGACAGCTCTGACTGAGGCTGGTTATGTGGGTGAGGACGTTGAAAACATCCTCCTCAAACTCTTGCAGGCTGCTGACTTTAATATCGAACGTGCAGAGCGTGGGATTATCTACGTAGATGAAATTGACAAGATTGCCAAGAAGAGCGAAAATGTGTCTATCACACGTGACGTTTCTGGTGAAGGAGTGCAACAAGCCCTTCTCAAGATTATCGAGGGAACTGTCGCTAGCGTGCCGCCTCAAGGTGGACGCAAACATCCACAACAAGAGATGATTCAGGTGGATACTAAAAACATCCTCTTCATCGTGGGTGGTGCTTTTGATGGCATCGAAGAAATCGTTAAACAACGTTTGGGTGAAAAAGTTATCGGTTTTGGCCAAAATAATAAAGCGATTGACGAAAACAGTTCCTACATGCAAGAAATCATCGCAGAAGACATTCAAAAATTCGGTATTATCCCTGAGTTGATTGGACGCTTGCCTGTCTTTGCTGCTCTTGAGCAATTGACGGTCGATGACTTGGTTCGCATCCTGAAAGAACCAAGAAATGCTTTGGTGAAACAATACCAAACCTTGCTTTCTTATGATGATGTCGAGTTGGAATTTGACGATGAAGCCCTTCAAGAAATCGCCAATAAGGCTATCGAACGCAAAACTGGCGCGCGTGGTCTTCGCTCAATCATCGAAGAAACCATGCTAGATGTTATGTTTGAAGTGCCAAGTCAAGAAAATGTGAAATTGGTCCGCATCACAAAAGAAGCTGTCGATGGAACGGAAAAACCAATCCTAGAAACAGCCTAGAGGTGATTATGGAAATCAATACACACAATGCTGAAATCTTGCTCAGTGCAGCCAACAAGTCCCACTATCCGCAGGATGACCTGCCGGAGGTTGCTCTAGCAGGGCGTTCAAATGTTGGCAAGTCTAGCTTTATCAACACCATGCTGAACCGCAAAAATCTTGCTCGTACATCAGGGAAACCTGGAAAAACCCAGCTACTCAACTTCTTTAACATTGATGACAAGATGCGTTTTGTGGATGTACCTGGCTATGGCTATGCCCGCGTTTCCAAAAAGGAACGTGAAAAGTGGGGGCGCATGATTGAGGAGTATTTGACCACTCGGGAAAATCTCCGTGCCGTGGTCAGTCTGGTGGATCTCCGCCACGACCCGTCAGCAGATGATGTGCAGATGTACGAATTTCTTAAGTATTATGAGATTTCGGTTATCATCGTTGCGACCAAGGCGGACAAGATTCCTCGTGGTAAGTGGAACAAGCACGAATCAGCAATCAAAAAGAAATTAAACTTTGACCCAAGTGACGACTTCATTCTCTTTTCATCTGTCAGCAAGGCAGGGATGGATCAGGCTTGGGATGCAATATTAGAAAAATTGTGAGGGAAAGAAATGGCAAAAACAATTCATACAGACAAAGCTCCAAAAGCAATCGGACCATATGTTCAAGGGAAAATCGTTGGCAATCTTTTGTTTGCTAGCGGTCAAGTTCCTCTTTCGCCTGAAACTGGGGAGATTGTAGGAGAAACCATCCAAGAACAGACAGAACAAGTCTTGAAAAATATCGGTGCTATTTTGGCTGAATCAGGAACAGACTTTGATCACGTTGTCAAAACAACTTGCTTCTTGAGCGATATGAACGACTTTGTTCCTTTTAATGAGGTTTACCAAACGGCCTTCAAAGAGGAATTCCCAGCTCGTTCAGCTGTGGAAGTGGCTCGTCTTCCTCGCGATGTGAAAGTCGAAATTGAAGTCATCGCAGAGATTGGATAAGCTAGTTGAAGTTTGGTTTTGCCAAACTTCTTTTGATATAAGGAGAGATAGATGACGAATAAACAACTTCACCTGGTAATTGTGACAGGGATGAGTGGTGCAGGAAAAACCGTAGCCATTCAGTCCTTCGAGGATTTGGGATATTTCACTATTGACAATATGCCACCAGCCCTCTTGCCAAAGTTCTTGCAGTTGGTTGAAACTAAAGATGATGACCACAAACTGGCCTTGGTAGTGGATATGCGTAGCCGTTCTTTCTTTTCAGAGATTCAAGCTGTTTTGGATGAATTGGAAAACCAGGATGATTTGGATTTCAAAATTCTCTTTTTGGACGCTGCAGATAAAGAATTGGTCGCTCGCTATAAGGAAACCAGACGGAGTCACCCTCTAGCTGCAGATGGTCGAATTTTAGATGGCATCAAGCTGGAACGTGAACTTTTGGCACCTTTGAAAAACATGAGTCAAAATGTGGTGGATACGACAGAACTCACTCCGCGTGAACTGCGTAAAACCATTGCTGAGCAATTTTCAGACCAAGAACAAGCCCAGTCTTTCCGTATCGAGGTCATGTCTTTTGGATTCAAGTATGGTATCCCTATTGATGCAGACTTGGTTTTTGATGTCCGTTTCTTGCCAAATCCATACTACCTCCCTGAACTCCGTAATCAGACAGGTGAGGATCAAGCAGTTTATGACTATGTGATGAATCATGAAGAGTCTGAAAGTTTCTATCAGCACTTACTCGCCTTGATTGAGCCCATTTTGCCAAGTTACAAAAAAGAAGGAAAGTCCGTCTTGACTATCGCAGTAGGATGTACAGGTGGACAGCACCGTAGTGTTGCCTTTGCCAAGAGAATCGCTGAGGACCTTGCTAAAAATTGGTCTGTAAATGAAAGCCATCGTGATAAAGACCGAAGAAAGGAAACGGTAAACCGTTCATGAGAAAACCAAAGATAACGGTAATTGGTGGAGGAACAGGTATCCCCGTCATTTTGAAAAGCTTGCGAGAAAAGGATGTTGATATCGCAGCTATCGTAACGGTAGCTGATGATGGTGGATCTTCTGGTGAGCTAAGAAAGAATATCCAACAACTGACACCACCAGGTGATCTTCGCAATGTTCTGGTAGCCATGTCGGATATGCCTAAATTTTATGAGAAGGTTTTTCAGTACCGCTTTTCAGAAGAGGCTGGTGCTTTTGCGGGCCATCCACTGGGGAATATCATCATAGCAGGGCTCTCTGAAATGCAAGGGTCCACTTATAATGCCATGCAGCTACTAAGTCTCTTTTTCCATACAACAGGGAAGATTTACCCCTCGAGTGACCACCCTTTAACGCTGCATGCGGTCTTTAAAGACGGTTCAGAGGTGGCGGGTGAGAGCCATATTGCAGATCATCCAGGCATGATTGACCATGTCTATGTGACCAATACCTTGGATGATGAAACACCGCAAGCCAGCCGTCGAGTGGTCACTACTATTCTCGAGAGTGACATGATCGTCTTGGGTCCTGGTTCCCTCTTTACATCAATTTTGCCTAATATCGTGATTGAGGAGATTGGACAAGCACTCTTAGAGACCAAGGCAGAGATAGCCTATGTCTGCAATATCATGACCCAGCGTGGGGAAACAGAGCATTTTTCAGACAGTGACCATGTGGAAGTCCTCCATCGTCATCTAGGTCGGCCTTTTATTGATACAGTCTTGGTCAATATCGAAAAGGTTCCTAGAGAATACATGGATACCAACCGTTTTGATGAATATTTGGTTCAGGTAGAGCATGACTTTGCTGGTCTTTGCAAACAGGTTCCTCGTGTGATTTCATCCAACTTCCTTCGTTTGGAAAATGGAGGAGCCTTCCATGATGGGGATTTGATTGTGGATGAATTGATGCGCATCATACAGGTGAGAAAATGAGTTTTACAGTTGCAGTAAAAGAAGAAATTCTTGGTCAACACCATCTCAGTCGTTATGAACTATCGGCCATCATCAAGATGTCTGGTAGCATCGGTCTCTCGACTTCTGGTCTGACCTTGTCAGTCGTGACTGAAAATGCTAAGTTAGCTCGTCATCTTTATGAGTCTTTTCTCCATTTTTATGAAATCAAGTCAGAGATTCGTCACCATCAGAGAAGCAATCTTCGCAAGAATCGTGTTTACACGGTCTATACCGATGAGAGAGTGCAGGAGCTTTTAGCTGATTTGCGGCTTGCGGATTCCTTCTTTGGTTTGGAGACAGGTATTGATCCTGATATTTTAGCAGATGAAGAAGCTGGACGTGCTTACTTATGTGGGGCCTTTCTGGCAAATGGTAGCATCCGAGATCCGGAGTCTGGTAAGTATCAGTTGGAGATTAGTTCCGTTTATCTGGACCATGCCCAAGGATTGGCCTCTCTCCTCCAGCAGTTTTTGCTGGACGCCAAGGTCATTGAGCGCAGGAAAGGTGCAGTTACCTATCTCCAGCGTGCAGAGGACATCATGGATTTCTTGATCGTGATTGGGGCCATGCAGGCGCGTGATAATTTTGAGCGCGTCAAGATTTTGCGTGAAACCCGTAACGATCTCAATCGAGCCAATAACGCTGAAACAGCCAATATCGCTCGGACGGTTTCGGCTAGCATGAAAACCATCAACAATATCAGTAAAATCAAAGATAGAATGGGATTGGAACATTTACCAGTGGATTTGCAGGAGGTGGCTCGCTTGCGGATCCAGCATCCAGACTACTCTATCCAACAGTTGGCAGATAGCCTGAGCACCCCCCTGACCAAAAGTGGTGTCAACCACAGACTGAGAAAAATAAACAAGATTGCAGATGAAATCTAAAACCACGGATTAGTTAATCCGTGGTTCTTTTCTTATAAACTGGTTGAGTGTTTGGGTTGTACTTTTTGGTCAGGGTCGATGTAGTTGATAGCATTATTGACGGCAGTAGGTGCTTCTCCCAGTCCTGTCGCAATCAAGTCAATCTTTCCTTCATAGTAGCAACAGTCTCCGATAGCGTAAATACCCGCTTGGCTGGATTCTTGCTTACTATTGACGATAATCTTGTGTCGGTTGAGCTCCAGTCCCCAGTTTTTAAGATTTCCGACAGAAGACTTGAAGCCGTAGTTGACAAAGAGGTGGTCTAAGTCAATCGTTTCGGCTTCATCAGATTTGACTTTTGTGATTTCCAGTTTATCAAGTGTTTTTCCATCTCCAAGGAGTTGGCTAGGAACGAATGGTGTCTTGATAGTCACAGATGATTCTTGAAGAGCTTTCACACTGTGTTCCAAGGCGCGGAAGTTATCTCTGCGGTGAACGAGAGTAGTTGGGGCGATTTTTTCAAAAGCCAATGCCCAGTCAACTGCTGAGTCCCCTCCACCAAGTATGGTCACTTTCTTACCAGCGTATTGCTGGATGTTGGAAACGTGGTAGTGGATATTTTCATAGTCCTCAACACCGTCTAATTCGAGTGGACGTGGTTTAAAGGCGCCGCCACCCATGGCAATGATGACTGTTTTAGTCAGGTGGCTTCCTTTGTTGGTGGTGATGGTAAATCCTTGATCTTGTTTCTCGATTTCAAGAACGGTTTCGTTGAGGTGAACAGGTGTTTCAAAGCCGTTTAGCTGTTCAATCAAGCGATTGGTTAGCTCTTCTCCAGTTAAGTTTGGGAAGCCTGGCACATCAAGGATTTGCTTTTCAGGGTAGAGGATGGCTGGTTGACCACCGAGCTGGGGAAGGGAGTCGATGATTTGGACTTTGGCTTGGCGTAGGTGGGCGTAAAAGGCAGCAAAGAGCCCGACAGGACCGCCACCTACAATGGTAATATCATAGAGTTGAGACATGATTTCTCCTTCGTTTTTTCTAGTCAGTTTATTTTATCATATTTTTAATCAAATTAAAATGAAGCAGGATAGGGAAAAAAATGTTAGAAAATGGTATAATAGGACGGAACGTGTTTTGATAGGGAGGGAACCAGGGATGAATTTTCAGCAATTTTCCAACTTACAATACTGGACGAGTTTGTTTTCAAGTCCTTGGAGTATCGTCATCAATCTGATTGATATTCTGATTGTGACTTATATTTTGTATCATTTTACAAAGGCCATTGCAGGTACTAAAATCATGATCTTGGTGCGGGGGGTTTTGGTCTTCATTCTAGCTCAAATTCTGTCCAATATGATTGGTTTAACGACCATTTCTTGGTTGATCAATCAAATCATCACCTATGGGGTCATTGCAGCAGTAGTCATTTTTTCACCAGAGATTCGGACGGGTCTAGAGCGGTTGGGCCGGGCAACGGATTTCTTTTCCAATGCTCCGATTAGTGCAGAGGAGCAGATGATTCGTGCCTTTGTCAAATCAGTCGAATACATGAGTCCGCGTAAGATTGGTGCGCTGGTAGCAGTTCAGCGTGTGAGAACCTTGCAGGAATACATCTCGACGGGGATTCCCCTAGATGCCAAGATTTCAGCTGAATTGCTCATCAATATCTTTATTCCCAACACTCCCTTACACGACGGAGCGGTCATTATCCGAGAAGATCGGATTGCTGTCACCTCAGCCTATCTGCCACTAACTGAAAATACAGAGATTTCCAAAGAGTTTGGGACACGCCACAGGGCGGCGATTGGTTTGTCGGAAGTATCAGATGCTCTTACCTTTGTGGTTTCGGAGGAAACAGGTGGAATCTCAATCACCTATAATGGAGTCTTTAAGCACGATTTGACCTTGGAAGAGTTTGAATCTGAATTGAGAAGAATCCTACTTCCAAAATCAGAGGAAAAACATGGTCTGAAAGAGCGTTTGCTAGGAGGATTGAAACATGAGAAAAAATAGTCTTTATATCATTTCTTCCTTCTTTTTCGCCTGCATTCTCTTTATCTATGCGACTTCTACAAACTATCAGAATAATAATAGTGCCAGACAGGTGCGGACGGAAACCTACACCAATACGGTCCTTAATGTCCCAATAGATATTCAGTATGATAGCGACCAGTACTTTATCAGTGGCTTCACGTCAGAAGTAACGGTTTTCTTGACAGGTTCCAATCGAGTTGCTTTGGCAAGCGAAATGCAGGAAAGTACGCGCAAATTCAAGGTGACAGCTGACTTGACAAATGCTGGTGTTGGAACAATAGAAGTTCCTCTAAACATAGAAAATCTACCAAGTGGTTTAACGGCTGTTGCAACTCCGCAAAAGATAACAGTGAAGGTTGGTAAAAAAGCAAAACGTGATAATGTAATCGTTGTGCCGGAGATTGACCCTAGTCAGATTGATTCTCGTGTGAAAATTGATACAGTCACTGTGTCAGATGAAAAAGTAACGGTTATTAGTGATGAGGAAACCCTCTCCAAAGTAGATCGTGTCATTGCCATCTTACCGACGAGTGAACGGATAACGGGTAACTACTCGGCTTCTGTTCCTCTACAAGCAGTTGATAAAAATGGCAATGTCTTGCCAAGTGTCATTATGCCGTTTGACACAACTATGAAAATTACAACAAAAACAGCAGCGTCTAGTTCGAGTAACTCGTCAACAAGTTCCTCAGAGGGCAGTTCGTCTTCAACGAGTTCAGAAACGAAACCAGACTCGTCTAAACAAGAATAAAAAAATAACAGAAAAGGATGATTAACAAAATGGGTAAATATTTTGGGACCGATGGAGTCCGTGGAGAAGCAAACGTAGAATTGACGCCAGAATTGGCCTTTAAACTGGGGCGTTTTGGTGGTTATGTTCTTAGCCAACATGAAACGGAAGCCCCTAAAGTCTTTGTAGGACGTGATACACGTATCTCAGGAGAAATGCTAGAATCTGCCTTGGTGGCTGGTCTTCTATCAGTAGGGATTCACGTCTACAAACTCGGTGTCCTTGCAACACCAGCAGTAGCCTACTTGGTTAAAACAGAGGGAGCCAGTGCGGGTGTCATGATTTCAGCGAGTCACAACCCAGCCCTTGATAATGGAATTAAGTTCTTTGGTGGGGATGGTTTCAAACTTGATGATGAAAAAGAAGCAGAAATCGAAGCCTTGTTGGACGCTGCAGAAGACACTCTTCCTCGTCCGAGTGCAGAGGGCTTGGGAACCTTGGTGGACTATCCGGAAGGATTGCGTAAGTATGAAGGTTACCTTGTTTCAACGGGAGCTCCTCTTGAGGGATTGAAAGTGGCCTTGGATACAGCCAACGGTGCAGCATCTACAAGTGCCCGTCAAATTTTCGCTGATCTAGGTGCCCAGTTGACAGTTATCGGTGAGACACCAGATGGTCTTAATATCAACCTAAATGTTGGTTCAACACACCCAGAAGCTCTTCAAGAACTAGTCAAAGAAAGCCAGTCAGCTATTGGTTTGGCCTTTGACGGAGACAGCGACCGCTTGATTGCTGTTGATGAAAATGGCGACATCGTTGATGGTGATAAGATTATGTACATCATCGGGAAATACCTTTCTGAAAAAGGACAGTTAGCTCAAAATACCATCGTAACAACCGTCATGTCTAACCTTGGTTTCCATAAGGCTTTGGATAGTGCTGGCATTAACAAAGCAGTCACTGCAGTTGGAGATCGCTATGTTGTCGAAGAAATGAGAAAATCAGGCTACAACCTTGGTGGTGAACAGTCTGGTCACGTTATCTTGATGGATTACAATACAACAGGTGATGGTCAATTATCAGCTGTCCAATTGACCAAAATCATGAAAGAAACAGGTAAGAGCTTGTCTCAACTGGCAGCAGAAGTGACGATTTACCCACAAAAACTGGTCAATATTCGAGTGGAAAATGCCATGAAAGAAAAAGCCATGGAAGTACCAGCTATCAAAGCAATCATCGAAAAAATGGAAGAAGAAATGGCAGGCAACGGCCGCATCCTAGTTCGCCCAAGTGGAACGGAACCCCTCTTGCGTGTCATGGCGGAAGCACCTACAACAGAAGAAGTCAACTACTATGTAGATACGATTGCTGCTGTGGTTAAAGATGAAATCGGAATTGACTAAAGCCTAGAAAACTAGATGAAATAATAAAAATGTGGTACAATTGCATAGTAAATTGTAGCAATGGGAGAGAAAAATGAATCTTAAACGAGAACAAGAATTTGTTAGCCAGTATCACTTTGATGCTCGTAATTTTGAATGGGAAAATGAAAATGGAGCTCCTGAAACCAAGGTAGACGTGAACTTTCAGTTGCTCCAACATGACCAAGAAAACCAAGTAACTTCGCTTGTTGTTATCTTGAGTTTCATGATTGTCTTTGACAAATTTGTCATCAGCGGAACGATTTCTCAAGTTAACCATGTGGAAGGTCGCATTGTCAACGAACCAAGCGAATTTAACCAAGAAGAAGTTGAAAACTTGGCACGTCCATGCTTGAACATGCTCAACCGTTTGACGTATGAAGTAACAGAAATCGCCTTGGATCTTCCAGGGATCAATTTGGAGTTTTAGTCATGAAATTAGCTGTCATTACAGATTCTTCAGCCTATTTAGAGGAGAAGACGCTGCAAAGAGAGAATCTATTTGTCTTGGATATTCCTGTCAATATTGATGGGGAGGAGTATGTTGAAGGTGTCAATTTGACTGCTGAGGAATTTTATCAAAAAATGGCTCAGTCTGCAGAATTGCCTAAGACTAGTCAGCCGAGTATTGCCAAATTGGATGAGATTCTAAGTTCCTTGAAGGGACAAGGTTATACCCATGTCTTGGGACTCTTTCTTTCGTCAGGAATTTCAGGCTTTTATCAGAATATCCAATACATGTTGGATGAGTATGATGGCTTGACCATTGCCTTTCCAGATACCCATATCACAAGCTCCCCTCTAGGATTTATGGTGGAGAGTGCCTTTGAATGGGCAGAACAAGGCGATGATTTTGCCCAGATTCAGGAGAAGTTGGCTCTTCAAATTGCTGATAATTCAGCCTTTATCATAGTAGATGACCTTGACCACTTGGTTAAGGGAGGACGTTTGTCAAATGGGGCTGCCATCTTAGGAAATCTCCTCAGTATTAAGCCTATCCTTTACTTTAATGACCAAGGGGTGATTGAAGTTTATGAAAAAGTTCGTACGGAAAAGAAAGCAATCAAACGTTTGGTGGAAATCATCAAAGAGTTGACAAAAGACGGGGACTACCATATTACAGTTATTCATGGTAACGCTCCTCAAAAGGCGGCAGATTTACGCCAACTCTTGATTGAGAGTGATGTGAATTCTGAGATTCCAATTGTTAGCTTTGGTAGTGTCATTGGAACCCACCTTGGAGAAGGCAGTATCGCCTTGAGCTATACGCAAGTTGTTTAGATTGTTCTTACAGGCTTTGTATCTTAGAAATTGAACACGGACTACCTGCCTCTTGAAAAAAGATGCCTGTCTTGCCTTTCGTGGAAAGTCAGCGCCATTCCCTATTTTTCAGGGGCAGCTAACGTCCTTTGTATCTTGATTAGGAGTAGAGATGAGTATTCGAGTGATTATTGCCGGTTTTAAGGGGAAGATGGGCCAAGCTGCTTGTCAGATGGTCTTGGCTGATCCAGACTTGGACTTGGTCGCAGTTTTGGATCCTTTTGAGTCTGAGTCAGAATGGCAGGGTATTCCTGTCTTCAATGATAAGGCTAACTTGGCTGGTTTTGAAGCGGATGTCTGGGTAGATTTTACTACACCAGCCGTTGCCTACGAAAATACACGCTTTGCTCTTGAAAATGGCTTTGCTCCAGTAGTTGGAACAACAGGATTCACTAGTGAAGAAATTGCAGAACTAAAAGCATTTTCCCGTGAACAAGATTTGGGTGGCTTGATTGCTCCTAACTTTGCCCTGGGAGCTGTCTTGCTGATGCAATTTGCGGCGCAGGCTGCCAAATATTTCCCAAATGTGGAGATTATCGAGCTTCATCATGACAAGAAAAAGGACGCTCCGAGTGGAACAGCCATCAAAACAGCTGAGTTGATGGCGGAAGTTCGAGAGTCTATTCAGCAAGGTGCGCCTGATGAGGAAGAGTTGATTGCTGGTGCCCGTGGTGCTGACTTTGATGGCATGCGCATCCATTCTGTCCGTCTACCAGGATTGGTAGCCCATCAGGAAGTCATCTTTGGCAATCAGGGAGAAGGATTGACCCTTCGTCATGACTCCTATGACCGTAGCTCCTTCATGACGGGGGTCAATTTGGGAATCAAAGAAGTTGTCAAGCGTCATGAGCTTGTCTATGGATTAGAACACTTATTATGAGATTAACGCAAATGCCTTCTGAATTTCAGAAGGCTTTACCAGTATTAGAAAAAATTAAAGAAGCAGGCTTTGAAGCCTATTTTGTTGGGGGCTCTGTTCGAGATGCCCTCCTCAATCGTCCCATCCATGATGTGGATATCGCGACTTCTTCCTATCCAGAAGAGACCAAGCAGATTTTTCCGCGAACAGCTGATATCGGAATCGAGCACGGAACCGTCTTGGTCCTAGATGGGGACGAGGAGTATGAGGTAACGACCTTTCGGACCGAAGATGTCTATGTAGACTATCGCAGACCCAGTGCGGTTTCCTTTGTGCGTTCGCTAGAGGAAGACCTCAAGCGTCGTGATTTCACAGTCAATGCCTTTGCCTTGGACGAGACAGGAGAAATCATTGACTTATTCCATGGTTTAGAAGATTTGGAAAGGCAAGTCTTGCGAGCAGTGGGAGTTGCTAGTGAACGTTTCAACGAAGATGCTCTGCGGATTATGCGTGGTTTCCGTTTTCAGGCCAGTCTTGGTTTTAAACTTGAGCCAGAAACTTTTGAAGCGATGAAGACTTTGTCACCACTCTTGGAGAAAATTTCTGTGGAGCGCACCTTCGTTGAGTTTGATAAACTCTTGCTGGCACCTTTTTGGCGAGTTGGTCTGTCTTCCATGATTGAGAGTCGAGCTTATGACTACCTCCCTGATATGGCAGGAAGTCAAGACAATCTCCACAGATTGTTTGATTTGGAGCCTGATTTCACTTTTGAGTCTTCCGAACAAGCTTGGGCGGCTCTATTGTGGACTTTGGAGATTAAAGATGCACAGCCATTTTTGAAACATTGGAAGACCTCACGCCAATTTGCCAAGCAGGTTCAGGATTTGCTGACCATTTTGGCTCTGCGTGAAAAGGGAGAGCTGAGCAAGCGTGATTGTTACCGCTTTGAGCTGGAATCGCTCCTGCAGGCTGAAAGTCTTCGTCAGGCTCAAAGAAAAGCAGTCAACCCACAAGCCATCATCGAAACTTACCAGAGTTTGACCATTCATGATAAGAAAGAAATCCAGATCAACGGTGGTGTTTTAATCAAGGAATATGGTTATCAGCCAGGTCCAGCCTTAGGAGAGGTTTTAACAGAGATTGAGTTTGCCATTGTTGATGGAGAATTGGAAAATGACCGTCAAGCCATCCATGCTTACCTGAGGGAGAAAAAATGAGTGATTTTATTGTTGAAAAACTAAGCAAATCCGTTGGTGACAAAACTGTTTTTAAGGATATTTCCTTTATTATCCATGACTTGGACAGAATTGGTCTTATCGGTGTCAACGGAACTGGGAAAACCACCCTTTTAGACGTCCTTTCTGGTGTTTCTGGCTTTGATGGGGATGTCAGTCCCTTTTCGGCAAAGAATGACTATAAGATTGGTTACTTGACCCAGAATCCAGATTTTGATGATAGCAAGACGGTCTTGGATACGGTTCTGTCCAGCGACCTCAAGGAAATCCAGTTGATTCGTGAGTATGAGTTAATCATGCTCCACTACAGTGAGGACAAGCAGGATCGTTTGGAACGGGTCATGGCAGAGATGGATTCTCTCCAAGCCTGGGAAATTGAAAGCCAGGTCAAGACGGTCCTCAGTAAGCTAGGTATTCAGGACTTGTCGACTCCAGTTGGTGAATTGTCAGGTGGTCTGAGAAGACGTGTTCAGTTGGCACAAGTTCTCCTAGGAAACCACGACCTCTTGCTTCTGGACGAGCCGACCAACCACCTGGACATTGCGACCATTGAGTGGCTGACTCTTTTTTTGAAAAATTCCAAGAAGACAGTTCTCTTTATCACCCACGATCGTTATTTCCTAGATGCACTATCAACGCGGATTTTCGAGTTGGACCGAGCAGGCTTGACCGAGTATCAGGGCAATTACCAGGACTATGTTCGCCTCAAGGCGGAACAAGATGAGCGTGACGCGGCTCTTCTCCACAAAAAAGAACAACTCTATAAGAAAGAATTGGTCTGGATGCGCAGACAACCACAGGCACGTGCGACTAAGCAGCAGGCTCGTATCAATCGTTTTCATGACTTGAAAAAAGAAGTTTCAGGCGGCGTTGCTGAGACAGACTTGACCATGAACTTTGAAACCAGCCGTATTGGTAAGAAGGTTATCGAGTTTAAAGATGTTTCCTTTGCTTATGAGAATAAGCCCATTTTGCAAGATTTTAATCTATTGGTGCAAGCCAAAGACCGTATCGGAATCGTTGGGGACAACGGTGTCGGGAAGTCAACTCTTCTCAACCTCATCGCAGGAAGTCTTGAGCCGACTAAAGGTCAAGTTATCATCGGTGAGACGGTTCGCATTGCCTATTTCTCTCAACAAATCGAAGGCTTAGACGAGAGCAAGCGCGTTATCAATTACCTGCAGGAAGTGGCAGAAGAAGTCAAGACCAGTGGTGGTTCTACGACTTCCATTGCAGAGTTGCTGGAGCAGTTCCTCTTCCCACGTTCGACGCATGGAACCTTGATTGAGAAATTGTCAGGTGGAGAGAAAAAACGCCTCTATCTCCTCAAATTACTCTTGGAAAAACCAAATGTTCTTCTTTTGGACGAGCCGACCAATGACCTAGATATTGCGACTTTGACAGTCTTGGAGAATTTCTTGCAGAGCTTTTCAGGGCCTGTATTGACAGTTAGCCACGACCGTTATTTCCTAGATAAGGTAGCGACCAAGATTCTCACTTTTGAAGATGGCAAGATTCGTCCTTTCTTTGGTCATTATACCGACTACCTTGATGAAAAAACCTTTGAAACAGAGATGGCCAATCAAGTGCAAAAGGCTGAAAAGGAGAAAGTAGTCAAAGTCCGAGAAGACAAGAAACGCATGACCTACCAAGAAAAGCAGGAGTGGGCAAGTATTGAAGGCGATATTGAAGCTTTGGAAAATCGTATCGCTGCTATTGAAGAGGAGATGCAGGCAAATGGCTCTGACTTTGGCAAACTAGCGACCCTTCAGAAAGAGCTAGACGAGAAAAACGAAGAACTCCTTGAAAAATACGAACGCTATGAATACCTAAGTGAGTTTGATAGTTAGAAGAATAGAAAAATCCCGTCTTATGACAGGATTTCTCTATTCTTTTTTTGTCTCTTGATGAAAGATATTTTGCCAAGTCTCATGGCGACGCCAGATACTGGTGTGGACGATACCATCTAGCTCATAGCAAATGAGTTTGGTTTTCTGACTAATGGAGGTAATCTGAATGTCCTTAATCGCAGCTTTAAGTTCTTTTTCAGACTTATAAGTTTCTTTGTCCATCTGCTCGCCATCTTGACGGATATAGATAAAGTCTTCAGCAAGGAGTTCTTCTAGTTGATTTCCCTGATCAATCAATTGCTCTCGCATGAGCAGTTTTTTGTAGACATTGTCTAAAATCTCGTCCTCAGGTATGGGAGCTGGCTCGATATGGACATCGATATCAAAGACCCCAAAACGCTCTTCCAGCATAGATTCGACTTGATCCGCAATCTCGTGACTTTCATAAACAGACAAGTCGGGATTCATCTCTAGCGTGATATCAAGGTAGATGTTGCTACCGTAGGTGCGTCCTCTTTGGGATTTGACCTTACTAATCTTTGGAATTTCCATGATGGCCTTTTGGTAGTCCTCTAGCAAACGGTCGTCAAAACCATCTGAAAGACTGAAGGAAGACTCGATAAAGATATCGTAGGCTGTCTTTAAAATAAAGAAAGTGATAATGATAGCGACCAATTTATCCACGATTGGATAGTTGAAACTGCTGGCTAGGATAGCAATGGAAGTCCCAAGCGAGGTGACAGCATCGGAAAGATTGTCCTTGGCAGCTGCCTTGAGAGCCTTGGATTTGGATTTCTTACTGAGGCGAGTATTATAGAGATAAACGGCAAACATGACCGCTGCCGAAATGATTCCTAGAAATGCTCCCAGAGGATCGATAATTGTTTGTTCCCGACTGAGAATTTTTTGAATGGTGTCCCGAAGCACATCAAAACCAACATAGAACATGATGATGGAAGTAATCAAACTAGCCAAATCTTCAATCTTCCAGTGACCAAAGCGATGGTCACGGTCTGCAGGTTGGCGAGCCATCCGAATCCCGATCAAGAGGGCTACATTTCCGATAATATCGGATACGTTGTTAAAACCATCTGCCACCAAACTGGAAGAATGCAGGAGGTGACCAGTTGCCAATTTTGCTGTAGACAAGAGGAGGTAAGTCGAAATGCTGATAATGGCACCACGTTCCGCCAACTTGAGATTTGACATGGATTGATTCATCGTGCTTCCTTTCTAGAGCTGAGATTCTGTTTTCATTATACTGGTTTTCATGGGAAAATTCAAATAACTAAGAAGTGATTAGAAATTGAAATTATAAATACTTTTGTTTTAACTAGAAAAATATGATAGACTTAATAACGGAAGAATATATTGAAAAAGAGGTAATAGTATGAAAAAGGAGAGAATGATTGCCCTCAGTTTCTCATTGTTTTTAGGAATCCTAACTTGGTTTACATTAGCGACAAGTGTTCGTAAAGGTTTGCCCTTATTAGATGCAAGTATATTTGAATATTTTGGATATGCAATGAGTCATGGACAGAGAATGTATTTAGATTTATTTGATCATAAGGGACCGGTGATTTTCTTAATTAATTTTTTGGGGTATAGTATTGGAGCTTCTTTAGGAATTAAAATATTATACCTTGCTAGTCTGATTGTTTTCTTCTATATTGGATATTATATTTCGAGACTTTTTACAGGTATAAGAAATTCATTTGTTGTTCTTATAATTATTTTTATAATTCTTGAATCATTTTTTGAAGGAGGATGGGGATTAGAAGGTTATATATTACCATGTTTAGCTTACTCTCTCTATATTTTTATTAAGTATTTTTTAGTAGATAAAGTAAAAGGTTATGAAATAGTATTGACTGGATTTTCTTTTGCAGTTGTATTGTTTACCAAAGCAAATATGATCGGTATCTGGTTAGTTTTTTCACTTCTTATTTCAATAAAACTTATTTATCAAAAAGAAATTATTTCTTTATTAAAACATATCTGTCTTTTTATAATAGGGAGTCTTATATTTATCCTTCCCTTAAGTTGTTATTTATTGTTTCAAGGTTCATTAGAAGAGATGTTTTATCAATCTATAGTAGTGAATTTCATATATTCAAAAGAAAGTAGTGAGTTAGGTGGTGGGGAAATTTTAAAATGGTATATGAATCAAGCTAATTATTTACAGATAAATTTTATGATAGTTATTGCTATCATTGCAGGATGGAAACGTTATGGAATGAAAACTCTAATCTATAGCATCGCATTTTTCTTTTGTTTAATCCTCTCTTTAATTTCTAAAAGAACTTATTTACATTATCTCTTAGTACTTATTCCTTTATTTATCCCTTATATTAGTGTAACTATTAATCAACTAATAAATAAAGATACTTCAAAATATTTTTTGATATTGTTAGTGGGCTTACTGAGCATTTATTGGGGCTCTCTATCTGATATTAAAAATAGAGTTGATAATCGTTATAATGATTTATCTTTAAATGAAAAAGAAGTTGCGAATTATATAAGTACTCATACAGATAAACAAGATAAAATCTATACCCATAGACTTAATGGAATTATTTATTTATATAGTGAGAGACTATCTAGTACAAAATTCTTCTTTGTTCCATCATTGAAGGATGAAACTCCAATAATAGATGATTTTAAAACATCATTTGAAAAAGTTCCTCCTAAATATATTGTATTTGATAGCAAATGGGACTATGGAAGATTAACGGATTCATTTATTAAAGAATATATTGGTAAGAATTATCAATTGGAAAAACAAATAGATACTATGAAGATTTATAAGGATATTAGGAGTAATACATGAGTAGACACAAGCCAATTTTATATATCGTTATTCCATGTTATAACGAAGAGCAAGTCTTACCACATACTAATCCAATGTTTGTTGAAAAAATTGAACAATTAGTAAAGAAAGAAGAAATCCACCGCCATAGTAAAATTATGTATGTAAACGATGGTAGTAAGGATCGAACTTGGGAACTGATAGAAAGTTATGCAAAAACCATCCCTTCTGTGGTTGGTGTATCGCAAAGTCGTAACAGGGGGCATCAAAGTAGTGTCCTTGCAGGTATGTATGAGGCCATTCAGTTTGCTGATATAGTTATTACCATTGATGCTGACGGACAAGATGACATTAATTGCATGGACAAGATGGTTTCGGAGTATAAAAGTGGTTCTGAAATTGTCTACGGTGTGCGAGATAACCGTGATACGGATTCTACTTTTAAACGAATTACAGCTGAAGGTTTTTATAAAGTGCTACGCCTATTTGGAGCAGAAGTTGTTTTTAATCATGCCGACTATCGATTGGTTTCTAAAAGATTCTTGAAGGAATTAGAAAAATTTACTGAAGTCAATCTTTTTCTTCGTGGTTTAATGCCTTTAGTTGGCTTTCAATATTCTTACGTTTCGTATAAACGACATGAACGAATTGCTGGTGAGAGCCATTACCCACTGTCTAAAATGCTTGGTTTGGCTATGGATGGTATTACAAGTTTATCAATCAAACCGATTCGGTTGATTACAAGTCTTGGTGTTTTGACGTCACTCTTTAGTTTTCTATTGATTATTTGGGTTATATGGAGTAAGTTTGCTGGTACAGTCGTGGCTGGCTGGGCGAGCACCTATGCAATAGTTAGCTTACTTGGTGGAGTTCAATTGATTAGTTTGGGTGTAATTGGTGAGTATGTTGGAAAAATTTATCTGGAAACAAAACGTCGTCCTAGATATATTATCAGTGAACGTACTTTTGATTCAGAAAGTGTTTCATCGGATTTTAATTCTTGAAAACTTTTCAAATTTTGATATAATAGTACTACTCAAGGGAGTAGCTGGCAGAAACCTGTGATAGTGTCGTCATTCCGAATTTTATACTTTAAAGTATTCTTTCCGGCGCTATCTTAAACAGCGAGACTTGTTATGATTAACAGGTCTCTTTTTGTTTGTCATAAAACTAAAAGAGAACTTGTTTTGCACACAATGTCAAGGAGGAGACACATGTCAAAAGAACAAAAACGCCAAGCGTTTTATACTCAGAGTCCTGAAGAGGTCTTGAAGTCAGTTGAAGCAACTGAACAAGGTCTCTCGTCTAGCGAAGCGCAGAAACGCATAGATGAATATGGACGCAATGAACTGGAAGAGGGTGAGAAAAAATCTCTCCTAGTCAAGTTTATCGAGCAATTTAAGGATTTGATGATTATCATCCTAGTTGCAGCGGCCATCTTGTCAGTCGTAACTTCTGGTGGGGAAGATATCGCAGATGCTATCATTATTCTTGCCGTGGTTATCATTAACGCTGCTTTTGGTGTTTACCAAGAAGGAAAAGCAGAAGAAGCCATCGAAGCCCTCAAGTCTATGTCTAGTCCAGCTGCTCGCGTTATTCGTGATGGACACATGGCAGAGATTGATTCCAAAGAATTGGTGCCAGGTGATATCGTAGCTCTCGAAGCAGGTGATGTAGTTCCAGCAGACCTACGTTTGCTAGAAGCTAACTCTCTTAAAATCGAAGAAGCAGCCTTGACAGGTGAGTCTGTTCCAGTTGAAAAAGACTTGACCGTAGAACTCGCTGTAGATGCTGGTATTGGTGACCGTGTCAATATGGCCTTTCAAAACTCAAATGTGACTTATGGTCGTGGTCTTGGTGTTGTTGTCAATACAGGTATGTACACTGAAGTGGGGCATATCGCTGGCATGCTCCAAGATGCGGATGAGACTGACACGCCACTCAAACAAAACTTGAACAACCTTTCTAAGGTCTTGACCTATGCAATTTTAGTTATTGCCCTTGTTACTTTTGTTGTTGGAGTCTTCATCCAAGGAAAAGATCCACTTGGTGAGTTGATGACCTCTGTTGCGCTTGCTGTTGCAGCCATTCCAGAAGGACTCCCAGCTATCGTGACTATCGTTCTTGCCCTTGGTACTCAAGTTTTGGCCAAACGAAACTCTATCGTTCGTAAGTTACCAGCAGTAGAAACACTTGGTTCAACAGAAATCATCGCTTCTGATAAGACTGGTACGCTTACCATGAACAAGATGACCGTCGAAAAAGTCTTCTATGATGCAGTCCTACATGACTCAGCCGATGATATTGAACTTGGCTTGGACATGCCACTACTTCGTTCAGTTGTCTTGGCCAATGATACCAAGATTGATGCTGAAGGAAACCTGATTGGGGATCCGACCGAAACAGCCTTCATTCAGTATGCCTTGGACAAGGGTTACGATGTTAAAGGGTTCTTAGAGAAATATCCTCGTGTTGCTGAGTTGCCATTTGACTCAGATCGTAAACTCATGTCCACGGTTCATCCATTGCCAGATGGTCGTTTCCTTGTAGCAGTCAAAGGGGCTCCAGATCAACTCTTGAAACGATGTGTTGCTCGTGATAAAGCTGGAGATGTTGTTCCGATTGATGAGAAAGTCACTGAATTAATCCATACAAACAACTCGGAAATGGCTCACCAAGCCTTGCGTGTCCTTGCAGGTGCTTATAAGATTATCGACAGTATTCCAGAAAATCTTACTTCTGAAGAGCTAGAAAACAACTTGATCTTTACTGGATTGATTGGGATGATTGACCCTGAACGTGCCGAAGCGGCAGAAGCTGTTCGTGTGGCTAAAGAAGCGGGAATCCGTCCAATCATGATCACTGGTGACCACCAAGACACAGCAGAAGCCATTGCCAAACGTTTGGGAATCATTGACGAAAATGACTCAGAGGACCATGTCTTGACAGGTGCTGAGCTCAATGAACTTTCTGATGAAGAATTTGAAAAAGTAGTTGGTCAATATTCCGTTTACGCGCGTGTATCCCCTGAACACAAGGTTCGTATCGTGAAGGCTTGGCAAAACCAAGGTAAGGTTGTTGCCATGACAGGTGACGGTGTTAATGATGCGCCAGCTCTGAAAACAGCCGATATCGGTATCGGTATGGGAATCACTGGTACTGAGGTTTCTAAGGGTGCATCTGACATGATTCTTGCGGATGATAACTTTGCGACTATTATCGTCGCAGTTGAAGAAGGACGTAAGGTCTTCTCAAACATTCAAAAGACCATTCAGTACCTACTTTCTGCCAATACGGCTGAAGTATTAACCATCTTCTTATCAACCTTGTTTGGTTGGGATGTCTTACAGCCAGTTCATCTCTTGTGGATTAACTTGGTAACCGATACCTTCCCAGCTATCGCTCTTGGTGTTGAGCCAGCTGAGCCAGGTGTTATGACCCACAAACCACGTGGACGCAAATCAAGCTTCTTCTCAGGTGGGGTCATGAGCTCCATTATCTATCAAGGTGTACTCCAAGGGGCACTCGTCTTGACTGTTTATGGTCTTGCTCTTGCCTATCCAGTCCATGTAGGAGACAACCAAGCAATTCATGCGGATGCCCTCACCATGGCCTTTGCAACACTTGGTTTGATTCAGCTCTTTCATGCCTACAACGTCAAGTCTGTTTACCAATCCATCTTGACAGTTGGACCATTTAAGTCTAAAACTTTCAACTGGTCTATCTTGGTATCCTTCATCCTCTTGATGGCAACAATCGTCGTAGAACCGCTTGAAGGTATCTTCCATGTTACCAAACTGGACTTGTCACAGTGGGGAATTGTCATGGCTGGAAGCTTCTCAATGATTATCATTGTCGAAATCGTTAAGTTTGTTCAACGTAAACTTGGTCTTGATAAGAACGCGATTTAAAAAGAAGTCATCTTCGGATGGCTTTTTTGCATTTGAGGAGAATGGTTAGGAGTTATCCACTTTTGTGCTATAATAAAGTAAAGTAGCAAGGAGCGTAAGAGAATGGAAAAGAAAATTGTCCGAGATATCTTATTTTTGTCGCAAGTCGCGAAACCTGCAAGTCAGGAAGACCTTTATCTGGCTAAGGATTTGCAGGATACCCTGCTGGCTAATCGTGAGACCTGTGTCGGTCTGGCGGCCAATATGATTGGTGTGCAGAAGCGTGTGATTATCTTTAATCTTGGCTTGGTTCCCATGGTCATGTTTAACCCTGTTCTCCTTTCATACGAAGGACCTTACGAGACAGAGGAGGGGTGTTTGTCCTTGACTGGGGTGCGACCAACAACTCGCTATGAAACGATTACGGTTTCCTATCGTGATAGTAAGTGGCAGGAACAGACCATTACGCTAACAGGTTTTCCAGCTCAGATCTGTCAACATGAACTGGATCATTTGGAAGGACGGATTATTTAGGAGGAACTCAGATGAAACGCATACTTTTTGAACTTGTTTTTATCGCAACGACCTGGTATATCTTTTTACCACCCTTCAATCTGACTAGTTGGGAATTCATCTTCTTTCTTTGTGGGCATCTAGTGGTGATGGGAATTTTGTTTAGTTTCCGCAAGGATACCAATCTCCTCAAGACGGTTCACGTACGTCATGGCAAGGTTGCTAACGAACTTAATCTAGAAGGGCTTCATTTTAATAAATTAGGTGGAGGATTGTTGCTGGCCGCAGGACTTATCTTTGCCCTTGCTGGTCTGGTAAGCCTAGTAACCTCCAGCTTTTTCCAAGCAAAAAATTATGCTAATGTGGTGTCTATCACAGAAAAAGATTTTAAAGATTTTCCTAAGAGTGATACCAGTAAGGTTCCAATCCTAGATCGGAGCACTGCAGAAAAGATTGGAGACCGTTATCTAGGCTCTCTGACGGATAAGGTCTCCCAGTACGTAGCAGCAGATACTTATACCCAGCTGACGGTTGATGGCAAACCTTATCGGGTGACTCCTTTGGAGTATGCCGACCCGATTAAATGGTTTAATAATCAGTCCAAGGGAATTGGCGAGTGTATCAAGGTTGATATGGTGACAGGAAATGCAGAATTGGTGGATTTAAAAACGCCGATGAAGTATTCAGACTCTGAGTATTTTAACCGAGACGTCAAACGTCATCTTCGGATTAAGTACCCAACCAAGATTTTTAAAACGCCATCCTTTGAGGTGGATGATGAAGGCAATCCTTTCTATGTAGCAACCGTTTATCAAAAGCAGTTTGGTCTAGGAGTACCTCGTCCTTCATCTGTTATTATCTTAGACGCAACCAATGGAGAAACTAAGGAATACAGCTTGGATGAAGTCCCAGAATGGGTAGACCGTGTCTATCCTGCCGAAGAAACCATCGAACAAATCAACTACAACGGCAAGTATAAAGACGGCTTCTGGAATGCCTTGATTTCTAAGAAAAATGTTACCCAAACGACAGAGGGCTATAACTATCTTTCTATCGGAAATGACATTTATCTCTACACGGGGGTGACTTCAGCAAATGCTGACGAAAGTAATCTAGGATTTATCCTTGAAAATATGCGAACTGGTGAGATCACCAAGTACAATCTAGCTTCAGCAACAGAAGAATCTGCCCGTGCTTCCGCAGAAGGAGCAGTGCAAGAGAAGGCCTACAAGGCTACCTTCCCTATCCTTGTCAATCTTAATGACAAGCCTCTCTATATCATGGGCTTGAAGGACAATGCAGGTCTGGTCAAGGAGTATGCTTTGGTCGATGCAGTGGAGTACCAAAACGTCATCGTAGCAGCTACGGTAGATGAACTCCTCAGCAAATATGCCAATAAAAATGACCTCGAGCTGGATAATGAAACGGTAGAAAACATTAAGGGAATCGTCTCAGACCTTAAATCAGCTGTCATCAAGGGGGACACCGTCTACTTCTTTAAAGTTGATGGCAAGATTTATAAGGTCAAGGCTTCGGTATCGGATGATCTTCCTTACCTTGAAAACGGTCAATCCTTTGAGGGGCAAGTTGGAAAAGATAACTATCTCAAGACCTTTAAAGTCAAGTAAAAGAAACCTCGGTGTGAACCGAGGTTTTTAAGATGAAATTCTTGGTCGTAATTGAAAAATATGCTACACTAACAATATGAAAATTTTAATCCCAACAGCAAAAGAAATGAACACAAACTATCCTTGTATCGAAGCGCTCCCCTTGAGGGAAGAAAGTCAGGCAGTCCTTGACTCACTTGCGCATTACTCAGCTAGTGAATTAGAGATTTTTTATAAGGTATCTGCCGAGAAAGCAGAAGAAGAGTACGCTCATATTCAAGATTTAAAAGATCACAGGGCTAAACATTATCCAGCCTTGAAACTTTTCGATGGTCTCATGTATCGTCACATCAAACGAGATGGGTTAACCAAGGCTGAACAAACCTATCTTGAAAATCATGTCCTGATTACCTCGGCTTTATATGGTGTTGTCCCCGCCTTGTCACCTATGGCTCCCCACCGTTTGGACTTCTTGATGAAGTTAAAAGTTGCTGGTAAAACTCTAAAGAATCATTGGAAGTCAGCCTATGATGAGGCCCTACAGGATGAGAACTTGATATTCTCACTCCTATCATCAGAGTTTGAAACCGTATTTTCGAAGGAAATCAGAGAAAAGATGGTGACCTTCAAATTTATGGAGGACAAGGGTGGTCAGCTGAAGATTCACTCAACCATTTCAAAAAAAGCCCGTGGTGCCTTTTTGACCGCCTTGATAGAAGGGCAAGTCCAAACAGTCGAACAAGCTCGCCAGCTCAGTTTTGCCGGCTTTGACTACCGACCTAATTTGTCTAGTGACTTAGAACTCGTCTTTGTGAAACAAGCATAAAACCAGCTCGTTCGAGCTGGTTTTTGTTTGATTAGTTGATGGCTGCAAGAAGGTCGTCCGCTTGTTTTGCAAGTGATGAAGCAGTTGCTTCTTCTAACACCAATTTTCCGTCTTCCCAAGCAGAGTCATTGACACGAGCAGCTGTAAAATCACCAACGACTTGTGTACGGATAAATGGCAAGAGGTCTTTGTAAATAGCAAAGAGTTGATCGTGACCGGCATTGGCTACAGATGAGACAGTAACAAACTTGTCTTGGAGGGCAGAAGTGCCACGTGTATCAGACAAGTCAAGGGCACGAGAGAGCCAGTCGAGCAAGTTTTTCACTGTTCCAGGGATAGAGAAGTTGTAGACTGGAGAGAAGATCCAGATGGCATCAGCAGCAAGGACCGCTTCACGAGTAGCAGCTACAGCTGGATGAGTTGGAACTTCCAAATCTTGGCTGAAGAGAGGAACAGCTGAGTAATCAAGATAGCTAACTTCCGCTTTTCCAGCAAGTGCTTTTTCAGCTTCGAGGGCCATTTGGTGGTTGAAAGAACCTTGGCGTAGTGAACCGACGATAAATAATACTTTTTTAGACATGATATGTCTCCTTTAGTTTAAAATTCAAAGAGCGAACTCTTTTGTTACCATCTATGTTACAACAAATGATACTAATTAGCAATAATTTTGCTCACAAATTTTTAAATTTTTTTAAAATGCGGATTAAGTCTTCCTTTTCGCCATCTTCCAAGATGCTGAGTGCTTCTACGATAGAATCAATATGGTCAGGAAGAACCTCTTCGATTTTTCTGCGTCCTGCAGGTGTTAATTTCAGGAAAAAGGAGCGACGATCCTTGGGGTCGCAAGTTCTAGAAATCCATCCATCTCGAACCATATTTCGAATGACAACAGTCATGTTTCCAGAAGTGGCTAGCATTTTTTCAATCAAATCCTGAATGCGTAGTTCCTCCTTGCTATAGAGGGTTTCCAAAACTGAAAATTGGGTGGGTGTTAGCCCGTGTTCTTTAGCAGCCTTGGATTCATATGGTTTAAAAGTTCGTATGGCTTTATTGAGGACGATAGCTGTTTTTAAGTCTAGTTGATTATCGGAAATTTTCTCTTTTAAGTATTGCTTCATAAGGCTATTTTATCAATAATGAGAGAGAAAAACAAGAACTTCTATTTTATAGGAAAAGATTCTTAGAATGTTTCTATCTTCACTTGTAATAAAAGAGGAGAGATGGTAAAATAGACGAGTGAAACTAAGACAGAAAAACGCAAAAAACAAGCTACTTTTACAGTATGGAATCGGCATTGCTTTAGTATTACTAGTCATGACTACTTCCTTCCTTTATCTGATATCACTCAGCATGAAGCCCTATCAAGATACTAGAGTTGAAGGAGAAAAACTGGCCAAGCAGTATGCAGAATTGGAACAGGCAGATCAGATTGATTTCTATAATGGACTAGAAGGTTATTACAGCATTCTGGGACATAATAAAAAGCAAGAGGCCATTGCCGTACTGATTGAAAAGAATGACCACAAGATTTATGTTTATCAGCTAGATAAGGGGATTTCTCAAGACAAGGCAGCGACGATTTCGAGAGAAAAAGGAGCTAGCGACATTGACAAGATTACCTTTGGTCGCTATAAGGATAAGCCGATTTGGGAAGTTAAGTCAGGAAACTACTACTATCTGGTCGACTTTGAAACAGGAGCAGTGATCCAATAAGGAGGGCATATGAAACTATCCAAACGTGTACTAGAAATGGAAGAAAGCGTCACTCTAGCTAGTGATGCAAGAGCCAAGGCGTTAAAAGCTCAAGGAAAGGATGTTCTTTTCTTAACCTTGGGACAGCCTGATTTTCATACTCCTGAAAACATTCAGGATGCAGCGGTAGAAGCGATTCGAGATGGACGAGCTTCCTTTTATACAGTTGCTTCAGGCCTACCAGAGTTAAAAGCAGCGGTTAATACCTATTTTGAACGCCATTATGGGTATTCTGTAGCAGCTAACGAGGTTACCTTTGCCACTGGTGCCAAGTTCTCTCTCTACACCTTCTTTATGGCTGTGGTCAATCCAGGTGATGAGGTCATCATCCCTACACCATACTGGGTCAGCTATGGAGATCAAGTCAAAATGGCAGAAGGAGTGCCAGTCTTTGTCCAGGCCAAGGAAGACAATCACTTTAAAGTAACAGTAGAGCAGCTAGAAGTAGCCCGAACAGATAAGACCAAGGTCTTAGTTCTCAATTCACCATCGAATCCGACCGGTATGATTTACTCTCGTGAGGAACTCTTGGCTATCGGAAATTGGGCGGTTGAACATGATGTCCTTATCCTAGCAGATGATATTTATGGTCGTTTGGTTTATAACGGGAACGAATTTGTTCCAATCTCTAGTCTGTCAGAATCCATTCGCAAGCAAACCATCGTGATTAACGGTGTATCTAAGGCCTATGCCATGACTGGTTGGCGGGTAGGTTATGCTGTGGGAAATCCTGAGATTATCGCTGCTATGAGCAAACTGACAGGACAAACAACCTCCAACCTGACTGCTGTATCGCAATATGCAACGATTGAGGCGCTGACTGGACCGCAAGACTCTGTTGAAACCATGCGCCAGGCTTTTGAGGAACGTTTGAACACTATTTATCCTCTCTTGTGCCAAGTGCCAGGATTTGAAGTTGTCAAGCCCCAAGGAGCCTTCTATCTCTTCCCAAATGTTAAAAAAGCGATGGAGATGAAGGGTTATACTGATGTGACGGACTTTACAACGGCTATTCTGGAAGAAGTCGGTCTTGCCTTGATTACAGGAGCTGGATTTGGGGCACCAGAAAATGTTCGTCTCAGCTATGCCACAGACTTGGATACATTAAAAGAAGCTATTCGTCGTTTGCACCAGTTTATGGAAAAATAAAACTTAGAATCTTCGCCTTTTTAGCGAAGATTTTTTGTAACGAAAATCTCGCGATTTTTCTCTAGTAGAACCTAGCTATCGCAGTCTATTTATGGTAAAATAGTGGGTAATGATGTCTTCGGACAAGTTAAACGAAAAAAGGAAGATAGATTATGACAAAACGTGTAACAATTATCGATGTAAAAGACTACGTTGGTCAAGAAGTGACCATCGGAGCCTGGGTTGCCAACAAATCAGGAAAAGGGAAAATTGCCTTCTTGCAATTGCGTGATGGAACGGCCTTCTTTCAAGGTGTAGCCTTTAAACCAAACTTTGTAGAAAAATTTGGTGAAGAAGTGGGACTTGAGAAGTTTGATGTCATCAAACGATTGAGCCAAGAAACTTCTGTTTATGTGACAGGAATTGTCAAAGAAGACGAACGTTCTAAGTTTGGCTATGAGTTGGATATTACAGACATCGAAGTGATTGGTGAATCTCAAGACTACCCAATCACACCAAAAGAACACGGAACAGACTTCTTGATGGACAACCGTCACTTGTGGCTCCGCTCTCGTAAGCAAGTAGCTGTGATGCAAATCCGTAACGCTATCATTTATGCAACTTATGAGTTCTTTGATAAGAACGGCTTCATGAAGTTTGATAGCCCAATCCTTTCAGGAAATGCAGCAGAAGATTCAACAGAACTCTTTGAAACTGACTACTTTGGAACGCCAGCCTACTTGAGCCAATCAGGTCAACTTTACCTAGAAGCAGGAGCTATGGCTCTTGGCCGTGTCTTTGACTTTGGTCCAGTATTCCGTGCTGAAAAATCAAAAACACGCCGTCACTTGACTGAGTTCTGGATGATGGATGCGGAGTACTCATACTTGACACACGATGAGTCACTTGACTTGCAAGAAGCTTATGTAAAAGCCCTTCTTCAAGGTGTTTTGGACCGTGCGCCTCAAGCCTTGGAAACCTTGGAACGTGATACAGAGCTCTTGAAACGCTACATTGCAGAGCCATTCAAACGCATCACTTACGATCAAGCCATTGACCTTTTGCAAGAGCATGAAAATGATGAAGACGCTGACTACGAACACCTTGAGCATGGTGATGACTTTGGTTCACCACATGAAACTTGGATCTCAAACCACTTTGGTGTGCCAACATTTGTCATGAACTATCCAGCAGCTATCAAGGCCTTCTACATGAAACCAGTTCCTGGAAATCCAGAGCGCGTGCTTTGTGCAGACTTGCTCGCACCAGAAGGCTATGGAGAAATCATCGGTGGTTCTATGCGTGAGGAAGACTACGATGCTCTTGTCGCTAAGATGGAAGAACTTGGTATGGACCGTACAGAGTACGAATTCTACCTTGACCTTCGTAAATACGGTACAGTACCACACGGAGGATTTGGTATCGGTATCGAGCGTATGGTAACCTTCGCAGCAGGAACAAAACACATCCGTGAAGCTATTCCATTCCCACGTATGTTGCACCGTATCAAACCATAAAATAAATCAAAACGCCCTAGGGGCGTTTTTTCAAAGTAGAAGAAAGAAGAGGTGGATAACATGTAAAGTAAAGCTTAACAAGTGACAAACACAAAGATACATATACACTTGTTAAAGGAGAAATTATGTTTAAACGAAATTATCGGAAGAATATCGGTCTCATGGCTGGTGTGGAATTTTTTGCCTTTTTGGGCATTACCAGCTTTTGGATTCTATTTCTCAGTCAAAACGGGATGTCGCTTTGGCAGATTGGCTTATTGGAAAGTATTTTTCATGCCACTAGTGTCATCTGTGAAATTCCCTCTGGAATGTTAGCTGACCGCTATTCCTATAAAACCAATCTATATTTAAGTCGAATAGCTGGGATTGCGTCGTCTATTCTCATGTTACTAGGACAAGGTAATTTTTGGATTTATGCACTTGCTATGGTGGTGAGTGCCTTGTCTTATAATTTTGATTCGGGGACGAGTGCAGCCATGGTTTATGATTCAGCCGTGGAGGCTGGATTAAAAGAGCGCTACTTATCTATCTCAAGTTTTATGTCAGGAGTCGCAGAAGGTACTCGTTCTTTGGGAACCGTTTTAGCAGGATTTTTTGTTCATGGTCAATTACACTTGACCTACTATATCATGATTGCTACTTCTATTATCGTTCTTTTCCTAACATGGATGTTAAAAGAACCTAGTGTTAAAGCGCAAAAATCTGAGCGTTTGACGATGAAAAAGATTATGTTGACTGTCAAAGAGGAGTTGCAGAGAAATCCCAGTCTTTTTGGTTGGATGATTCTGTCCCAAATCATCGGAACACTGATGTGTATGTTTTATTTTTACTATCAAAATCAACTGCCTGACCTAGAAGGATGGCAGATTTCGATGGTCATGCTGATGGGCAGTGCTTTGAATATCTGGGCAGTTTATCTAGCAAGTAAGATTGGAAAGAGGTATTCAGCCTTAAAGCTCTTTCCAATTCTTGTGCTCTTGACGGGAGGAACTTATTTGCTGTCCTACTTTGGTACACCACTGATTTATATTTTAGTTTATTTGATCAGTAACGCCTTATATGCTCTCTTTCAACCGATTTTTGACAACGATTTACAAAAGCGACTCCCAAGTGAGGTACGGGCAACCATGCTAAGTGTCTACTCTATGATGTTCAGCCTGAGTATGATCGTCATTTTTCCTCTGACGGGATGGTTGATTGACTATCTAGGATTTGTAGTAGCCTTTATTTACTTAGGGTTCATTTTAGTACTAGCCAGCTTTTTGCTATTTTTCATTTTGAAAGAGATGGCCGGATTTTTGGAACTAAAAGAGAATGTTATTTCTAAGAAATAGAGTTATTTTTCACTTTTATCTTTTTTCTCTTGCCATCTACTAGCTTTTCTAGTATAATAGTTAATTGTGAGCAAACCTCACTTACCCCTTGCAAAGACTAGGGGTCATTAGACCAAAAGGAGGAACATATCAATGGCTAAATACGAAATTCTTTATATCATTCGTCCAAACATTGAAGAAGAAGCGAAAAACGCTTTGGTAGCACGTTTTGACTCTATCTTGACTGACAACGGTGCAACTGTTGTTGAATCAAAATCATGGGAAAAACGTCGTCTTGCATACGAAATCCAAGATTTCCGTGAAGGACTTTACCACATCGTTAACGTTGAAGCAAACGACGACGCAGCTCTTAAAGAGTTTGACCGTCTTTCAAAAATCAACGCTGACATTCTTCGTCACATGATCGTCAAACTTGACGCGTAAGAAGGTAAATTATGATTAACAATGTTGTACTTGTAGGGCGTATGACACGTGACGCTGAGTTGCGTTATACCCCATCAAATGTAGCAGTTGCGACTTTTACTCTTGCAGTAAACCGTACATTCAAGAGTCAAAATGGCGAACGTGAGGCTGATTTCATCAATGTCGTTATGTGGCGCCAACAGGCTGAAAATCTTGCTAACTGGGCTAAAAAAGGCTCTCTTATCGGGATCACAGGTCGTATCCAGACTCGTAGTTACGATAACCAGCAAGGACAACGTGTCTACGTAACAGAAGTCGTGGCTGACAATTTCCAAATGTTGGAAAGTCGTAGCGTGCGTGAAGGACATACAGGTGGAGCTTATTCTGCACCAACTGCTAGTTATACAGCACCTACGCAATCAGTACCAGACTTTTCACGTGATGAAAATCCATTTGGAGCAACCAATCCGTTGGATATTTCAGATGATGATTTACCATTCTAATGGACAATTAATACTATAAAGGAGAAAAAACATGGCTCAACAACGTCGTGGCGGATTCAAACGCCGTAAAAAAGTTGATTACATCGCAGCAAACAAAATTGAATATGTTGATTACAAAGATACTGAGCTTCTTAGCCGTTTCGTTTCAGAACGTGGGAAAATCCTTCCACGTCGTGTAACAGGAACTTCAGCTAAAAACCAACGTAAAGTAACAACAGCTATCAAACGCGCTCGCGTAATGGCTTTGATGCCTTTCGTAAACGAAGATTAAAGAAAAAAAAGACCCCAACGGGTCTTTTTTTCACGAGCTTTGAAATGAGAAGGGGAGTTCGGTCCAGTGGACCTCTTTTTCATGAGCTGGAAAATAAGAAAGCGAATTAAGACCCGGGTGGGTCTTTTTTTCAGGTTCCCCGGCCCCCTTTTTTCAGACTTTTACAGGGCTCCGTTCGAAACGTCTACTTTTTGACCTAGTAAGATTTTCTTTCTTACTAGGTTTTTTCTTTTAATTTTTATTATCGTGCTATAATGGTAGGAGAAAGCTTTAAAGGAGCATCTTATGAAGACGAAATGTTCAATTAGAAAAATGCAAGAATCTGACATTAAAAATCTATCTCAAGGATTTATCAGCCAAGGTTGGCCAAGTAGAGAGGAAATTTTAACTCTATACTTTAAGGAACAGGAGAGTGGAGAGAGGGAAGCTTTAGTTGCTGATTTTAAGGGTGTAGTGGCGGGGTACATCACTATTTTACCAATTGCCAAGCATGGTCCCTTTGCTGGAATGTCTCCAGAACTTTCAGATTTCAATGTCTTTGAGCCCTTTCAAAATCAAGGAATTGGAAATCTCTTGCTGGAAGAAGCAGAAAAACGAGTTAAGCTCATATCGGATAAGGTAACCCTTGGTGTTGGCCTCCATTCAGGGTATGGACCTGCTCAGAGATTGTACATGAAACGAGGCTATATTCCAGATGGTTCGGGAGTTTGGTATCGAAACCAACCGTTGGAAATGAATGCCACTATTCAAAATAATGATGATTTGGTTTTGTACTTATCCAAGGAATTCGAATAAGAGATAGCGAATTTTTTGAAGATATGGGATTTCTCTACTTTATGGTATAATGGAAAGAGTGATAAAAAAGAGGTAGAGAGATGGATGTGAAATTAAAATACAAGGCAAAGAAGATTAAAATCGTCTTTTTTGATATTGATGATACCTTGCGTACGTCAAAGACAGGTTTTATTCCAGCTACAATTCCCACTGTCTTTAAACAGTTACGTGAAAAAGGAATTTTAACAGGAATTGCCTCTGGTCGTGGTATTTTCGGTGTAGTTCCAGAGATTCGTGAGCTCAAGCCAGACTTTTTTGTAACCCTAAATGGGGCCTATATTGAAGATAAAAAAGGGAAGGTGATTTATCAACATCAGATTGACAAGTCAGATGTTGAGGAGTATGTCTCTTGGACGAAGGAAGAGGAAATTGAGTACGGCTTGGTTGGCAGTCATGCTGCCAAACTTTCCACTCGAACAGAACTGATCAGTGAGGCTATTGATCCGATTTATCCAAACTTGGGTGTGGATCCTGACTTTTATGAAAAAGCAGATATATACCAGATGTGGACCTTTGAAGATAAAGGGGATGGCTTGCACTTACCAGAGTCTTTATCGGATAAACTTCGCATGGTGCGTTGGCATGAACATTCATCTGATGTGGTACCAATTTCAGGTTCAAAGGCTGCTGGTGTGGCAAAGGTTGTAGAACACCTAGGCTTGAAACCAGAGAACGTCATGGTCTTCGGAGATGGCCTCAATGACTTAGAACTCTTTGATTATGCAGGAATTAGTATTGCCATGGGAGTTTCCCACGAAAAGATCAAAGAAAAAGCAGATTATATTACAAAAACAGTAGAAGAAGATGGCATTTTTGATGCCTTAGAAGGATTTGGTATGGTAGAAAAAGAATTGCATTTCCCACAAGTAGAAATTGAAACAGTAGAAGGTCCTCTAGCGACTATTAAGACGAATCATGGAGACTTGCGTATCAAGCTCTTCCCTGAACATGCTCCCAAAACAGTAGCTAACTTTGTTGCTCTTTCAAAAGATGGTTACTATGATGGTGTGATTTTCCACCGTATTATCAAGGACTTTATGATCCAAGGCGGAGACCCAACTGGTACTGGTATGGGAGGAGAGTCTATTTATGGAGATGCTTTTGAGGATGAATTTTCAGAGGAACTTTATAATGTTCGTGGTGCCCTTTCTATGGCTAATGCGGGTCCAAATACCAATGGTAGCCAGTTCTTTATCGTGCAAAACCAACATTTGCCATATTCTAAGAAAGAGATTGCGCGTGGTGGTTGGCCAGAGCCAATTGCTGAGATCTATGCAGAGCAAGGTGGAACTCCTCACCTTGACCGTCGTCACACTGTTTTTGGGCAATTGGTCGATGCAGAATCTTTTGCGGTCTTGGATGCCATTGCAGCTGTTGAGACTGGTGCAATGGACAAGCCAGTTGAAGATGTGGTAATTGAAACGATTGAGATTGAGGACTAAGATGAAAATTGGTGATAAGCTAAAGGGGCGTATTACAGGAATTCAGCCCTATGGTGCCTTTGTCGAATTAGAGACAGGGGTGATTGGGCTGATTCATATTTCAGAGATTCGGACAGGATTTATCGAAAATATCTATGAAGTTTTAAAAATTGGTGAAGAAGTGCAAGTTCAGGTTGTTGATTTGGATGAATTTACTGGTAAAGCCAGTCTTTCCATTCGCACTCTGGAAGAAGAAAAACATCAGCTACCAAGACGGAGACGTTTTTCAAATGATCGGATCAAGCATGGTTTTGCTCCACTTGGTCGAATGATGCCTGTTTGGACGCGTGAAGCCCTTAAGAATTTGAAAGAGAAAAACTAGTCTATTAGATTTCGTATCTTTTATTAAAATCATATATGCAAGAACAATTATTAAAACCAGGAGAGCGAATCAATCAGCTCTTTTCGACAGATATCAAGATCATTCAAAACAAAGAGGTGTTTAGCTATTCGGTGGATAGTGTTCTCTTATCACGCTTTCCTCGCTTCCCTAAACGGGGGTTAATTGTGGACTTTTGTGCAGGAAATGGGGCAGTAGGGCTTTTTGCCAGCACTCGTACTCAGGCGCAGATATTATCTGTAGAGATTCAGGAGCGCTTGGCGGATATGGCAGAGCGTTCGGTTCAGTTGAATGGCTTGGAAGAGCAGATGCGAGTCATCTGCGATGATTTGAAAAATATGCCTGCCCACATCCAAGGAAGTAAGGTGGATATGATTTTGTGCAATCCGCCTTATTTTAAGGTGGATCCGCATTCCAATCTCAACGAGAGTGAACACTACCTCCTAGCAAGACACGAAATTGCAACTAACCTAGAAGAAATTTGTCGAAGTGCTCAGAGTATTCTCAAATCCAATGGCCGTTTGGCCATGGTTCATCGTCCAGATCGGCTCTTGGATATCCTAGACATGCTCAAACGCCACAATTTGGCACCTAAACGCCTGCAATTTGTCTATCCTAAACGAGATAAGGCGGCCAATATGCTCTTAATCGAAGCTATCAAGGATGGATCGACCAGTGGCTTCAAGGTCCTGCCACCACTCATTGTTCACAATGATGATGGTTCCTATACGCCAGAAATTCAAGAGATTTACTATGGATCATAAGGCCTATATGTATGTGGTAGAGTGCCGCGACGGTTCTTACTATACGGGCTATACAACGGATGTGAAGAGGCGCCTTGCCGTTCATAATAGTGGTAAGGGAGCCAAGTATACCCGAGCTCGCTTGCCAGTCAAACTCATCTATGTAGAGGGTTTTGCCAGTAAGGAAGAAGCCATGTCTGCCGAAGCTCTCCTCAAACGTAAGAAACGTCCTCAGAAAGAACGATTTTTATCTGAAAATCAAGAGAAAAATCTAGTCAACCATATTGATATCTAACGAGGAGTCCTTTGGCTCCTCTTACTTTTGTCAAAAGAGGAAAAAAGTGCTACAATAAGATGAATAAATTAAATGAGGTATTATCATGTCTAAGATTCTAGTATTTGGTCACCAAAATCCAGACTCAGATGCCATCGGGTCATCTGTAGCCTTTGCCTATCTTGCAAAAGAAGCTTATGGATTGGACACGGAAGCAGTAGCTCTCGGTACTCCAAATGAAGAAACAGCTTTTGTTTTGAACTATTTTGGTGTAGAAGCACCGCGTGTTATCACATCAGCTAAAGCAGAAGGTGCAGAACAAGTCATCTTGACTGACCACAATGAATTCCAACAATCAGTGTCAGATATTGCTGAAGTAGAAGTTTACGGTGTTGTAGACCACCATCGTGTGGCTAACTTTGAAACTGCCAGCCCACTTTACATGCGCTTGGAACCAGTTGGATCAGCGTCTTCCATCGTTTACCGCATGTTCAAAGAACATGGTGTAGCAGTTCCTAAAGAAATCGCAGGATTGATGCTTTCAGGTTTGATTTCAGATACCCTTCTTTTGAAATCACCAACAACTCACCCATCTGATAAAGTCATTGCTCCTGAATTGGCAGAATTAGCAGGTGTAAACTTGGAAGAGTACGGTCTTGCAATGCTGAAAGCTGGTACAAACTTGGCAAGTAAATCTGCTGAAGAATTGATTGACATCGATGCTAAGACTTTTGAACTCAACGGAAATAAGGTTCGTGTAGCTCAGGTTAACACAGTTGACATCGCTGAAGTTTTGGAACGCCAAGCAGAAATCGAAGCAGCAATGCAAGCGGCTAATGCGGCAAACAGCTACTCTGACTTTGTTTTGATGATTACAGACATCGTAAACTCAAACTCAGAAATCCTTGCTCTTGGGTCAAACATGGACAAGGTCGAAGCAGCATTTAACTTCAAACTTGAAAACAACCACGCTTTCCTTCCAGGTGCTGTTTCACGTAAGAAACAAGTGGTACCTCAGTTGACTGAAAGCTTTAATAGCTAATAGTCTGAGTGATAATTAATAATGAGGAAACTTTGTTTTCCTTATATCGAAAGGAGTTTCGGCTCCTTTTTTTCTAGGAGAGGAAGATGTTAGAAAATGGCGATTTGATTTTTGTGAAGGACCTTTCAGACATGGGGCAGGCCATCCAGGCTTCTACTGGGAATTATAGTCATGTAGCCATCTTTTTGGATGGTTTGATTTTCCATGCTAGTGGGCAGGCAGGTGTTATCTGTCAAGAACCAGCTGAATTTTTTGAACCGACTCATCTCTACGATCTATATGTCTATCCAGAGCTGGAAGTTGAATTGGTAAAGGATAAGGCTTGCCAGCATCTAGGTGCTCCTTATAATAGCTCGTTTTATCCAGATGGGTCTGGCTTTTACTGCTCTCAGTACATCGCTGAAATCCTACCGATTTTTGAAACTATTCCCATGAAATTTGGGGATGGGGAGCAGGAGATTAGTGATTTGTGGAGGGAATATTACAGGAAACTCGAACTTCCAGTGCCCCTGAACCAGCCAGGGACCAATCCTAGTCAACTAGCAGCATCCCCTCTTTTAGAATGTAAAGAAAGGAATCTTCATGATTCAGATTTTTAATCCATCTCGTTTGACTCGACAGCCATTTTTTATAGATTTGGTTGACTATCTGGACCAGCATGACGATGTGATCCTCCGAGAAATCAAGGCTCGGTTTCCAGATGTGGCAGTTGATAAACTCATGGAAGAGTATATTAAGGCAGGCTTCATCCGAAGGGAAAACAAACGCTATTTTCTCAATCTCCCCTTTTTAGAATCTACGGAGGATTTAGCCCTTGACCAAGAAATTTTTATCAGAGAGGACAGTCCAGTCTATCAAGCCTTACTGGAGAAGACTTATGAGACAGAATTGCGCAATCAAACCAATGCAGCCATTCTAGTCGAAAAGACGGACTTTGCAAGACAAAAAATGACCCTGTCTAATTATTTCTACAAGGTCAAATATCAGTATCCTTTGACACAAAAACAGCTGGAACTCTATGCCATTTTAGGAGATGTCAATCCTGAGTACGCTCTCAAGTATATGACGACGTTTTTGCTCAAGTTCCTCAAAAAGGACCAGCTCATGCAGAAACGGCGTGATATCTTCGTTGACAGTTTAGTCGTTCTAGGTTATATTGTGCAAAATGAAGCTGGAAAGTATGAGTTGGCCGTCGATTTTGACAAGGAGAGATTGTCTTTCTATTTACCTTAATTGCTTGCTTTTGAGCAGATTGTTTGACTTTGCTAAAGAATAAGCATAAACTGGATGTAAGCGATAACCATTATCGTATTAAAAGCAAAGGAGACAGAGTTATGTCACTTGAAAATAAATTGGAACAAGCAACTGGTGCTATCAAAGAAGGATTTGGGAAAGTTACTGGCGATAGCAAAACAGAAGCAGAAGGTGCTGTAGAAAAAACAGTTGCGAAAGCAAAAGAAGTTGTTGAAGATGCTAAAGGTGCTGTAGAAGGTGCCGTTGAAGGTCTTAAAAACTCATTTAAGAAAGAAGACTAAAAAAATCAAGGGAATGTTTCCCTTGATTTTTTATTTTATAGATAACGTTCTGCGATAGCTGTGTCTCCAGGATAGTCTTCTTTCTTTCCTTGGATAATCTGGTAACAATCAGCTCCCTTGCCTGCAATAATCACGGCATCAATTTCTTGATTTGTGATGGCCATCGCTGCCTTGATAGCTTCTTCACGATCGGCAATCTTTTCAACAGGATGACTGATATAGCTGCTGATTTCCTCTGCAATGGCCATTGGATCTTCATAGTTTGGATCATCCGCGGTTAGAAAGACTTGAATCTCAGGGTGTTGATCGAGAAGGAGTCCAAAGTCTTTGCGACGACTTTCACCCTTGTTTCCAGTCGAACCGAGAACCAGAGCAATTTTTCCAGTTTGATGAGTTTCAACCACATTGATGAGTTTTTTCAGACTGTCTCCATTGTGAGCATAGTCGATGAAGACCTTGGCTCCATTTTTCTGCGTAAGGACTTCCATACGTCCAGGGACACGGGTTGCAGCGATTCCTTTTTTGATTTCTTCAAGACTGGCTCCGAGACGAAGGCAGGCAAGTCCTGCAGCAACTGCATTTTCTTGGTTAAAGTGACCGATGAGTTGAATATCATAATCTCCAGCAAGTTTACCAGTAGCTGAAAAGCTAAAGGCTTTGGAATTCTCAATTTGGTTACTTGACTGGCTACCATAGAAGTCATGCTCTTGATGTTCCACTTGTTCTTTTAGCACAGAAAAGTGGTCCATGTCGCTATTAATGACAACTGCTCGGCTATTTTTCATCAAGAGACGTTTGTGGTAGAAGTAATCTTCAAAACTAGGATGCTCAATCGGACCGATATGGTCAGGACTGATGTTAAGAAAGACACCTACATCAAAGGTTAATCCGTAGACTCGCTTAACCAAGTATGCTTGACTGGAGACTTCCATGATGAGATGGGTTCTTCCGTTATGAACAGCTTGAGCCATCATATCAAAGAGATCGATACTTTCAGGAGTTGTGAGGGCAGATTTAAAGAAGGTTTTGCCATCTAAGGTTGTATTCATGGTAGACAGCATAGCTGGGTGATGGTGTTGAGCCAAGATGTTATAGGCAAAATAGGCCGCTGTTGTCTTACCTTTGGTTCCAGTGAAGGCGAGAATTTTGAGTTTCTCTTGTGGATTACCATAAAACTCCATAGCAATCAAACTCATGGCTTTCTTAATATCGCTCACGACAATAACAGGAATACCAACTTCGTAGTCTTGCTCAGCTACATACCATCCGAGACCTTGTGTAATAGCAGAGGTAAGGAATTCTTTTTTAAAGGCAGCGCCTTTTGCAAAAAAAAGAGTCCCTTCTTTTACTTTTTGGCTATCGTAACTGATGCTGTCAAAAACAACTTCGCTGTAGTTGTAGTGGTAATGACCTTGGTCAATAATCTCGCGAAAAAGGCCATCTTTCTTTAATATATTTAATACGGTTTCAATCTTTATCATACTTTCTATTGTAAACCGAAAGTCGTAAATTTACAAGTAACAAGGAAAAGTTTATAATGGAAGGTGAGGAAAATTTCCTAGTTATCAAAATTGAATGAGGAAGCTATGTCTAACGAAAACAATCACCAGCAAGCCCAGATGTTGCGAGGGACTGCTTGGCTAACAGCTAGTAACTTTATTAGTCGCCTCCTTGGTGCTATCTACATTATTCCCTGGTATATCTGGATGGGGACCTATGCTGCTAAGGCAAATGGACTCTTTACCATGGGCTACAATATTTACGCCTGGTTCTTGCTGATTTCGACAGCGGGTATCCCAGTTGCAGTCGCAAAACAAGTGGCTAAGTACAATACCATGCGAGAAGAAGAGCATAGCTTTGCCTTGATTCGGAGTTTCCTAAGCTTTATGACGGGCTTGGGCTTAGTCTTTGCTTTGGTCTTGTATCTCTTTTCTCCCTGGTTGGCAGATTTGTCAGGTGTGGGGAAAGACCTGATTCCCATCATGCAGAGCTTGGCTTGGGCGGTCTTGATTTTCCCATCTATGAGTGTTATCCGTGGCTTTTTCCAAGGGATGAATAACCTGAAACCCTATGCCATGAGCCAAATCGCCGAGCAGGTGATCCGAGTCATCTGGATGTTGCTGGCTACTTTTATTATCATGAAGATGGGTTCTGGTGACTACTTATCAGCGGTTACTCAGTCTACCTTTGCAGCCTTTGTGGGGATGGTGGCAAGTTTTGCAGTTTTGATCTATTTCCTTGCCCAAGAAGGTTTGCTTAAAAGAGTCTTTGAAACACGGGATAAGATCAATAGTAAGCGACTCTTGGTTGATACAATCAAGGAAGCCATTCCCTTTATCCTGACAGGATCAGCCATCCAGCTCTTCCAGATTTTAGACCAGATGACCTTTATCAATAGTATGAAGTGGTTTACCAACTATAGCAATGAAGACTTGGTTGTCATGTTTTCTTATTTTTCTGCCAATCCGAATAAAATTACTATGATTTTAATCTCTGTGGGAGTTTCCATTGGGAGTGTCGGCTTGCCGCTGTTGACGGAAAACTATGTCAAGGGCGATTTGAGAGCCGCTGCTCGTCTAGTTCAAGATAGTATGACTATGCTCTTTATGTTTCTCTTGCCAGCAACAGTTGGAGTCGTCATGGTAGGTGAACCTCTCTATACAGTCTTTTATGGAAAACCAGATAGTCTGGCCATGGGCTTGTTTGTCTTTGCAGTTTTACAGTCTACTATTTTAGGTTTATACATGGTTCTGTCACCCATGCTTCAAGCCATGTTTCAAAATCGCAAGGCAGTTCTATACTTCGTTTATGGTTCGATTGCTAAGCTAGTCTTGCAGTTACCAGCTATTGCCATTTTCCATAGTTATGGTCCCTTGATTTCAACGACCATCGGTCTCATCATTCCAAATGTTCTGATGTACCGAGATATTTGTCAGGTGACGGGTGCTCGTCGTAAGATTATCTTAAAACGGACAATTTTGATTATGATTTTGACAATGGTCATGTTTCTCTTAGTTGGTTTCCTACAGTGGATTTTAGGATTTTTCTTCCAACCAACGGGACGCTTCTGGAGTTTCCTTTATGTAGCCCTCATCGGAGGTCTCGGGGGAGGACTCTATGGTTTAATGAGTCTTGGCACTCACCTATTGGATAAGATTATTGGGAAACCTCAAGCAGACCGCCTACGAGCAAGATTTAAACGATCTTAACAAAATAGATTTATAAATAAAAGGAATAAATTGGGCTTTTCTACCATAAAAAGTTTAGTTTGTTCTCTTTTTTATTAAAAAAAGAGATGAAAATCTAAAATTTGTAGAGAAAATAATATAATTTCGACATTTTGTGACAGGAATTGCTTGACTAAATAAAACTAAAGCTGTATAATAAGGCAAATATCTAAAACAGGAGGTTCTGGAAATGAAAAAGTCTAAGGCCAAGTATCTGACACTGGCAGGTGTCGTATTAAGCGCAGGTATCCTATTGAGCGCATGTGGGAACTCAGCAAGTTCATCTAAAACATATAACTATGTCTATTCTAGTGATCCATCTAGTTTGAACTATCTAGCAGAGAATCGTGCAACAACCAATGATATCGTTACCAATCTGGTAGATGGTTTGATGGAAAATGACCAATATGGTAACTATGTTCCATCTTTGGCAGAGGATTGGACCGTTTCCAAGGACGGTTTGACTTATACCTACAAACTTCGTAAAGATGCCAAGTGGTATACATACGAAGGTGAAGAATACGCACCTGTAACGGCCCAAGACTTTGTGACAGGTTTGAAATATGCTGCTGATAAAAAATCTGAAGCCTTGTACTTGGTTCAAGACTCTGTAGCAGGTTTGGATGACTATATCAACGGTAAAACAACAGACTTTTCAACTGTCGGTGTGAAGGCGATTGATGACCAAACAGTTCAGTACACTTTGACACGACCAGAACCTTACTGGAACTCAAAAACTACGTCCACTATTCTCTTCCCTGTTAATGCCGATTTCTTGAAATCAAAAGGGGATGATTTTGGTAAGGTAGATCCTTCTAACATTTTGTACAATGGTCCTTTCTTGATGAAGTCCTTTGTTTCAAAATCTGTTATCGAATACAAGAAAAATCCGAATTACTGGGATGCTAAAAATGTCTTTGTGGACGATGTGAAATTGACCTACTATGATGGAAGTGACCAAGATGCCTTAGCACGTAACTTTACAGAAGGAGTCTACAGCTACGCACGTCTCTATCCAAATAGCTCAAGCTTTGAAGGGATTAAAGAGAAGAACAAGGACAATATTGTTTATAGTATGCAAGATGCGACAACATTTTTCTTGAACTTTAATCTAGATAGAAAATCTTATAATTTCACTTCTAAAACGACGGACATCGAAAAGAAATCTACCCAAGAAGCAGTTCTTAACAAAAACTTCCGCCAAGCCATCAATTTTGCCTACAATCGTACGGCCTATGGGGCTCAATCTCAAGGGGAAGATGGAGCAACGAAGATTCTTCGTAACTTAGTTGTGCCTCCTACATTTGTGACTATTAACGGAAAAGAGTTCGGAGATGTTGTCTCATCTAAGATGGTCAACTATGGTCAAGAATGGCAAGGCATCAACTTTGCAGACGCGCAAGATCCATACTACAATCCTGACAAGGCTAAAGCTAAATTTGCAGAAGCTAAGAAAGAACTAGAAGCCAAGGGTGTTCAGTTCCCAATTCACTTGGATAAGACTGTAGAAATGACCAATAAAACAGAAATTCAAGAAATTAGCTCAATGAAGCAATCTATTGAATCTGTTCTAGGAACTGATAATATAGTCATCGATATCCAACAATTGTCAACAGATGACTATGATAACTCTGGCTATCTCGCTCAAACTGCAGCTCAAAAAGACTATGACTTTTATAATGGTGGATGGAGCCCTGACTATCAAGACCCATCAACCTATCTTGATATCTTTAGCGTGAAGAGCGGTGGTATGTTACAAAACCTCGGTTTAGAACCAGGTGAAGTCAATGATAAGGCCAAGGCGGTTGGACTTGATACCTATACTGAAATGCTGGAAGAAGCTAACAAAGAGCAAGATCCAGCAAAACGTTATGAAAAATATGCTGAAATTCAAGCTTGGCTCGTTGATAGTGCCCTCGCTATTCCAAACATTTCTCGTGGTGGAACACCTAGCTTGAGAAAGACAGTTCCTTTCTCAGCACCATATTCTCTTGCTGGAAATAAGGGTGTCGAATCATACAAGTACCTCAAGTTGCAAGATAAGACGGTGACAACTGCTGAGTACGAAAAAGCTAAAGAAAAATGGCTGAAAGAAAAAGAAGAATCAAATAAGAAAGCCCAAGAAGAATTGGCAAAACACGTTAAATAACCAGTCTATTCAACAGGAAAAACGATAGTTTCTCAAGGAACTATCGTTTTTGTATAGTTTGAAACTATAACTAGCTCTTGAAAAGAAGAAAATGAGTTGGCGAAAATAAGTGGTACAATAGTTACTATAGATTTGGAGGTATTGTATGAGCAAAGAACTACACATCAACACAATTTTAGCCCAGGCGGGAATCAAGTCAGATAAGGTGACAGGCGCGTTGGTGACGCCACTACATTTTTCAACGACTTATCAGCATCCGGAGTTCGGTCAGTCTACTGGATTTGACTATACCCGTACTAAAAACCCAACTCGCAGTAAGGCGGAGGAAGTCTTGGCGGCAATCGAATCAGCAGACTATGCCCTAGCGACGAGTTCAGGTATGGCTGCGATTGTACTGGCCTTTAGTGTTTTTCCAGTAGGAAGTAAAGTCTTGACTGTGCGCGATTTGTATGGAGGTTCTTTCCGTTGGTTCAACCAAGTGGAGCAAGAAGGCCGTTTCCATTTTACCTATGCCAATACAGAAGAAGAATTGATTGCTGAGTTAGAAAAGGATGTGGATGTTCTCTATATCGAAACACCAACCAATCCCTTGATGTTGGAATTTGATATCGAAAAACTAGCAAAATTAGCTCATGCTAAGGGTGCCAAAGTGGTGGTGGACAATACCTTCTACAGTCCTATCTACCAACGCCCGATTGAGGATGGAGCAGATATTGTTCTTCATTCGGCTACCAAGTATTTAGCAGGGCACAATGATGTCTTGGCTGGGGTGGTTGTGACTAATAGTTTAGAACTATATGAACAATTGTTCTATAATCTCAATACGACAGGTGCGGTCTTATCACCGTTTGATAGTTATCAGTTGATTCGTGGTCTTAAAACTCTACCTCTTCGTATGGAACGTTCTACAGCCAATGCCCAAGAAGTGGTTGCCTTTTTGAAGGATTCACCTGCTGTCAAGGAAGTGCTCTATACTGGACGTGGGGGTATGATTTCCTTTAAAGTAGTGGATGAAAAACGTATTCCTCATATTTTAAATAGCCTCAAGGTATTCTCTTTTGCCGAAAGTTTGGGTGGGGTGGAGAGTCTGATCACCTATCCGACGACTCAAACCCATGCGGATATTCCAGCAGAAGTGCGCCATTCCTATGGATTGACAGATGATCTCTTGCGTTTGTCTATTGGGATTGAGGATGCTAGAGATTTGATTGCGGACTTGCGACAAGCTTTGGAAGGATAAGAAGAGTATGGGAAAATATGATTTTACAAGCCTGCCCAATCGTTTAGGGCACCATACCTATAAATGGAAAGAAGCGGAAGCTGATCGAGAAGTTCTACCAGCCTGGATAGCAGATATGGACTTTGTAGTCTTACCTGAAGTTCGACAAGCTATACAAGCCTACGCAGATCAGTTTGTCTATGGTTATACTTATGCAAGCGACGCTTTGATTGAGTCGGTTCAAGAATGGGAAGCCAGCCAACACGGTTATCACTTTGACAAAGATGCTCTCGTCTTTATAGAGGGAGTGGTACCAGCTATCTCAACAGCTATTCAAGCCTTTACAAAAGAAGGAGAGGCTGTTCTGATTAATACACCGGTCTATCCACCGTTTGCACGCAGTGTCAAACTCAACAATCGCAGATTGATTACTAATTCTTTGGTGGAAAAGGATGGACTGTTTGAGATTGACTTTGACCAGTTGGAGAAGGAATTGGTAGAAGAGGATGTGAAGCTTTATATCCTTTGCAATCCCCACAATCCTGGTGGACGTGTTTGGGAAAAGGAAGTGTTAGAAAAGATTGGTCATCTCTGCCAAAAACATGGTGTTTTGTTGGTTTCAGATGAGATTCACCAAGATTTGGCCCTCTTTGGTCACAAACACCAGTCTTTCAACACCATTGATCCAGACTTTAAAGACTTTGCCCTTATTTTGAGTAGTGCCACTAAAACCTTTAATATTGCTGGAACGAAAAATTCCTATGCTGTCATTGAAAATCCAAAGCTTCGTGTGGCTTTCCAAAAACGCCAGTTGGCCAATAACCAGCATGAAATTTCAGGCTTGGGTTATTTGGCGACAGAAGCTGCCTACCGTTATGGCAAGGACTGGTTAGGAGAGTTAAAAGAAGTCATCGAGGACCACATTAACTATGTAGTGGATGTTTTGAGCAAAGAAACCAAGATTAAGGTCATGAAACCGCAAGGTACCTACTTGATTTGGCTTGATTTTTCAGCCTATGAGCTAACGGATGACCGCTTGCAAGAGCTTTTGAAGAATGAAGCCAAGGTTATCTTAAACCGAGGTTTGGACTTTGGGGAGGAAGGAACCCTTCATGCTCGCCTCAATGTAGCCATGCCGAAGTCAGTACTGGAAGAGGTTTGCCAACGCATCGTGACCACTTTTGCTACACTTTAAAAATCCAGCCTTCTAGGAGAAAAGTCTTCCTAGAAGGCTATTTTCGTAGGGGAAAATGTGGTATAATGAAAAGATAAGATAAAGGGGTAACTATGGTTAAATTGATTCCGGGAAAGTTGCGCATGGAGGGTGTTACTCTCTATGAGACTGGCAACATTGAGATCATCAAGGAAAAAGGGAATCGCCTCTATACACGTGTGGCGGGAGAAGATTTGCGCTACAGTTTAGAGGATGATCTTGTTTTTTGTGCTTGTGATTTTTTCCAAAAAAGAGGTTACTGTGTTCACCTCGCAGCGCTCGAGCATTATCTGAAGAATGATGAAAAAGGCCAAGTGATTTTACAAGCCTTAGAAAAAGGACATGAAGAGCAAGAAGAGGTCGAAACCAAGGTTAGCTTTGGTGGTAGTTTTTTGGAGCGTGTCCAACCTCAAAAACGAGAGAAAATCTACACTTTGTCGGCTCAAGGTCAGGTAGAAGCTGGGACCAATCGCCTCCTTTGGACTCTCCGAATCGGTTTAGTTGATAGTCAAAAATATTATGTCATTCGTGATATCCCTCTCTTTTTGAAGGTTTTAGTCCATCGAAAACCATATATGATTGGGAAATACTATGAAAATGACTTGTCTTGGGATGCTTTTGATACAGCTAGTCAAGATGTTCTTACTTTTTTATGTGGCTTGATTGAGGAGGGACTGAGTCAAGACCTCTTTTTCCCCAATCAAGGTCGTCACCTCTTTTTCCCTCTGACCTTTTTTGAGCAGGGGGTAGAGTTGCTGATGAACTTGGAAGATTTTCATTTCGAACATCAGATTACTAGTTATGAAAATCTTCTTTTTCATGATTTAGATCCAGAAGCAAACCTTTTCTCTTTTTCCGTGAAGGAGTATCCTGATTATTTTGAGATGGAGATTTCTGAAAGTGAGCGAGTCAACGTATTCTATGGGGGGGCGATTCTCTTTCGTAAGGGGAATTTTTATCTCTTAAATCCTAAACAAATCAGCCTACTAAAGGAAATCAAGGAGCTTCCTCAGGAGGAAAGAGGGAGAAAATGCCTCCAGTTTGACAACAGTGATCGTGACCGCCTAGCCGCCTGTCTGCCTTTGTTTGGACAGCTAGGAACAGTTTCTGCTCCTGAGCGCTTGCAAATCAGACCCTTTTCACCAATCTTTTACTTTGATAGGGAGGATGACGGCCGCATCCGCTTGGATATCCAGTTTGACTATGGAGATGTTAAGGTGACTAGTCGTCAACAGCTGGAACAATTACCATTTTCAAGCGATGCTGTCTTGGAAAACCAACTATTTCAAGTCTGTTTAGGGGCTGGGTTTGAGGCTGATTTTCAGTCTTGGAGACAGGCTTTGAAGCCAGAGGCAGTTTATTCTTTCTTTCACCATACGATTCCAGCTTTTGAGAAGTTGGGTCAGGTCTTCTTGTCTGATGAAATGAATGAGCTCTACAGTGTCCAAGCTCCTCAGGTTCAGATTGAGTCCAAGGGAGGACTGTTGGAGATTCAGTTTGATTTCCAAGGGATTGCCCAAGAAGAGATTGATCAAGCTCTTAAAGCCCTGACCAGCAATCAGGATTTCTATATCAGTTCTTCTGACCAAGTGTACTTTTTTGATGAGGAAACCAAGCAGATTCGTCAAAATTTGCAGGAACTGGGGGTTGAGCTAAAAAATGGTTCTTTCCAAGCGCGAAAATCCCTAGCTTATAGTCTTTCTCAGCTTTTTGAAGATCGAGATCGAATCTCCTTTTCGGAGAAATTTCAGCATTTAGCTCATGATTTAACCCATCCAGAGGACTTTCCTTTGGGAGACGTAGAGATTCAAGCGAGTTTGAGAGACTACCAGGAAAAGGGTGTCCGTTGGCTTCAGATGCTTCATCACTATGGCTTTGGTGGCATTCTGGCAGATGATATGGGACTGGGAAAAACACTGCAAACTATTGCTTTTTTGACCAGTCAGGTGACAGAAGATAGTCGGGTCTTGATTTTAGCGCCGTCAGGTTTAATCTACAACTGGGCAGATGAATTCAGGAAATTTGCCCCACAGTTGGATGTGGCTGTCGTTCATGGTTTGAAAGCGAATCGAGAAGCGATTCTTTCTGAAAATCACCAAATCTATGTGACTAGCTATGCCACCTTTCGTCAAGACAGCGAGCTTTATCAAGAGATGGCTTTTGATTTCCTCTTCTTAGATGAAGCCCAAGTCATGAAAAATGCCCAAACCAAGATTGCTCAGAGTTTGCGCCAGTTTGTGGTGCCGGCAGTCTTTGCTTTGTCAGGTACGCCCATTGAAAACCATTTAGGAGAGTTGTGGTCTATCTTCCAAATTGTGCTTCCAGGGCTCTTGCCAAGTAAAAAGGAGTTTATGAAATTACCGGCTGACCGAGTCGCGCAGTTTATCAAGCCTTTCGTCATGAGACGTAAGAAAGAAGAAGTTCTTACAGAACTACCTGACCTGATCGAAGTCGTCTATAAAAATGAACTGGAAGACCAACAGAAGGCTATCTATCTAGCCCAGTTGCAACAGATGCGAGACCGCCTAGCGCAAGTGACAGACCAAGAATTCCAGAGAAGTCGGGTAGAAATCTTATCTGGTCTCATGCGTTTGCGCCAGATCTGCGATACGCCAGCTCTCTTCATGGAGGATTACCAAGGAGCTAGTGGTAAATTGGATAGTCTCCGAGATTTATTGCTACAAGTGGCTGATGGTGGGCATCGGGTCTTGATTTTCTCGCAGTTTAAAGGAATGTTGGAAAAAATCGAGCAAGAACTACCAGACTTGGGCTTGACTTCCTTCAAAATCACGGGCTCAACTCCTGCTCAAGAAAGACAAGAGATGACCAAGGCCTTTAATCAGGGAGAAAGAGACGCCTTTCTCATCTCTCTGAAGGCAGGTGGTGTCGGTCTTAATCTAACGGGAGCTGATACCGTCATCCTAGTGGACCTCTGGTGGAATCCCGCTGTCGAAGCCCAGGCCATCGGACGAGCCCATCGCATGGGGCAGGAGCAGATGGTCGAGGTCTATCGCTTGATTACGAGAGGAACCATTGAAGAGAAAATCCAAGAACTTCAAGAGCAGAAAAAACATTTGGTTTCCCAAGTTTTAGATGGTACAGAGTCGCGTGCGAGTCTCAGTTTGGCAGAAATTCGTGAAATTTTGGGAATTTCTGAAGCCAGCACTTGAAAAATCAAGACAATACGCTATAATGAAGTGTTGAAAGGAAATACAAAATGAAACAAGATCGATTTCCATTGGTGTCAGATGACGAGATCATGCTGACCGAAATGCCAGTCATGGACTTGTATGATGAGTCTGACTTTATCAGCAATATCAAAGGCGATTACCGCGATAAGAACTATTTGGAATGGTCTCCTATCAATGAGGAAGAAACCGTAGTTTCTCCAGTGGTTAAGAAGGAGTCAAAGCCAAGCCCAGAATCTAAAAAAGTTGAAAAAACGTATGCTGAACTGGCTCGAGAAGAGGCGCGTGCGGATTTGAAGAAGAAACGTTCAGCCAAGTATTTGACTCAGGATGTTAGTCATACCAGACGACACAATGGTTCAACACTTGTTCGTCAAGGAAATCAACCAACAGCACCATTTCAAAAGGAAAATCCAGGTGAGCTTGCCAAGTTTAGCAAAAACTTGATCCAGTCTCACTATATTCTAGCTGAAGAGGTTGGCCAAGTGGCGACTCCAACTCCGAAAACCCAAACGGGAAAAGCTAAAAAGAACAACTATGATTTTCTAAAGAAGAGTCAAATCTATAATAAAAAGAATAAGCAAACAGAACAGGAACGTCAGGTTACCCAAGAGTTGAATCTGACAAGAATTACTGAGTAAGGGAGAAAAGCATGTCAAAAACATATCATTTTATTGGAATCAAGGGATCAGGGATGAGTGCCTTAGCCTTGATGTTGCATCAAATGGGACACAAGGTTCAAGGTTCAGACGTTGAAAAATACTACTTTACTCAACGTGGACTAGAGCAGGCAGGAATTACGATTCTTCCTTTTGATGAAAAGAACCTGCAAGGGGATCTTGAAATTATTGCTGGAAATGCCTTTCGTCCAGATAACAATGTTGAAATCGCCTATGCCGACAAAAACGGTATCAGCTACAAACGTTACCATGAATTCCTAGGTAGCTTTATGCGTGACTTTGTCAGCATGGGGGTTGCAGGAGCGCATGGTAAGACATCAACGACTGGGATGCTGTCTCACGTTTTGTCTCACATCACAGACACTAGCTTCTTGATTGGGGATGGAACGGGTCGAGGTTCTGAAAATGCGAAGTATTTTGTTTTTGAATCTGATGAATATGAGCGTCATTTCATGCCTTACCACCCAGAATACTCTATCATCACCAACATTGACTTTGACCATCCAGATTACTTTACTAGTCTAGAGGATGTTTTCAACGCCTTTAATGACTATGCCAAACAAATTACCAAAGGTTTGTTTGTATACGGTGAGGATGCTGAGTTGCGTAAGATCACAGCCAATGCGCCAATCTATTACTATGGTTTTGAAGCTGATGGCAATGACTTTGTAGCTAGTGATCTCCTTCGCTCAACAACGGGTTCGACCTTTACAGTTCACTTCCGTGGACAAGAATTGGGTCAATTCCACATTCCAACTTTTGGTCGTCACAATATTATGAATGCGACAGCTGTAATTGGTCTTCTTTACACAGCTGGCTTTGATTTGAACTTAGTGCGTGAACACTTGAAAACTTTTACAGGTGTTAAGCGTCGTTTCACTGAAAAAATCGTTAATGATACAGTAATCATTGATGACTTTGCCCACCATCCAACAGAAATCATTGCAACCTTGGATGCGGCTCGTCAAAAATACCCAAGTAAGGAAATCGTGGCAATCTTCCAACCGCATACCTTTACTAGAACCATCGCCTTGTTGGACGAATTTGCCCACGCTTTGAATCAAGCAGACGCCGTTTACCTAGCGCAAATCTATGGATCAGCACGTGAGGTAGATCACGGAGATGTCAAGGTAGAAGACCTAGCTAGCAAGATCACTAAGAAAAACCAAGTCATCACAGTTGAAAATGTTTCTCCACTCCTAGACCATGACAATGCCGTTTACGTCTTTATGGGTGCTGGAGACATCCAAACCTATGAATATTCATTTGAACGTCTTTTGTCTAACTTGACAAGCAACGTCCAATAAGGAAAACAGATGGAAATTCCAATCACTATAAGGTAAGCTACCTTATCAGAAGAAGAGAGTATCCGCAAGACTGCGGGTACCTTTCTTGTAGCTGGGGATGAAAATCAGCTCCTAGGCTATGTTTTAGGAGAAGCTCAGTCTCTTTATCCCAAATGGATAGAAATAAAATCATTGACTATTCATCCGAATCATTGGGGACAAGGGCTGGGAACTCTTCTTGCAGCCTTGAAACAGGTGACAGTCGAACTAGATTATCAAGGTATTCTTTTGCAAAGTCCTGATGAGTTACCATCATATTTTGAAATGAATGGCTTTGTTGAAGAAGAAGTGCCAGAGAGCCATTATGGCAGTGGTTCTTGTTGGTATCTGACTTGGGCTAATCCTTTTTATCAGGAGGAAATATGAAAATCAGACAAGCAAGATTTTCGGATTTAGATCGTATTTTAGAGATAGAGCTTGAGAATTTCTCCCTTGAGGAAGCCATTCCCCGTTCCGTCTTTGAGGCGCATTTACGTGAAATTCAGACCAGCTTTCTCGTCGCTGAAAAAGAGGGACGTATCCTTGGCTACATTGAAGGTCCGGTCGTCCCACATCGTCATCTACAAGATCAGTCCTTTACAGAAGAAATAAAAGACTATAGCCATCAACCTGGAGGTTATATTTCTGTGACCTGTCTCTCCATAGCTAAGGAAGCGCAAGCTTTGGGAGTGGGGAAAAAACTGTTAAGTGCTCTGAAGGAAGTCGCTTTAGAACATGAACGAGAAGGCATTAACCTGACTTGTCATGATTATCTTATCTCATATTATGAGAAACATGGTTTTGTCAATGAAGGACTATCCCAATCTACCTATGCAGGTGAGACTTGGTATAACATGGTTTGGAAGCCTTGAAAACAAGAAATATAGTTGGAGAAAGGTATATTTTGTTGCTTTTCTGCGACTTTTAAGATATAATGTTATGGATTGCCAACAAGGAGGTAAAGCTTTTGAGCGAGAAATCAAGAGAAGAAGAAACATTAAGCTTTAAAGAACAGATTTTACGCGATTTAGAGAGAGTCAGAGAGAGAGAAAGAAGAGGAAAAGAGGATGAAAGTCCAACTACCCCACCAACCCCATCTTCTCAAGTAACTCCACCTGCCCCTTCTGAACAAGAATCAAATCTTGCCACAGAAGATTTAATGGCAGATTCTCTGTCAACTGTGGATGAAATCCTAAAAAATGCCCCAAGTGTGCCACCACGCCCAAGTTTTGAATCAAGCGAAGTGACAGCACCAGCACCAGAACCAGAAGAGTCAAAACTAGAAGAGCCTGCACCAGCCAAGATTGATGCTGTAGAGCCTAAAAAGGAAGAGAAAGAGTTTAATACTACTCCAACTAAAGTGGCTGTTTCCTATAAAACGGATGACAATAAAGAAGAATCAGTCCCTCCTGTTGTGGAGAATGTAGTACCTGCTCCAGTTGAGCAAGTTGATGATCTAGCGAATGCTCCACTACGCAGTCGTCGCGAAGGAACAAAGCCAGCTAAGAAAAAGAAGAAATCAAAAGCGAAAGGCTGCTTGCTAACTTTCTTAGTTTTCCTAGTGCTCGTAGGTATTGGTGGCTTCTTTGGTTATGGTTACGTTCAAGATTCCTTGAAACCAGTTGATGCGAGCTCTAAGGATTATGTAAAGGTTCAAATCCCAGAAGGTTCAAATATTCAAGAAATTGGGAGCACTTTGGAAAAATCTGGTCTTGTTAAACATGGACTTATCTTTAGTTTGTATGCTAAATATAAGAGTGCAGACTTAAAATCAGGTTATTACAACTTGAAGAAGAGCATGAGTACAGATGAGTTGATCCAAGAATTGCAAAAAGGTGGAACTCCTGAACCACAAGAACCAGCTCTTGCAAGCTTGACAATTCCAGAAGGCTATACATTAGAGCAAATCGCTCAAACAGTAGGACAACTTCAAGGTGAATTTAAAGAACCTCTTACTGCGGATGCTTTCTTGGCAAAAGCTCAAGATGAGACCTTTATCTCACAATTAGTCGCCAAGTATCCAAACCTTCTTGGAAGTCTCCCAACAAAAGACGGTGGCGTTCGTTATCGCCTAGAAGGTTACCTTTTCCCAGCAACTTATACCATCAAAGAAAGCACTACAGTTGAAAGTTTGATTGATGAGATGTTAGCTGCTATGGATAAGGCCTTGTCACCATATTACGCTACGATCAAAGAAAAGGATCTGACAGTCAATGAATTGCTCAGTATCGCTTCTCTTGTTGAAAAAGAAGGTGCTAAGACAGAAGACCGCAAGAAGATTGCTGGTGTCTTCTATAACCGCCTAAATCTCGGTATGCCACTTCAGAGCAACATCGCTATCCTGTATGCTCAAGGCAAGCTTGGTCAAAAGATTAGTCTAGCAGATGACGCTGGAATTGATACAACGATTGATTCACCATACAATGTTTACACACACCTTGGCCTCATGCCTGGACCAGTAGACAGTCCAAGTCTGGATGCCATCGAAGCAAGTGTAAATCAGACAAAGAGTGACTACTTATACTTTGTAGCCAATGTCGAAGATGGTAAAGTGTACTTTGCAACGACCAAAGAAGAACATGATCAAAACGTTGCAGAACACATCAATAGCAAACTAACCCAATCAAGTAGTTCAAACTAAAATTATGTGGTTTTCCACATAATTTTGTTTTAAAAACAAATTAAGAAAAGAAAGTTGAGAAAAATGGCAGAAAAAACTTACCCAATGACCCTTGAAGAAAAGGAAAAGCTAGAAAAAGAATTAGAGGAGTTGAAACTCGTTCGTCGTCCCGAAGTCGTAGAACGTATCAAAATTGCTCGTTCATACGGAGACCTTTCAGAGAACAGCGAGTACGAAGCAGCGAAAGATGAACAAGCTTTTGTTGAAGGACAAATTTCAAGTTTAGAAACAAAAATTCGCTATGCTGAAATCGTTAATAGCGATGCAGTTGCCCAAGATGAGGTAGCTATCGGTAAGACTGTAACGATCCAAGAAATCGGGGAAGATGACGAAGAAGTCTATATCATCGTCGGTTCCGCAGGTGCAGATGCTTTTGCTGGTAAAGTATCAAATGAGAGCCCGATTGGACAAGCTTTGATCGGCAAGAAGACTGGTGATACAGCGACCATCGAGACACCAGTTGGTAGCTATGATGTCAAAATCTTAAAGGTTGAAAAAACAGCCTAAATAGAATGGAAAAGGAGTAGTAGAGGCTTTGACTTGCTCAACTCCTTTTTGGTTTTTTGAATAAAATAGGAGACTATATGAGTGAAAATAAGAAAAAAAATAAGATGGAGCGTGGATTAACCAATCGCCATGTTCAGGTGATGGCTATTGCGGGAACAATCGGAACAGGTCTTTTCCTAGGTGCCGGTCGCTCTATCAGCCTGACAGGCCCTTCTATCATCCTGATTTATATGATTACAGGAGCCTTTATGTTTTTGATGATGAGGGCTGTTGGAGAGATGCTGTATCAGGATCCAGAACAACATACCTTTATCAATTTTATCACCCGTCATTTGGGTAAAGGTTGGGGCTATTTCTCAGTTTGGTCTTATTGGTTGTCTGTCGTCTTTATCGGTATGGCAGAAATCACTGCGATCTCGCATTATGTTCAGTTTTGGTTTCCTTCTTGGCCTAGTTGGTTGATTCAGATTGTCTTTTTAACGATTTTGGCCTTGGTCAATCTGATTGCGGTTAAGCTCTTTGGAGAAGTCGAGTTTTGGTTTGCTATGGTTAAGATTGTGGCTATTTTAGCTATGATTGCGACAGGGATCTTTATGGTCTTAACTGGATTTGAGACACCGCATGGTGCTGCAAGTTTGGCAAATATCAGCAATCAGTTCTCTCTTTTTCCAAACGGTGTTATGAACTTTGTCATGGCCTTTCAAATGGTATTTTTTGCCTATCTGATGATTGAATTTATCGGAGTGACAACCTCTGAAACGAAGAATCCTCGTCAGGTTTTGCCAAAAGCAGTTAAAGAAATTCCTCTCCGAATTGTCTTCTTCTATGGTGGAGCCCTATTAGCCATTATGTCTATCATTCCCTGGAAAGAACTTGCTTCTTCAGATTCACCATTTGTAACGGTTTTTGAGCTAGCAGGTATCAAGTGGGCGGCAGCTCTGATTAACTTCGTTGTTTTGACGTCGGCAGCATCTGCTCTTAATTCAACCCTCTATTCAACAGGGCGACACCTCTACCAGATTGCCCATGACTCGCCCAATCGCTTTTTAAAAGCGATCAAGGCAGATACTCTTTCTCGTCACAATGTTCCGCAAAATGCCATTATTGCCTCAGCAATCTTGATTGCTCTAGCTGCCTTTATCAATGTTTTGCCAGGTGTTTCCGATGCCTTTGCTTTGATTACGGCGTCCTCATCAGGTGTTTACATCGCGATTTATATCTTGATCATGGTGGCTCATCTCAAATACCGCAAGTCACAAGACTTCATGGCGGATGGCTACCTCATGCCTCAGTATCGTTTCTTAAATCCTTTAACCATGCTCTTCTTTATCTTTGTCTTTGTAACCCTCTTTTTACAAGAGTCTACCTTCATGGGGGCAGTTGGTTCTGCTATCTGGATTATCGGTTTCGGAATTTATAGCCAGTGGAAATTTAGGAAATAAATCATGAACTCATCAACTTTGCTTGGTGAGTTCTTTTTAGTTTGACAGTCTATTGAAATAAGATTATAATCAAGCTGTAATCGTTTTTAGGAGGTTTGGATGCACTTTAGATTGGAAAATAAAGCGTCCCAGAAAGCGCAAGAAATAGGAAATCTGATTCGTGCTTATAATCGTTCCAAAAGAGAAGAGGCTGAAAGCGAGCCACTGAATCTTTATGTCGAAGATGAAAAGGGCAATCTCTTGGCGGGCTTGGTAGCAGAGACTTTTGGAAATTGGTTGGAAATCGAGTATTTGTTTGTGAAAGAGGAATCGCGAGGACAGGGAATCGGTTCAAAACTATTGCAGGAAGTTGAAAGTGAAGCTAAGAAACGAAACTGTCAGTTTGCTTTCGTGAATACTTACCAGTTTCAAGCGCCAGATTTTTATAAAAGGCATGGCTACAAGGAAGTTTTTGCTTTGAAAGACTATCCCTACACAGGGCAAAGATTTTATTACCAAAAGGATTTGTAAGGTAAACATGAAGGCATAAAGCAGAGAGGAAATCTTCACATAATTATGGAGGTGGGCTAATGGACATAATACTAGATATGGGCAACGTCTTGTTAGAATGGAACAAGGATAAGATTTTGCAAGGCGTTTCGGATACGAAGAAAGATTATCTGATGTTAGATAAGACCATTTTTCAGTCGGGGCTTTGGGAAAAATTAGATCTTGGGACTATGTCTAGAGAAGAATTGGTGCTTAAAGTTGAGTCAATGATTGGAAGTACCTATCAAAAGAAGGTCGAAGAAGTTATCTGGAACTGGCCTAGCTACATTGATATTTATACGGAAGTATTCCCTGTTTTGTCAGAACTAAAGAAAAAGGGGCATCGCATCTTTGTCTTGTCCAATACCTCAAAGGTATTTTATGACTTGCTGGATGAGCAATTATCTCCCTTAAAGGAGCTTTTAGATGGTTTTGTCCTATCCTGTGATATAAAAGCTATAAAGCCTGATTTGGCAATGTTTAAGAAGATTCTCGACAAATACCAGTTAGATCCTACAAATTGTGTCTTTCTAGACGATATTGAGGACAATACAAGTGCAGCTGAAAAATTGGGCATCAAGGCATATCAGGTCAAGAAAAGAAGTGATGTCGTTGATATTTTGAAATCCTATATTTAAAGGTGACACTCTCTATTTTTTGTGGTAGAGAGTTTTTTGTTAATAAAATCTTACAAAATGACATTTATATATTGCATTAGGTTAGATATATGGTATAATGTTTTTAAAAGAAGCGCAATTTTTTAAAAATGTGAAGGAGGACGCTAGTGGCTAAAAACTTAAAATTAAAATTAGCTCGTGTGGAGCGTGATTTAACACAAGGGGATTTGGCAGAAGCTGTGGGTGTTACTAGGCAGACTATAGGCTTGATTGAAGCTGGGAAATACAATCCTAGTCTTTCACTTTGCCAGTCCATTTGCAGATGCTTAGGCAAAACTTTAGATCAATTATTTTGGGAGGAAGAAGATGAAGAATAGAAAAAAACTTGTGATCAAAGATGAACGTACGGAAAAATTGGATGGAAAGATTTCAGGAGAAATTCTTTTGGGAATGTGCCTATTTTTGGCACTGGAAATTTTTGCCAAAGTTTATATTTTTAATTTAACACTTCTGTCCTATTTACCAGAATTGCTTTTATTGATTGGAGTCGGTTTGTATGCCATTATTCGCCGCATGTATGTTGGAATTGACATTCGGGATATTGTTGAGAATACTGGAAAAGAAAGAGTTTTATCTGCTTTGGGATTTTCTATAGTGGTTTTATTGATTGATATCGTAGGCAATCGCGAGGAACTGGTCAGTCTATTGACTTGGAAGTACTCCCTAAAAGTGGTTCTAGCAGTTATCATCTATCTCGTTGGGAGTTATTCTATGGATCGAGTTATCCTATACTTGAATCGCAGAAATCAGCAAGTTTGGGAGGAAGAAGATGAAAAATAGATTTTTTTATTATCAATTACTAGACGAAAGAGAAGAACAACTGATTAACAAAGCTGGAACAGAGTCTTTTTATATGTTTATCGGGCTCATTCTGCTAAGCTATCTGGTGGCTGTATTAACACCTGCTCTTTTTAATCCTAATATTCTTCTGGTTACCCTTCTTTTAGGAATTTTCTTCTTTTTCAATCGTGCACGACAACTTGGAGTGACCTACTATAGTCGTTTTCATTTTACGATTGGAGGGTGTTTGCTGGTAACTCTCGCTATTACGACTCTCTTGATGTTGGAGAATTATCAATTCAATATCGAAATTTATCAGCACAATCCTCTGAACGTTAAATATTTGTCTGCTTGGGCCATTACTTATCTGATCTACTTTCCTTGGGTTTTTATCGGCAATCTTGGGCTTAAAAGTTATGGCGAATGGGTTCAAAAAAAGTTTGAGCAAGATATGGATGAACTTGAGAATGGAGAATAGCTTGTTAGCTTTTTATCAATCTCGGTAAAATGTGTTATAATAGTACTAATTTATCGGACGGTGTGAAAGTGGTAGAATACGTTCATACCTTTGTAAAAAAGGAAGAAGGAAAACAGATGTATCCAGATGATAGTTTGACATTGCACACGGACTTGTACCAAATCAATATGATGCAAGTTTACTTTGACCAAGGAATTCACAATAAAAAGGCGGTCTTTGAAGTTTATTTCCGCCAGCAACCGTTTAATAACGGTTATGCGGTTTTTGCTGGTTTGGAAAGAATTGTACATTATCTTGAAGACTTACGCTTTTCAGATAGCGATATTGCCTACTTGGAGACGCTTGGGTATCATGGAGAATTCTTGGATTATCTACGAAATCTCAAGTTAGAACTAACGGTTCGTTCTGCTCAGGAAGGGGACTTGGTTTTTGCTAATGAGCCGATTGTGCAGGTTGAAGGACCTCTAGCCCAATGTCAATTGGTTGAAACGGCTCTCTTAAACATCGTTAACTTTCAAACCTTGATAGCGACCAAGGCAGCACGTATTCGTTCGGTCATTGAAGATGAACCCTTGATGGAGTTCGGGACACGTCGTGCGCAAGAAATGGATGCAGCTATTTGGGGAACACGCGCAGCCGTGATTGGTGGAGCCAACGGAACTAGCAACGTGCGAGCAGGGAAGCTCTTTGGTATTCCAGTATTGGGGACTCATGCCCATGCCTTGGTACAGGTTTATGGAAACGACTATGAAGCCTTCAAGGCTTATGCATCAACCCATCGTGACTGTGTCTTTCTTGTGGATACCTATGACACCCTTCATATCGGTGTGCCAGCTGCTATTCAGGTAGCTCGTGAACTGGGAGACAAGATTAATTTTAAAGGCGTTCGTATCGACTCAGGGGATATAGCCTATATTTCCAAGAAAGTTCGCCAACAGTTAGATGAGGCTGGATATCCAGATGCCAAAATTTACGCTTCCAATGACCTCGATGAAAATACTATCCTTAACCTCAAAATGCAACACGCTAAGATTGACGTTTGGGGGGTGGGAACCAAGCTGATTACAGCCTATGATCAGCCAGCCCTTGGAGCGGTTTATAAGATTGTGGCTATTGAAGATGAAACTGGTAAGATGCGCAATACCATCAAACTGTCTAATAATGCGGAAAAAGTGTCTACGCCAGGCAAGAAGCAGGTATGGCGCATTACCAGCCGTGAAAAAGGCAAGTCAGAAGGCGACTACATTACTTATGACGGTGTGGATGTGAGCGACATGACAGAAATCAAGATGTTCCATCCAACTTATACCTACATCAAAAAGACCGTTCGTAATTTTGATGCAGTTCCTCTCTTGATGGATATTTTCAAAGAAGGAACATTAGTTTACAAATTGCCTAGTTTGACTGAGATTCAGGATTATGCTCGTAAGGAATTTGACAAGCTTTGGGATGAGTATAAACGGGTACTCAATCCGCAACACTATCCAGTGGACTTGGCGCGTGATATTTGGCAGGACAAAATGGACTTGATTGATAAGATGCGCAAAGAAGCACTTGGTGAAGGAGAAGAAGAATGAGTTTGCAAGAGACCATTATCCAGCAATTGGGTGTCAAACCAGTAATCGATGCCCAGGAAGAAATCCGTCGTTCGATTGATTTCTTAAAGAGATACTTGAAAAAACATCCCTTCCTTAAAACTTTTGTACTAGGGATTTCTGGGGGTCAGGATTCAACATTGGCAGGGCGCTTGGCGCAATTAGCTATGGAAGAAATGCGAGCTGAGACAGGAGATGACAGCTACCAATTTATCGCTGTCCGTCTGCCATATGGCGTGCAAGCTGATGAAGCAGATGCTCAAAAAGCTCTCGCTTTCATCCAGCCGGATGTTAGCTTGGTTGTGAATATCAAGGAATCAGCTGACGCTATGACAGCAGCAGTTAAAGCGACAGGAAGCTCTGTTTCAGACTTTAATAAGGGAAATATCAAGGCTCGTAGTCGCATGATTGCTCAATATGCTCTGGCTGGTGCCCATAGCGGAGCGGTCATTGGAACAGACCATGCTGCGGAAAATATCACAGGCTTCTTTACCAAGTTTGGTGATGGCGGTGCGGATATTCTCCCTCTTTACCGTCTCAATAAACGCCAAGGGAAACAACTTTTGAAAGAGCTTGGCGCAGATCCAGCTCTTTATGATAAAATCCCAACAGCAGACCTAGAAGAAGACAAGCCGGGCTTGGCTGACGAAGTTGCTCTGGGAGTCACTTATGCAGAGATTGATGACTACCTAGAAGGGAAAACCATCAGCTCAGAAGCTCAAGTAACTATTGAAAACTGGTGGCACAAAGGCCAACACAAACGCCACTTACCAATCACCGTATTTGATGACTTTTGGGAGTGAAAACCTCCAGTGGAGGTTTTCAGCCCGAGTCTAGAAACGGGAAAACGAGGAACCTCCAGTGGAGGTTTTTACCCTGAGCCTAGAAATGAGAAAGCGAAGAAGGTCCAGGGGATTTTTCACCTTCTTGCCTTGAAATTAGAAAGCGAAGAATAACCTCCAGTGGAGGTTTTTACCCTGAGCTTAGAAATGAGAAAGCGAAGAAGGTCCAGTGGACTTTTTTAGCTCCTTGCCTTAAGCTGAGAAAGCGAGGTAGCGTCATGAAAGCAATCGGTACGCAAATATTACAGACAGAACGTTTGATTTTGAGAAGATTTGTGGAGAGTGATGCGGAAGCTATGTTTCAAAATTGGGCTTCATCTTCTGAGAATCTGACCTATGTCACTTGGGATCCCCATCCGAATCTTGAGGTGACTCGAAACTCGATTCGAAATTGGGTTGCATCCTATACCAATCCCAACTATTACAAATGGGCCATTTGCCTCAAAGAAAACCCAGGGCAAGTGATAGGAGATATCAGCATTGTTGCAATGCACGAGGAAGATTTAAGTTGTGAAATTGGGTATATTTTAGGAAAAAATTATTGGGGTCGTGGTATGATGACGGAGGCCTTGAAAGCTGTGTTAGACTTTTGTTTTACTCAAGCAGGATTTCAAAAAGTCAGAGCTCGTTACGCCAGTCTCAACCCAGCTTCAGGCCGTGTCATGGAAAAAGCGGGAATGTCTTATCTAAAAACCATTACCAATGGTGTGGAGAGAAAAGACTACGTTGCGGATCTTATTTATTACCAGATAAGCAGGGAAGACAGGTGATTTTCTTTTCTGTAACTACCAAAGTCAGACCTTGTCTGGCTTTTTTTGTGCCAGATTTCTGAATAAAGTGATTAAATTCCTATTTTTTCCTATCATTGTCCCTGTTTTTTCTGGGGTTTTGGAGCTATAATAGTCCTATCAAATCAAAGAATGGAGGAAGGCAATGGACAATGTAATCTTTTTTATCAGTGTTTTTCTTGCTGGAATTCTTTCCTTCTTTTCTCCTTGTATTTTACCCTTGTTACCTGTCTATGCGGGGGTCTTGTTGGATGATAAAGATGGTGCTCAGACTTCTAGCGGAAAATTGTCAATCTCACTTGTTAGTTTATTGCGAACTCTGGCCTTTATAGCGGGAATCTCTTTTATCTTTATCTTACTGGGCTATGGAGCTGGTTTTTTAGGCAATTTGCTGTATGCTTCTTGGTTTCAGTATGTGACGGGTGCGATTATCATTCTCTTGGGCTTGCACCAGATGGATGTTTTACATTTGCAGGGACTCTACAAGGAAAGAAGGCTACAATTAAAGAGACAGGATCAAAACGCTAACGGCTATAGTCAGGCATTTTTACTGGGGTTGACCTTTAGTTTTGCTTGGACGCCATGTGTGGGGCCGGTTCTGGGGTCTGTTTTGGCCTTAGCGGCTTCAGGTGGCTCAGGTGCTTGGCAGGGAGCTGGTCTCATGTTGGTTTACACGCTGGGTTTGGCGCTACCATTTTTAGTTCTAGCTCTCGCCTCCAGCTATGTTTTGAAACATTTCCGAAAACTGCATCCTTACCTCGAAATCCTCAAAAAAGTGGGTGGTTTCCTCATTATCGTGATGGGAATCTTGGTGCTTTTGGGAAATGCTTCCATTTTGACTACATTATTTGAATAGAGAGGAAAAAGAAATGAAAAAATGGCAAACATGTCTCCTTGGAGTAGGCTCAATTTGTTGTTTGACAGCCTGTTCGGCTAAAAACATGTCAGACGAGTCTACTATGAAGGAGCAATCCAAAACAGAACAAGTTAGCTCGCAAACTGCCACCAAGGGTCAAGCAGTCGCTGATTTTGAACTAACAGGAGTAGATGGTAAGACTTATCGTTTATCTGACTACAAAGGCAAGAAAGTCTATCTTAAATTCTGGGCTTCTTGGTGTTCTATCTGTCTAGCTAGCCTTCCGGATACGGATGAAATTGCTAAAGAAGCTGGTGATGACTATGTGGTCTTGACAGTGGTGTCTCCTGGACACAAGGGTGAACAAGCAGAAGCAGACTTTAAGAACTGGTACAAAGGCTTGGATTATAAAAATTTTCCAGTTTTAATTGATCCGTCAGGTAAACTCTTGGAAAGTTATGGTGTCCGTTCTTACCCAACTCAAGCCTTTATAGACAAGGAAGGCAAACTGGTCAAAACGCAACCAGGTTTTATGGATAAGGATATGATTTTAAAAGAATTGAAAGAAATGGGGTAGAGAAGGTCCATGAATGATAAAGTAAAACTTTTTGTCTTGGCAGGGGTCGTTCTCCTAGCCATAACCGGTTTCTATTTTCTATTGATGCGAAATGCAGGGCAGACAGATAGCTCGCAAATTGAGAAAGCATCAGTTAGCCAAGGAGGAAAAACAGTGAAAAAAATAGAAGTGAGCAAAGACGCAGACTTGCACGAAATTTATCTAGCTGGAGGTTGTTTCTGGGGAGTGGAGGAATACTTCTCACGCGTGCCTGGAGTGACCGATGCCGTTTCAGGCTATGCAAATGGTAGAGGGGAAACAACCAAGTACGAATTGATTAACCAAACAGGACATGCAGAGACTGTCCATGTCACCTATGACGCCAATCAAATTTCCCTCAAGGAAATCCTGCTTCATTACTTCCGCATTATCAATCCAACCAGCAAAAATAAACAAGGAAATGATGTGGGTACCCAGTATCGTACTGGCGTTTATTACACAGATGACAAGGATTTGGAAGTAATCAACCAAGTCTTTGATGAGGTGGCTAAGAAATACGACCAACCTCTGGCAGTTGAAAAGGAAAACTTGAAGAATTTTGTGGTGGCGGAGGATTATCACCAAGACTATCTCAAGAAAAATCCAAATGGCTATTGTCATATCAATGTCAATCAGGCTGCCTACCCCGTCATCGATGCCAGCAAATATCCTAAACCAAGTGATGAAGAATTGAAAAAGACCTTGTCACCTGAAGAGTATGCAGTTACCCAGAAAAATCAAACAGAACGAGCCTTTTCAAACCGCTACTGGGATAAATTTGAATCTGGTATCTATGTGGATGTGGCCACTGGCGAACCTCTCTTTTCATCAAAGGACAAGTTTGAGTCTGGTTGTGGCTGGCCTAGTTTTACCCAACCCATCAGCCCCGATGTTGCCACCTACAAGGAAGATAAGTCTTACAATATGACGCGCATGGAAGTGCGGAGCCGAGTTGGAGATTCTCACCTTGGCCATGTCTTTACAGATGGGCCTCAGGACAAGGGGGGGTTGCGTTACTGTATCAATAGTCTTTCTATCCGCTTTATTCCCAAAGACCAAATGGCAGAAAAAGGTTATGCCTATTTACTAGATTATGTAGATTAAGAAGTCTTTCCTAAGCAGTTAGAGGAGAATTTTGCTATACTGATACTAGTAAGTGACAAAGGAGCAGAGCATGACCTACACAATCTTAATCGTAGAAGATGAGTATTTGGTAAGACAAGGCTTGACCAAGCTGGTTAATGTAGCAGCCTACGATATGGAAATCATCGGTCAGGCAGAAAATGGAAGACAGGCTTGGGACTTGATTCAAAAGCAGGTGCCAGATATCATTTTAACCGATATCAACATGCCTCAGCTAAATGGCATCCAGTTGGCCAGTCTGGTACGAGAAACTTATCCTCAGGTGCATTTGGTTTTTTTGACTGGCTACGATGATTTTGATTATGCCTTGTCTGCTGTCAAACTCGGTGTAGATGATTACCTGCTCAAGCCCTTTTCTCGTCAGGATATTGAGGAAATGTTGGGGAAAATCAAGCAAAAACTAGACAAGGAAGAAAAGGAAGAGCAGTTACAAGATTTATTAACCGATAAGTTTGAGGGAAATATTGCCCAGAAAATCCAGTCCCATCTGGCTGATAGCCAGTTTAGTTTGAAGTCTTTGGCCAGTGACCTAGGTTTTAGTCCGAACTATCTGAGTTCCTTGATTAAGAAAGAGTTGGGCCTGCCTTTTCAGGATTATCTGGTGAGAGAGCGTGTCAAACAAGCCAAGCTCTTGCTTCTGACCACAGATTTAAAGATTTATGAGATAGCCGAAAAGGTTGGATTTGAAGATATGAACTACTTTACCCAACGTTTTAAACAGATTGCAGGTGTGACACCTCGTCAGTTTAAGAAAGGGGAAGGCCGATGAAGCGTTCTTCTCTTTTAGTCAGAATGGTTATTTCCATCTTTCTGGTCTTTCTCATTCTCCTAGCTCTGGTTGGGACTTTCTATTATCAATCTAGTTCAGCAGCTATTGAGGCTACCATTGAAGGCAATAGCCAAACGACCATCAGCCAGACTAGCCACTTTATTCAGTCTTATATCAAAAAATTAGAAACCACCTCTACCAGTTTGACCCAGCAGAAGGATGTTTTATCATATTCTGAGAATCCCAGTCAGGATAAGGTCAAGGGAATTCGTGATCTGTTTTTGACCATCTTAAAGGCTGACCAGGACTTGAAAACGGTGGTACTGGTAACCAAATCCGGTCAGGTTATTTCTACAGATGACACTGTGCAGATGAAAACTTCCTCAGATATGATGGCTGAGGATTGGTACCAAAAGGCTATTCATCAGGGAGCTAAGCCAGTTTTAACCCCAGCTCGTAAATCAGATAGTCAATGGGTCATTTCTGTTACTCAGGAACTTGTTGATGAAAAGGGAGCCAATCTTGGCGTACTTCGTTTGGATATTTCCTACGAAACTCTGGAAGCCTATCTCAACCAACTCCAGTTGGGCCAGCAGGGCTTTGCCTTTATCATCAATGAAAACCATGAATTTGTCTACCATCCTAAACACACAGTTTACAGTTCGTCTAGCGAAATGGAGGCCATGAAACCCTATATTGAGACGGGGCAGGGCTATACGCTGGACCATCAATCCTATGTTAGTCAGGAACAAATTGCAGGCACTGATTGGACGGTTATAGGCGTGTCTTCGTTGGAGAAGTTAGACCAGGTTCGGAGTCAACTCATGTGGACCTTGCTTGGTGCTAGTGCCTTATCTCTTCTTGCCTGTCTCTGCTTGGTGTGGTTCAGTCTCAAACGCTGGATTGCTCCTTTGAAGGATTTGAGAGAAACCATGCTGGAAATTGCTTCTGGGGCTCAAAATCTTCGTGCCAAGGAAGTTGGTGCCTATGAACTGAGAGAAGTGACTCGCCAATTTAATGCCATGTTGGATCAAGTTGATCAGCTGATGGCAGATGTTCGAAGACAGGAAGAAACGACCCGTCAGTATGAACTTCGAGCCCTATCAAGTCAGATTAATCCGCATTTCCTCTATAACACCTTGGACACCATCATCTGGATGGCTGAATTTCAGGACAGTCAGCGAGTGGTGCAGGTGACCAAGTCCTTGGCGACCTATTTCCGCTTGGCACTCAATCAAGGAAAGGACTTGATTTGCCTGTCTGATGAAATCAATCATGTCCGCCAGTATCTCTTTATCCAGAAACAACGCTATGGCGATAAGCTAGACTATGAGATTGATGAAAATCCTGCCTTTGATAACCTAGTCTTACCCAAGCTGGTGTTGCAACCTCTAGTAGAAAATGCTCTTTACCATGGTATCAAGGAAAAGGAAGGTCAGGGTCATATTAAACTTTCTATCCAGAAAAAGGATTCAGGACTAGTCATCCGCATTAAGGATGATGGAGTTGGCTTTCAAGATGCTGGCGATAGTAGTCAGAGTAACCTCAAACGTGGGGGAGTTGGTCTTCAAAATGTCGACCAACGACTCAAACTTCATTTTGGCGAAAACTATCAGATGAAGATTGATTCTGCACCCGAAAAAGGAACGACGGTTGAAATATACATAAATAGAATAGAAACTAGTTAACTCCCAGTCAATTCTGGGAGTTTTACTTTGAAAAATTAGAATAATCAGTTCGCCTTGATAAAATCAGTAAAAAAAGATATGATAGTAGGAGAAAAATGAGGTTAAGAGTGATGGACAAAAGTAGAATTAAAACAGAAACACAGCAGGTAATTGAAGATGTTTTGGAAAAGGCTGGATTGCGTGAAGGAAGCCTCTTTGTCCTAGGTTTATCCTCTAGTGAAGTTTTAGGCGGCCATATAGGCAAGGAATCAAGCCAAGAAATTGGCGAAATCATTGTGAAAACCATCCTAGATATCCTAGAGGAAAAAGGAATTCATCTAGCTGTTCAAGGCTGCGAACACGTCAATCGTGCCCTCGTCGTTGAACGTCAAGTGGCGGATCAGTTTGGGCTAGAAATCGTCAGTGTCCTTCCTACTCTTCATGCAGGAGGTTCAGGTCAGTTGGCAGCCTTCAAGTTTATGCAGGATCCAGTTGAGGTTGAATTTATCAAGGCTCATTCTGGATTGGATATCGGAGATACCGCAATTGGTATGCATGTCAAGCATGTACAGGTTCCGATTCGTCCTGTACTACGTGAGATTGGGCATGCCCATGTAACGGCTCTTGCAAGTCGTCCAAAATTAATTGGAGGTGCGCGTGCACAGTATCCAGAAGATTCTATCAGAAAGTCGTAAGTGGACTGAGAATGATCATAAGTTAGAGATAGATTTCAAGTAAATAGAGGTTAAAGTGGAAAATTGTGTTTATATTATTTCGGGTCCCCCGGGTGTTGGAAAGAGCACTGTCAGCAAAGAGTTGGCCTATTCTTTTGACAAAAGTGCAGTTATAGAGGGGGATATGATTTACTTAATGATAAAAAGTGGTCTCGTACCTCCTTGGGAAGATGATGGATTTTATATGGATTTGTTCTGGGATAATATCATCAGTCTGACCAATAATTTCTTGAACAGTGGCATTACTGTCGTGATAGAGTATGTCATATTTGAAGATCAACTGAAGAAAATTGCAGCCTTCTTAAAAGAAAAACAAATTAAGCTAAAATATTGTGTCCTAATAGCAGAAGAAGAAACCTTGAAAGATAGGGATTCTTCTCGGAAAGAAATTGAGAGAACAGGCGATTTATCAATCCAAGCAAGAAATGACTTCTTAGCTAAGAATAGTGAGAAACGTCATTTTCTGTATACGGATGATTTAGATGTCAAAGAAACGGTAGGCATCATTAAAACCTCAAATCAATTTTTAATTTCTGAACAGTAAAAGACAGAGAGAGTAAGGGTATAGAAACCATTACTTCCTCTGTTCTTTTTTGTTGAATTTTTGTGCAAAGTGTTCCAAATAAGGCCTTCTTTAACTAGAAAAACTAGTGCCATCTGATAGAGAATTGCCAAAAGTAGAAAAAAGTAACTTAGAGAAGATATTTCGTTATAGGAATCAGTAAACAAAGCTTGATTTAGCTGTTCTAGGTCGGCTTTTTTATGCTATACTAAAGGTATGCATAGAAAAACAGTGATTGATTTTAGAGCCTTGGGGGAGAGATACACCTTTACCCAGCCGATCAAAGAGTTAAAAACGAGAGATTTAGCAGAAGTGGCGGACTTGCTGGCACAAGTGGAACGCTACCAAGAGCAAGGCTATTATGTCGTGGGCTATGTCAGTTACGAGGCTGCACCTGCATTTGAGGAGAAATTAGCAGTTCACAAGGCTCCTCTACTGGGAGAGTATTTGCTTTACTTTACCGTTCACGATAGGGTGGAAACATCCCCTATTCCTCTGACTTATGATGATATTGATTTGCCTTCAAATTGGAAGGAAATAACGTCTGAAGCAGACTATGAAAAGGCTATTGCCCAGATTCACCATCATTTGCGGCAGGGTGACACCTATCAGGTCAACTACACTGTCCAACTCAAGCAAGACTTAAGTGCCAATCCTTTTGACATTTACAATCGCATGGTGGTAGAGCAGGAGGCGGGCTACAATGCCTATGTTGAACACGATGAGATGGCAGTGATTTCCATGAGCCCAGAGCTCTTTTTTGAACAAAATGACCGAGAATTAACGACTCGCCCAATGAAGGGAACAACCCAGCGTGGGGGGACTGACGATGAAGATTTGAAAGAGGCAGCTTGGTTGGAGCAAGATCCTAAAAATCGCTCTGAAAATATGATGATTGTGGATCTCTTGCGCAATGACATGAACCGTATTTCTGAAGTGGGCAGTGAACATGTAGAACGTCTGTGTCAAGTGGAACAGTATTCGACTGTTTGGCAGATGACCTCAACCATCAAGAGTCAGTTGCGAGAGGATGTGGACTTGGTTGCCGTTTTTCGGTCTCTCTTTCCTTGTGGTTCCATAACGGGTGCACCCAAAATTGCGACCATGGAAATCATCAAGGACTTGGAGTCACACCCGCGTGGAGTCTACTGTGGAACTATTGGTCTCTTGCTTCCAAATGGGCGACGGATTTTTAATGTCGCCATTCGGACTATCCAACTGCATCAAGGGAAAGCCATCTATGGAGTGGGTGGTGGCATTACTTGGGATAGTACTTGGGAATCTGAATACCGAGAGGTTCATCAAAAGGCGGCTGTTCTCTATCGTAAACAAGCTCGTTTCAAATTGATTACAACTGGGAGAATCAGCCAAAAACAACTGTTGTTTGAAGATCAACATCTGGAAAGACTGACAAAGGCGAGTCGTTATTTTGCCTATCCTTTTGATCCAGAAGAACTGAGACAAAAGATAGAGGAAGAGTGTCGAGCTTGTGCTTCCCACCAAGACTACCGTTTGCGAATAAGCCTCAGCAAGTCTGGAGAGATAGAACTCAGTCGCCAAATCTTAACACCTCTTAGTCCAAGCTTCTGCAAAGCTAAACTCTGCCTGCAAGAAGCAGATTTGAATCAGGCGTTTACCTACTTTAAAACAACTCATAGACCACACTTAAGTCTAGGTAAACAGGAAATCATTTACCATAATGCAGCAGGGGAGCTTTTGGAAACGTCTATCGGGAATTTGGTTCTGAAAATTGACGGGAAGCTCTACACACCGCCTATCAATCTTGGCATCTTGTCAGGAATCTATCGTCAGCATTTGCTAGGAAAAGGACAGGTAGAAGAGAAAATTCTGACTTTGGCAGACTTGAACCAAGCAGAAGCTGTCTATGGCTGTAATGCAGTCAGAGGCTTGTATGAGTTGTTATTGAAGGAGAAATAAATGAAATTGATATTTTTACATGGCTTAGGTCAGACGGCCACAAGCTGGAAGGAAGTTCAGGATCTACTTGCCGATCATCCTTCTGAGGCCCTTGAATTGTTTCCTGTGGGAGTTGATTCTTATCAGGAAGCCAAAAAACGGATAGCTAAATACCTATCAGAGGAGAAGAAACATTTTGTTTTAATCGGTTTATCCCTCGGTGCTACTCTTGCACTAGAGCTTTCAAGTTACGATTTGCCAAATCTTCAAGGTTTGGTCTTGTCAGGCTGTCCAGTGAAACTAGCAGGTAATATCTTGTTTAAAATCCAGTTGATAATTTTTAAACTACTTCCAAAAAGTTTTTTTGAAAAGCAGGGAGCAGAAAAAGCGCTCATGGTTGGTGTTTCTGAGGAATTGAAAACACTTGATTTAACCCAAGTAGCACAGAATTGTTACTATCCAACCTTGCTAATTTGTGGTAGCCAAGACAAGCCTAATCTCAGTTCTATGAGAGGCCTTCATCAATTGATGTCAGATTCTAAGTTGCAGATTATTCCTGACGGTCCTCACACACTGAACACTGACAAACCGAAGGAGTTTGCAGAAAAGACTAGAAGTTTTCTTGAATTGCTGGAATAAGTCTGGTAAAATAAAAGCGAAAACGGTATCAAAAAAGGAGAGAATAATGAAAAAAAAGTTTTGCTAAAAGTGGCTTTTGCTACCCTTCTAGTTTGGGGACTATTTACCGAACCAGTTACTGCAGAGGAAAATATTCATTTTTCTAGTTGTAGAGAAGCATGGGAAAATGGTTACTCTGATATTCATAGAGGAGAACCAGGTTACTCTTCTAAACTAGATCGTGATGGTGATGGGATAGCTTGTGAACGTGCCAATGCACCTCGGGGAGTCTTTAAACCACGCCAGTCGGGTTCGCAATCCAATGTCACAGCTAGCGGATGGGTCAAACAGGACGGTTATTGGTATTATTTTGCTGAAAATGGGCATGCAGTTAGGAATGCTTGGCAAGGTAGCTATTACCTTAAGTCAGATGGCAAGATGGCAGCCAGCGAGTGGATTTATGATGCTAGCTATCAATCTTGGTACTATCTAAAATCCGACGGTTCTTATGCGAGAAATACTTGGCAGGGAAGCTACTACCTTAAATCAAATGGTAAGATGGCAGCAGGTGAATGGCTATATGATTCCTATTATCAATCGTGGTATTATCTAAAAGAGGACGGAGCTTACGCCCGCAACGCTTGGCAAGGAAGTTATTATCTCAAGTCGAATGGTAAGATGGCAGCCAGTGAATGGGTTTATGACACCAGTTATCAAGCATGGTACTACCTAAAATCCAATGGTGTTTATGCTAGAAACACTTGGCAAGGGAACTATTACCTCAAATCAGATGGTAAGATGGCTACAAATGAGTGGGTTGATGGCGGTCGCTACTATGTGGATGCTTCTGGTTTGTGGAAACCATAAAGTAAACAAATTCTAGGGAAACAATGCAAACCTTTGCACAAAAGAGACGATTTTGTTATACTATATCTGTAAGCATTTTCAATTAAAAAGGAGAAGACGATGAGTCAAAAGATTATTGGGATTGACCTTGGTGGAACATCTATCAAGTTTGCAATTTTAACTCAAGAGGGAGAAATCCAAGAAAAATGGTCTATCAAGACTAATATTTTGGATGAAGGAAGCCATATTGTAGATGATATGATTGAGTCTATTCAACATCGTTTGGACTTGCTTGGATTGTCAGCCACAGACTTCCGAGGGATTGGGATGGGATCACCTGGTGTGGTTGACCGTGAAAAAGGAACTGTTATCGGTGCCTACAACCTCAACTGGAAAACCCTTCAACCAATTAAAGAAAAGATTGAAAAAGCCTTGGGCATTCCATTCTCCATTGATAATGATGCCAACGTAGCTGCTCTTGGTGAGCGTTGGATGGGTGCAGGTGACAACCAACCTGACGTTGTCTTTATGACACTTGGTACTGGTGTTGGTGGCGGTATCGTTGCAGAAGGAAAACTGCTTCACGGTGTTGCTGGTGCTGCTGGTGAGCTTGGTCACATCACTGTTGACTTTGACCAACCAATCGCATGTACCTGTGGTAAAAAAGGCTGTCTTGAGACAGTTGCTTCAGCAACAGGGATTGTCAACTTGACTCGTCGTTATGCAGATGAATACGAAGGCGATGCAGCTTTGAAACGCTTGATTGATGACGGAGAAGAAGTAACTGCTAAAACTGTCTTTGACCTTGCAAAAGAAGGAGACGACCTTGCCTTGATCGTTTACCGTAACTTCTCACGTTACTTGGGTATTGCGTGTGCTAATATCGGTTCAATCCTAAACCCATCAACAATCGTTATCGGTGGTGGGGTGTCAGCAGCGGGAGAATTCCTTCTCCAAGGCGTGCAAAAGGTTTATGATGAAAATACCTTCCCACAAGTACGCACATCCACTAAATTGGCTCTTGCAACTCTAGGAAATGACGCTGGAGTTATCGGAGCAGCATCACTTGTATTGCAATAAGATAGATTGATAATAGAGCTTGGTTATCCATCAAGCTCTTTTTTGAAAGTCGAATAAAACGGAATAGGTTTAAATTTTGGGAAGGAGTCGCTAGATGAACACATCAAAACAACCCATGCTTGAACTAGCATTGTCTATCGCTATGTAAGCTCATAGAGGGCAATTTGATAAGGCAGGGATAGATTATATAGAACATCCAATCTATGTAGCAAGCCAAGTTGATACTGAAGAAGAAAAAGCAGTTGCTTTACTACATGATGTCATTGAGGACAGTCCTTTTACAGCTGAAGAACTATTACTAGCTGGTTTACCAGAAACAGTAGTTACAGCCGTTCAAATTTTGTCAAAGAAAAAGGGACAAGACTATCATACCTATCTGAAAACTGTGAAATCCAATCCTATTGCGAGAGCCGTAAAATTAGCTGACCTAAAACATAATTCAGATTTATCGAGACTTGAGACTATTACTGACAAGGATTTGGAACGATTAGAAAAATATAAAAAGGCCATTGATTATCTGAGTATGTAGAAATGATTTTTTATGCTATACTAGTTAGTACAATAAATGAGGTGAGAGTAAATGACAAAAGCAGATACGATTTTTAAAGAGAATATTGAACGAATCCTCAAAGACGGAGTCTTTTCTGAGCAGGCACGCCCTAAGTACAAGGATGGGACTGTTGCCAACTCCAAGTACGTAACGGGTGTCTTTGCAGAGTATGACTTGGCTAAGGGTGAATTTCCCATCACTACCCTACGTCCCATTGCTATCAAATCAGCTATCAAAGAAGTGCTATGGATTTACCAAGACCAGTCTAATAGCCTAGAAGTGCTCAATAACAAGTACAATGTTCACTACTGGAATGACTGGGAAGTGGGAGATACGGGAACCATCGGTGAGCGCTACGGTGCGGTCGTTAAGAAGCACGATATCATCAACAAGATACTCAAGCAGTTAGAAGCCAACCCTTGGAACCGTCGCAATATCATCTCTCTCTGGGATTATCAAGCTTTTGAGGAGACAGACGGCCTCCTTCCATGCGCCTTTCAGACCATGTTTGATGTCCGTCGAGTAGATGGAGAAATCTATCTGGATGCGACTTTGACACAGCGTTCGAATGATATGCTGGTGGCCCACCACATTAACGCCATGCAGTACGTAGCCTTGCAGATGATGATTGCCAAGCATTTCGGCTGGAAGGTTGGGAAGTTTTTCTATTTTATCAACAACCTTCATATCTATGATAATCAGTTTGAACAAGCAGAGGAATTGCTCCGCCGTGAGCCGTCAAACTGCCAACCACGCTTGGTTTTAAATGTGCCAGATGGGACCAATTTCTTTGATATCAAAGCGGAAGACTTTGAGTTGATTGACTATAATCCGGTTAAGCCGCAGCTGAAGTTTGATTTGGCTATTTAATAACATAAAAAGAAGTTGAGATTTCTCAACTTCTTTTGTTGCTTAATGTGATACGCGGCGGCGAGCTGCTTTTTTACGGTTTTCTTCGATAAAAGCTGCTTTTTGCTCTTCTGGTTCGATTACTTTCTTTTTAAATGCGTATACTGCTCCTGCAACAGCAGCGACAGTTCCTGCGACACCTGTTACAAGACCTTTAGCGAATCCTTTAGCCATGAGTCTTCCTCCTTTATCTTCCCGATCAGCCAGGCTCCTCAAGGGGTAGCATTTTTCTGACTGACCTTTTTATGATATAATAATAGTAACGAAAAAATGGGAATTTTTCAAGGAAAAAAGATGAAAACAAAAATAATTGTGATTGTTGGACCGACTGCTGTTGGAAAAACTGCCCTTGCTATTGAAGCGGCCAAGCGCTTTGGTGGAGAGGTGGTCAGTGGTGACAGTCAGCAAGTTTACAGAGGGTTAGATATTGGGACGGCCAAGGCTAGCCCAGAGGAGCAGGCAACTGTCCCCCATCACTTAATTGATGTCAGAGAGGTGACCGAGTCTTACTCGGCTTTTGATTTTGTTTCAGAATCTAAGAAGGCTATTGAGGATATTCAGAGACGTGGCAAGCTTGCTATTATCGCTGGTGGAACTGGGCTTTATATCCAGAGCTTGTTGGAAGGATACCATCTAGGTGGGGAGACACCTCATGAGGAGATTTTAGCCTATCGAGCTAGTTTGGAGCCTTATTCAGATGAGGAATTAGCCCATCTCGTGAAGCAAGCAGGCCTGGAAATTCCCCAGTTTAACCGTCGTCGTGCTATGCGTGCCTTGGAGATTGTCCATTTTGGTCAGGATTTGGAAAATCAGGAAAGTCCTTATGAACCACTGATTATCTGCTTGGATGATGAACGCAGTCAGCTTTATGACCGTATCAACCACCGAGTGGATTTGATGTTTGAGGCTGGCCTTTTGGATGAGGCCAAGTGGCTCTTTGACCACTATCCAGATGTACAGGCAGCCAAAGGCATTGGCTATAAGGAACTCTTTCCTTATTTCCGTGGGGAGCAAACTCTTGAGGAAGCGAGCGAGAGTCTCAAGCAGGCGACTCGTCGTTTTGCCAAGCGTCAGTTGACTTGGTTCCGTAATCGCATGCAAGTCACCTTTTATCAGATAGGAGAGCCTGACGTGCAGGACCGCATTTTAAGCCAGATAGAGGAGTTTTTAGATGATTGAAACGGAGAAAAAAGAGGAACGGGTCCTACTCATTGGTGTAGAACTGCAGGGAATGGACAATTTTGACCTCTCCATGGAAGAATTGGCCAGTCTGGCTAAGACAGCTGGGGCAGTCGTTGTAGACAGCTACAGGCAAAAACGGGAAAAGTATGACTCCAAGACCTTCGTCGGTTCTGGTAAGTTGGAAGAAATTGCGCTCATGGTGGATGCAGAAGAAATTACTACTGTCATTGTCAACAACCGTCTGACACCACGGCAAAATGTCAATTTAGAGGAAGTTCTGGGAGTTAAGGTTATTGACCGGATGCAGTTGATTCTGGATATTTTTGCTATGCGGGCTCGAAGCCATGAAGGAAAACTCCAAGTCCACCTAGCTCAGCTTAAGTACCTCTTACCCCGCTTGGTTGGTCAGGGAATTATGCTCAGCCGTCAGGCAGGGGGAATTGGTTCCCGTGGGCCTGGTGAAAGCCAGCTGGAACTGAACCGTCGTAGTGTTCGTAATCAAATTACAGATATCGAGCGTCAGCTCAAGGTGGTTGAGAAAAATCGGGCGACAGTCAGAGAAAAACGTCTGGAGTCTAGCACCTTTAAGATTGGTTTGATTGGTTATACCAATGCTGGGAAATCGACCATTATGAACACCTTGACCAGTAAGACCCAGTATGAGGCAGATGAGTTGTTTGCGACTCTAGATGCGACGACAAAGAGTATCCATTTGGGAGGTAATCTTCAAGTGACTTTAACGGACACTGTTGGATTTATTCAAGACTTGCCGACTGAATTGGTGTCCAGTTTCAAGTCCACCTTGGAAGAAAGCAAGCATGTGGATCTACTAGTTCATGTCATCGATGCCAGCAATCCTTATCACGAGGAGCATGAAAAAACGGTTCTGTCTATCATGAAAGACTTGGATATGGAGGATATTCCTCGCCTGACTCTTTACAATAAAGCGGATTTGGTGGAGGATTTCACGCCTACCCAAACTCCGTATGCCCTCATTTCTGCCAAGTCTGAGGATAGTCGTGAGAACTTGCAAGCATTATTGCTAGATAAGATTAAGGAAATTTTTAAAGCCTTTACTCTGCGCGTGCCCTTTTCTAAGTCCTACAAGATACATGATTTAGAAAGTGTGGCGATTCTTGAAGAACGTGACTACCAAGATGACGGAGAAGTGATCACAGGCCACATTTCGGAGAAAAATAAATGGAGATTAGAGGAATTTTATGACTGATATCAAAACCTTAGCTTTAAAATATGGGGGCTATACAAGTCTGGACAAGGTCTATCTGGATCAGCTTCTAGCTGGCAAAACAGAGCAGGAGCAGTTGGCACTTATCACCCCTCCTCCGAGTGTAGTCAATGCCTACTTTGCTGAACTCTACCAGAAAAAGAGTCCTCAAGCTGCGACGGATTATTTTGCAGAACTCAGTCAGGAACTGAACCTCTACAATGCTGAGCCAAGTTTCACTGAAGAAAGCAAACCTTTTATCCGCCTCAATCTCTCAGGAAAGTCTTTTGGTTTTTGCTATGAGAGGGAGGGACTTTGTCGCATTTTCTCAGAAGCTGAGGAAGCAATCACAGATGACTTGCTTTTTGAGATTGCGCAAATTTTTCCCCATCAACTAATCTTTGAAGAGTCTGGAAAGATTTACATGAAGCATGTCGGGGACGAGGAAGTTGTTAGAGTGGAAAGTCTCACGGCCTTGACAGACTTGGAAAATTTGGCTGATGGTCGTAAACGTCTCAAAGGTTATAGTCAAGCGGATTTACTGCAAGAAGCTGTTGCTTTTTCTGGTAAGCGCTACTTCCGATCGGAAAACCGCACAGCCATGTTATATATTGATTAATTAGAAAGTATCGAATGGATATTCAATTTTTAGGAACAGGGGCTGGTCAGCCCTCTAAAGCCCGCAACGTCTCTAGTCTCGCCCTGAAACTCTTGGATGAGATTAACGCAGTTTGGCTCTTTGACTGTGGAGAAGGAACGCAAAATCGCATTCTGGAAACCACAATTCGACCACGTAAGGTCAGCAAAATCTTTATCACCCACCTGCATGGAGACCACATTTTTGGTTTACCAGGTTTTCTCTCCAGCCGTGCTTTTCAGGCCAATGAAGAGCAGACAGATTTGGACATTTATGGACCTCAAGGGATCAAGTCCTTTGTCTTAACCAGTCTACGTGTGTCAGGTTCTCGTCTGCCTTATCGCATTCATTTTCATGAGTTTGACCAAGATTCTCTAGGGAAAATCCTTGAGACCGATAAATTCACTGTGTATGCAGAGGAACTGGATCACACCATTTTTTGTGTTGGTTATCGTGTCATGCAAAAGGACCTAGAAGGTACTTTGGATGCTGAGAAGCTTAAGGCCGCTGGTGTTCCGTTCGGCCCGCTTTTTGGAAAAATCAAAAATGGTCAGGATGTTGTTCTGGATGATGGAACTGAGATCAAGGCAACAGACTATATCTCAGCACCGAGACCTGGCAAGGTAGTTACTATTCTTGGCGACACCCGAAAAACCAATGCCAGCGTGCGTCTTGCTATCAATGCAGATGTTCTTGTCCATGAGTCTACTTATGGTAAGGGAGATGAAAAAATTGCCCGCAATCACGGTCACTCAACCAATATGCAGGCAGCACAAGTGGCAGCAGAAGCCGGTGCAAAGCGCCTCTTGCTCAATCATATCAGTGCTCGTTTCCTCTCAAAAGATATCAGTCAGCTCAAGAAAGATGCAGCTAGTATTTTTGAAAATGTCCATGTAGTCAAAGACTTGGAAGAAGTGGAAATCTAACAGTTATTGAAAGGACGAAGCATGTCTACTATTCTCATTACAGGAGCTAGCGGCGGATTGGCCCAAGAAATGGTCAAACTCTTGCTAGATGACCAACTCATCTTACTAGGTAGAAACAAGGAAAAACTAGCACAACTCTACGGAAATCAACCTAATGTAGAATGGATTGAAATTGACATTACTGATGACTCAGCCCTAGAAGCTCTGGTAGCTGACCTCTATCTCCGTTATGGTAAAATTGATGTTTTGATTAACAATGCTGGCTATGGGATTTTTGAGGAATTTGACAAGATTTCTAATCAAGACATTCACCAGATGTTCGAGGTCAATACCTTTGCCCTGATGAATCTGTCTCGTCTAGTGGCGACTTGTATGAAGGAAAGTCGAAAAGGCCATATCATCAATATAGTCAGCATGGCAGGTTTGATAGCGACTAGCAAGTCCAGTCTCTACTCAGCGACAAAGTTTGCAGCGATTGGATTTTCAAACGTTCTGCGCCTCGAACTTATGCCCTATGGTGTTTATGTAACTACGGTTAATCCAGGACCAATCCGAACAGGATTTTTTGACCAGGCAGACCCAGATGGCAGCTACCTCAAGTCTGTTGATCGATTTCTCTTAGAACCAGATGTGGTTGCTAAAAAAATCGTCAAGACCATAGGAAAAAACAAACGAGAACTCAATCTTCCACTTTTGCTCAATTTAGCCCACAAATTTTATAGCCTCTTTCCTAAACTAGCTGATAAGTTTGCAGGGGGAATCTTTAATTATAAGTAAAAAAGTTCCTTACAAAAGGAACTTTTTTATAATATTTAACTGAGTGTCAAAAATTGTTTGATTTTGTTTTAAAACTACATTCATATTTTTAAAATCCTCTACAAATTTTAGAAAAAACAATCAAAATTATGATTTTTTATGTTTAGGTATTGAAATTCCCTATATTATTTTATAAAATAAGAGTAAAAGGCTATGAAAAAGTAATACGCTTACAAGAAAAATGGAAGCGGTTACTAAAGGAGGATTTTATGGAAAAAGGCCATTGGAATCGTAAAAGAGTCTACAGCATTCGTAAGTTTGCCGTAGGCGCTTGCTCTGTCATGATTGGAACCTGTGCGGTTCTATTTGGAGGAAGTGTCGTTGGAGAATCAACAGTTTTCGCGGATGAAACTCCAATTACTCACACTGTGGAACAAGCAAAAGAGGAAAGTCCGGCAGTGGAGGAAAAAGAAAATCAAGCTGTAGCAGAGCACAAGGATGCTGCAAGTGTCGACCAAAGTCAAGCTGCTCCAATTGAAGCAAGCAAACCAGAGGTGAAAGAAGAGGAACCTGTAGCTCCAAAAGAGGAGAAAGCATCTCTAAAACCTGAAGAAACAGCTCCAAAGGTAGAATCTCAAGCTTCAAGTCAAGAAAAGCCTGTCAAGGAAGAGTTGAAAGCTGCGACAAATGAAGAAGTGAATCAAATGATTGAAGATAGAAAAGTGAATTTTAATCAAAATTGGCACTTTAAACTCAATGCGAACCCTAAAGAAGCTGTGAAATCAGATGCCGATGTATCAACATGGCAAAAATTGGATCTCCCACACGACTGGAGTATCTTTAACGATTTTGACCATCAGTCACCTGCCCAAAACGAAGGTGGACAGCTCAATGGTGGTGAAGCTTGGTATCGTAAGACATTCAAACTTGATGAAAAAGATCTCAAGAAAAATGTTCGTGTGACCTTTGATGGTGTCTACATGGATTCTCAAGTCTATGTCAATGGCCAGTTAGTGGGACATTACCCAAATGGTTACAACCAGTTTTCATACGATATCACCAAATACCTTCACAAAGATGGTCGTGAAAATGTGATTGCTGTCCATGCGGTTAACAAACAGCCAAGTAGCCGTTGGTACTCAGGCAGTGGTATCTACCGTGATGTGACCTTGCAAGTGACAGATAAGGTTCATGTTGAGAAAAATGGAACAACCATCTTAACACCAAAACTTGAAGAACAACAACATGGTAAGGTTGAAACTCATGTAGCCAGCAAAATCGTCAATACAGATGATAAAGACCATGAACTGGTGGCAGAGTATCAAATCGTTGAACGTGGTGGTCAGGCTGTGACAGGTTTAGTACGTACAGTGAGTCGTACCTTGAAAGCACATGAATCAACAAGTCTTGATGCGATTTTAGAAGTTGAAAGACCAAAACTCTGGACAATTTTAAATGATAAACCTGCCTTGTACGAATTGATTACGCGTGTATACCGTGATGGTCAGTTGGTGGATGCTAAGAAAGATTTGTTTGGTTACCGTTACTATCACTGGACTCCAAATGAAGGTTTCTCTTTGAATGGTGAACGCATTAAATTCCATGGTGTTTCTTTGCACCATGACCACGGAGCGCTTGGAGCAGAAGAAAACTATAAGGCAGAATACCGTCGTCTCAAACAAATGAAGGAGATGGGTGTTAACGCCATCCGTACAACTCATAACCCTGCAAGTCCACAGACTTTGCAAATCGCAGCAGAACTTGGTTTGCTTGTTCAGGAAGAGGCCTTTGATACTTGGTATGGTGGAAAGAAACCTTATGACTATGGTCGTTTCTTTGAAAAAGATGCCACTCACCCAGAAGCTCGAAAAGGCGAAAAATGGTCTGACTATGATCTTCGTACCATGGTCGAAAGAGACAAAAATAACCCAGCTGTCTTCATGTGGTCTATCGGAAATGAAATCGGTGAAGCCAACGGTGATGCTCATTCTCTAGCAACTGTAAAACGTTTGGTCAAAGTTATCAAGGATGTTGATAAAACTCGTTACGTTACCATGGGAGCAGATAAGTTCCGTTTCGGTAATGGTAGTGGTGGACATGAGAAAATTGCTGATGAACTGGATGCGGTTGGATTCAACTATTCTGAAGATAACTACAAAGCGCTTCGTGCGAAACATCCAAACTGGTTGATTTACGGTTCGGAGACATCTTCAGCAACCCGTACACGCGGAAGCTATTATCGTCCTGAACAAGAATTGGTACATAGCAACCAAGCTTATCGTAACTATGAACAGTCAGATTATGGAAATGATCGTGTGGGTTGGGGTAAAACGGCGACAGATTCATGGACTTTTGACCGTGACAATGCTGGCTATGCTGGACAGTTTATCTGGACAGGTACGGACTATATTGGTGAGCCTACGCCATGGCATAACCAAAACCAAACTCCCGTTAAGAGCTCTTACTTTGGTATCGTAGATACAGCCGGTATTCCAAAGCATGACTTCTATCTCTACCAAAGCCAATGGGTTTCTGCTAAGAAGAAACCAATGGTTCACCTCCTTCCTCACTGGAACTGGGAAAATAGAGAATTGGCATCGAAAGTTGAAGATTCAGACGGAAAAATCCCAGTTCGAGCATACTCAAACGCTGCAAGCGTAGAATTGTTCTTGAACGGTCAATCTCTTGGAGTTAAGACCTTCAACAAGAAACAAACTAGTGATGGCCGTACCTACCAAGAAGGTGCCAATGCCAAGGAACTCTATCTTGAGTGGAAGGTTGCTTACCAACCAGGTACTTTGGAAGCTGTAGCTCGCGATGAAGCTGGAAAAGAAATTGCACGTGACAAGATTACCACTGCAGGCCAACCAGCAGGTGTTCGTCTTGTCAAGGAAGAACACGCAATCGCAGCAGATGGAAAAGACTTGACCTATATCTACTACGAAATCGTTGACAGCCAAGGGAATGTAGTCCCAACTGCCAATAATTTGGTTCGTTTCCAATTGCATGGACAAGGTCAACTGGTCGGTGTCGATAATGGGGAACAAGCCAGCCGTGAACGCTATAAGGCACAACCAGATGGTTCTTGGATTCGCAGAGCCTTTAACGGTAAAGGGGTTGCCATTGTCAAATCAACTGAGCAAGCAGGTAAATTTACACTAACAGCTCATTCAGATCTCTTGAAATCTGGTCAAGTAACTGTCTTTACTGGTAAAAAAGAAGACCAAGAAAAGACCGTTCTCGGGACAGAAGTACCAAAAGTACGTACTGTTATTGAGAAAGAGCCAAAAATGCCGAAGACTGTTGCTTTTGTTTATAGTGATGGCAGTCGTGAAAAACGTCCAGTAACCTGGTCTTCAGTTGATGTGAGCCAAGCAGGAGTTGTGACTGTTAAAGGTATGGCAGACGGACGTGAAGTTGAGGCCCGTGTCGAAGTTCTAGCAATTGCGAAAGAACTACCAACTGTTAAACGTGTTGCTCCAGGAACAGACTTGAGTGCTGTTGACAAATATGTTTCTATCGCTGTAACGGATGGAAGCGTTCAAGAATACGAAGTTGATAAGTGGGAGATTGCGGAAGCAGATAAAGCTAAACTGTCAGTTGCAGGATCACGTATTCAAATGACTGGTCAATTAGGAGGCGAAACCGTACATGCTACTCTTGTAGTAGAAAAAGGCAATCCTGCAGCACCTGTAGCACCAAATATAACTGTAGGTGGCGAATCTGTCACTGGTCTTACTACTCAAAATCCAATGCAATATCGAACTCTTGCTTACGGTGCATCCTTGCCAGAAGTTGTAGCAAGTGCTGAAAATGCGGATGTTACTGTAGTCCAAGCAAGTGCAGCAAACGGCATGCGTGCAAGGATCTATGTTCAACCAAAAGATGGCGGACCTCTTCAAACCTATGCAATTCAATTCCTTGAAGAAGCGCCGAAAATTGACCGCCTGGGCCTACAAGTGGAGCAAGCTGACGGTCTCAAAGAAGACCAAACAGTGAAATTGTCTGTTCTCGCTCACTATCAAGACGGAACGCAAGCTGTATTACCAGCTGATAAAGTGACCTTCTCTACAAGTGGTGAAGGGGAAGTCGCAGTTCGTAAGGGAATGCTTGAGTTGCACAAGCCAGGAACAGTCACTCTCAAAGCAGAATATGAGGGGGCTCAAGGCCAAGTTGAACTCACTATCCAAGCCAACACTGAGAAGAAGGTTGCGCAAACTATCCGTCCAGTAAATGTAGTGACTGACTTGTATCAAGAACCTACTCTACCATCAACAATAACTGTTGAATATGACAAAGGTTTCCCTAAAGCTCACAAAGTCACATGGCAAGCCATTCCAAAAGAAAAACTAGACCGCTATCAAACCTTTGAAGTGCTAGGTAAAGTTGAAGGCCTTGACCTTGAGGCACGTGCCAAAGTCTCTGTAGAAGGTATCGTTTCAGTTGAAGAAGTTAGTGTGACAACACCAATCGCAGAAGCGCCACAATTACCAGAAAGTGTTCGTACCTACGATTCAAATGGTCACGTTTCATCTGCCAAGGTTGCATGGGATACGATTCGTCCAGAGCAATACGCCAAGGAAGGTGTCTTTACAGTCACTGGTCGCCTAGAAGGTTCACAATTAACTACCAAACTTCATGTTCGTGTGTCTGCTCAAACTGAGCAGGGGGCAAATATTTCTGACCAATGGACCGGCTCAGAATTGCCACTTGCCTTTGCTTCAGACTCAAATCCAAGCGATCCTGTTTCAAACGTCAACGATAAATTGATTTCCTTTAATGACCGACCAGCCAATCGTTGGACAAACTGGAATCGTAGTAATCCAGAAGCTTCAGTTGGTGTCCTATTTGGAGATTCAGGTATCTTGAGCAAACGTTCCGTTGACAATCTAAGTGTCGGATTCCACGAAGACCATGGGGTAGGTGCACCGAAGTCTTATGTGATTGAGTATTATGTCGGTAAGACCGTTCCGACAGCTCCTAAAAACCCTAGCTTTGTAGGTGAGGAAAACCATGTATTTAACGATCCAGCTAACTGGAAACCAGTTACCAATCTAAAAGCACCAGCTCAATTAAAAGCTGGAGAAATGAATCATTTCAGCTTTGATAAAGTTGAGACCTATGCGGTTCGCATTCGCATGGTAAAAGCAGATAACAAGCGCGGAACTTCTATCACAGAGGTACAAATCTTTGCGAAACAAGTTGCGGCAGCCAAACAAGGACAAACAAGAATCCAAGTTGACGGTAAAGACTTAGAAAACTTCAACCCTGATTTGACAGACTATTACCTTGAGTCTGTAGATGGAAAAGTTCCTGCAGTAACGGCAAGTGTTAGCAACAATGGTCTCGCGACTGTTGTTCCAAGCGTTCGTGAAGGTGAGCCAGTTCGTGTCGTCGCGAAAGCTGAAAATGGCGACATCCTAGGAGAATACCGTCTGCACTTCACTAAGGATAAAGACTTACTTTCTCGTAAACCAGTTGCTGCGGTCAAACAAGCTCGCTTGTTGCAACTAGGTCAACCACTTGAATTGCCAACTAAGGTTCCTGTTTACTTCACAGGTAAAGACGGCTATGAGACAAAAGACTTGACAGTGGAATGGGAAAAAGTTCCAGCAGAAAATCTGACAAAAGCAGGTCAATTTACTGTTCAAGGTCGTGTCCTTGGTAGTGACCTCGTTGCTGAGTTTACTGTACGAGTGACGGATAAACTTGGTGAGACTCTCTCAAACAACCCTAACTATGATGAAAACAGTAACCAAGCCTTTGCTTCAGCCACTAATGATATTGATCCAAGTTCACATGACCGTGTAGACTATATCAATGATGGAGATCACAATGAAAATCGTCGTTGGACAAACTGGTCTCCAACACCATCTTCTAATCCAGAAGTATCAGCAGGTGTGATTTTCCGTGAAAATGGTAAGATTGTAGAACGGACTGTTGCGCAAGCCAAACTTCACTTCTTTGCAGATAGTGGTACGGATGCACCATCTAAACTTGTTTTGGAACGCTATATTGGTCCAGACTTTGAAGTACCTACCTACTATTCAAACTATCAAGCCTATGATGCAGCCCATCCATTCAACAATCCAGATAACTGGGAAGCTGTGCCTTATCGTGCGGATAAAGACATCGCAGCTGGTGATGAAATCAACGTAACATTTAAAGCTGTGAAAGCCAAAGCTATGAGATGGCGTATGGAGCGTAAAGCAGATAAGAGCGGTGTTGCGATGATTGAGATGACCTTCCTTGCACCAAGCGAACTGCCTCAAGAAAGTACTCAATCTAAGATTCTAGTAGATGGGAAAGAACTTCCTGATTTCGCTGAAGATCGTCAAGACTACCAAATCACCTATAAAGGTCAACGTCCAAAAGTCTCAGTCGAAGAAAGCAATCAAGTAGCTTCAACAGTTGTAGATAGCGGAGACGATAGCCTTCCAGTACTTGTTCGCCTTGTTTCAGAAAGTGGAAAACAGGTCAAGGAATACCGTATCCAACTAGTTAAGGAAAAACCAGTTTCTGAGAAAACAGCCCCTGCTATTCAAGAAGAGAATCCAAGTCTTGAGGTTGTCGAAAAGGAACTTGCCTTCCAAACTGTTGAAAAAGAAGATCCAAGTCTATATGTAGGTGAAAGTCGTGTAGAACAAGAAGGACAAGTTGGTAAGGAACGTATTCTTACATCTGTTAGCCTAGACGGAACTCGTGAAGAGAAACTCCGTGAAGTGATCCAGGCTCCTGTTAACCGGGTTCTTCTAGTTGGAACTAAGCGAGGTACAGCTCAACCACTTGATGGAGCTGCAGGTTTAGTTCATGAAAAACCAGAACTTCTGGTTGAAGAAGAGGCAATTGATTTCAAAGTTCAAGAACGTAAGAATGACAAACTTTATGTGGGTGAAAGTCGTGTTCTTCAAGAAGGTCAAAAAGGTGTTCGTGTCCACCTAGTAGAAGTCGAAAACGGTAAGCGTACATCGAAAGAAACCTTTGATAAGATAGTTGCGCAAGATCGTATCGTGGAAGTAGGAACTAAGCGAGGTACGGCTCAACCGCTTGATGGTGTCAAAGATTTGGTTCATCACAAGCCAGAGCTCCTAGTGGAAGAAGAGGAAGTTGATTTCCAAGTTCAAGAACGTAAGAACGATAAACTTCCAGTAGGGCAAACTCGTGTGATCCAAGAAGGCCAAAAAGGTGTACGTGTTCATCTCATCGAAGTGGACAATGGGAAACGCACTCTAAAGGAAACCTTTGATAAGGTAGCATCGCAAGATCGCATTGTGGAAGTGGGAACTGCTGTAGCACAAGAAGAACCAAATCCACAAGTTTCTGTCAATCCAGATGCGCACCAACTGGCTCAAACGGGAACACAAACTCAAGAAGAAAAAGTGACACAAACTGAAAAAGGTCACCTTCCAAATACAGGAAGTGAGTCTCAGGTGTCAGCTTTAGCAGCAGGATTGGCTCTCTTGGGCTTAGGTGCAGGCCTTGCAGCTACTACTCGCAAAAAAGAAGATTAAGTTTAGTTACAAGCTAAACTGAACAGGAAAAGGCCAGAGTGACGCTCTGGTCTTTTTCGTCTGAGTTGTAATAGTAAATAAATGTTTGGAATAGTCATTCCTATTCCAAATGGATTTTGCTCAAAATTCATAAAGTGCTCTTCACACTTATAAAAAGAGAGGTCGTGTTTGAAAATAATTGATAAATATGCTACAATAGTAGGCACTGGTAATTTTTATAAATGATTTTTTAATGAGAAAAATCGGATAAAATCCATTCAACTTTCGAAAGATCATGATCAGATGAGAAAGCGTAAAATTCCTTACCCTTCAGAGATTTGGTATGGGAATGGTTTTTTAGATGTCAATCATGATGACAGAGTTGATATACTTATAAAAATTTTAAGGATTAAGTAAATCCGTTTATGCATTTGATAATGTTCAAATAGAAAAAATGGAAGAACAGGTGTTCTCACATGAAAATATTCAAGGATAGAAGAGAAGCTCCAAGTAGATTTACACTCATGAGGTGCTCCTGTATTTCGTAGGTGAAATATCATGGTAAGCCAGTTAATCCTATCTTGATTATCAGTGGGATGAGCCTGTTTTCTTGGGTTGTCTTGCTGTTACGATGGTGCATGAACATTGCTAGAAAATGATCGCAAGACTTGCTAAATATAAAGAATAAAGGATGACAGATGAAACATTTCGGTCTTAAGAAACAGAAACGAACAAGTATTTTTTTCCGAAGAGCAATTTTTACAATCTTTGTATTGGCCATTTATATATTAGGGCGGCATATCTTACTTCCGGGCTATAATGGTAATATGCAAGCTTTACAGATTAAGGAGCAAAATCCGCTGGCTTATTTGTACTCTTTGGCTGGGATTGACGTCTCTCGGATTTCTGTGTTTTCTTTAGGACTAGGTCCTTGGATTACGACGATGATCGTTTGGCAGGTCATCAATTTAAACAAAAGTTGGAATATCCAATCATGGTCTCCCAAAAAGACAGATTTTTTTCAAAAAATCTTAACATTGATTTTTGCACTTTTGCAAGGGATGGCCATTATGTACAAAGCTTATAGCTGGAATGCCCGTTTCTTACTTCTGGTTGATGATTGGATATACAATGCCGCAATTTTGACAACAGTAGTGACAGGAAGTTTTATCATTATCTGGTTATCAGGTTTGAACACTCGTAAAGGAGTAGGTGGTTCCACAATCGTTATCATCTCTGGAATTTTGTTACAGTTTGCCAATCATTTAGTGGTATTGATAGGAGAATCTCTGGAATCTATACAGGGTGGGGTGGTTCTAGTAGTTGCTGCTTGTGCTTACTTGTTGCTTACTTATATTGCAGTAGTCTGCGAGAGAGCAGAGGTGCGTCTGCCTTTAAACAGAATTATGCTAAGTAGTCGCTATTATGAAAAATCTTACCTGCCAATCAAGTTTATTCCATCTGGTGGGATGCCGATTATGTATGCTTCAAGTGTGATTATGCTCTTTCAATTAGTGTTAGATTTGTCGGGGAACGGATTTGCGTCTAACGTTGGAAGTTTATTTGACTTCACAAAACCACTTAGTTTGCTCTTTTATCTCGTTGCCATCTACCTTCTAGCTATTTTGTTTGCTTATATTAACTTGAGCCCTGAAGAGACCGCCAAACAGATGCAACGTCAAGGGGAATATTTTGACTATATTCAACCAGGGAAAGAGACCTTGAAAGTTTTAAAACGTTATATTTCCCTACAAGCCAATATAGGAGCTATCTACCTAATCGTCTATGTAAGTTTCCCCTATTTTATTAACTTCTTCTTGCCACTGCCAAGTCTGCTATTGACTTTACCAAGCACTTTGGTCATCTTAGTCAGTATGTTTATGCCTTTGCGTGAAGAAATACGTATTTTGAGAATTGGAACTTACTATCACAAAGAATTAGAACTCAAAGGAGAATAAAGGTAAATGTTTTACTTTGTACCATCTTGGTATCAACAAGATCGGAAATGGTATTCGACCACTCTACCTTTCTATTACATATCTAAAAATATGATGTTTGATGATGCGGTGAATTTGTTGCGCATGTTTCAACAGTCAGGAGAAGATAATAAAGCTCTGATTTTGAATTATTCACCCCACATCCGAACTTTCTTTTATCAACAAAGGATACTGTCAGAGACCATGTGGAATCTCTTTGACACCATACAAGGTTTGACAGATGCGCCAGTGAGAAAAATTTGCCTAGCGGATTTAAAATGGCCACAGGGAGTGGAATTCTTTTATACTCCTTTCCTTGTAGATGCTTATTTAAATCAGGAGTATTATGCTCGGATTAACTTTACAAAAACGGGTAATCTTTTTGACATCACATACTACGATAGTGGACAGATTAATTATCAGCTAATCTTTGATGACCGTGGGTTTGTCTCAAGCATTATCTATTTTGAAAATGATCAGCCTTATTATCAGGATTACTTAAATCTGCAAGGTGTATGGCAATTCAGAGAATTTTTGACGATGGATAATCATCAGGTAATTATCAATCCTGAAGCTCAAGAACAATTTGCCAAAGAAGTTTATCGTGCTATTGAAGAATTGGTTAGTGAAAAACTGGCTCAGTATTTAACCTCTGTTTTGACCAAGGATGATACCATTGTTGTTTCAGCAGATGTTCAGCACAATCATTTTTTCCAAAAATTTAAGGAAGAATACAATGTGATCTTGTCATTTTTTGGTGAGCGGTATCCGATGGTTGAGACAGATTGTCTGCTAGCTGATTTAGAAGGTACACCTTTCTTTGTCGTAGATAGCCTCAATAAAATTGACAAAATTGAAAATGATGTGGATTTAGAACAGTTGCCAGGCTATTATGAAATTCCACCCTATGATACTCATCTGAACTTAGGGCATAGTCAAAGAAAAAAGGAATTGATTATCTATGTCAACTACGACAATTTACCAGAGGATCAGATCCAATATGTCTTCACGACCTTGTTTGATCTGATGCTAAAACATGAGTGGATTGACCTACTCATCGGGACACAGAATCAGGATTATGGTAGAGAGGCTTATGTGAGACAAGTCATTGAAGGGTATTTAGCGCTCAATCCAGAGTATGAGTCCAATTTGATTTTTGTTGAAAAGAATAAAATGGCCATGGGGGCAGATCCGACCTTAAGCGAGGAGGATGAGATCCTGAGAGAACGGCTTGATATCGCGACCATTCATAGTGATACGGATTTGGCAAAAGCGTTAAAATATGTTCGGATCATTCTTGACTTGGGGAGCCCAGCCGATGTGCTGACTCAAATTGCAGGTATCAGCGGGGGAATTCCTCAGGTCAACTTATACAGTTCTTCTTATGTGAAACATGGCGAAAATGGCTGGATTTTAGAGGATATTTCCCAGTTCACCGATGCGCTCATGTATTATCTCACAGATTTGGAGCATTGGAACAAGTCCTTGGTGCATTCAGTCAAGAAGATTGAGCAATATACAAGGGGAGAAATTGTGGAGATGTGGAAGAATACTATAAAGGGATTAAAAGAAAATGAAGAAAATTAGTGTTCTACAAATTGCTGATAAAAACTGGCAGGAACAATATGAAATTCCTAGTAATATAAAATGGACCTATGTTAAACCAGAAGATGTTATATCTCTCTTGCCTGAAGATATTGGGATTTTAAATAGAAGCGACGAACTGGATGCAGGTAAGAACAAAGGTAAGAAACAGAAAAAAAATACAGCCAAACCCTTTGAGGTTGTATTGGTCGACACAGAGGAGCATTTAGATTATGTCACTGTTTTGGATAGCATGATTCAGGTTTATCGCTTGTTTTACCACGAACGTTGCAAGATTACTACACAAACCTTGGAACGTTTCCTTGCGAGGAAGAAGGCGATGAAGACCACTTTTGAAGATCCAGAACAGATGCTTCATATCTTTTCACGTGGTTTCTTCACTAAACAGAGTGGAACGAAACTAAGTGTCAATGAGTTGATTGTTAATCCATCGTTTACAGGTCAAGTAGACTACGAAGGTACTAACTATCTTCGTTTGTGTGGTCAGTACGGTGAGAACTATCAGACTATCGCAACTTATCAATACAATGTTTATTTGAGATCAGATGTTCCTACAGATTTGTGGCCAGAGTTTAGAGTTTCTGAAGGCTGCTCGCTTCGTTATGTGATCAAGGGTTATCCGCTCACAGATGCTCCTATGCAGGAATGGATTTATGATGAAACAAGTTTCGACCAGCCCTTGGTTCTAGATGTTAATGAAAGTTATTACCTAAGTATTAGTATTCAAGCGAAAGGACAAGGAATTGTCAAACTTGGTCCCTGCCACTATCGAGACTCTCACTTAGGATATGGAGACTTGTTGGTCGGGGGGAAACGTATTGTTGATAAATATCGTGAAGAACTGATTTATTTCTTCCACCCAGGAGATTTGAAACCACCTCTGAACGTCTATTTTTCAGGTTATCGCCCTGCAGAAGGATTTGAGGGATACTGGATTATGAATCAGCTTGGTTCACCGTTCTTGTTAATCGGTGATCCGCGTGCTGAAGGGGGAGCGTTTTATCTAGGTTCAGAAGAGCTAGAGCAGAAAGTCGTCCAAGTCATCCATGATTGTTTGAATGAATTAGGCTTTACAACTGACCAGCTCAACTTATCTGGTTTGTCAATGGGGACTTTTGGAGCCTTATACTATGCCTCAAAATTGCAACCTCATGCTGTTATCGTTGGGAAACCCTTGGTCAATTTGGGAGATGTAGCCGAAAACGAGTCAACGATTCGTCCAGGTGGCTTTCCGACTTCATTAGATTTGCTTTATCGTTTGACAGGCAAATTATCGGATGAAGGGAAAAATAAATTAAATGAACATTTTTGGAAAAGTTTTAGCTCAGCTGATTTTTCAAAGACCAAGTTTATCATGTCCTATATGTATCAGGATGACTATGATATGACAGCCTACCCGGACATGCTAGAGGAACTAGGACAACGGGACTACCGTGTAAGTATCATTAGCAAAGGCTTGACTGGACGACACAATGATGACACAACAGGTATTGTTGAATGGTTCTTTAACCAATATAAAACACTATTAATGAATAGTTTTGAAAGGGAGTTTAAATCGTGAGATACGAGGAAGAAGTCTATTTTGCTTATTGGGATATGCAAAGTGTATCTCAGTATCTATACGGTTCATCTGTCAAGCTGTTAGACGGTGGTTATGTTTTGTATGAAAACCAGTTCATGCCTTCAGGAACAGTCATTCATGAATGGCATTCTCAAGTAAATTATCAGGCCATGCGTAATACAAATCAACTACCTGAACTGAAACGTGGTCAAAACTACATTTTTGGCAGTTACATTGAAACGCTACCTGAAAATTCGACCTATATAAAGATTGAATTTAAGGATGCCCGAGATGAGGAAATCTCTAATCAAATCATCAAGCAAGATGAACGCTTGAGTGTTTGTGTTCCTGACAACACCCATCATTATAAAATTCAATTAGCAAGTTCGGGTTGCCATCGTTTCTTGTTTGAAGGTATTTATATTGCTGAAGAAGGTGTGGCAGACTATACAGTAGATCGTTATTGGATTTCAGACCTGCTTTATAAAGATGTTGAGAAAGATACTGTTTATGTTTGCTTTACTGAACCTGATCTCAATCGGACAGGTTACATCCTTGACAATGTCCGTAAACATTTTTCAAACTTACTGATAGTAAATTCGTCTTATAAGAAAGCTCTCTTGTATATGGAGAAAGATTTCTATGAAACCTTACTTAGAAAGATTGAAAGTCTATCAGAAGAGTATTCCTTTGCGAAAGTTGCCTTTGTTGGCTATGGACCGATTTCAAATATTGCAGCCCTACTATACTCGAAGCAATTTGAGAATTCCTATGCACTGGTGACAGATAAATTCTTACCAGAGTTGGATTATCAGCGATTACTGGAACGTCACCGCAGGCGGGTGAATTGTCCTGTTTTTAAGGAATTGTTATTGAATAGGTTTAATCCAACTAGAGTACGAGAATATGCAAATTCTAAGGCTAGGCCACGGGAACTAGCCAATATTGACTATTTATTAGACCAGTCATTTTTACTTCAAGAAATCGACTTGGAGAAAACTGAAGAGTGGATGAGAGAAAATGAAACCTAAAAAATTAAATTTGGTCAACTCCTATAAATTAAGGCGTTACGAAAAAATCTTAGATAAGGTCAACAAGCTATCCGACAAGTATGCGGCTATGACAGACGAAGAACTGCAATCCAAAACAAAATGGTTTAAAGACCGTCTTTCTGGAGGAGAAAGCTTACAGGATATTTTGCCTGAAGCTTATGCAACCATTCGCGAAGCAGCTAAGCGGAAATTGGGTCTTTATCCGTACGATGTTCAAATCTTAGGTGCTTTGGTCATGCAAGATAATCAAATTGCCGAGATGAGAACGGGGGAAGGAAAGACCTTGACAGCTATTCTTCCCTTATATCTGAACGCCCTGACGGGCAATAGTGCGATTCTGGTTACAGCTAATGACTATTTAGCGTTGCGTGATGCCAAACAGATGAAACCAGTATTTAATTTCTTAGGAATGACAATTGGAGTTGGTGTTTCAGAAAATCCAGCAAAAAGGCTTAAAGTTCCAGAAAAGCAACGAGTATATAAAAATGATATCGTTTATACAACGCATAGTGCTCTAGGATTTGACTATCTAGAAGAAAATTTGGCGACATCCAAGTCAAAGAAATTCTTACCAAAATTCTATTTCTGTTTGGTTGACGAGGTGGATGCTGCCTTGCTAGATAGTGCCCAAATGCCTCTGATTATTTCAGGTTCGCCACGGGTTCAGTCCAATCTATTTGTGACTTGTGATGAATTTGTCAAGACCTTAAAAGAGGGAGAAGATTTTAATTTGGACTCTACTCGGACTTCCGTATGGTTGACGAGAAAAGGAGTAAAAGAAGCAGAAATTTATTTCCGTGTTCAAAATGTTTATGATCCAAACAATCACCAATTAATCCGGCAAATCAATCTAGCTTTAAGAGCAAATCATTTATTCGAGAAAGACCGTAAGTACACAGTTGAAAATGGTGAAGTCAAGCTAATGGATGAAGCAACAGGGCGTCTCTTGCAAGGAAATAAACTCCAATCGGGCTTGCATCAAGCTTTGGAAGCTAGAGAGCGTGTCAAGATTTCGTTGGAAACACGCTCGATGGCCTCTATTACCTATCAGAACTTGTTTAAAATGTTTCCTAAATTAGCGGGAATGACTGGTACTGGGAGAGTCTGTGCAGATGAATTTAGGGAAGTTTACGATCTGGGTGTGGTGGTTGTACCCACTAGAAAACCAAACCAACGGATTGATTATCCAGATGAGATTTATCTCACGATTCCGCAAAAACTGTATGCATCATTAGAGTATATCAAAGCCCTTCATAGCAAGGGACAACCTGTCTTGATTGCGACGGGGTCTGTAGGAATGTCAGAAATCTATTCTATGCTCTTACTCCGAGAAGGAATCGCCCATAACGTCTTGAATGCTCACAATGCGGCGAAAGAAGCAGAAATGATCGCTCAGGCTGGTAGACGTTTTGCTGTAACTGTGGCAACCTCTATGGCAGGTCGTGGAACGGATATCATCCTAGAAAAAGGAGTTGCTGAACTAGGAGGACTTGCAGTCGTTGGAACAGAGAGAATGGCCAGCGAGCGGGTTGACTTACAGCTCCGTGGTCGTGCGGGTCGCCAAGGTGCGCCAGGGCTAAGTAAATTCTTTGTATCCTTAGAAGATGACTTGATTACAAAATCTGGAAGTAAATGGATTAACGATTACTACCAAAGAGAAATTACTAAGCCAGAGGACAAACAGAAAACGCGCTTGACGTCTTTCCGTATTAAGTATGAGGTCGAAGAAGCTCAGAAAAACAGCGACAATTCTGGAGCTGCTTCAAGACGTTCAACAGAGCAGTATGATGAAAGTATTCGTATTCAACGGCAGATCATTTACAGTAAGAGGGATAAAATTATCGAGCATCCAAATTTTACTTTGGATTATTTCTTATCTGTTTTATCAGATGCCATGGATGATTACACGAAGAAAAATCCATTTAAAGAGCAGGCAAACTTGTACCGTTTTGTTTTGGATAATATTAGTTACTACTGTGAGGATATTCCAGCAGATTTAGATGTAACAAATCTACAACAAGTTAAAAAGTTTTTATCTAGCCTTCTTATTGCAGAGTACCAGAATAAGAAGGAAAGAATTCAGGATCCAGATATGTTTGATCAATTCCAACGTATTGTGGTTTTAAGAGCGATTGATGACTGCTGGGTTGAGCAGGTTGACTATTTACAACAATTTCAAAGTTTAGTTGTTAGTCAAGGATATGCTCAAAAAAATCCTGTATTTGAGTTTCACAAAGAAGCTTTTGAATCATATAAAAAAATGAATGCAGATATGAATCTCAACATTGTAAAAAATATGGCGCTTAGTTATATTGATATTAATCACAAAGGGAAATTGGAAGTCTTTTTTGGCTAATATTTTGACAGATTGGGCTCCAGGCTTTATAATGGTAGTAATCTAGCAGTATTCGGGAGAAAAATCATAATATGAGCAAAAATAAAAAAGAAGAGTTATCAGGTTTTCAACGCTTTGTGTCAAAGCTGAAGCGAGTGGTTGGAGAAGATGATAACGACCATCGTTCGGATGGAACCAGATCAAAGCCTACTAGCAGAAAAATAAGGGAACAGAAACAAATCGTAATGAAAGCCACTGAGGACTTTGAATTGCCAGTAGAATCTGTTTCTGTCATGGAAGTTTTGGAAGCTTTTCAGGAGCAAAATAGTTTGGGTATGGCTGATTTGATAAAAAATGTTAGTCAAAGTTTGTCAACCAGCGCACTTTCTTCGCTTAGTACTTCTGTTGCAGAATCTTACAGTGAGTCTTACAGTCAGAGTATTTCTGAAAAAGGAAGTTCCCTTCGTAAGTCTATGTCAAATGACAACTCACTCAGTGCTTCTCGTTCAGAGTCAGAGTCCCTTTCTCAGAGTACCAGTATTTCTATATCAGAGGAAATAACAACCCACTCAGTTAAAGGAACTATCAATCAAGACAGTCTTGCTACTGCGTCTGTGAGTACGAGTTCTTTCTTAAGTGAGATTAGTGAATCCACCAAAGAATCTGCTGAAATTTCATCTAGTCAAACTAGTTCAGAGTCAGTGTCAAATAGCCAAATTACTGAAGAAGCTGCTATTCAAAATGAGAGTATTTCTGAATTTGAAGCAGAATCCTTGACCTCTAGCGTCAGCTTCTTAGCAAGTGAATCTCTGAGCGCTTCAGAGTCTGAATCCATGAGTACTAGTCTTTCAGCAAGTGAATCTCTGAGCGCTTCAGAGTCTGAATCCATGAGTACTAGTCTTTCAGCAAGTGAATCTCTGAGCGCTTCAGAGTCTGAATCCATGAGTACTAGTCTTTCAGCAAGTGAATCTCTGAGCGCTTCAGAGTCTGAATCCATGAGTACTAGTCTTTCAGCAAGTGAATCTCTGAGCGCTTCAGAGTCTGAATCCATGAGTACTAGTCTTTCAGCAAGTGAATCTCTGAGCGCTTCAGAATCCGAATCCATGAGTACTAGTCTTTCAGCAAGTGAATCTCTGAGTGAAATAGATAGTCTTTCGAATAGTAAATCTTTAAGTGAGTTCGAGTCGTGCTCTTTAAGCGAAACCGAATCTTTGAGTAAGTCAGAGTCCTTAAGTTATGCTAAATCTTTGGCTTTGAGTGAGTCCATTTCCCATCTTTTCTCTGAATCAGAGTCAATTCGTGCAAGTCAGAGAGAGTCGGAGTCTCTTAGTTATAGTTTGTCCTTGTCAGAGTATTTTGAGCAAAGTCTGAGCGTACGTAAATCTGAGTCAGTGTCTGAAAGTAAGAGTACAAGTCTTTTCCACTCTCTTAGTGAGTCGGAGTCCATCTCTATCAGTGAATCGGAATCAAAATCCCTAAGCAAGAGTGCCAGCCTTTCTGAGTATAAGTCTCTGAGCGAATCGGAATCAGTCTCTTTAAGTGAAAGCCAAAGCTATTCTCAATCTTTCTCCATCAGTGAATCGGAATCAAAATTCCTAAGCAAGAGTGCGAGTCTATCTGAGTCCAAGTCTCTAAGCGAATCTGAGTCAGTCTCTTTAAGTGAAAGTCACAGCCAATCCCAATCACTATCTATTAGTGAATCGGAATCAAAATTCCTAAGCAAGAGTGCGAGTCTATCTGAGTCCAAGTCTCTAAGCGAATCTGAGTCAGTCTCTTTAAGTGAAAGTCACAGCCAATCCCAATCACTATCTATTAGTGAATCGGAATCAAAATTCCTAAGCAAGAGTGCGAGTCTATCTGAGTCCAAGTCTCTAAGCGAATCTGAGTCAGTCTCTTTAAGTGAAAGTCAAAGCTATTCTCAATCTCTCTCTATCAGTGCATTAGAATCAAAATCTCTAAGCAAGAGTGCGAGTCTATCTGAGTCTAAGTCTCTAAGTGAATCGGAATCAATCTCCTTAAGTGAAAGTCAGAGTCTTTTCCAATCGGAGTCTATCGCCTATAGTGACCATAGCGTATCCGAGACTGCTTATAGTGTACACACAGAACATTTATCAAAACCACTCGAAACAGATGTGGATCAATCAATTCAAAAAGAAAAATTGCCAGAAACCATGATTGCAGAAAGTGGCAAGATTTCAGTAGGAGAACGGCTATCTCAATTCAATATCCTTGCTGGACAAGCGGAAGCTAGAATGAGAGCAGAAGAGTCGGTCTCAGACGCAGGTTTGCAACATGCTTTTGACTATCTTGCACGATCTTCCAAAAATTCTAAGAATGCAGATTCGAAAAAAGCGAAACAGCCATTCCACCGATTGCTAAGACCAGGTTCACAATCCATCTCTCGTGACTTTAAAAATGTCGCTAATGAACTGTCAGGTTTGGCTACCATCGCTCAAAATAAGGAAGAGAAACGATAATTCAAAAGAGTATTCGATTTTGCAATCATCACAAGAAAATATACCAAAAATAAATAAAAAGGAGTCACCATGATTAGAAATATTATATCAAATAGTGGGAAAGGTTTAGGAACTACAGATGTCCTTCCAGTTAGTGAATTTCGCGGGGAAGTGATGAATGGAGAAATTGACTACAAAACAGTTCCGCTAGGAGCCTATGATTTGCTAGGACAGTCTGCCCTAGTGAGCCCCAAAAATTATATCGAGGATCTGGATTTGATCCAATCTATGGGCTTTAACGCCTATCGCATCTCCATTTCTTGGGCTCGTATTTTCCCAAGTGGAGAAGAGTTGCAACCAAATGAAGCAGGTTTGAAGTACTATGAAAGTATCATTGATGAAGTTCTGAAAAAAGATATTGAACCGATTGTCACACTCAGTCACTTTGATGTTCCTCTCAACCTATATGAAAAGTATGGTGCTTGGAAAAGTCGCAAGATGATTGAACTTTTTGAGCGCTACGCAGAAGCTGTTTTCCAATATTTCAAAGATAAAGTAAAATTTTGGATTACTTTCAACGAATTCAATATTTTACACCACCTACCATTTTTGGGTGGAGGGCTATTGATTGAAAATGGTGATAACCGTGACCAGTTGATTTGGCAAGCGGCTCATTACCAATTAGTTGCTTCTGCTCGTGCAATCAAGATTGGGAAAGCAATCAATCCAGAATTCCAATTTGGAGGTATGCTCGTAGTCAGCCAAAACTATAGTCAGCAAACAGACAATGCTATTGATGCGATGGAAGCAGAAGTTAAGAATCGTGAAAACTACCTCTTTACGGATGTGCAAGTTCGTGGTTACTATCCAAACCATTTCTTGCGCCGCTTGGAGCGTGAACAGATCGCCTTGGATATCGAAAACGATGACCTCTTTGTCTTGAGAGATGGCAAGGTTGATTTTGTAAGCTTCAGTTACTATACATCAAGCAACTCTCAGGAAGTCTTTATCAACAAATACGCAAAAGACGATGTTAATCGAAATCCAATTGACCCAGTAGGTCTTCGTCTTGTGATGAATAATCTTTATGACCGTTACCAAAAACCACTCTTTGTCGTAGAAGATGGACTTGTACTAGATGATCCAAACAGCACAGCGACAGAAGAATTAAAAGTAAATATTCAAGAGATTGTGAAGACGGTTGAATACGATGGTGTTGAACTTCTTGGTTACACACCTCTTAGCTGGGTAGAACTTGATTTTTAAAATAGAAGGACCCATGCTAGAGTTGCTATATTTCTAATCTTGAATGGTGATTCAGATAGTCACTTTTTATGAACAAGCCTGAAGGAGTTCTTAGTACATCCTGTCAGGCTTTTTTCTTAGAAAAAATGAATATGTCGCCTTGGTGGAACGATTCCTGTGTCCTTTTATAAAATACGAATATTTCGCGAGAAGCTTTATAAAATAATGGTAATACGTGTTATTTTATGCTACAATGAGTAATGTGGTGTATATTAGATAGATAAAGAATAGAGGGAGTAAAATGAGACTGAAAAAAACATTGTTCGGTAACTATCGTGCCAAGGAAGTCGAAGCCTGTATCGAATCCTTGGAGGAGGGATTTGATCGTGAAATTCAGAAAAAGAATGAAAAAATCGACTCTCTTCGTAAAAAAATCGACTCTATGAAGAATCAAGAAAAAGAAATCGGTGAAGCGGTTGTCTATGCAAAATCACTTGTTATTGAAGCTCACGAGAAAGCAGAAAAAGAAGCTAAAGAAGTGCTAGAAAAGGCTCAAAAAGATTATTTAGATACACGAGAATCCATTCTTGAAGAAATCGACACCCTGACGAAAAAACGAATCGAAGCCGAAAAACTCTATAATCTACAAAAAGAGAAAATCAAAGAGATTATCAGTCGCATTGATAACCTTCTTGACACGGACGACTCAGATATCAGAGTGGGCAATGCCGAAAAAGAAGCTCAGAAGTTGTGGAAAGAGATTGAACTGCCGAAACAAGAGGTCAAAGAGGAAGAAATCCAAGGGCTTAAAAAGAAACCTGCCGACGTGGAGAAACCTCTGGCTAAAACGGGAACGGATAGTGCTGTTTCTGTCAGCTACATCTCGTCTCGTATGAGATCCAAGAAAAAAGAAGGAGATCGAGATGAGAAAAAAGGAAAAAGTATAAAGCGCCTTTCTAGAATTAAACAGGACAACTTTTTATAAGAGGAATATGATTTATGACGATTTATAATATCAATTTGGGAATTGGCTGGGCGAGCAGTGGTGTAGAGTATGCGCAGATCTATCGTGCCAAATTGCTTCGCAGTGTGGGATTAGAGGCGAAATTCATCTTTATGGATTTTATTTCAGCTGACAATATTGAACATTTAACCAAGAATATTGGCTTTGAGGACTCTGAAATTATCTGGCTTTATCAGTATTTTACAGATGTCAAGATCGCTCCAACGACTTACACTTTGGCGCAGGTTTTAGAAAGTTTTGACGAAGAACCAGTTGAAATCATCCGCAATGATGACAATAAAACCATCCGTGTGATCTTTGAGAACGATGATTTTGTGACTTGTTATGCCTGTGATATGGACAAGGAGTTGATTGAGCGAGCAGAGATTGTTTCACGTGGTTGCTTGATCCAAAAAGAATACTACACTTATACTAAAAACTTTATCGAATACTACAGTCCTGTGGACGGACGTGCTCGGCTATATCAACGCACTTGGCTCAATGAAGATGGTAGCACGGCTTATGAAGAAATCATCGATGAGGTAGATGGCAAGCAAGAAACCCAAGTTTATCGCTTCCCAGACCATGTTTTCTACTCCAAGCAAGAATTTGTTGCGCACTTCATGAGATGCTTAGCCTTGACGGATAAAGATTTGCTGATTTTGGATAGAGAGACAGATATCGGTCAACCTATCTTTGCCAATAAAGGGGATGCAAAACTAGTCGTTATCGTCCATGCAGATCACTTCAGTGAAAATCCTGCGGAAACCGACTATATCCTATGGAACAACTACTACGAGTACCAGTTTGAATACGCAGCAGATGTAGACTATATCATCAACTCAACCGACGCTCAGACAGAATTGCTCAAAGAACAGTTTGCTAAATACACAGATATCAAAACCAAAGAGATTTTGACTATTCCTGTCGGGAGCTTGGACAAGTTGCGTCAGCCAGAAGGCGAGCGCAAGCCATTTAGCTTAATCACAGCTTCGCGCTTGGCTAGTGAAAAGCATATTGACTGGCTAGTTCACGCAGTAGTTAAAGCGCATGAACAACTACCAGAGATTACTTTCGATATCTATGGCACAGGCGGAGAAAGAGCCATGCTAGAGCAGTTGATTCATGATTTAAATGCAGAAGACTATATCCATTTGATGGGGCATCATCACATGGCTGAGGTTTACAAAAACTACTCTGCCTACCTAGCTGCTTCAACTAGCGAAGGATTTGGTTTGACCCTGTTAGAAGCGGTGGGCTCTGGTCTGCCAATCATCGGTTTTGATGTTCGTTATGGGAATCCAACCTTTATTCGTGATGGAGAAAATGGTTACCTGATCCCTGAGGCGCGTCCAAATGATTTGGATGCGATGACGACAGAGTATGCAGAAAAGATTGTTCAACTATTTACGCAGCATTCTCAAGACGATTTATCTCGTGTCTCTTATGAGGTCGCAGAACCCTATCTTGATGAACACATCGCCCAACGTTGGTACGATCTAGTTCAATCTGCTCAGACTAAGTAGGATTCAGAAAAGAAAGGCATAAACGTTATGATTTGTTTATTTGAACGCTATGATCAAGAAAGTTTTGATTTGTTACGTTCACTAAAGACAGCTGGGCTTGATTGTCCTGTTGTTGTTGTCCAAGACGATGGCTATCTTGCACCAGATGTAGAGTCACCTTATAGTTATTTCACAGGTGATTTGGAGATAACAGAAGGTCGTGCCATCTACTTTAACCTGGTACCCAAACCCTACCTATGGGAGATCCGCTCTAGCAACTCTAACGGTGAAATCTTGGATATGGGCAAGAAACGTGCGAATATTTTCTATCGTCATCCAACCCATGAAAGACGTGTCCGTGCTGTCGAATGGCTAGATGAAGAGGGCAAGGTTCGAGCGGCAGATATTTACAATCGCAAGGGACGTCTCTTTGCTCAGATATCTTACGACCAGAATGAACGTCCGACCCATACTCGCTATTTTGACCAAAATAATGTGACCGTGATCATGGAAAATCATCTGACAGAGGATATTATTTTGACAGTAGAAGGGAAGCGCCATATCTTCAAGTCCAAAGAAGAATTTGTAATCTTTTATCTTCAGTATCGTGGCTATGATACTGATCGGATCATCTACAATTCTCTAGCAACGCCATTCTTGGTTGCAGTTGGTTTGACTCCGAAAAATGCTCCTGCTGATGATATCCTCTTCTGGCAAGAACCTATCAGAGATGATCTACCAGGCAATATGAAAGTTGCCATACAGAACCCTGAACGCAATATCCGTATCGCTGTGCAAGACAAGCAAGTCTACGACAAGATTTGCAGCATCGTCACACCAGAAGAGCAAGCCTATTTCCAAAATGTGGGCTACCTCTATCACTACAAACGTCTCAATAATATGAAGCCAGAAGCCTTGATTTTGACCAATAGTGACCAACTGGAGCAAATCGAGTCCCTCTTGACTCAACTACCAAACGTGCATTTCCATATTGGAGCGATCACAGAGATGTCCAGTCATTTGATGGAGTTGAACCGCTATGCCAATGTTTCACTCTATCCAAATATCCGTCCTTCTCAGGTCGATGAACTCTTTGCTCGTTGCGACCTCTATCTGGATATTAACATCAGCGACGAAATCCTCGACGCGTGTCGGACGGCCTTTGAGAACAACATCCTGCTTCTCGGCTTTGATACTACTTGCCATACCCAGCGTTTCATGGCAGCAAACCATATCTATCCAGTGGAGCAAGTATCAGCAATGGTTGGCAAAATTCAGGGTGTTCTTTCGCATCCATCTGAGATGGAGACAGCCCTTGCTAAGCAGAAACAAGCAGCCAATCAGGCTAGCTTGGAACAATACAAGGCTATTTTGTAACATATCAAATCAGGACTTGTTTTCGCTGAAGGCAAGTCCGTTTGTACCATTTAGAAAAGGAGGAGAGAGATGGCAGATAAGGAAAATGGAATCCTGCAAGAACACATACAAAAAAAGCTAGATGACCGTCAAAAACCTTTGAAAAGAGAAAAGCAAGAATTTAATATCATTATCGTCTTAGGTGGAATTCTCTTTCTCGTGACCCTGCTAGTTACGCTCATCATGCAGTTGAGAGGCTCCTTTTAGGCTAGGTGCCAGCTCATAGAAATTACATCCTGTCACACGTGCCAGTTAGACACAGCATTTACCGGCAAATGCCCAAGTTTAGAAGGGGACTAAGTCAGTCCTCTTCTTTTTATGTTTTACCCAATAATAATATACCTTTATTCATCCCTTTTACGAGTCTGAATTGGTTAGAAAATTCGCAACAATGCAAACGTTTACTCCCCTGATATTTAAGCGAGTAAAAAAACAGTAAATACTTGAAATAGAAGATATTTTTTGATAGAATCCATAATGGAGTATGCTAGAATAAAGTGAGAGGTATATTCCACTTGGGATATGTTTTTCTCGGGAGACTAGTGGGGAACTGAAACTGACTGCGGTTGCCTACCAGCTTTACTTTGAGAATGACAGTGCACTTTATCGCCCTTTGTTAATGATCATGAGGTTAACAAAGAGTGGATTTTTTTCAAAAAAGAAAGGAATAGAATGTTTCGAAGTAAAAAATTTAACAAAGATTTCGAGATCGTAGATGAGAAAAAGCGCTACAAGCTTTACAAGTCGGGTAAAAACTGGGTGAAAGCCTCCAATTCCCAACTAGATCTCTTTCGTATCGGTGGGATGGGAGAAGTTGTTTCGACAAGCCTATCCGACACTGAAGAACTTGACCACGCTCATCTCAATGTCAACACGCTTGCGGGTATAGGGGCCATCTTAGCCGCCGGGGCCGCAGGTTTTGTTGCAACTCAAGAGCAAACTGTATACGCAGATGAAACATCTGAGTACAAGGAAACTGGTAAGGCAGTCATCGCAAGTGAACCTCAAGCTGATGCGACAACTGAAACCAGCAGCAATCCAATCATCGCCCAAGCACAAGCAGTAGTAAAAGAGGCGCAAGCAGAACAACAATCTGTATCCGCTTCAGAGTCAGTCAGTCAATCTGTAAGTGCTTCCCTTTCAGTAAGTGAGTCAGAGTCAGCAAGTCTATCAGCCAGCGAGTCAGCTAGTCAGTCCCTCTCAGCTAGCACTTCAGCTGCTGCTAGTCAGTCAGCAAGCACTCAAGCTTCAGCTTCAACTCCTGCTTCAGAGTCAGTATCTGTCAGCGAAAAACCATCGCAGTCAGCAAGCACTCAAACATCAGCATCAGCTTCGGCTCCTGCCTCTCAGTCAGCATCTGTTAGCGCACAGCCATCTGAGTCAGCAAGTGTTCAAGCATCATCTTCTCTAGTTGAGAGTGCTAGTGCAGCTATCGAGTCAGAAGTACAAGCCTCTGTCTCAACTTCTACTTCAGCGTCCCTCGATGTCAAGGTCAACCCTGCTGAAAGCCTTACGACCAGCAAGCTCGGTGACGCTTTGTCTAGCGCTACCCAGCTCAGCAGCCAAGCAGCAGCGACTAGCAACAACCTAGCAGCTGGTGTTGTAGCAGATAAGAACCAAGCCCAAGGCAAGGATGCAACCAAGCAAGCTGAGAAAGATCAAAAAGTAGACAAGCAAGTAACTACTGCACCGAAAAAGGGTTACTCTGGTTTCCGCCAAGGTATTCCAGGTATTATTGACTCTGAAGCTGGTGTATTTCTTACCGATACACCAAATGGTCAATATGCCAAGAGACATCCAATTCCTGATCAAACAGCTTATAAACCAATGCCTGAGACACATGTTTATTTCCATAGTGGACAAAACAAGCACTTTAATGGTAGTTGGAAGCAGGAGCATATTGCTAGAGATGCCCTCTATATTTCTGAGACAGACACTAATCGTTTGAAACAACTTGGTCTTAACTATCGATTGGATGTTGTGCAAGTACGGAGTCAACAAGGTCAGATTGGATATTTACCACGTTTGACTATGTGGGGTTATCCAACGCCTGTCAAAGGGAACTTGGTATTGTTCAATGTACGAGTTAGTGGCGCAGGTGGTCAAGGAGTGGTCAATCAAGCTACAATAAGCTTCAATGTTACTCGTAACCCTCGATATGAGAGTGAATCTACATCGACATCTAAAAGTATAATAGAGTCAGAAAGTAAGAGTACATCAGCAAATGATGAATCTAAATCTATTTCAACAAGTCAATCTAACTTTGAATCAGAAAGCTTGTCTAAATCAGCCTCAGAAAGTGCCTCAGCAAGCAAGTCAGGAAGTCTTTCTAAGTCAGAATCACTTAGCAAGAGTAATTCAGTAGTTGATGCTTCTAAGTCAACATCAACAAGCAAGTCTAAGTCAGAGTCACTTAGCAAGAGTAACTCAGTAGTTGATGCTTCTAAGTCAACATCAACAAGTAAGTCTAAGTCAGAGTCAGTAAGCAAGAGTAATTCAGTAGTTGATGCTTCTAAGTCAACATCAACAAGCAAGTCTAAGTCAGAGTCACTTAGCAAGAGTAACTCAGTAGTTGATGCTTCTAAGTCAACATCAACAAGTAAGTCTAAGTCAGAGTCACTTAGCAAGAGTAACTCAGTGGTTGATGCTTCTAAGTCAACATCAACAAGTAAGTCTAAGTCAGAGTCACTTAGCAAGAGTAACTCAGTAGTTGATGCTTCTAAGTCAACATCAACAAGTAAGTCTAAATCAGAATCGCTTAGCAAGTCACAGAGTGTCTCTAAGTCAGAGTCAGTAAGCAAGAGTAACTCAAACGCTGATGCTTCTAAATCGACATCAACAAGCAAGTCTAAGTCAGAATCACTTAGCAAGTCAGAAAGTGCTTCTAAGTCAGAATCAGCAAGCAAGAGCACTTCCCTTGATGATGCTTCTAAGTCAACATCAACAAGTCAATCTAATTCTGAATCAGCAAGCAAGTCAGCTTCAGAATCAGTAAGCGCCAGCGACAGTACTTCTAAGTCAGACTCAGTAAGCAAGAGCGCATCTCTTGAAGGTGAATCTGTAT